>CANQPJ010000016.1 GCA_947625755.1 uncultured Lachnospiraceae bacterium | reverse complement strand
CGGCAATCACAGAAACAGGTGATTTATATTGCTGGGGAGCTAATTATGACGGACAAGTTGGGAATGGAACGACAACAGACCAGTCTACACCAGTAAAAGTATTGGGTAACGTGAAAAGTGTTTCATTAGGTAATCGTCACAGTGCGGCAATCACAGAAACAGGTGATTTATATTGCTGGGGAGCTAATTATGACGGACAAGTTGGGAATGGAACGACAACAAATCAATCTACCCCGGTAAAAATATTGCTAAATGGTGAAGATGAAAGAACAACGATTTGGTATGGCAGAAACAGCGCTACATTGGGAAGTGAAATAACAGGGACAGAGGGGAGCACGATAAACACGCTGCTTGTTCTTGATTCCAACCGGTATGAAATAGCAGATTTGGATGTGAAGCCGTTAGATACGACCATCGTGGAAGTCCTTTCAACGGACATCGGTTCCGGAGATTACATTACATCAGGCAATGAAAAAAAGGCAGTTGTACATCTGAAATTAAAAAAAGCGGGACGGACGGACATTACGGTCACAGCTCCGGACGGAACAAACATTTCAGTTCCAGTCACGGTAACGATAAACAATTATGAAATAAAGCTGTATTCAAGCGTATCTGCAATGATTGTGGGCAAAGGGAAAGCCATCGGTGCAGCAGTGCAGTTAGAAAATAATGGGGAGGTTGTTGAAGATTATGCTTCGTATTCCATTATTTCCTCAAACACGGATATTGTTACGGCAGACCATGTCCGAAATGAAAGCGATGGCACATATTTTAACATTAACGGAGTTAACGAAGGAACAGCAAAATTAACAATTACAGAATTAAATACAGGAGCGGTATATAGTGCAAATGTTCAAGTGAATTCAGGAATCCTTACATACAATGCGGAAGCTTTGCCGAAATATTATGATCGTGATTATGAATATAATGGATACATAGGCGGGATGTTTGTTGACAGTTTTTCCAGTTATAAAAAAGATAATGGGAAGATGGCAATCTCATTTAATGTGTATAATACAATGAACCTTGTCGGAGCAGTCGATGTCTATGATGCAGACGGTATTCTATTTGATACAGCGGAAATAAAAAGATTTGACGGCGGTTGTGTAACCAGTTTAAAAGATACCGTTATAGAAGGAGGGTGGCTGATTGCCGATTTGTTTAACGGAAATTTTCTTACATACAAACAGGCCTCCTATTCCAAAAAAACAGAGATTAATATTGATGTACCGGTCGGAGGACACATTGAAATAACAAATGATCCAACATATTCCGAAACATGCGCAATCTACAACACAACAGAGTTTATCGTGGATTCCATTATGCTGTTTGGCGGTGTTCTTGACATAAAGGCAGATACGGATACAAAGGAAAAGATAGCACAGAATACGTCCGACAATATTGTTAAAAAATTTGTAAAATCTTACGTTGATGCAGTAAAAGGAAAAACACCAAAGGATAAAATTGCAAATCTTGGGAAAAAGTTTACAGAAAAATTAAGTGAAAAAGCTGCAAAGGGAGTATTGAAAAGCAGTATTGAAGGAGAACTGGCATCTTTTGTAGACGAAGGAAAAGCCATACTCAAAGACGGCGATATTGATTTAGAAAAAATCATCATCCAAAGTGCCGGAGATATCGGTATCAGCATTGCAGAAAGCACATTAAAGAAAGCGATGGGACCATTTGGAAATGTATTAAACGGAATGTTTACATTTAGCGAATATGTAGATTATTCAACATTTTTTGTTAATTTGTGTAAAAAACACGAGATGCATTCGTTCAATATTTATTTTGATGGCGAAAATGGATGTCTGTGTGATAATGGTATTTCGATAAAATCTGGTGATGGCAAAAATTCTCTGTCGGAAAATAATTTTGTAATGCATTCTATTGTTTTGTCAAACACAAATGATTTGTCAAATGCAATGAAAAGTTCATTAGACAGAATTTCCAATGATTATATTGTAAGAGATATATATCTTGAGCGTGACGGTAAAATTTCACAGCCGGGGCAGAGTGTACAGGTTACCATACCGATACCGGACGGATATAATGAAAATCAATGTAAACTGTATTGGGTCAGAGATGATGGCACGTTGGTTGAAATGGCATGTACAATTTCAAATGGAAACATTTTATTTTATACTGATCATTTTAGTTACTATGCGATAGTACAGATAAAGGAAGAAGAAACATCTGAAAAGACTACGGAAGAAGTGACGACAGAAGCTTCAGAGACATCAGCTGAAGAAACAATAACGAAAGAACAGGTAACAATCAGAGATGGACAGAAAGCAGGAACCGGGACTGCCATCCAGCCAATGCCTTCAAAAATCAAAAAAATCAGGAAAGCAAAGAAATCATTAAAGATTACCTGGAAGAAGGTCAGGAATGTAAAAGGTTACCAGATTCAATATTCAACTTCAAGTAAGTTTAAGAAATCCAAGAAAATAACCATTAAGAAGGCAAAAACGACATCAAGAATCATTAAGAAACTAAAAGCAAGGAAAAGGTATTATGTAAGAATAAGAACTTACATTACTGTACATGGTAAGATGTATTATTCTAAATGGTCAATGAAGAAGAGTCAGAAAACAAAATAGTTAAATTATAAAATAGCGGAGAACAAAATTATGAATCAAGTTAAAAAATTAGTTGCGTTTGCATTATTAATATTGGCTAACAGTGTGCGTGCAGCATCAAAGAATGTAAAACTAAACAAAACAAAAATAATGGCAATGATTATGGTATCTATTTTAGTATCGACTACTATAATTGGAATAAAAACAAATAGTGTTTTGGCTGAAATTATAATAAGTGGAGGCATTACACCATATGGAGAATATGAAACAGAGACATTTGAAAGTTCAACGGGAATATTATCGCTTGGTGTAAATGGTGTATTAGTGACTGAACCGATTACAAATAAATCAGAGGTAAAGGAATTAATTATAGAGGAAGGAGTTACGGGAATAGACTGTACTTTTGCAAATTATCCAAATTTGGAAACAGTAATAATAGCAGATAGTGTAAGAAATATAAATAGCAATGCGTTTCAAGGTTGCTCAGAACTAAAGAAAGTTGTCTTGTCAAAAAATCTTAATGGAATTAGTGGAGGAACTTTTCGGGGGTGCACAAGTTTGACGGAAATAGAAATACCAAGTTCTGTAAGAAAAATTGGTGATTATGCATTTTCAGATTGCACAAGTCTGACCAACATAACAATTCCTGACAGTGTAAAAGAAATAGGAGCTGGAAGTTTTAATGGATGTACAGTTTTGAAATCAGTTCTTTTATCTAGTAATATAAAAGAACTTAGTGAAAGTGTTTTTAGTAATTGTAGTAGCTTAAAAGAAATAAATATTCCAGAAAATATTAAAAAGATAGGAACATGGGCTTTTAACGGATGTAGTGATTTAACAGAAATATCAATTGGTAGTAATGTAGAAGAACTAGGTGCTAAGGCTTTTGAAGGAACTAAGTACTATAGTGACAATTACAAAGATAATGAATTGTATTTAGATAAGTATCTTTTAGAAGTAGATCGCTTTTTAACAGGTGAGTATAAAATAAAAGACGGTACAAAAGTAATAGCAGACGAAGCGCTTAAAAATTGTAAAATCTCAGGGGTAACCATTCCAGATAGTGTAAAAAATATAGGGCGATATGCATTTGATTCAAATGATAATCTAACATCAATTATAATTCCAAGTGGAGTAGAATCAATAGGATATTCTGCATTTTCTGATTGCCGATATTTACAAAACATTATTATACAAGATGGTGTAAAAAATATAGATGATTTTGCATTTTATGGATGTCAGTCTTTGGCGGAAATACAACTGCCTAATAGCGTTACTTATGTTGGAGATTCTGCATTTTCCTATTGTACAAAATTGGATAAGATTGATTTGGGTAGCTCAATTGAATATGTGGGTGAAGAATGTTTTGAACAAACAAAGTATTATGATAATGTAGAAAATTGGGAAGAAGGAAATCTTTATATATCTAATTGTTTGATAAAAGTAGATAGTAATATTTCAGAACTTACAATAAAAGACGGTACAAGATGTGTAGCAAGTGGTGCATGTCATAGTTGGGAAGAGGATAGTGATTTAGAGAATATAGTATTGCCAGAGGGATTATTAAGTATAGGGAAATTTGCCTTTAGTTATACGAAGCTCAGCAGCATAGCATTTCCAGATAGTATTAAAATAATTGGTGATTATGCATTTTCAGGTTGCAGTAACATAAGAGAGATTTATCTTGGTGATAATACAGAATATGTAGGATGGGAAGCATTTAATGAGTGTTCAAATTTAGAAAAAGTGAGTATATCCGGAAATGTATCTGCATTGGAAAGAACATTTGCACGCTGTATCAATTTAAAATCTATTATTCTTCCGAAAAGTCTTAAAATTATTGGCGATGATACATTTTATGGTTGCTCTAGCTTAGAAGAAATAGAAGCACCAAATGGTATTGAGAGTATAGGAACAAACGCATTTATCGAGTGTGAAAATTTAAAAAAAGTGACATTGCCTGCTAGTATAGATTATATTGGCGTATATATTATGGAGAGTCAGGCGATTGTATATTACAACGGAACTAAGGAACAACTAGATAATATTATTTTTGAGGATATATTAGATAATGAATTATATTGTGAAGGTGTTAAATACGTATATTTATCTCGATGTGTAGAAGATTTTGATGAAGAAGAGGGCACAACAACTTCGAAAGAAAATGAACCTATAACTTCCAAGGAGAACGATACTACGACTAAGAAGGTTGAAAATAATACAAAGCCAATAATTGAAGCAACGACACATAAAGCCGAAGATGTAAAACTACCAACGGCATCAAAAATAAAAAATATAAAAAAGGCAAAAAAATCATTAAAAATTACATGGAAGAAAGTTAAAAAAGTAAGTGGTTATCAGATTCAGTATTCAACCTCAAGTAAGTTTAAGAAAGCGAAGAATATAATTATTAAGAAAGCAAAGACTACAACAAAGACAATAAAGAAACTTAAGGCAAAGCAAAAATACTATGTAAGGATAAGAACTTATATAACTGTAAACGGTAAGAAGTATTATTCTAAGTGGTCAAAGAAGAGTCAGAAAACAAAATAGCAAATAATTACAGATGGGGTGGCAATTATTCCACCCCATTAACTATTTGATTTATAGGAAGTAAAAAAATAAATGCAAAACAGAAGTTTCAAAGGTTTTAGTGTTTGAGAAATAAATGGTTTATTGTGGCTAGCGTAAAATTTTACTCGGATAATTCGGTATAGAAAAGAAAGCACCAATCTTTTATGATTAGTATAGGTAACCAGCCAAATACTAAAAAGAGAGGTGCTTTCTATGTATAAGAGTATACAGTATTTTAACGAAAAATGTGCAAAAAGATTTGAAAATTTAGAAGATGAGTTTATAAAAGAACCTACAGACATTGCCTCATATGTTTTAAAACTGACAGACGAGCTGCATTATCTGGGAGTTCAAATGATAAAAGAGACATTGGAAGATATGGACGAGATGTTGAATGAATCAACCAGAAGAAAGATAAACTGGGTAGTTGACCGTCATGAAAAAAAGACCCTTATTACATCTCTGGGTTCAGTGAATTTTACAAAAACGCTGTTCAAAAATAAAGAAACATTGGAGAGAAGCTATTTATTGGATAAGCTGCTGGGTCTGGAGACAGGAGAAAGAATGACGGATGATGCAGAGGCACAACTGCTTGAAGAAGCAGTACAGACATCATATCGAAGAGGCGGGGAGGCTGCAAGTGTGTTGGAGAGTGTATCAAAACAGACAGCAATGAATAAACTCCATAGGTTGAGATTTCCTGAAAGCAGGGAGGCGGCTGAAAAGAAAAATGTAAGAAATCTGTACATAGATGCAGATGAGGATCATATCGCATTGCAGTACCGCATCAGCAAAGGAGATTTGGAGGTATGCGACAAGGGACGAAAGAATAATGGAATCATAGCAAAACTGGTGTATGTATATGAGGGGATAGAACCGGAGACAGAGGGAAGTAAAAGAAACAGACTTATAAATCCCCATTATTTTTCGAGAACATCATCAGGAACAGATAATAAAAGCTTTTGGGATGATGTTTTTGATTGTATAGAGAAAACATATGATGTTGGAAGAATAGAAAAAATATATTTGAACGGTGATGGTGGAAGCTGGATGAAGGAAGGAAGACACAGACTGCCGGAAATGATTACAACTCTTGATGAGTTCCATCTGCAGGAATATCTGCTGAAAATGACATCACATATGAAAGACAGGAAAGAAGAAGTTATAAATGAATTAAGAAGAATCATTATAAAAGGAAGGAAGAAAGAGTTTATTGAAATAACGGGGAGACTGACAGAATATCTGGAAGCGGGTGATGAAATGGGAAAGAGAAGGATAGAAGAAGCCTCAAAATATGTACAAAATAACTGGATGCCTGCAAAAACAAGATTAAGTTATAAAGGGATACTGCCGGGTTGCAGTGCAGAAGGTCATGTAAGCCATGTGCTGTCATCAAGAATGAGCAGTCTGCCAAAGGGATGGTGTAAAAAGGGAGCAGATGCAATGGCACAGCTTAGAGCATACTACTATAATCATGGAGATATGCTTGAACTGGTAAGATATCAGAAAGAAGAACTGCCAAAGGCTGCAGGAAATGAAGAGAGTTTCTACAGCATAACAGATATCATGTCATCAGAAAAAAGCAGACATGGACAAATGGGGAAATATTTTGACAGTATGCAGACGAATCTGACAATGGATACAAGGAAAAAGATATATTTTAATTCAAATATGAAATTTATATAAAGATATTGAAAAAGCCAGAGATTTTTTGTAAGGTAGAATTAAGTTTTGGGAATCTAACTCTAATCTAAAAGTTCCGGGTGGAATCTGCCTGAAAAAATCCGAATGTAAATTTACGCTGTCAAAGTATATATTCTGTTTGAGAACTTAAAATAGATATGATATCATGTAAATAAGGAGGAGCAAAATTATGGAAATGAATAGTTATTTAGTTAATAAAATATTTACAATTCCATATCTTGATAAACTTATCGATGCAGATGTTGCTCCGGATTCATTTATTAAATGTATTAAAAGGTATGAATCTAAAAATGGTATAACTTATGGAAAAGCAATTAGTAAGATATATCATTATATGGATGGTTCATATAGAAATGAATACTATTATAAGAATACGATTTTTAATAAACTGTTATTAGAACAGCACGATTTATATACAACAGCAGCTTTGACAGAATTACCTATTGCAAACTCTAAAGTAGATTTTGTAATGATTAATGGTAAAGGTGTTGCATATGAAATCAAAACGGATTTAGATAATTTTAATCGTTTGGCATCTCAAATCCAAGATTACTATAAAGTATATTGTTACGTTAATATTGTCGTTGGTTATAGAAATTTTGAAAAAACGAAAAAACTTTTAGATGGAACACCTGTTGGAATATATGTGCTTTATGACAATGGTAATCTTTTATGCAGAAAAAAGGCAAGATATAATGCCTCGGAACTATCGTATGAAGCAATTTTTAATATTTTAAGGAAAAAAGAATTTGAAGATATCATTTTACGACATTTTAGAAAATTACCTGCTGTAAATGATTTTCAATATTATCGAGAATGCCTGAAATTGATAAAAAAAATAAATATAAAAACCTTGCAAAAAGAAACAATGGAGGTTTTGAAAAAAAGAACATTATTGGTTGTAGCGGAAGCATTTGAAGAATATATTCCATATGAATTAAGTTTTTATGTGTATTTCTCAAAGAAAAACCATGAACAGTATGATAAAATATGTAATTTTTTAAACAAAGAAGTGGAGGTGTAAGAGAGTATGTATTATCCATATTTTAGAGGAAGGCAGAATGAATTACTATGTTTACGAGAATTGTTAGAAAGTAATAAATTAAGTAAAAATATTATTCCGGTAATTGAGCCAGTCCATTTCAATAGTACTTTATTTATTACATTAGAAAAGTTTAAAAACTTTAATAGAGATATTATCTTAATAAGAAATCCGGAAGTTGGGAGATTCGATGATGAATACCGGAAAATGAAAAAAGATATTGAAGAGAAGGATGTTGCAAAAAAGAAAAAACTTCAGGAAAATATGGAGCGTTATAAGGAAATCTTGAATAATCAAACCGTCATTCCTGCGTATATTGTTAATGCGACCATAGTAAATAAAGTACGTTCTAAAGAAATAGATCCAAAGAAATATGTATTTATTAATAGGGTTAAAGGTAATTGTGATTATTATGCAGAAATGAGTGAGACATTGGAAGCAAGAATGACTTTTATCCCCAAAGATGAGGATTTTAAGGATGACGTCTCCGGAGAGACAGTAATGCTTGAAGACGTGTATAATAAAGCTCGTAGAAACGTAGATTATCTTGAAAAACCAGATGATTTTTTTAGCAAGAATCATTTAACTTTTTCCAAACGTGGATACCAAGGATTTTCGGATTATTCTGTAGTTGGAGATGAATATGAGGAGAATGGATTCGCACCATTAGCAATTGCAATTCATATTGTGTATTTTGATGAAAAGAAAGTTTTAAGAGTACATCATTTTGTTTCAGATTCGAATGGAGATGTTTCCGATATTCCAAGAAAATTTGAAGAAGCAATGGAAAAGTTGATGAGTTGGGATAAATTGAATAACATAAAAATTACAACTGGATTAAATAATCTTATTTCATGTTATCAAAATGGTAAATTTCCGGGGTTAGGTGTTATCAAAAAGTACTCTTTGATGCATCACTTGGAATTGATAGGAGACTTCTTGGGGGATAAATAAATGATATGTTGTGATAAATGTTTTTCAGATGAGGTGTTGAAAGCTGAGATTAAAGCACTTGATGATAAGGGTGACTGCCCGGTCTGTGGAAAAAATGATGTTTTTCTGTATGATAGTGATGTTAATGCAGACAATACGAACATTGAGGAACTGTTAGGAAATATAATAAAAATATATGTGCCAGAAAGAAAACTAGATAAAAATTATCCGGAAGAAAAATTGGGAACATTGGAATCGAGATTAAAGCATGATTGGGATATTTTTGATATAGAAGAGTCTGGCGTAAAAAACATTATTGACGGAGTAATACAAAACGCAATAGATATTGATGATGAACTTCTAAACGGAAATGTAGGAATTCCTGAATTGAATAGTGAAGAGTATTTGTTACAAAATTCAATAATGGGGTTATATCATTGGGAAGACTTCAGAAAATATCTCAGAAATCAAAATAGATTTCATAGTAAGCATATAAATTTAGAATTGTTGGCAGAGGTATTAAAAGATACAGAAATAACAATAAAGAAAAATACAACTTTATATAGAGCGAGAAAATCAAGCAAGGTTGGTTTTAAAAGAAGCGAAATGGGAGCACCACCTTTTGACAAAGCTACGGCAGGACGGGCGAATTCCCAAGGAATAAGTTGTCTATATTTATGTAGCAGTAAAGAAACCACTATTAAAGAAATCAGGGCAAACGCCTTTGACTATGTTTCAATAGCCAATTTCCGATTGAACCGAGATGTTAAGGTATTGGATTTAAGTATTATATCTCACAATTCTCCGTTTTATACGGAAACTGATAAAGTAAAGTATATGATTAATGAAAGACATTTGCGCAAAATACAGAATGATTTAGCAAAGCCAATTACGAGTGATGATACGGAGTTGGATTATTTACCAACACAATATATTAGCGATTTTGCAAAATTCTTAGGATATGATGGTGTCAAATATATTAGTACATTCGATAGGACAGCATATAATGTGGCACTGTTTGATGCGGATGCATGTCGTTGTACATATAGTAAAAATTATCTGATTGGAAATCTTGACTATAAACTTAATCCGTTAAAATAGCTAGTGATAAACAATCTTTAGTAGATAGAAAACACCTGCTAGATTTAGATGAGTATATAATGAGTTCATAAACTGCAAACCAAATGAGCATATTGAAAAATAAAAATTTAATATGCTCATTTGGCAAAAATAACAAAGATTTAGTTGAACACATTCATTGCTTCAACATACTCTTGCAATCCGTTAGGTTGCAAAGCAAAATGAATATAATTAAATGGTTCTTCCTGTGCCAATCGATGAAGATAAGCAATATCCAGAGGCTCTTCAAGATAAACTTTGCTATTTATCAGGGTACAATTAAACACGATTTTTAAATTTTTTCCGGAATAAGCTTCGATAGAATCAGTCACCAGATTATAAAATGCAAAATAAATATCATTCATAAAAACACATCCTTTCAAAAAAATAGTAAATGCAAAATTATATTACCAGAGATATAAACCATGATAACCAAAAGGTAATGATTACAAAAATGGAAACTTACCAACTAGAATTTTTCCAATAAACATCAAATACAACCTAGACTCCAACCTAAGATTCTTGCCCACAGAATTTTCTACTTTTTAAAAAATATTATATTTTGTTACTAAATTTCTTTAACAGGTTATAATACCTGAACTGCCGATGAATAAAGGGATTACGATACATGATATAACAATATATGGCTTCAAATAAAACCACATAAAATCTATCAGGTCATACAGGGTGTGCAGGGTTCGAGCCCCTGGAGGCGCACGCGGGTACCGTTTCGGACATTAAATTGTCTGGGGTGGTACTTTTTTTGTGTGTCAGGATGAGGAACGGTATGAAGATATTATCTCAAGAATGGATAAAATGGAAGAGAGTATAGTATAGGATTGGCTTAAACCGGATGAAGCAGAAAAAATAAAAATATGACTAAAAACGGTAATGGCACAAGGCAAAGAAGTTGGTGTTTCATTCCCTGCTCTGCCATGATATAATTTAACGTGTGCGAAATATGTGATAGCAGAAGGGGGATACGATGCAGATAAAATTTGCGGTATGTGATGATGAGATAAAAATATGTTCACATATTGAAAAGATGCTGATAAATATTTTGTCAAATAAATTTCTTGAATATGATATTGATGTTTTCTATTCGGGGGAAACGTTATGTGAAGAGATGGAAAAAACAAAATATGATTTGGTATTTCTAGATATAGAATTGCCTAAAATGAATGGTGTGGAAATTGGAAAATATATTCGTGAGACGAAAAAGAATAATATTACGCAAATAGTGTACATTTCATCAAAACAGGAATATGCAATGGAGCTTTTTAAAGTCAGACCGATTGACTTTCTGGTAAAGCCATTAGATGAAGAGCAGATAAGAAATGTTATAGATGTATACATTAATCTTAACGGGGGAATGAAAGATACATTTCATTATAGGAAAGGCTATTCCAGTCACAAAGTAGAGATATTCAAAATTATGTATTTTGTTCGAAATAATAGAAAAGTAAGTATGTTTACAACAGATGGGGAGGACACTTTTTATGAATCTCTTGAGTCAGTTTATGAACGAGTAAAAAATTATGGATTTCTATTTATACATAAATCATACATAGTAAATTATAAATTTATCCAAATAATGAGATATGACCATGTAGTAATGGCAGATAATGAAGAGTTTTCCATAAGCCAATCAAGAAGAAAAGCAATTAGAGATAAATACAATAGATTGGAGGAAGAATAATGGGAAATATTTTATATGTGATTTCTTATATATTATCGTCGTTCTTTGAACTATATATCATATCAAAATTTATGACAATATTTCTTGGTACGGGAACGAAAGAAAAAAGACTTATTGCTACGGCTTATATATTACGTTTTGTTGTGTGTGCAGTACAGTATACTTACATGCCATATGTGTTATTGAATATGCTGGTCGGAGTGAGTACGTTGTTTATAATTACATTATGTTATGGTGGGAACATAGAAAAAAAGATAATTGCTGTTTTTTTAACTTATGTGTGCTTATTTGCATCAGAAACTGTGGTTGCAGGAGTGTTGGAATTAGGAGATATTCATATTTCGGAGAGTGGACACAATGGAGATGCTTTTTCGTATATAGCTATTTCTATTGTTCTTTGGATTATATATAAAATAATTAGTGCTTTCAAGAATATTAATACGGAGATTGTATTGCCAAGGACTTTTGATATTATTATAGTTGTATTGAGTATTATTATTTTTTCAATGGAAACAGCTATTTTTTCACAGGAAAACATTGTGGACAGTATTAAAGTCATATCTGTTATATGTATGCTACTCGTTCTGTTTTTAATAATTTATTTGTATGATGTAATATCCAGATATTATGCGGAAAGAATTCAGTCAGAAGTAATTAAGAGAGAAAAAAACTATTATTTGAGGCAGGCAGAGTTGTTAGAGCAGGGTGATAAAGGAATGAGAGCACTTCGACATGATATGAAGAATCATTTATATGCGATAACATCCATGATAGGTGATGAAAATGAAGAAGTGAAAAAATACATTGGCAACATAGCTGAAAAAATTGAAAAAAATGAAATATACAGCAGTACTGGGAACGTTGCTTTAGATAGTGTAATTAATTATAAGTTAAGCAAAGCCAGTGAACAGAATATTAAGATATATTCAAACATAATCATTCCGAGTAATATAAAGGAGGGAGTAGAAGATTTAGTCACTATTATAGGAAATTTATTAGACAATGCCATGGAAGCGTCTGAAAATGTTGTGGAAGATAGGTATATACGAATGAAGATAAAGTATAAACGCGGGACGATGTTTGTTGAGGTGAAAAACAGATATGATGGGATTGTAAATCAGAAAAATGGGGAGATTACTACAAAAAAAGAAGATAAAACTTTCCATGGAATTGGTCTGAAAAGCGTTAGAGCCGCGGTGGATAATCATGATGGTACCATGAAGGTAGATTTTGATGAAAAAGAATTTCGAGTAAATGCTATGTTATATATTTAAAAAATCATCCCTATTAGTTGAAGTAAATTTCAGCTGATAGGGATTTTTTTACTTAATATCTTTAATTTTATACAAAAGTACTATGATTTTGTACAACAGAGATAAAAATTGAAACAAATATGTTATTCTCTTTCTTGCTGGAAGACAATTGGCGAAAGGAGGAAGTAATTTATGAAAAAAGAAGCAAAGACAGTTGATAAAATTATTGGAGCTGCAGCTTTAGCATCGGCAAAAAGTAATGTTAATTCTGCATGTTCTTGGTTTTTTCATCAGCCAAAAGTTCCAAATAGCGTAAAGAAACTTAGAAAGTTTTAATGGTTAGAAAGATTTCGAAGAAAGTTACAAATAGGTTGCTATCGAGAAATGCAATTAAAGATGAAGATTATGAAATATATCAATATGGGTTAGAGCAGCTACTCACAAGTATTTTAGATTTGTTGACACTTCTGGTAATTGGGTTAATTATGGGAATGATATGGCAGGGAATTATATTTGTTTTATCGTTCATGTTATTAAGAAAATATGCGGGAGGTTATCATGCATCTACGCCATTAAAGTGTTATTTATTAACAATATTAATAATCACAGTAGTGCTTTCAGTAATGAAGTATATTCAGATTAATATTTTCATTTATTTGGGATTATTTATGGTTTCGAGTATAATTATTCTTTCGTTTTCACCAGTTGAAGCAGTGAAAAAGGAACTTGATGAAATTGAAAAGATAATATATAGAAAAAAGACAATTGTTGTATGGAGTATTGAATCGTTCTTGACAGTTTTTGCATTAGTATCAAAACGTCAAGGAGTATCCATATGCATATTTATGGCAGATATTGTACTATGTGTTTCGCTAGTGCTGGGACTTATTGAAATTAAATTGGTTAAAAAGAAAGTACTTAAAGAAAAGTAATGCTAGGGAGGATTTTAATATGAGAAAGAAGATATTAAATAAGGCGAAAAAAATTTTATCAGTATCAATGATTACAATTATGATGTGTAGTGTGACTGCATACGGAAGCACGAAGGCGACAACACCTATGAAGGGTTGGCGTTATGCAAAAAAAACGGCAAATTACCAAGTGAATTCAACATCGAAAAAATATAAAAATATTTGGTCTAAATCTACAAAAAAATGGATCGATAGTGGTTTTAAATGGACGAAAAAAAGTTCATCAAAGACTACGGTATCATCATATGAAGATGATTCAAAGAGTGGTTTAAAAATAGCAGGGTATTGTAATACGCAGTATAGAGCTTCAGATGGACATATTATAAAGAACAAAATAATGTTAAATAGAGCAGCATTCAAAAAGTATGATTATACGGAAGCGCAGATAATAAATGTTGCTGAACATGAATTAGGTCATGCATTGGGATTGGCGCATAATAATCAAGGCAGTGTATCAGTTATGAATCCTGCAAATAGATACTATAGCATTCAAAAATGTGATATTAAAGGTATGACAAAAAGATATTCAACGGCAATTAATAATGATGCTGTAGGAGGGGATGAAACAATTACTGTAACAGAATATTTTCTGGCGAACGTTCCGGTAATAAAAAGTGTTCATGTAAAATATGATTCAAAAAAAATTTTTATAACTGGAAAAGCAAAAGGATGTAAATATGTTACAGGAAAGTATAATGGAAAGAAAAAAACAGTAAAAGTTGAATTAAATAAATTCAAATTAGTGTTTGATTATACTAAAGCAAAGGATATTCAAATAAGTGGACTAAACTCAAAAAAGGAAAAGATATCTAAAAATAAAACAGTAAAAGTTGAAAAATATGTCACTGAAAAGCCAATATGTGACACAGCAAAGAGAATCAGAAAAGGAATAAAATATGGCATAAAAACAGCAGCGAATTCAACATTAAGTTTTAAGTATAAAGGAAAGTTGGTAAAAAAATGTGTAATAGATAGTTCTTATACAAATATTACGATAAAAAACAGCACCCTAAAGGGAAAATCCGGATATTTTACTGTAACACAAAAGGAAAATGGAAAAAAGACAAGCAAAAAAATCAAATTTCCGATTTTAAAAAAAGGTGAAGCTATTAAAATCAGTTACTAATTGTTTATCCAAAAGAAAAAGTGAAAATACTAAAAGTTTGTTGTTAGATTTGTTAAACATTAAAAAAAATTATGCTGGCTGTGTGAGAAGTAAAAATAAAAATTTAGAGAAAAGAGGGGTTTCCAAAAGTCTAATGATTTTGAGGGTACCCTCTTTTCACAAAAAATGGAGGAAATAATTAATATGAAAAAAATTTTCACGTTAATAGGAATTTTGACTGCCATTTTTTCTATTTATCTTATGTTATTAATAGCTGATAAATCTGGATATATTAGTGAGTCTAGAGCGGCTGATTTTTCGTTAGATAAGAAAATCAATTTGGAGATTCTTGAAAAATACGCCAAGGAAAGTGACGTGTCAGTCCAAATAAGAACAATTAATAATTATGCATTTGGAAATATAGATTGCGAAATTGAGGTGCTGAATCCTTCAAATGACTTGGTTGATGGAGTTCAAAAGAGCTTATTTCCAAATCAGCATATTGAGATAGTTACAGGGAAATCACTTAAAGATAGAACCGTAAGATATTTTATGGTACAAGAGGATGATGCTAATAAGATTTCAACATTCCAGAACAAGTTAGCAGAAGCGGGTATAAATTCATATATAGCATATAAAGAACCTATCAGGTTTAATGTGGGAATGCTATTTAGTTCATTAAATATCGGTTTCTTTGTTTCGATTTTTTGTCTCTCTCTTTTTTGTATAGTAATATATTACATTTCAAGGTCAAAAGAAATTGGAATATTAAAATTGAATGGTTGGTCAGAATCCCGAATTTCTCTTCGATTATTTAAGAGCCTATTAATTAATACAGCATATGGCTTTTTAAGTCTTGCAGCTGCATTTTCTATATACATAATCATAAGGGATATAAAGCAACTAACTCAATATTTATTTATGATATTGTTGTTATTCTTGTCTCTAAATATTGTATATATATGCGTTGCAGTAATAGCTGTTATTTTTATTAAAAATGCAGATTTCATTCATTCTATAAAAAATAAAAAAAATAATAAGCTAATATATATACTATTAATGGTTTTTAAGGTTGGATTGGTAGTAGTTGTGTTTGTAATAGCGACCAAATTAATTGATAATACAATCAGACTAAATGATGGAATAAAAAGAGCAAACGAAATCAATGCATATAATTGGTACATGCTTACAGAGCACATTTCTCTTTCAGAGAAGGAAAGAAAAGAAGTAGAACTCTTTATGAACAAATTCGATGATTCTCAAATATATAACTATGCTTCATCAGATTTAAAACTTGAAAAATATGAAAAAAAAGTTATTTATGATGATATGGATAGTATTGAAAGTAATATGCTCATTATATCTCAAAATATGTTACCGATTCTTGGGATTAAAGATAAAGATGGAAAAAAACCGGACTTGGATAGTGAAAAATCGTATATTCTAGTTCCTGAAAACTTATGGGCAAAAAGACAGGAAATAATTGATTATGAGGGATTAGAAGAAGTTGAAGCAGTATGTATTGCCGATGAGCAATGGCTTGTTGATTTTAGTGTTCCGGGTAAATATTCATATAATTCCGTTGTATTGGTTACTGATTTGAAAAAAACGCCAAGTTTAGGTTATGGTGAAGTTTTAATGACTGAAACTGTGGCAAAAAAACTGGAAAATAAGTTGAAAGAGATGGGCTATGAAAGGTCTGACATAGAACTTGAGCCGTTAAGAACAGAAATACTTGTATTTATATCCAATTATCAGACGGATTTGTTTGAAAGTGTAATGTACACATTTATTATTCTTTTAACATATTTGTTGGTAGATATTACGTTATATTCTGTTTATTATGAATTTAAGAAAAAGAAAATGGCTGTACTTAATCTTTTTGGAAAAAATGCTATGGAAGACATCAGTTCATTTCTAATATATAATGCAACAATTGTTGTAATAGCATCGCTGGTGGTAAATAGAATATTTATCTTTTTAGTATTACCTGAAACGATAATGTTTTATTTATTATTGAAACAAAAATCATTTAAAAATATTGGAACAGTAATTAAGGGACGGTAAAAAAATGTATGCAATTGAATTGAAAAATATAATGAAGAAATATAACGAGAAAGTAATACTTGATCACTTTAATTTGAAAATAGAAGAGGGAACATTCCTTGGAATAAAAGGGGAGAGTGGAAAAGGAAAAACAACACTATTAAATATCATGGGCTTATTAGAAAGTTTTGAAGGTACGCTTTCAATTTTTGGAGAAGATGTATCCTATGGTGATAAAAAGAAAAGAAAAATCATGTTAAAAAATACCATAGGTTATCTTTTTCAAAATTATGCACTTATTGATGATTTGAATGTTTATGAAAACCTTAAGATTGCTTTGAACAAGAAAGATAAAGAAAACGAGAAAAATCTTATGAGGGAGGCTTTGAAAGAAGTTGGTTTTCATGAGAATTTCTTAAACAAAAAAATATATACATGTTCCGGTGGAGAGCAGCAGAGAATTGCAATTGCAAGATTGATGCTTAAGAATTGCCGCATTGTATTTGCAGATGAGCCAACAGGAAGTCTTGATGAAAAAAATTCAGAGATAGTTATGAGATTGCTAACAAAACTTAATGAAGAGGGAAAAACCGTTATTATGGTGTCTCATGATGATACTGCACTTTCATATTGTAAGGAGATAGTAGAGCTGTGAATCAAAAACGCATGAAAGAAAATAAAAAGTAAAAATTAGAGTTCAAAACAATATAGCAATGAGTATAATAAGTAACTTGCAAAATATACAGGATTACAATAAAATATATTTGTATTTTACAAAAGCGGTTATTAAACACATAAAATTTGTCAAAAAAGTATATATATGATAAAATATGGAGTTGAAAAATACAAAATATTTTGCTATATAACGGAGAGTGAAAAATAATAAAGGGGCAGTAGTTTTAATTATTGTCCCCATTTTTTTAATGTGGAGGAATTAAGATGAAGAAATATGATTATTTAATTGTAGGAGCAGGTCTCTTTGGAGCAGTGTTTGCATATGAGGCAAATAAAAGAGGAAAGAGCTGTCTGGTTATCGATAAGAGAGACCATATCGCGGGAAATATTTATTGTGAAAATATAGAAGGAATCAATGTTCATAAATACGGCGCGCATATTTTCCATACAAGTAATAAAGAAGTTTGGAACTATGTAAATCAGTTTGCAGAATTTAATAATTATATTAATTCACCGGTTGCATCATATAAGGATGAATTATATAATCTGCCATTTAATATGAATACATTCAGTAAGATGTGGAATATTAAGACACCAAAGGAAGCAAAAGAAATTATTGAGAAACAAAAGGCAAGCCTGAACATCGGAGAGCCGAAAAATCTGGAGGAGCAGGCACTGTCGCTTGTGGGAACGGATATTTATGAAAAGTTAATTAAAGGATATACAGAAAAGCAGTGGGGAAGAGACTGTACAGAACTTCCATCGTTTATCATTAAGAGATTACCTTTGAGATTTATTTATGATAATAATTATTTTAATGACAGGTATCAGGGAATTCCAATCGGAGGATATACAGCGATAGTTGAAAAAATGCTGGAAGGCTGTGATGTGAAACTAAATACAGATTACTTCCGCTTTATTCAGGATAATCCGGATGTTGCGGCAAAGACAGTTTATACAGGAATGATTGATGAATATTTTGATTTTAAGCTGGGGCATTTGGAATATAGAACGGTAAGATTTGAGACAGAAATATTAGATGAAGAAAACTATCAGGGAAATGCCGTTGTGAATTATACAGACCGCGAAGTGCCATATACACGAATTATTGAACATAAGCACTTTGAGTTTGGAACACAACCTAAAACAGTTATCTCAAAAGAGTATTCTTCAGAATGGAAACCGGGCATAGAGCCTTATTATCCAATCAATGATGAAAAGAATGGCAGTCTGTTTGAGCAATATAGGGCGTTGGCAGATAAAGAGGAAAATGTAATTTTTGGTGGAAGACTGGGAAATTATAAATATTATGACATGGATAAAGTAATAGAGGCTGCATTAGAGTGCGTAGAAAAAGAATTATAAAACATGATGAAAAAAATATCCAACTGTGTATAATGAAAATGTACAGGTAATGGAGGTGCTTATGAAAAATAAGAAAGAAAAGACCGAGGTAAAAACTGACGAAGAAAAGTATTTATACGCAAAAGATTTAACAAATGCGATTTCCTGCCTTATCAGGGAGAAAGATAAAGCAGAAATTTATGAGGGAATAGCGAAAATCTATGAAGAGTTAGGTGAGTATCAGGATGCAGAGATTCTTTGTGAGCAAGCAAAGAATGCTGCGAAAAAGCATAGAGAACTGGCAAAAGAACAGGATGCAAAAGCGATGGAGATAAAGCCTGATACGGAAGAGAAGAAGGGCAGCAGATTCCTTGGGAAAATTATATTTGTATTGATTCTTATTGTTATTCTTGCCGGAATTGGCGGGGTAGTTTATCTGAAATCAGAGGCTGGGCGTTATGCGAGAGCTGATTACTATGAGAAAAAAGAGAACTATGAAAAATCATATAAAATGTTTCATAATTTAAAAGATTATAAGGACAGCAAAAGCCGAAGCACAAAGAGTTATTATGAGTATGGGTTACAGTGTAAAGAAAATAATGAATACACAAAAGCAAAAGATATATTAAGAGAACTGGATGATTATAAAGACAGTAAGGACCAGCTGACAGAATTGGAATTAGATAATATAAGACAGTCAGAAACCGGCACGAGCGTATTGTATGGCGAGTATAAGTGGCTGATTGTGGAAAAAGAGGGGGACAAGGTATTTCTGGTCAAATCAGAGCCAATCAATGGGTACGCTTATCACAATCAGAGTAAAAAGATAACATGGGCAGACTGTTCGTTAAGGGAATATTTAAACTCTGATTTTATAGAAGAAACATTCTATAAAAAAATGAGTGATAGAATCCTTGATACCAAGATAAAGGTTCCGGATAATAAAAAATATAATACAAAAGGCGGGAGAGAGACAACAGATAAAATATTTTTACTCAATGCAAAGCAGGCAAAAGAATATAAACAGATTCTGGATAATTTCTCAAGAGACTGGTGGTTAATTAGTCCGGGCAATAGTCAGAACACAGCACAGTATGTATCTTACGGTGTAATTATGGACTATGGATATGAAGTCAGCAATGCCAATATTCACATACGACCGGCAATGTGGATTACAGTAAAATAATATAAAGCGTTGTATCAGGCAGTTAATATATTTTGCCTGATGCAGCGCTTTTTCTTTTTGTTATATGTTTCAATTTATTTTTCATATTCTACAATACAGCGTTCGCAGGAGTTAATAATCGTGGTTTCGCCAAAAGTGTCATATCTTTTAAATCCGCGGCCATAGGATTTGTGGATATGTCCATGGACAAAATATTTTGGTTTATGTTTTTTCATAATATCACGAAACACGTCAAACCCCTGATGAGGCAGGTCGTTACCATCGTTAATACCACGCGCAGGAGAATGGGCAACAAGAATATCCACACCTTTTTTTAAAAATATTTTGCGGCGTAAGCGGTGGTATCTTTTTCGCATTTGCTTTTCTGAATATTGAAAATATCCGGGACGATACCGCATTGAGCCGCCCAGCCCCATAATACGGATACCGTTATACACAATTAAATCATCATCAATACATATACAGCCGTCCGGCGGTGATGATATATAACATTCATCATGATTACCGTGGACATATAATACCGGAACCCGGGATAACGTTACTAAAAAAGATAGATATTGAGGCGCAAGATCCCCACAGGAAATAATTAAATCAATATCTTCAAATTTTTCAGGAGAATAATAATCCCAATAGTATGGAGATTCTTTATCTGACACAAATAAAATCTTCATAAACACAGTTCCTTTACTTATTGAAACCCTGCTGAATAGCGACAGGTTTTGCTTTATCTTCCAACGCATCAATGACCGGAATTTCGCCGATAATATTGTCGGAAAGCCAATCCATTGTGATAATATCATCGGGAGCTAATGTCTGGTTTTCACCATTCCGAATGGTTTTATCCTGAGAGTAAATCACACCGGAAAAAGGATTAAAATCTCCGGAACGTATGGTTTTTGACAGCAGCTCAATCAACCGCTTAATGCCTTCCGGGAGCCATTGAGAGGAGATGACATCGATTGTATTTTCCGCCATGCCCCACCAATAATTAATTGCTTTGACATTTTTAGAGTCATCGGATTTCCATGTTCCATCCAACATGGCACGTATCAGCTGTTCATAAAATCTACCCCAGTGATATACAGGAATGGCAAGATTCCAAATACCGTCCGGATACCTTTTGTACAAACCATAGTATCGGGTTCCCGCCTCGGGAACAGAGAGATTTTTATCGGAAACAATGTCCGGAGAAATGTCATTGATTTTTTGTTCTATATTCAAATCTTTTAAACAACTCCATAACAGATGAATTTTCGCTCTGGGATTTGTCATTTTTACACCGAGGGCAAAAGCATTGATATTGGCAATCGTACCATAAATAGGATAGTCTCCTATGTAGCAGATTATATCATTTTCTGTCATTGCGCCAGACACAGCGCCCATAATAAATTTTGCTTCATGCATTCTGGAGTAGTATGTCCGCATAGAGCTGTGGTGATTGTGTAAAGAACAGTTTAAAATGGTAATCTTCGGATGGGCAAGCGCTGCCTTGAGGCTTGCCTGGGAAAATGCGGGTGATGTAGTAAAAATTATATCACAATCATCATCAATCGCATCTTCAATAGTCTCATCAATGTTATGAGTATCAATATTATCATAAAAAACTGTTGTAATTTCTTCAGGAAATGTTTCTTCAAGGTGAAGCCTTCCCAGTTCATGAGAGTATGTCCATGAGGAAGAAAGAGAGGTCTTTTCATATATAAAGGCAACTTTTAGCTTTCGGGTTCCTGTTGGTATCAATTTGCTTAATACCGAAGGCTTTTTTGGCGAAGCGGTTAAACGCAAATCGACTTCCTTTTTAGACATTAACTCAAATTCTTTATAATTTAAAGAAACCAGCTCTTTGAATTCATCTTCGCTCTTTGCCAAAAGGTCATTGTATCCATACAAGTCTGCAAAAAAGAGAAAAGCGTCGCCGCAGGTAATATGTTCCAGCTGACTGCCTCCCAGCTTGATATATTCTGTTCGAAAACTTTGATACAATGAGCGGAAATTCATTTTATCATCCGAGGACCATTTTTCTTCTGCATCCTTTTTGACGAGAAGTTGCAGCTTTTCAAAACAGCCTGTTTTTGAAAAATAAATATAATTAATTTCAGATAAATTATAAAAATCTACATATTCATAATATATCCGGACATCCAAATCGTCTGTTTTTTTAGGCATAATACGAATTACATTTCCCATAATAGAAACAGCATCAAAGTATTTTAATACACTGACACGCTTATTACCTTCTAAAACATAAAATTTATTCATGTATTCGTAAGCTGTAATCGGATCTTTAATCCCCTCTTCCTGCTGACTGGCACAGAGCTGAATCCATTTAGAAGCAAACTCTGAATTTGAATCCAGAATAGGCATAAAATTGCTGGAAAAAGAAGTGCTTCTACCTACTGTTTTTGTTCCTACAATCTGATCCAGAGGAATTTGAACAAGCCCAAGGGGAACTTCCCGGTAATCTTTCGTAATATGAAGAATATCGTCTAACACCTCCAAGGTAGGGCTTTTACCTGCCATTAGCTTCGACTGATAGTCTTTTCTGCCGAGTTTTGCAGCCTGATTGTAATCAATAAGCGACATATAGCAGCCTCCTTATAGAAAATGTAATAAAAATGTCAAATTATTTGTTCTTTCTAAAATAAACACTGACACCGGTCTCCTGATAGTACGCAGTGAGCGTAGCATTTTTCGTCTTCCACCAATGTTCTACAGCGCCATGAGAATATTCTCTTGAGAATGTTGCGTTTCCATATGTTTGTGTAATATTAGAAACGATGGAATCATAGACATCTCTGGAGAGAGCGCCATATTGTAAGCGGATTTCATACATTTTGCCTTTTTTATCAAAAACATATTGAAGAAGTGCATTGTTATCTGTTGTAACCACCTTTGCGCCAAAAAATTCCGGCGACTTCTCCGTATTAAATTTATAGGTCAGATAAGCGGCAGTTCCGTCTTGTGCAACCGCATAATTACCTTGTAATGTGTCAGCGTTCTTGTTTTCAAACTTATTCACTGCTTTATGCGATTTTCCAAATTTGACAGAACGGAAACTTTTGATTTTTTGCTTAATCGTCTCATTCTGTGAGCCTTCCGTAGCGACAACAGCCACAGGAGCCGGAGTAGCTTTTGGGCTCGCAGCGTCTTTTCCATCTCCCTGACCGGATTGGATAAGTAATACGATTACAATTACAGCGATAATTATTGTTGTAAAAATTGCAATGTAGAGCATATTGTTATCTTTCTTTTTTGTTTCGTTATTCATTTTACAACCTCCTACGAGTATTTTCTTATCAATAGTATCACAAAATGTCTGCAAGTAAAAGTTAAAATAAGCAAAAGCATATTGAATAATAATAAGAATTTGTTATAATGTAGTTGTAGTACCTAATACTTATAAGTCTCTCCTAAGGCTCATAAGTATACTAACATATTTTTCAGTCCGGAACGGTTAAGGCAAAGGGGCCCTAACCGTTCTTTGCTACTGTTAAAAAAGAAAAGGAGCAGTATCATGCAGGGATGGTTAGTTACAAACGGATATTTAAAAAATGAAAAGTTTGAGGAAATTTACCGGTGGCTGGCAGATGCAGCAGAAAAGGAAAATATCAGACTCAAAAAAATTCCCAATGACCAGCTGGATTCTATTCTGCCTGCAAGTACGCAGAAGATTAACTGGAGAGAAAGACCGGATTTTGTATTGTTTTGGGACAAAGATGTGAAACTGGCAAGATTGTTGGAGGCAGAAGGGTTTCATGTTTTTAACAGTGCAGATGGAATTGAGGTATGCGATGATAAAGCGCTTACGTTTATTAAGTTAAAGAATAAGAATATCAGAATGCCAAAAACTTTTATTGCGCCAATGAACTTTAACAGAGAGTATCCGGATTATACCTTTCTTTTACAGGTGCAGGGCAGTCTTGGATACCCTATGGTGATTAAGGAGAATAAAGGGTCTTTTGGAGAACAGGTTTATTTGGTTAAAAATTATTATGATGCCGTAGAAAAAATTAAGGAAATTGGACATAATGAATTTCTTTTACAGGAGTATGTAGAAAGCTCTAAAGGACGGGATGTGCGGATTCATGTTGTTGGAGACAGGGTTGTAACAGCAATGGAGAGGATAAATGAGAATGATTTTCGCGCAAATATAACCAACGGAGGCAGAATGAAAAAATATGCCCCGACAAAAGAGCAGAGGGAGATGGCACTTTTGGTCTGCAGAGAGTTACATCTGGATTTTGCAGGAGTGGATATTTTGTTTGGGAAAGAGGGTGAACCGATTTTATGTGAAGTAAATTCCAACGCACATTTTAAAAATATATACGACTGCACAGGCGTCAATGTGGCAGACCATATTATTCAATATATAAAAGAAAAGATGTTATAGAACCAGATGACGTATAAAATATCAGGTGCGGAACATAGAAAGGAAATTAATCCGGTGAAAAAAACAGGTTGGATTTTATATTATGAAAAAGATTTAAAAAAGAATCAACGGTTTGTAGATATTGTGGCAGATACGATGGAAAAAGAGAATATAGAGATAAAAGTAATTCTGCTTAATTCTACTCATCTGTCAGAGCTTCTATTGACAGAAACCCCTGATTTTGTCATTAACAGGAGCCGCAACCATAAAGCGGCAAGGATGCTGGAAGCGGCCGGAATCAGAGTATTTAATAATGGAAAAGTTACGGAGACAGCCAATGATAAGGAAAAAACATATGATTTTTTCAGAGGAGATATTCCTTTTATGCCAATACTAAAAGCCGGGGAAAAAGAATATCCTTTTGTTATGAAAAGCTGTTGTGGGCATGGTGGGAATCAGGTTTATCTGGTGACTAATAAACAGGAAGAAGAATTTGCAAAAAAAAAGATGGCAAATCAAAAATATATATGTCAGAAGTATTGTAATCAACCGGGAAAGGACTTGAGAGTATATGTGATAAACAAGGAGATTGTTGTTTCAATGCTTCGGGAAGCGGCAAGCGGATTTCGAAGCAACTACAGTCTGGGAGGAAAGGCAACGGTATATCAGTTATCGGAGAAAGAAAAAAGTGTTGTTTATCAGGTTTTGGAAAAAATAGATATAGATTATGGTGGGATTGATTTTATTTTCCATGACAACAGGATGATGCTAAATGAAATTGAAGATGCTGTAGGCGCAAGAATGGTTTACGAAAATACGGAAATTAATATTTTAGAGCGGTTTGCACGATATGTAATAGGGGAAATAAAGTGAATCTGTTTCTGGCAGAAATTGCAGCAGATGTTTTCCAAAATCATACAATATGTTATACTATATGCGGAAAAGGAAATGAACAATGAATTATTTTAGAAGGTTTTTTGGACATTTATTTACAATAACGAAGCATAGACATCTGGTAATAAAACATTGTAAAAAGGCAGGTATTTTGTGGCAGGGATTATGGCATGATTTGTCAAAATACAGTCCAACGGAGTTTATGGCAGGTGTAAAATATTATGCGGGGAATCACAGTCCGAATGAAGGGGAGAGAAAAGAACGCGGATATTCTCTTGCGTGGATGCACCATAAAGGACGAAACAGGCATCACTACGAATACTGGGTAGATTATAATCTTGAGACAAAGCGAAATGAGCCGGTAGTTATGCCTTACAATTATGTTGCCGAAATGTTTTGTGACAGAGTGGCAGCCAGTAAGGTTTATAATGGAAAGAATTATACCGAAGGTTCGCCATTGGAATATTTTGAGTCCCGGAAACCACAGAGAAGCATGCATTTGGAAACAAGGGATGAAATTGAGAAATTATTAGTCATGCTGAAAGAAAAAGGGGAAGAAGAAACTTTTAAATATATCAGAAAAAGATTGGGAAAATAGATATGAATCGAAGAGAGCTTCCAATTATAACAACAATATTGATTATTATAAATGTTCTTATTTTTTTAGGAATGGAGATTGTCGGTGATACGGAAAGTACCCTGTTTTTATATGAACATGGCGGAATGTATTGGCCTAGCGTCATAGAGGATGGTCAGTGGTATCGGCTGATTACTCACATGTTTGTCCATTCCGGGGCGGAACACCTGCTGAACAATATGTTTATGCTGGGTATTCTGGGATATCAGATTGAGAAAGAGTATGGTCCAATCAAATATTTCATTACTTATTTTGTTTGTGGAGTCGGCGGCGCAGTTGTTTCTGCACTGGTTGAGATGAATATGAATGAAGCTGTGGTAAGCATTGGAGCATCAGGAGCGGTTTTTGGTATTTTTGGAGTCATGCTTGTAATGATATTCAAGAACAGAAGACAGATGGGAGAGGTATCCGCACCGCGTCTGGTACTATTATTTATACTAATGGTATTTGGAAATATGGAGGAAGGCGTAGACTGGATGGCGCATTTAGGAGGCGCCATGCTGGGCGTGGCGGCAGCATTGCTTGTATACCGACCAAAATTTAATGGGAGATTTCGTCTCTAAAAATATATTATATTGGAGACTTTAATTATAAATTAAAATAAAAATGGAGGAAATGTAATGAGTGATTGTATTTTTTGTAAGATAGCAAAAGGAGAAATTCCTTCGACAACATTGTTTGAGGATGAAAAGGTAAAGGTAATATTTGACATATCACCGGCTACTTTGGGACATGCATTAGTCATTCCAAAGACACATGCGGAAAATGTATTTGAGATTGAGGATGAACTGCTTGCACATGCGCATATTGTGGCAAAAAAAGTTGCCACAGCACTTCAGAAAGCAACCGGATGTAAAGGAATCAACATATTGCAGAATAATGGTGAAGTAGCAGGACAATCCGTATTTCATCTGCACATTCATATTATTCCAAGATATGACGATGATGATGCGCATATTAAATGGACGCCGGGAACGCAGAACAAAGAAGGTCTTGATAAAATTCTTACAAAGGTAAAAGAGATTATATAAAACTTTAATTACTTAATTCTTTTATCAATGCAATAATTTTTTCAACTCCGCGGTTTCCACCGGACTGTGCCATAGCATTTATGTATACCGTTCTGTTGTCATATACTTTATGTACTGCTGCAATCAGGTCATCCTTGGTTGCAGTTTTTTCATATAATACTTCGCTGAAGCCCTGCTTTGCATAGGATTTCGCATTTAATATCTGGTCGCCCCGGCTGCTTTCAGCCGGAAGCGGGATTAGAATATTTGGTTTTTTCAGTGCAGATATTTCACAAATGCTGTTGGCACCTGCTCTGGAAATAATTATATCTGCCATTGCAAAGAAATCTTTCATCTCTTCACTAATATATTCAAATTGGACATAACCTTCGGTTCCGTTAAATGTTTCATCTACTTTGCCTTTTCCGCAAAGATGCGCAACCTGAAAATCTTTTAAAAGTTCTGGAAGGGCAGCCCGTACTAATTGATTGACATGTTCAGCGCCCAGACTTCCACCGGTAACCATAATAACCGGTTTGTTTGCAGTAAAACCACACATATCAAGAGCGGTTATTTTATTTCCTTTGAAGAGTTCAGCTCTGATAGGAGAGCCGGTATGCACAGCTTTTGCACCCAGATATTTTGCTGTTTCCGGAAAATTATGGCAGACCTTTGTAGCTCTCTTTATTGCCAGCTTGTTTGCCAGTCCCGGAGTCATATCAGACTCATGAATAATAACCGGGACATTATATTTGTTCGCAGCAAAAACTACCGGGACCGTTACAAATCCACCTTTCGAAAACACAATATCAGGCTTATATTTTTTAATAATTTTTTTTGCCTGAAAATATCCTTTTAAAACCCTGAACGGGTCAGAGAAATTTTTCCAGCTAAAGTAACGTCTTAATTTACCTGACGAAATACCTACATAATCTAAACCTGCATTTCGTACAAGCTCTGTTTCCATACCACCTTTAGAACCAATATATTTTATTTCATATCCGGCTTTTTTTAATTCCGGAATCAATGCAATGTTAGGCGTTACATGACCGGCTGTTCCCCCACCGGTTAAAATAATCTTTTTCATGATATTCCTCCTGGTGCTTTCATTGTATGCTTTTCAACCTTGGTTTATTTTAGTTTCCCTGTTCTTTATTATATGTTTTAATTTGTTTCTTTATTTCCTGCGTAGTCTTACCATCCAAAGTCATTTGAATAAGGTTGCGCGCACGATTGACAGAGGCTTCGTCCTGCATCACAACAGAAAGAGATGTTCCCGTATAGGTACAAATCTGTCTGGAAGATGTGCCAGTAACGCTAAAGGACATAATGTTCCAGCCATCACTTCCACCATCTCTTAATAAATTAATAGATGATGAAATGTCAATGTTTGTCGCAAAACATTTATCAATAGCATCCAGAATACTGTTATAGTGAAGCAGGGTATTTCCACTGAGCGCTTTCTTTTGAATTGCTTTTAATACTTTAACCTGATTGCGGTTTCTCTGCATATCACCGTTGCCAAAAGAATGACGTTCTCTGGCAAAGGTAAGGGCGGTAGCACCATCCATTTCCATTTTGCCTTTGTGATAAGTGTATGTCTTTCT
Organism: uncultured Lachnospiraceae bacterium; assembly: GCA_947625755.1. Lineage (GTDB taxonomy): Bacteria > Bacillota > Clostridia > Lachnospirales > Lachnospiraceae > Eubacterium_G. The sequence continues at coordinate 18,340 of CANQPJ010000016.1, read as the reverse complement.
TTCGCCGGTGTCCTTATCACCGTATGAAGCGTAGGTCGTAGTGCTGAATGGCTGGTCAACATTTACGGTAATGCCGCCCATGGCATCTATTAATTCCGCAAAACCGGTAAAGTTAATTTTTACATAATGATAATGGTCCTTTGTAACATTAATTTTATATAAGTATTTCAAAGTGTCCATCAATGCCTTGTTACCGGGCTTCCAGTTTACCTCATAAGCCCACTGCCAGTCACTGGCTGTAGCGTTGGAACCATCTGTTTTTTTTGTGGCAGTTCCCCTGCCATACAGACCAACGTGCGTCAGTTTGTCGTAAGATTCGGGAGCAACAGCCTTTGCCTGAACCGGAACGTAATAATCTCTAGGTGTAGAAATCATCAAAACATTGTGATTTTCCGGATTTACGACAGCTAAAATATTTGTATCAGAACGTCCAAGGGTTTTTTCGTCAAATGCTCCAAAGGTATCATTGGCAGAGACAAATACGACGAAAGGTGTATCACCCAATTTATCCCCTGTTGTAAATTTGCTTAAATCTCTGGATAAGTAATAACATCCCAGCAAAAGTAAAATAATTACAATGAAAGAAATAATTTTACCGACAGTCTGCGCGTTTTTTGATTTTTGCAGTAGAAATAGAACAAGTGCCAGTAAAACGATGAGAACTGCAATAATACCAAAAACAGTGCCGGTAGTAGCAAAAGCAAATCCTTTCGATAAAAACAGCCAGACAAATCCTATAGATGCAGCAAGCTGTAAAATTATAAGGACAATTCCTAAAGCCTTTCCGCCATTACCTTTTTTGGTCTTTAGGGATTTTACCGTCTTTCTATCATGAGAAGTGTTTGTTTCTGAACGATAACCATAATAACCGGTTTTTGCTTCAGAAACTTTATTCTTTTTACTCATAAGTACCTCCTGATTATTATTACTAAAATGTAATAAAAAATAGTTTTATATATAAAACGAAATAAAAATCCATTTTATTGAGCAGAATATAATTAAAGTCGTGTCTCATTATACTACATAATTATAAAAAAACAAAGAGTCAACATTTGTATTACAAAACTTTACAAAACATAAAATTTAGAAAAATTGACATTAATTGACAAATAATATTGGCTTTGATAAAATTATATTAATTTATGAGCTGGTATTGCGTGTCCGGAAAGTGGTGCAAGCCAGCTTATGTTATAATAGGAGAGAAAATGAAGCAGTCAAGAGCATTTAGAAGAATAATAATACTGTTGCTGATGGCAATCGTGATTACCGTACAGACCATTATATTCTGGTATTTTTGGGATCACCATTACAGCAGTGGTATGGAAAGGGCTTTCTTCTTTAAGGGGCATGTTGTTTTACTGTTTGTATATGCATTGCTGTTTACGCTGTTTGGCAATGTGTACGGTGCTTTTAAATTAGGCAGATTGCAGTATTCGAATTTAGTGTTTTCACAGATTCTGGCACTGTTGTTTACAAATCTAATCATGTACCTGCAGATTTCCATGCTTTCGTTGAAGCTGGTAAATCCGGCTCCGTTAATCGGCATGAGTTTTGACAATATCCTCTGTTGTCTGATATGGGCAGCGATTGCGATGGGTATTTACAGATGGATGTATCCGCCAAGAGACATGCTGTTGATTTACAGTGACAGAGACCCGGATAATTTTTTAAAGAAGATAAAAACCCGTGAAGACAAATATATCATAACGGAAGCAATTCATTGCGATGAGGACTTTATTAAGTTAAAGGAAGCGATTTGTAAGCACTCGGCAATTTTATTATGTGATATTCCAAGCGCAAAAAGAAATTCCATTATAAAGTTATGCTATATGCATGATAAGAGGGCATATATTACACCTAAAATTTCCGATATTATTATTATCGGTTCCGAGCAGAATACATTGTTTGATTCTCCTTTATTAGTGACCAAAATCCGTGGACTGAAATGGGAACAGGCATTTATCAAACGATTCATTGATATTGTGATTGCGTTAATTTTGTGTATTCCGACTGTAATTATAACCATATTGGTGGCAATCGGAGATTTAATCTGGGACAGAGGTCCGGTGTTTTATACACAGCCAAGATTGACCAAGGATGGAAAGGTATTTAAAATTTTAAAATTCAGGAGCATGAAATGTGACTCCGAAAAAAACGGCGCAAGACTGGCAGCCAAGGATGATGAAAGAATTACAAAGGTGGGAAAAATCCTTAGAGCCACCCATCTTGATGAACTGCCACAGGTATTTAATATACTGGCAGGACAGATGTCAGTGGTAGGACCACGACCGGAGCGTCCTGAGATTGCAAAAGAATATGAAGAGAGTATCCCGGAATTTTGTTTCCGGTTAAAGGTAAAAGCGGGACTTACAGGATATGCGCAGGTTTATGGAAAATACAATACCACTCCTTACGATAAGTTAAAGCTGGACATGCACTACATTCAACACTATAAGGTATGGACGGACATCCAGTTAATATTGATGACCTTTAAGATTATGTTTTTGAAAGAAAATACAGAAGGTGTTGAGAAAGAACAGAAAACAGCAATTATTGAGAAAAAATAGGTGACCCAATGAGCGAGAATTACTCAGTGCTAATGTCAGTTTATGTAAAAGAAAAACCCGAATATTTAAAAGAGGCGATAGACAGTATACTGAATCAAACCGTCAGGACGGATGATTTTGTTATTGTCTGTGACGGACCTCTTAACGAAGGCCTGAATAAAGTTATTGCAGAGTATGTGACAACCTATTCAGGCTTGTTCAATGTGTACCGGCTGGAAAGAAACATGGGACTGGCAAAGGCATTAAACCATGGAATATTACAGTGTAAAAATGAGATTATTGCGCGGATGGACAGTGACGATGTCAGCGCGCCGGATAGAATAGAAGAGCAGATGAATGCCATGAGAAAGCATCAGGCAGATATTGTTGGGTCTAATATTGTTGAATTTACAGGGGATATTTCTAATACAAAAAATAGCAGAGTAGTTCCAAAAGAAAATGGGGAAATCATACAGTTTGCAAAAAAAAGGAGTCCCTTTAATCATCCGTCCGTAATATATAAAAAATCATCTGTAATAAAGGCAGGGTTGTATGAAGATTACAGATATTTTGAGGACTATAATCTATGGGTAACGATGCTGCATATGGGGATGAAAGGGTACAATGTGCAAAAAAATCTGCTGTATATGCGTGCAGGTGAAGATATGTATAAAAGGCGTGGAGGGATATTCTACGCAAAGTGTATTTTTAAATTTAAGAATCATTTAAGAAAGATTGGGTTTATCAGCCTTCCATCATTTTTAATTGATACAATCGTAAGAATTTGTGTTAGTCTTGTGCCAAATGGTATGAGAGTAATGGTATATAAGAAGATATTAAGGAAAGCAGAATAAATGAAGAAAGAAATTCTAAAGGCTGCTTTTAAGCCGTTGACATGGGTAAATAAGTTTATAAAAAAAGATGAAAAGCTGATTTTCTTTTATTCCAATTTAGGGTTTAGAGATAATGTTAAGGCTTTTTATGATTATTTAATAGGACAAAGATATAATGAACGTTATCACTTTGTAGTGAGTATTAATGATGCTAAAGATTATATTACAAATGCTCCGGATAATGTGACTTTTGTGGGAAACCGGCAGGGAATCAAATATTTTATCAAAGCAAAATACGCATTTTACTGTTTTGGGAAATATCCTATTAAACCATCAAAAAAACAGATTGTCGTAAATCTTTGGCATGGCACCCCCTTAAAAAAAATCGGCAATTTGGAGCGTGGACTCGAAAAGACAGACTATAACTTTTTTACAATGGTAGTAGCGAGTTCGCCATTATATAAACCGATTATGGCAAAAATATTTGGCTGTGACGAGAGTCAGGTAATAATCACGGGAAATCCCAGAAATGATGAGTTGTTTGTGAAGGATGAGAAAGTGGATGCAGCAATTCGGGGAGATGCGCAAAAAGTTATTTTATGGCTTCCGACGTACAGAGAGTATGACGAAGAATATGTAGTCTCTATATTAAAAAAGAGTCAGTTAGAGCAGCTGAACGAAAAATTAAAAGAAAATCATTGTAAAATGATTGTCAAGCTCCATCCATTACAGACAGTATCTGTTCGCGGGTTAGATTACAGTCAGATAGAGTTTGCCTCACAAAAGGATTTAAACAAAAAAGAAATCAGCGTTTATACATTGCTTCGAAATGCGGATGCACTGATTACGGATTATTCATCCGTATATTTTGATTATATGCTGTTAAACCGACCGATTGCATTTACTGTTGAAGATATAGAAGAGTATAAAAAAAAGAGGGGGTTTGTGTTTGATAATCCGTATGAATATATGCCGGGAATGAAATTATCCGATTATGATGATTTGGAGCAGTATATTATGGATGTAATAAATGGAAAGGATTCATTTGCATCGGAACGGGAAAAAGTCAATATGATTATCAATTCATATAATGATGGAAACAGCAGCAGACGTGTGGAGGAAAAAGTTTTTGGGAGGCATGAATTGTGAAAAAGATAAAAGATTTTTTAAGACAGGTAATGCTTCTTTATAAAAGATGTTTATATGAGATTGCAAAAATATTGGAAAAGCCGGACGAAAGGACGGTGATATTTGAGGCATTTCAGGGAAGAAGCGTGGCATGTAATCCAAAGGCATTATATGAGGAAATGAAGTCAAATGAAAAGTACAAAGAGTATACGCTCATATGGTCCCTCCGCAATACTGACAGAAAAGACCTGAAAGCAGAAAACACAACCGTTGTCAAATTTGAAAGTTTTTCCTATTACCGGGCGTTGGCAAAAGCAAAGTATTGGATATTTAATTCAAATACCCGCCCTTTTTTAAAACCACGCGAAGGGCAGGTGTTTGTGCAGACATGGCATGGTACGCCGTTTAAAAAAATCGGCTGTGATGTGGAGAAAACCGGAAATGCCATGACAAAGTTTTCTAAAATAAATCAAATATACACAGAGGAATCAAAGAAAATATCTTATATGATTTCCCCTTCTGAATATTGTACGGAAAAGTTTATCTCTGCCTTTTGCATGAAAGAGGCGGGAAAGGAAGAACGTGTGCTTACTACCGGCTATCCCAGAAATGATTTCTTATTTAAGAAGACAAAAAAGGATTGCAGGGATTTAAAGAAGGCGTTCAATATTCCGGAAGACAAAAAAGTCATTTTATATGCACCCACATTTAGAGATGATAAGTACAGTGCAGCCGAAGGATTTCAGTTGGAAAATTATATTGATTTTTCCATGGCAAGAAGAGCGCTGGGAGAAAATTATGTCATTTTGTTCCGCGCCCATTACTTTATAAGTCAACAGCTGGATGTTCGCGAATATGAAGGATTTGTGTATGATGTTTCAAAAGTTGAAGATATTAATACATTATATATTATCAGCGATATGCTGATAACCGACTATTCATCTGTATTCTTTGATTATGCAAATTTAAAGAGACCAATTCTTTTCTTTATGGCAGATTACGATAAATATAAAAATCATCTGCGGGATTTTTATTTTGATATTGAACAGTTACCGGGACCGGTAGTCAGAAGACAGGAAGAGTTATTTGAATATATAAAAGAGTTTTCTGGAGCATTTATTGTGGATGAGAAATATAAAAAATTTAATGCGAAATACAATTATTTAGACGGACCGTCAACCAGTAAAAAAGTGCTGGATATGATTATTGAAAGCTAGTATAATTATTTATTATGTTGAAAATATTGTTATAAAAGGAAAATAAAGGAGAAACACATGAAAAGAGTTATTACTTATGGAACATTTGACATGTTACATTATGGTCATGTCAATATTTTAAGAAGAGCAAAGGAAATGGGAGATTATCTTGTAGTAGTTCTCTCAACGGATGAGTTTAACTGGAATTCAAAACAAAAAAAATGTTATTTTACTTATGAGCAGAGAAAGCAGGTTCTGGAGGCAGTCAGATATGTTGATTTGGTTATTCCTGAAAATAACTGGGATCAGAAAATTTCAGATGTCCAGGAATACAAGATTGATACCTTTGTAATGGGAAGTGATTGGGAAGGCAAATTCGACTTTTTAAAAGATTATTGCGATGTGGTGTATCTGCCTAGAACAGAGGGAATATCAAGCACCCAGATTAAGAAAGACCTGAATGAAAAAGATATGACTGCAAAGGAAGAAAAGTAGGAGATTAAAATGGTAAGTATTATTGTAACCCATAAACAGTGTCTTTTATATCTAAAAGACTGTTTAAAAAGTATATCCGAGCAGGAATTTAAAGATTATGAAACGGTATTGGTTGTGGATGATTTACAGGATGATCCGCAGGAGTTTCAGGCGGTTATCGAGGAATACAAAGATAAGGTAAATCTCAAATTATATTATCTGGAAAAAAAGACCGGTGTTGCTGCCGCCAGAAATCTGGGGCTGGATAAAGCACAGGGTGAGTATATATATTTCTTGGATAATGATGATTATATATATGATGATGGTATTAAGAAATTATTGAATATCATGGATGAAGATACTGATATGGCTTATGGACGTATACAGGGGACTTATCAGGGAACAGTTACTTTTGAAGAAAAAAGGGATTTGGAAAAAGAGGAAGAGAATCTGGCGCAATATGATTTTAACAATCCTCTGGAAGCAAAGATTACCCATTACAGACGGTTAGAAAGATTGACGGTACTGGGAACTCTCTACAAAAAGACTTTATTTACAGACAATAACATCCGATTCAATGAGGAACAGAAATATTTTGTTGATGTCAGGGTAATTATACAGATTATGTGTGCGGCAGGAAAGATTAAAAGTAATGTCGAAGCCATTTATGTAAAGAGACATCACAATGACAGATACAATAATCCGGCGATTGAACAGACTCCTAAAGTTGACTCTATGCCATACTATTTTCTTGCAGTGGATAATGCAAAAAAAGCGGCAGAAGGTCATAAAGAAATTCAGAATCATTTGGATTTAATTGTTGCCAAGTTTGTTACATTGACGTTGGTACAGAAACTTCGCTGGAATACAGAAGAGGAACCCTGCTGGGAAAATGAATACTTTGATGAACTTCATAAGAGATTAAAAGCCATGGATTTAAAACATCTTAACAAAAAGTATATCTTCTGGCTGGAAAAACCTGTTATGAAGGCAATGGCAGAAGGAGACAGGGAAAAAGTCCGCAAGACCGGCAACAGGCTTTTAGCAAAGAGAAAAATAAAGAGAATGTTTAAAAATAAATGGGCTAGAAATAAAGCAGTTGCGCTCCATATTTTTAACAAAATGCCGATTAAAAATAATTATGTTGTTTTTGAAAGTTTCATGGGAAGAAACTATTCGGGACAGCCGAAATATATATATGAATATATGCAGGAGCATTTTGGTAATCAGTACACATATATCTGGTCTGTGGATAAAAGAGGTTTGAAAATTCCCGGCGAACATAAAAAGGTAAAACGTTCCGGGCTTCGGTATTTTTACTATATGAATCGTAGTAAATACTGGATTCTCAATATGAAGCAGCCGCTCAGTATTCCAAAGAGAGAAGAGACCGTTTTATTGGAAACATGGCACGGAACCCCATTGAAGAGACTGGCATTTGATTTAAATGATGTTGTAGGTGGCGTGTCTAATTACAAGGACAAATTTTACAGACAGAAGGAGGCGTGGGATTATCTTTTATCTGATAACCCATTCTCCACAGAAAAATTCCAAAGCTGTTTTATGTACCCAAAGGAAAAAATACTGGAATACGGGTATCCGGCAAACGACCCGCTGTATGCGCCGGACCGGGATGAGAGAGCAAAGAAGATTAAAGAAAAACTGGGAATTCCGACAGACAAAAAAGTTATTATGTATGCACCGACATGGCGTGATGATAATTACTATGAAATCGGACAGTTTAAGTTTGATTTAGATTTGGACGTAAACAGGCTTGAAAAAGAGTTTGGCGATGAATATGTCATTGTTCTTCGACTGCATTATCTGGTTGTTGAGGCGCTCGACATGTCTAAATATAGTGACTTTGTTGTAAATGGAAGTTCCTATGATGATGTAACAGACCTCTATCTGATTACAGATATTCTGATTACAGACTATTCATCTGTATTTTTTGATTTTGCAAACTTGAAACGTCCGGTACTTTATTACACATATGATTTGGAACGGTATAGAGACGTGCTTCATGGATTTTACTTATCTATGGAGGAGGATCTGCCGGGACCGATGCTTCTTACGAATGATGAAGTTGTAGATGCAATCAGAAACATTGACAGGATAGAAGAGCAGTACAAAGACAGATATGAACAGTTTTATAACCGTTTTTGCTGTATTGATGACGGGCATGCAACGGAAAGAGTTGTTAATAAAATATTTCAATCAGAAAAGGAGTTACCGTAATGCGGTAGCTCCTTTTAAAGATATTGATAAAGCTGTACAGATTATATACATACTTAAAACTACAAATTAATATTATTGGCAAAGGATGCCCAATATTCTGTTATATCTCCCTCCACGCGTACCTCATCAAAAACCGCATTTCCAAAAGCACGCAACGCTTCCCGATCATAAAAACGCTTTGTTTCTTTTGCTACAAAAGGAAGAGCATACCAGACAAGAACACGGACATTTTTTGGAAGGGTGTTAAAATATTCTTTTAAAGTATCATCTTTAAAAGAGGTAACTAAAACAGTCACATCCGTCGTGTTGTAATTATAACGTTCCAGCCCTGCCTTGAACGTATCCCAGAAAGTTTCGTCTTTCTGATTTGCATTTACACAAATCAGTACCTTTTTCTTTTTATTGCCAAAGCCATCAATAATATCATGGCTTTTCGATGGAAGATAAGTATAATCTTTAAAAATAATATTTATCAGGCGTTTGGTGGACATTCCATCATCATTGTAGATACACCAGTTTGCCATTTCCTCCCACATCGGCGCATAAAATTCTAAATATTCCTCTCTGTTTTTACAAATAGCATCCAAAGAAGATGCAACCTGTTCCAGACTGGAAGAAACCAGTCCCGGCAGTGTGTCAATGGGAACATATAGTCCGCGTCCGCTTTCGTAATCTTTTAAATCAGGGACATAAAAAATCATTGGGCGCTTTGTAATTAAAAAATCAAAGAAGATACTGGAATAATCGGAAATTAGAATATCTACCACGGACAGAAGTTCATTCGTATCAATGGTAAAGGGAACGAGTATTTCCTTTAGTTCAGGATCGTCTGCCAAGATTTTATATAAAAAATAATGGACCCTTAGATAAATACGATATTCGGATTTATCAATATTATCTGAAAATTTTTTGACGGTCTCTTTAAATTCATTCACATCATATTCAAGCTGATTATAAAGCTGCCCCTTCCATGTTGGGGCGTAGAGAATAATTTTTTTATCTGTTCGAAGTCCGGCAGCCCGCAGTTTCTGCTGAACCTTTTCTATATCTGCATTAATCAGTAGGTCGCTTCGCGGGTACCCGACCTCTAAAATTTTTCCCCTGTACAGCCCGTCCATCATGTACGCTCTTTTATACATGACTTCAGTCATAAATCTGTTGGCAGAAATCAGATAGTCTGCCGCAAGAAAATTTCTTGCAGGTCCACGGGCATTTTCCACACGTTCTGCTGTGTGCTCATATCCCATGTATTTGGTTGGAACCCCGTGCCATGTATTGATATATACCTGTTCCGGACGTTTCGTAAAGAAATACCCAAAAGTGGAATTTGAAATAAGATATTTACTGGAAGCTAAATATCTGTAATAATCATCTGATTCACGCTTTACAAAGATAACATTTGGCAAATCTTTAAATTCATCTATATTATCTTTTGCCATCTCCATGTCGGAAATGGACCAGATATGCGTAAAATATTCAAAAGAGGGCTCCTGCAGTAATTGTAGAAAAATAGCCCGGGGATTATCTAATATGCCAAGACCGGAAAACGCCTCATAAAATACATAGTTGTTTCGAATTGGAATGGCAAGGTATGAATAATACAATTTCTTTCCAATATCTTTTTCAGGCATTTTAAAGTTTTGGACAAGCTTTTTAATATTCTTTTTTAAAGTATATTTTAAACCGTATTTTACAGTTGCGCTGTACTTGATTTTTTTCATATTACCTCCTGATTTTTAAGCGTGGGAGCCTATAGGCGTCCCTTAAATAACATCTTCAAACTGGCGAATGGTTACTTTATTATATTCCTGATAATCAAAATCACAGGAAGGAACTTTACCACACATAAAAGAGACAAGTCCCTGATAAATTTCATCAACCGTATTTCCAATCAATAGCTGACCATTCTCGAATAAAGAAGAGCCGGCGGAACTGAAGTTGGACATAATAATCGGAAGACCTAAAAGTCTGGCTTCCAGTAGAGATACCGGATGACCTTCATGCAAGGAAGGGAGAACAAAGCAGTCACATTCTTTCATCAGCATAAACGGATTGTCCATATTTCCCATCAAAACAACTTTTCCGGACAGCTTTAAATCCGTTATCAGTGATTTTAATTCTTTCATAAGCGCTCCGTCACCAATAATATATAGTCTGGTGTGCGGATATTCCCTGTTGAGTTTTGCAAATGCCTGAATCAATGCCGCCTGATTTTTTTCCGGAGACAAACGTCCCATATTAACAAAAGAGATTAAGTCCGGGTCAAGCAATTCGAAAACTCCGGCTTCTTCTGCTGTTTTTTCCGTGTAAGATTCTTTGGCGCCGGAGATGACTCTGTCAAAGTTCGCTGCATTTCTTACAAAGCAGCATTTATTTGCCAAATCCTTATATCCTATTTTCTCTAAATTGACTTTCATGGTTGCTTCTGAACAGCCTACAATTTTATCAAAAAACGGATAGGTCGAGAATACTACGCGTAATTCCCGGCTGTGAGGTTTTTTCCCATTTACTTTTTTATGCTTTTCCGTGAAAAGGTCATTGTGCTGCCAGATAAGTTTCTTTGAATCCGGGCTGCTGAGCAGCAGTATGGAATAAAAACTTCCATAGCCGGAATAGTCTATTACTGTATCAAAATGACTTGTGCCAAAGCATCGGACAAACTCTCTGTCGTACATTGCCTTTGGATAAATCCATTTCATCAAAGGTGCATGAAATCCAAATACACGCAGAAAATCATTGCGTATCATTTCTCCAAAAGTAGACGGGGTATAGGACACTCTGGCAAAAATGCGGGCATTCTTATTAAATGTACAAATCATTTCCCTGCTGTCGTCATATTTTAGATTGCCGGCATATACCGTCACATCATATTTATCATAATCAATGTAATCCAGCATGGTACGCAGAGCAGTAGAAATACCGTTCATGCGGAGTCCGCCGCCAAAGAAAAGAAGTTTTTTCTTTTTGTTAGAGCATTTGATTAATTTATATTTTGTTCCATTATTATCTGAAGTTTTATTGTAAAAAACAATATCAATAATACGTTTAGAAACATTACCGTCATCCTTTGGACAGGCAAAGGCTTTTGCTTTTTCATAGACCGGACGGTATTTGTCGATATAAACGTCAAGATTGTTAATAACTTCTCCAACATCATTCAGATTTGTTAAACAAGGTCCGGGCAGCGCGTCAGGCTCCAGATATAGTCCCCGGTAATTTTTGTATTCCTCCAAATCCGGAATATAAAAGATAACAGGCTTGTCCGTAGCCAGATAATCATAAAAAATACTGGAGTAATCAGAAATCAAAATATCTGTTACAGCCAAAAGCTCATTGGTATCAATAAAAGCCGGAATTAAAGAGTCATTCATGCGACCTGACTTTTTCAGCTCTTTATAAACAACCTGATGAGGTTTTAGCAGAACCTGATACTTGTCTGTATCAATCATAGATTCTATGGTTCTTTTAAATGAAATATATTCGTTGACATCAATCTCCGGATGATTGTAATCATTGCCCTTCCAAGTAGGAGCGTAGAGAATAATTTGTTTTTTGGAATCTGTTTCAATACCGTATTTCTTCATATTTAAAAGAATAGATTCCTTTTGGGTATGAAATAGCCGGTCGTTCCTTGGATAGCCCTCTTCTATAATTGTACCCTCATATAATCCATCCAGTTTGTATTTGTCTAAAAAAACGGAAGTTAAAAACGGATTTGCAGAAACAATATAATCTGTTGATAAAAAATTCCGAAGGACATTAGAAATTGTGACAGGGGCATTCGGAATATCATATCCCAAGCTTTTAATTGGTGTTCCGTGCCATGTATTCACATAAATCTGCCCTTCCTTTTTACAATAATAAAAAGGAAGAGAAACATTAGTTATAATGTATTTTGCACAAGCCAGATATTTTAAGTGGTCATCGCTGTGCCTGCCAATGGCAAACACATTTTTGTTGTCCCCAAACTGTTCCATAACAGGCTCATTGCCATACCGGTCTTCAACAACCCATACATGTGTATAATTTTTAAAGTCATCATTGTTTATTAATTCAAGAAAAAGAGCATAGGGATTACAAATCATACCCCGCCCAAAGTATGAATCATATAAAATCACATTGTCTTCAATTAACAGATTTCTGTAGTATTTTGCGTATTTTGCCCTTCTTTTTGTTTCTTTTAAATTTCCCGCTTTTGTTTTGATTTTTCCTAAAATACTCATACCAATCTCCCTTAATTTCAGATAGAAATATTATAGTACAAATTTAAATAAGAGTGAAGAGTCAAAAGCAAAGAAGAGGTGAAAAAAGATGTCGTTTCATAATAGTAAAAATTCTGTTATAATCGAAATGAAGGTTCAACAGATATTTTATTATATGGATAAAAATTTGACATTATAAGAGAATAATATATAATTATTGCGAGTATTACTAAAAAGGACGGAGGTAATATGAAGAAATATATTGATGGATTTATGAGGTACAGATACCTTTTAAATGAGTTGGTTGTAAAAGGCATCAAGCTGAAGTATCGAAGGTCTTATTTAGGATTGGTATGGACCTTACTTGAACCATTGCTGACGACAATGGTGCTTGCATTTGTGTTTGGAGAACTGTTGGGAAGGAACACCCCATATTTTCCGGTATACATTTTGTGCGGACGGTTAATTTACAGTTGTTTTTCCAGTACCAGCAAGGTGGCAATGCGTTCTATCCGGGCAAATCAGGCAATGATAAAAAAAGTATATGTTCCAAAGTATCTTTATCCGCTGTCAACAATCATTTATAATTTTATTTTGTTTTTGTTATCGTTAATTATATTGGCTGCTTTGGCTATTGTTTATAAAGTACCTATGACCTGGCATATTATTGAGATTTTTATACCATTGATTATTCTGTTTATTTTATGTGTGGCGGTAGGTCTTCTGCTTTCTACCGTGTGTGTATTTTTTAGAGATTTAGAATATTTATGGGAAGTTATTGTAATGCTTATTATGTATTGCTCCGCTATATTCTATTATGTAGACCGTATGGGCGCGGCAAAACAGGTAGTCAAGTTTAATCCATTATATTGTATTATCAGTAATGTCCGCTGTGTTGTCATGGAGGGCGGTTCCATATTCAGCAGTTCAAGTTATGGAATATCTAATCTTTATATGATGATATACTCCCTGATATTCAGTATTGTGGCTTTTGTTGCCGGAGTATTACTGTTTAAGAAAAATCAGGACAAGTTCATATTACACATATAGGAGGCAATATGGGAAAGGTTGCACTAAAAGTTGAGGATATAAGTATTCGCTTTAATCTCAGCAAAGAAAAGGTAGATAATTTCAAAGAATTAATTATAAAGAAGATAAAGGGTGAAAAGATACGTTTCAATGAGTTCTGGGCATTAAAAAATATATCCTTTGAACTACAAAAAGGAGAAAGGCTTGGGATTCTCGGGTTAAATGGCGCCGGAAAGAGTACCCTTTTGAAAGTGATTGCCGGTGTATACAAACCTACTTCCGGAACAGTTACAAGGTATGGGCATATAGCACCTATGATAGAGCTGGGAGCCGGGTTTGACCCAAACTACACGGGAAGAGAAAATATTTTCTTATATGGCTCCGTACTGGGATTTTCCAGAAATTTTCTGGAAGAAAAATACGAAGAGATTTTAGATTTTTCGGAACTTGGTGAATTTATTGATGTACCTATTAAAAACTATTCCTCCGGAATGAAGGCAAGGCTTGGATTTTCCATAGCTACGGTAGTAGAGCCGGAGATATTAATTCTTGATGAGGTACTATCTGTAGGAGATGCCAAATTCAGAAAAAAATGCGAAAAGAAGATGCAGGGAATGTTTGACCACGGCGTAACGGTTTTATTTGTATCGCATAGTCTGGATCAGGTAAAACGACTTTGTAATAAAGCTATTCTGCTGGACCACGGACAGTTGATTGCAAAGGGCGGCATTGAAGAAGTGTCAAACATTTATGAGAAAAAATTGGAAGATTAAAATTAAAATAAAGAGAACATACAGAGTGAGGAAATAGAGATGGAGTATACGACAAAGGGAACCTGCTCAAGAAAAATAAAGTTTGATGTTGTTGATAATAAAGTAACTGATGTACAGTTTGTTATGGGCTGCCATGGCAATACCCAAGGGGTATCAGCATTAGTTGAGGGAATGGATATTCATGAAGCGATTAAAAGATTAAAGGGAATTAATTGTAATGGAAGAGGAACATCCTGTCCGGATCAGCTGGCGAGAGCATTAGAATTGTATTTGGAACAAAAATCAACCACCGTTTCAGACAATAAGATTGGTTAAGCGTAGAGGAAGAGAGAAATGTTAGGTATTATCGGTGCCATGGAAGTGGAAGTCGCTGCATTAAAAAACAGTATGTCCAATGTGGAGATGACGGAAACAGCAGGAATGAAATTCTACAAAGGAAAAATTGCAGAAAAAGATGTTGTAGTCGTTAAATGCGGGATAGGCAAGGTAAATGCCGGCATCTGTACACAGATACTGGCAGATGTATTTCAGGTAGAAGCTGTTATTAATACCGGTGTGGCAGGGTCTCTGAATCACGATATTAATATATGTGATATTGTAATTTCAAAAGAAGCACAGCAGCATGATTTGGATGTGACGGCTCTCGGATATGATAAAGGGATAATTCCGAATATGAAAACTTCTGTGTTTCAGGCAGATGAAAGATTAATCCAACTGGCGAAAACCAGTGCAAAAGAAGCAAAATTAGAGGTTCATATTTTTGAAGGGAAAATAGTATCGGGAGACCAGTTTATTGCAACTGCTCAGGCGAAAGAACACCTGCAAAAAGATTTTTCAGGGGATTGTGCCGAGATGGAAGGGGCAGCCGTAGCACATGCAGCCAGCCTGAACCATATTCCTTTTCTTATTATCCGGGCAATATCAGACAAAGCTGACAGCAGCGCGGAAATGGATTATCCTGCATTTGAGAAAAGAGCGGCAAAAAATTCCATCTGTCTGTTGAATAAGATGATTGAAAACTATTAATATGTAATAATTTGGCGAACGATTATTAGTGCATACATAAAAAAATTGTGTTACTATTTTATTGTTGAAACAATATTAATTTTGGAGTAAAAGCGAAAAGAAAGTGGGGGAATGAAAATGCTGAATTATTACATAAGTGAATTTAAAAACTGGTTGAATGTAACACTGCCAATGATAATTAACGAGAAGAGCTTCCCGCTGATTGTGGGAGGTCTTTTTTTGTTAGGAGTTGTCACAAGATGGGGCGTTATGCGTAATTATGGAAAACTTATCAGAAAAGCAGAAAATATCGACAGTACAAAAAACTATACAATCAGGCAGATAAAAACAAAATACGACAGTATAAAACAGATTAACGGCGTGGTAGAAAATCCAATGCTATTTGTAAAGCGAAATTTGAATAAGTGCAGAATCTTACATATTCCGGTCAATAAAATGAATAATATTATATATTGGTGCACACTGCTTATCATGGGGGTATCTGCCTTTTTATCATTCCGCTTATATAAGGCGTCTCCGGCAAAAATAGATTGGATAAGCTATCTGGTACTGGGCTGTTTTCTTGGAGTGGCATTGGAAATGGCAGGCAGAATGATGTCAACCGGAGAGAAAAAAGCAGAGTTATCATATGTGTTGGTAGATGTGCTGGCAAACGGAGTCCACAAAAGGAGTGTCAGGGAAAAAGAAAATTCTGTTACATATGCACCGGCAGCAGATAATCGGGAACAGGTAGTGCTGAATGAGAATAGTGCGGAAGGAATAAAAACAGCAGCTCAAAAACAGTTGGAAGAGGAAGCGAGAGAGGAAGAAGTCTTAAATCAGGTCATTGGCGAGTTTTTACAATAGTTTATCCGAAATTTATAAGGTAAAGTCTGGGTCAGATAGGGGGAGTGATGCATATTTTATTATAATAAAGGCTTGATAAAATTGTTACAAACGCCTATAATAAAGGATAAGCTTTGTAAAACGGAGGAAAAAAGATGTCGAAAGTAACGTTTGATTATTCAAAAGCTGCTTCATTTATATCAGAAGATGAAGTAAGTAATATGAAAAAAGCTGCAGAGGATGCAAAAAAGGTTTTAGTAGAAAGAACGGGGGCTGGCAATGATTTTCTTGGCTGGATAGATTTGCCGGTTGATTATGATAAAGACGAGTTTGATAGAATAAAAAAAGCGGCAAAGAAGATTCAGGAAAATTCCGAGGTGCTTATTGTTATTGGTATCGGCGGTTCATATCTTGGAGCCAGAGCTGCAATTGATTTTTTACGGCATGGTTTTTACAATAATGTACCAAAAGAAATTAGGAAAACTCCAGAAATTTATTATGCAGGAAACAGCATCAGCCAGTCATACTTAAAAGCATTAATTGATGTGGTTGGCGACAGGGATTTTTCAGTAAATATTATTTCAAAATCAGGAACGACCACAGAGCCGGCAATCGCTTTTCGGGTATTTAAGGAAATGCTTGAAAAGAAATATGGCAAAAAAGAGGCTGCAGAGAGAATATATGCCACAACAGACAGAGCAAAGGGAGCATTAAAAGGTCTGGCAACAGCAGAAGGATATGAAACCTTTGTCGTTCCGGATGATGTAGGAGGACGTTTTTCAGTTCTTACAGCAGTAGGTCTTCTTCCGATTGCAGTCAGCGGCGCTGATATTGATAAACTTATGGAAGGTGCAGCCAGCGGCAGGGAGATGGCGCTGAATAACGCATTTGAAGATAATGATGCAATGCAGTATGCTGCTATCAGAAATATTCTTTATAAAAAAGGAAAGAGTGTTGAGATTACAGCAAATTATGAACCAAGTCTTCATTATTTCGGTGAATGGTGGAAACAGCTCTATGGTGAAAGTGAAGGAAAAGACCAGAAAGGTATTTTCCCGGCAGGCGTTGATTTGACAACAGACCTTCATTCTATGGGACAGTTTATTCAGGATGGTTCAAGAATTATATTTGAGACAGTTCTTAATATTGAAGATACGGATGCAGAAATTGTTATAAAGGAAGATCCGGACGATTTGGACGGATTGAATTATTTAGCAGGCAAGGATATGGATTTTGTCAACAAGAGCGCTATGAATGGTACAGTTTTGGCACATACAGATGGTAATGTTCCGAATCTTATGGTCAATATTCCAAAGCAGAACGAATTCTATCTTGGTCAGTTATTCTACATGTATGAGTTTGCATGTGGTGTCAGTGGATATATTCTCGGTGTAAATCCATTTAATCAGCCGGGAGTTGAAAGTTACAAAAAGAACATGTTTGCGCTTCTTGGGAAACCGGGATATGAGCAACTGACAGAGGAGTTACGGAAAAGATTATAAAAAAGGCACGAGACATTTCTGCTTATCAATAAAAAACACTGAAAGAGCGATACGCTTTTTCAGTGTTTTTGCATTATATGCCGACATGCTGTGCATAATATGAAAAGTTGCAGTATTACGGTAAGAACGAATCTTCTTCAATAATGTAAAAGTCTAAATAGTCAAAATCAATGTGTTCTACAAAAGAGTCGGAATAAAAACGGGTTCTTCCAATCCGTTTCAATTCATTGATATTTGTATCAAGCCAGATTGGATTGCTCAAATCAAATTCTTCACAAATCATCTCCAGAGCTTTAAATACCTTGTGAGTTCTTGTATCCTCATTGTCTAATTCGATTGTGGTACTCTGTAGCATTTTATTACTCTTAAAAGTTCTTCCCCATACTCTAAACATAATAACGTATCTCCTAACAATAAAACTTCTTAAATTCTAAATTAAAAAATAATTTCTGTAAAGAAAAAGATTTTGTTTGCTATCGTTTCTTTAGATATTAGTCACTTGTAAAAGTAAATTCCACTTTGTAAGATTAAATTCTATCTTGTAGGATTAAATTCCACAAGGTGGAAT
>CANQPJ010000015.1 GCA_947625755.1 uncultured Lachnospiraceae bacterium | reverse complement strand
CTTTACTAAGCCTATTGAACAAAGATTTATTAAGTTATCAAGGTACATTTACTGTATCTAAAAGATATTATACGAGGAGGTATATATGAATTTTTTTTATAACAAAAAGAATCAAAAAATTATTGCAGGTGTTATTGCCCTGATATTAGTTGCAGCATTGGTAGTTACCACAGTTGCATATATTTAATGATATAGGCAAAATAGGAGGGAAAAATGAAAAGGATAACCAGAATCGGTATTACATTAGCATCTATTGTTATGTTGTTAGGTACTGTCCATACCTTTGCCGCTTCTAAAGATACAGAAGATGTCGTGAAAGAAGGAATTCATATTGACAGCATTGATGTGAGTAATATGACACAGAGTGAGATGAAAAAAGCTGTTCAAGAGATTGTATCTGCCCGGACAGGCACTGCTGTAACATTGAAGGTCAACAAGGATAATGTGAAAACTACATTAAAAGAGTTAGGATACACATGGGAAAACAAATCAGTTCTTGATGAAGCCATGAACGCAGGCAAGCAGGGAAATGTAATTAAAAGATATAAAGACGGTATAGATTTAAAGAAAAAAGGAAAGACATACAATATAGAGATGTCTTTGAATGAAAAAAAATTAAAACAGGCGTTGAAAAAACTGTGTAAGCCATACAATATAGAAGCAAAGAATGCATCCCTGAAAGCTACCGGACATGGATTCCGGATTATTCCGGAAGTAGAGGGCTGTGTCGTAGATTATACCAGCACAGCGCAGCAGCTGATGTCCTACATAAAAAAAGATTGGGATAAAAAATCAGAGATTGCATTTGAGACGACAGCCAAAATAGCAAAGCCAAAATATACAACGAAAGATTGTAAAAAGGTATCCAACGAGCCTATGGGCGCGTACACAACTTATTTTTCGGCAGGAGTTGTCAACAGAAACCGGAATATACAAAACGGAGCTGAAAAATTAAGTGACAATGTAGTATATCCGGGAGAGCAGTTCTCCTGCAATGAACATCTGGTACCTTGGACGGAAGACAACGGATGGTATCCGGCAGGCACATATGCTGACGGTGAGGTGGTAGACAGTCTGGGCGGAGGCATATGTCAGGTATCTACCACATTGTACAATGCCCTGTTAAAGGCAGAAATAAAGATTGTAGAGAGATACCCGCACTCCATGGCTGTTTCCTATGTTCCATTGTCTGCAGATGCGGCACTGGCAGGGGATTATAAAGACTTGGTATTTGAAAATAATACAGATGCGCCGCTGTATATTCAGGCACATTACAGCGAGGGTTCTATTACGTTTAATGTATATGGACATGACACTAGAAAAGCGGGACATAAGGTAGAATATGTAAGCAAGACGGTTAAGACCATTCCGATTACAACAACCACAAAAAAAGATTCTTCAAAACCGGTAGGATATACAGAGACAACCGCCGGTCATGTAGGATATGTGGCAGAATTATATAAAGTTACTTATGAAAATGGAAAACAGGTCAGCAAGGAACTGGTACATACCAGCACGTACAAGATGGCTCCTACGACTCGGATTATAGGAACAAAACAGCCTCAGACCCAGAAACCGGAGCCTACAAAACCATCAAAAGATACGACAAAGCCAACAGACAGTAAAGACAAAAAGAAAAAATCTGAATAAATAAGGTGGTGTATCTATGCATACGGGAAAGATTTCTGAAACAGCATACAAACGCTCGGTTTTGAAAAAAATCCGCACGAAATCTCAAGACTTACAGGTTGGCGTAGATGTGGCACATATCACATTAGGAGATGTTACATTTGTAATGTCTTCTAATTGTATATTAAAATGGTTTGAAGGGTGTGAAAAATATTATCTTCAAAAATCACTGAATGATATATATGCCGGCGGTGGAATCCCAAAGTATATTCAGCTGCAAATAAATATTCCCGAAGATTTTGAAGAAAAGAAGTTAGGAAAAATCATAAAAGAATTTGATGAAGCAGCAGAAAAGAAAGATGTTCTTATCCACAGATGCGATGTCTATGCAGGGACTGTCCATAAACCAATGATACATGTTGCGGCAATCGGGCAGTCAGAAAAAACTTTCAGTGTAAAAGCTATCAGAAAAAGCATGGACGTAGTGATGGCGGGAACAGTGGCGATTGGTGCTGCATCCATCATGGTAGATTTATATGAAGAAAAGTTACGGGAACAGTTTCATGATACATTTGTAGATGATTGTTTGAAAATTTCAGAGTTTACAGATATTAGAAAAATTACGGAAGTCGCGAAAGAATATAATTGCGCATACATGCATAATGTATCTGATGGAGGTATCTTTGCAGCTGCATGGGAACTGGCTTCGGCAGTGAATCTGGGCATTGAGATAGATATTAAAAAAATACCGGTTTGGCAGGAAGTAATTGAAATTGCAGAGGTGTTTGATTACAATCCCTATATGACAGATGGAACAGGGGCAGTTCTGATTGTCACAAAAAATGGAAAACAGCTGGCAGAAGAACTGAATCGTCAGGGAATTTATGCAGATGTGATAGGAAAAATTACATCCGGAAAAGACAGAGTCGCCGTCAATGGGGATGAAAAAAGATTTCTGGAACCTCCAAGAGGTGATGTAATATATAATTTTATACGTTGTTAAGACGGGAAGGAGAAACGCCATGAAAGAAGAAATATTAAGATTAATTGAAAACAATAGCAGAATCAACCTGAAAGAAGCGGCAATTCTGCTTGGTATGGAGGAAGCGGAGGTCGCCAATGCCATTGCCGACATGGAAAAGGAAAATATTATATGTGGTTATTACACAATGATAGATTGGGATAAAACCAGTGAAGAAAGAGTTACAGCTTTAATCGAAGTAAGAGTTACCCCGCAGAGAGGCAGGGGATTTGATGAGATTGCAGAGCGCATAATGAGATATGATGAGGTAAAAGCTGTATATCTGATGTCAGGCGGTTTCGACTTTACAGTTATTATTGAAGAGAAATCAATGAAGGAAATTGCACAGTTTGTTACAAGTAAACTGTCGACATTGGATACAATTTTAAATACAGCCACCCATTTTGTACTTAAAAAATATAAGGATTATGGAACAATCCTTGCAGATACAGAAGAAAGGATATTGGTGACGCCATAATGAAAGAACCATTGTCAGAAGTTATAAAGGAAGTAAAACCATCAGGTATCAGAAAATTTTTCGATATTGTCAGCGAGATGAAAGATGCCATTTCTCTTGGTGTTGGCGAACCGGATTTTGATACCCCATGGCATATCAGAGAAGAAGGAATATATTCTCTTGAGCGGGGACGTACTTTTTATACCTCCAATGCAGGACTAAAAGAACTGAAAATAGAAATAAGTAATTATTTAAAAAGAAAGATAAATGTCGACTATGATTATAATGATGAAATTATCATTACGGTAGGTGGAAGTGAAGCGATTGATATTGCAATGAGAGCAATGCTGAATCCGGGAGACGAAGTACTAATACCGCAGCCCAGTTATGTTTCCTATGTTCCATGCGCCCAGTTGATACATGCGGTACCCGTTATTATAGAGTTGAAAGAGGAAAATGAATTTCGCCTGACAAAACAGGAATTGTTAGACTCCATTACAGACAAAACCAAAATGCTTGTATTACCTTTTCCTAATAATCCTACGGGAGCAATTATGGAGATGGAGGATTTGAAGGAAATTGCACAGGTCTGTGTGGAAAAAGATATTTTTGTTTTATCTGATGAGATTTATTCGGAACTTACATATAAAGGGAAACACACTTCTATTGCATCTATGCCGGGAATGCGTGACAGAACGGTAGTAATTAACGGTTTCTCAAAAGCGTATGCGATGACAGGATGGAGATTAGGTTATGCAGCAGCGCCGAAAATGATATTAGAACAGATGCTGAAAATACATCAATTTACCATTATGTGCGCGCCTACCAACAGCCAATATGCCGCAGTGGACGCATTGCGGAATGGAGATAAAGACGTGCAGATAATGTGTGAGTCTTATAATCAGCGCAGAAGATTTGTAGTGCATGAATTAAGAGACATGGGCATGGAATGTTTTGAGCCATATGGAGCCTTTTATGTTTTTCCAAGCATTAAAAAGTTTGGCATGACATCAGAGGAATTTGCCAATAGATTATTAGAAGAGGAAAAAGTGGCAGTTGTGCCGGGTACGGCATTTGGAGATTGCGGAGAAGGATTTTTGAGAATCTCCTATGCATATTCGCTGGAAAATTTAAAAATTGCATTGCAGAGAGTTAGAAAATTTGTAGAAAGACTTTAGAAACAGATACAGTCTGCACGTAGAATTTATCAGAAAGAAATGACAGCAGGGTAATAAAAACCAGAGAAAGAGGCAGAATATGAATATCGTACTTTTAGAGCCGGAAATACCACAAAACACGGGAAATATTGGAAGAACCTGTTGTGCGACAGGTACAACGCTTCATTTGATAGAGCCAATGGGATTTCGGATGAACGAAAAAGCATTGAAGAGAGCCGGCATGGATTACTGGGATGATCTGGATGTGATTATTTATGACAGTTACAGAGATTTTGTTGAAAAAAATCCTAATGTTAAAATTTGGTATGCCACAACAAAAGCCACAAACCGGTATAGTGATGTAAAAATCGGACAGGACGACTATATTATGTTTGGAAAAGAAAGCGCCGGAATACCGGAAGAGATACTCGTTGAAAATAAAGAGAAATGTATCCGTATTCCCATGAATCCTAACATACGGTCGCTCAATCTGGCAAATTCCGTGGCGATTGTACTATATGAGGCATTAAGGCAGAATGACTTTGCAGGAATGCAGATGGAAGGAAAACTGCACCGGCTGCATTGGTGATTATTGTACAAATATTGATTTATTTTCAAAAGAAAATATTCGCTCTTAATCATTGCAAAACCGTTGATAAAGTGTTATATTAATCACAGTTAGTGAAAATGACATTTTATGTGTGGGAGTGTGTCCTGCTGATAAAAGAGCAACAGAACCTAGCAGTAAAACTAACGAATAACAGATGGAGGTGTGCTTATGGATACTGTGACATGCATAAAAACAAGAAGAAGTATCAGGCAGTTTACCAATCAGGCAGTTTCAAAAGAAATACTCGAAGAGCTGGTCGAGACTGCATCATTTGCTCCTTCTTGGAAAAATACCCAGACGACACGTTATATTGCCATAACGGACCAGACAATTAAAAGCAGAATCGCAGAGCAGTGCTGCTCGGAACATAATCAGGGAATCATCAACAGCGCTCCCGTGCTGGTTGCTACTACGATTGTGGATAAACGTTCCGGTTTTGAGAGAGATGGCAGTTATTCTACCAGCAGAAAAGATAACTGGCAGGCATTTGATAACGGTATTGCCACACAGACATTTTGTCTGGCAGCCAATGACAAAGGTTTGGGAACAGTTATAATGGGCTTGTATGACATTAACAAAGCAGAAGAAATCTTAGAAATTCCTCAGGGACAGATTCTTATGGCACTGATTGCCGTAGGATACCCGAATCAGGACCCGGTTGCTCCAAAGAGAAAGACCGTGGAAGATTTACTCACGTTTCGTTAGTCATTCACTATATAAATAAAATTTTTTAAGCTTTACATTTATTTTTTAGGAGGAAAAACAGAGATGAGAGAAGAATGGACAGGATTTAATGGTGGTGCCTGGGAAAAAGAAGTCAATGTGAGAAACTTCATCCAGAAAAACTACACACCTTATGACGGTGATGCAAGTTTCCTGGCAGGACCTACACAGAACACAAAAGATTTATGGAATCAGGTACTTGATCTCCAGAAACTGGAAAGAGAAAGAGGCGGAGTTGTAGACATGGACACGAAAGTTGTTACCGGAATTACAGCTCATGGTCCGGGTTATCTTGATAAGGATAAAGAGACAATCGTAGGATTCCAGACAGATGCTCCATTTAAGAGAGCGCTTCATGTAAACGGTGGTATTCGTATGGCAATTCAGGCATGTTCAGACAACGGTTATGAAGTAGATCCTGAAGTTGTAGATTTTTACACAAATTATAGAAAAACACATAACGCAGGCGTATTTGATGCATACACACCGGAGATGAGAGCCTGCAGATCCAGCCATGTCATTACAGGTCTTCCTGATGCTTATGGTCGTGGACGTATCATAGGTGACTACAGAAGAGTAGCACTTTATGGTGTTGACAGACTGATTGAAGATAAGGAAGCACAGAAGGCATCTACTCCTACTGTTATGACAGCAGAAGTTATCAGAAACAGAGAAGAATTTTCAGAGCAGATTAAGGCTTTGAAACAGTTAATAGAATTAGGTAAGATTTATGGCTTCGATATTTCAAAGCCGGCGAAGAATGTTCAGGAAGCAATCCAGTGGACATATCTTGCATATCTGGCAGTAGTTAAGGATCAGAACGGTGCAGCAATGTCACTTGGTAGAACATCTACATTCCTTGACATTTATGCACAGAGAGATTTAGAGAATGGAACATTTACAGAAGAGCAGATTCAGGAATTTGTAGATCACTTTATTATGAAGTTAAGATGTGTTAAATTCTCAAGAACACCTGATTATAATGATATATTCTCCGGTGACCCGGTTTGGGTAACAGAGTCAATCGGTGGTGTCGGCATTGACGGACGTCACATGGTATCAAAGATGTCATACAGATATCTGCATACATTAGAGAATTTAGGTGCAGCTCCGGAACCAAACCTTACGGTACTCTGGTCAACAAGACTTCCGGAAAACTTCAAGAGATACTGTGCTAAATTATCTATCGAATATTCTTCTATGCAGTATGAGAATGATGACTTAATGAGAGTTACACATGGTGACGATTATGGTATTGCCTGCTGTGTATCATCAATGAGAATTGGTAAAGAAATGCAGTTCTTCGGAGCAAGAGCAAATCTTGCAAAATGTCTTCTTTACGCTATTAATGGTGGTGTTGATGAAAAGACAAAGAAACAGGTAGGACCGAAGTACAGACCATTCACAGGTGAATATCTTGACTATGATAAAGTAATGGAATTATTCGAAGATATGATGAGATGGTTGGCAGGTGTTTATGTAAATGCGCTGAACATTATTCATTATATGCATGATAAGTATTGCTACGAAGCAATCCAGATGGCATTACATGATGCAGAGGTTAAGAGATGGTTTGCTACAGGTGTTGCAGGTTTATCTATTGTTGCAGATTCATTCTCCGCTATGAAGTATGCAAAAGTTAAAGTAATCAGAGATGAGGACGGTCTTGCAGTAGATTACGAAATCGAAGGAGATTTCCCTAAATATGGAAATGATGATGACAGAGTTGACTCAATCGCTGTAGATATTGTGAACAAGTTCATGGGATATTTAAGACAGAACCACACATACAGAAATGGTATTCCTACACAGTCTATCCTGACAATTACATCAAACGTAGTTTATGGTAGAGCAACAGGAAATACACCGGATGGAAGAAGAGCCGGAGAACCATTTGCACCGGGAGCAAATCCACTTCACGGAAGAGATAAGAGCGGTGCTGTTGCATCACTGGCATCTGTAGCCAAGATTCCATTTATGAACGCACAGGATGGTATTTCAAATACATTTACGATTATTCCTGACGCTCTTGGTAAAGATGACAAGGTAATAGCCGGAGACATTGATATTCCTGGATTCAAACCGGAACAGTAGAAAAATTGGTTCCATGCGATTGTGTAAACAAAGCATTGGATGTAAGGAGTATTCTTATATGAGAACAGGTATTATTCATTCATTGGAAAGCTGTGGTACAGTAGACGGACCGGGAGTAAGATTTGTAGTTTTCTTTAAAGGATGTCCTATGAGATGTGCGTACTGCCATAACCCTGACACATGGGAAATGAAGGGTGGCCAGAAAATGACAGTAGATGATCTCATGAACGAATTTGAGAAGAAACGACCATTTTATCAAACCGGTGGTATCACATGTACCGGCGGCGAACCTATGGTTCAGATAGATTTCCTGACGGAATTATTTGAGGAATGTAAGAAAAGGAAAATTCATACTTGTTTAGATACATCAGGTACAACATTTCAACCTGATGATGAAGAATACCTAAAGAAAGTAGATAGATTATTAGCATCTACAGATTTGGTGATGTTGGACATAAAACATATAAATCCAGAGGAGCATATGAAGTTATGTAAACGCCCAAATGATAATATTTTAAAATTTGCCCGATATATTGATTCAAAAGGTGTCGATATATGGATTAGGCATGTATGTGTTCCCCATATCACAATAAATAAAAAATATTTATTTGAATTGGGACAGTTTATTGGAACACTTCATAATCTGAAATCTGTAGATGCTCTTCCCTATCATGACATGGGAAAAATGAAATATGAAGAATTAGGTATTGAATATCCGATTCCTGATATACAGCCGGCTACCATAGAAATGGCGGTAGCCTGCAAAAACATTATATTAGAAGGAATCAGAGATATTAGATCAAAATTAAGTTAGTACAAAAATGATTTCACGCTAATTAAAGAAATCAAATACAATATAATATAGGAGGAAAATAAAATGGCAGCAAGTGCAAAACAGGTTGATAATTTAGTAGCTTTATTAGATGGTTATGCAGCAGAAGGCGGACATCACCTTAATGTAAATGTGTTAGAGAAGGATATGTTATTAGATGCTCAGGCGCATCCGGAGAAATATCCTCAGTTGACAGTTCGTGTTTCAGGATATGCTGTAAACTTTATTAAATTAACAAAAGAGCAGCAGGATGATGTAATTCACAGAACATTCCATGCAAGCACAGGACTATAAGGTGTACGAACGAACAGCATAATAGTACACGGACACAGAGTGTCCGGAAGAAATAAAAAGAAATGGGGCTGTAAAAAGTCCCCGATTAGCAGAACCTGCATCCGCATTCGCGGATGCAGGTTCTGTCTTTCTATATTTATTGGATAGTTGTTAATTTCAGTGCAAGTTATAAAATTATACTTTTCATTTTCGTTTGCTATGAATATTCTAGGAATTTACATATAGACTTGGTTTGTTTTGCGAAAGACATATGTAATTAATTTTCACTTGCTATGGATTTGTTAAGAATTTACATATAAATTTGTCTTGTTTTACAAAAAATATATGTAATTCATTCTCACCGGTTATGAATTCCTCAAGATTTTACATATATATTTGGCTAGTTTTGCAAAAAAATATATGTAATCGATTCTTACTTGCTATGAATTTCTCAAGAATTTACATATATATTTTGCTAGTTTTACAAAAAATATATGTAATTCATTCTAGCCCATCATGGATTCCTCAAGATTTTACATATATATTTGACTAGTTTTGTAAAGAATATATGTAATTGATTTTCACCAGTTATGAATATTCTAAGAATTTACATATAAATTTGGCTAGTTTTGTAAAAGATATATGTAATCGATTCTTACTTGCTATGAATTTGTCAAGAATTTACATATATTTGTCTTGTCTTCCCCAAAAATATATGTAATTGATTCTCACAATTATGAATTTTCCATAGAATTTTTATGTTTTGCCATAGCGGTCCATATCGACTGTGTTATTAACTTGCGATATTGTAAAATAAGGTTATAATAAAAGAAGATAAAACCATAGAATCAGTTTACATAATGTGAGGGATAAGATGTATAATATTGTATCAAAATTAATTATTTATGGAAATATGCCAAAAGACAGTATATTGATGGAGTTGAGCAATATCATTAGAGAATATAAGGAGAAAGAGGACATCATTGCATCGCTGAAGGATTTAAAGCAGACTGAAAACAATGCAGCGATTGAAAATAAAAAAGGTGAGATTATCACCCGCCTGTATCAGCAGGTAAAGAGAATTTTGGAAGTGGCTACAGATTATGGATTTGATGACAATTTATGGCACAATTATCTGACTTATCTGTTAATTACTGACGAGAATCCGTTTACCCTGACTTGTGAAAAGATAGGAGCCAGTGACGGAAGCGTAAATCACTTTGCAAAGAATGATTTTAAACGATTTAAAGAATTGTTTGACTATGATTTTTCTGCGATGGAAAAAACATTAGGAATTGATTGTTTCAGCCAGCTTGAAAATTATAGGGCGATTAGAAAGCCTGAACTGATGTATAATAAAAATGTCAGTGAAAAGGTTCGTTCTTTAAGCAAAAATTTGGAGAGCGCAAAAGATGAAACAGAATTTTTCCATTATGTAACGCAGTTTTATAAAGATTATGGCGTAGGAATGTTTGGACTCAACAAGGCATTTAGAATTACGGACGATACGCCGTTTCGATTTAAAGCCATCAATAATATGGACAAGGTTACACTGGATGACCTCATTGGATATGAAATACAGAAAAAGAAACTGATTGATAATACCGAGGCGTTTGTGGAAGGAAGAAAAGCCAACAACTGTCTTCTGTTTGGAGATAGTGGAACAGGTAAATCTACCAGCATCAAGGCAATCGTGAACCAGTATTATGATAAGGGGCTTAGGATGATTGAGATATATAAACATCAGTTTAAGGACTTATCGAATGTTATTTCAGCCATCAAAAACAGAAACTATAAATTTATTATTTATATGGATGATTTATCTTTTGAAGATTTTGAAGTAGAGTATAAGTTTTTGAAAGCGGTGATAGAAGGTGGTGTTGAGACAAAGCCGGAAAATATTTTGATTTATGCTACATCTAACAGAAGACATCTGATTAAAGAAAACTGGAGTGACAGAAGTGATGTGAAGGTACAAAACGGTATGCACCAGTCTGATACGATGGAAGAAAAACTGTCATTGGTAAACAGATTCGGTGTGACCATTAATTTCTCAAAACCTACCCAGAAAGAATATTTTCAAATTGCTGTCGAACTGTGCAGGCGTGCAGGCGTGGATATGCCCGAAGAAGAGATTAAGGCAGAGGCAAATAAATGGGAATTAAGCCATGGTGGAATTTCGGGAAGAACAGCGCAGCAGTTTGCAAATTATCTGGCAGGAATGAATGACAGCAGTAGAGGAAAATGAATGGCAGAAATGAAATAAAAAAGTGCTTGCATTATATGAATTGGTATGATAGAATGGTCACTGTCGCGAGACAATGGCCCATCGCCAAATGGTAAGGCACTGGACTCTGACTCCAGCATTTCAAGGTTCGAATCCTTGTGGGCCAGTAAAAACAGCAATGATTTCTCATTGCTGTTTTTTTATGCCATATCAAATATTAAAAATTTTAACAAAAATTCTGTTTGCAAGAATGGTTTTTTGGACACACAAAGATTTATAATAAACATTAAGTAAGAAAAAGAGTCCCGGGGTATCAAATTACCAAAATATACATGTAAATCTTTCGAAATACATGCCAAGCAAAAACATGTTACATATATTCCCTTATCAAACTACCAAAATACATATGTAAAATCTTCGGAAATTCCTTCCAAACAACAACAAACTACATATATTTTTTGCCCAAACGACCCAAAATCTATGTAAAATCGTCCGCAAGTAAGAACATATTACATATTTATATTACCAATTATAAAACTAATATATGTAAATTCGCATGATTAACTGGAAAAATGCTCTGCAAGAATTGCATAGGTGTGTGGGAAAGTAGTTATTTTTACGGATTTCCATCTTATAAAAGAGTTCGCAAGCGAACTCTTTTATAAGATGGAAGTCTAATCCCCAAAAAGATTTTACAAAATGAAAAACAAATATCATCAATCATCAAATTTATCTGGGAATAAATGAGACACGTCCAGATAATCAGGAATCCCATTTTCAAATTTAATAACCGGTTCGCCTAAAATCAATGGATATACATAATCAATAAATTGCTGTGTCACATCATTTCCACGCTCATTAATCCATTCGCGGGGAACATGTTTTACCAGCCCTGCGACATTGCGTACATCGGTATCACCCATATCCACAACATAAGGATTGTTGCTTCTGCGGATGGCAGTAACCATTACTCCGGATTTACCCTCCAAAGAAAGATTCACAGCATGGCGCCCCAGTCTGAATGCCTCACCAATATCAGTAACAGAAGACATATGTGCCGCACTCCGCTGTAAAATATTAATTTCTACGGAACGCACCTTGACTTGAATATTTTGCTTAATAATATATTCAAGACATTTTCCCGTACCACTCAACTGACTGTGCCCAAAGGTATCTTCCACAGCAGTTGTAGCGCTGATATATTTACCGTTTTCATTTTTTATGCCTTCCGAGACAGCAATCACCACATTGTTATACCGGTTCATCGCCGCCTTAACATCATCAATAAATTCTTTTTCCACAAAAGGGACTTCCGGCAGATAAATAAGATGCGGGGCAAAGTTATATTTATTTCTTGCCAGAACAGAAGCACCGGTCAGCCAGCCGGCATCACGCCCCATGATTTCAACAATCGTTACACTGTTAATCGGATAAATAGAAGTATCGTGTCCGATTTCAAGCAAGGTAGAGGCGATATATTTGGCAGCAGAACCATATCCCGGCGTGTGGTCCGTGACACACAGGTCGTTATCGATTGTCTTTGGAATACCGATAATTTTAATATCGTTTCCAATGGCTTTGGCATAAGTACTTAACTTGTCTACCGTGTCCATAGAATCATTTCCGCCAATATAGAAAAAAGCATCAATCTCATATTTTTCAAATTTATTAAAAATATATGCATAAGGTGCATCATCTTCATTGTAGTCCGGTAACTGATAGCGGCAGGAACCTAAATACATGGAAGGCGATTTCTTTAAAAGCTCAATAAACATAGGTATCTCTTCCAGCTTTTTTGATAAGTTCATCAATTTCCCGTTTAATAATCCCTGCACACCGTTCAGAGAACCGTAAATGGTATCAAACTGTCTGCTGTCGACAGCTCCCTGAATCACTCCCGCAAGACTGGAATTGATAGCTACTGTTGGTCCGCCTGACTGGGCAACTAAACAATTTCTCATATGAATCTCCGTTCTGTCACATGTCCGTGACATTATTATAATTTGTAAAATCAAATTTACTACAAGTATACCCCAGATTATGACAAAAACCAATATGAATATTTTGAACAACTAAAGAATAGTGGCATACATTAATAATGTAAGACAAAAAAGAAAAGGAAGTATGAAATGAGCTGCAACATGAATGATGGTATGAACAGAAACGCAGACAGAAGCATGAATGGCTGTATGAATAAAAACGCAGACAGAAGTATGAATGGATGCATGAACAGAAACATGGGCAGAAATATGAATTACAATATGAATCGAAATATGGGAAGAAATGTTAACTGCAACATGAATCAAAATATGACTGGGAATACCAACTGTAATATGAACAGAAATACGAATGGAAGAAACATGAATGGATACCAGATGAGAAATAATATGGCACAAAACAGACAAGGCTGTGGATGCAGTAATGCAAAACAGGATAATTGTAATAATGTGCATGACTGCGATATTGAAACGGCACCTGTAGACCGTATGGCACCGGGTATGGCTTATGTACCATGGCAAAAATGGGAAGACATTTACTGCATGGAAAAAGCCCTCGAACGGGGAACCATATTTGAGCAGTTGGATAAACCGTTTATAGGAGGTAGAGGAAAATGATGAATATGGATAAGAAAGGCTTAATGAAAGTTATAACGCAGGCAAGTTTTGCCTTAGACGACACCAGATTGTTTTTAGATACCCATCCCAACTGTAAGGAAGCTATCGAATACTATAACGAGACGCAGGCGGTTAGGCAGGAAGCGTGGGACGAATATACTTGCAAGTATGGTCCGCTTACTTTTTATGAAGTAAGCAACGAAGATTACTGGGAATGGAATAAAGGACCAATGCCTTGGGAAGGAGGAAATTGCTAATGTTTGTATATGAAAAAAGATTACAGTATCCGGTAAATATCAAAATAAGAAACCCAAAGATTGCGCAGGTAATTATCAGCCAGTATGGCGGACCGGACGGAGAAATGGGAGCATCAATGCGTTATCTGTCACAGAAATTTACTTTTAAAAATCCAAGAATTGCCGGACTGCTCAACGACATTGGAACAGAAGAGCTGGAACTCTGACTATATCATTTATATTTAAAATTTTTTGGAATCCTAGGAAACAAGGCAAGTTCAAAGTCATCTTGCCTCTGATTCTTGTAATGACCATTAGCATTTTTTGTGTAAACCACTTTTTCAAAGATAGACTTTAGCAAGTCATTTTTAAGTTGAACATCGTCAGTTTTTTTGTAGATATCCAGTAATTTCTTTGCTTTTGGTATGAGTTGTTCCTGTTTGTCAATAAATTCCCTTTCTTTTTTTATTTCATCATTCAAGTTAGCAATTGAGTGTTCTGTTTCATAAATTTTATTTTGTGTCATTTTTTGCCTTGTAAGAAATGCAGTAGTATCATATATTCCATTTTCATATGCGTCATATATTCTTTCCAACTGATTTCTTAAATTGTCAAGCTGTTTTTCGGATTCCTTTAATAGACTGATTTTTGCATCCAGTGTTGATGTGTCAATAATGTTGGCATTTACTTGAATCTCATATCCACTTATCCAGTGCTCAATTGCATTTAGAAGAGCATTTTCTACAAGTTCAAACTTTGCCGATACATTATGGCAGGTCTTTTCAGAACAAATAAGCGACGCCGCTTGACCACGTTTTTGGTATGGTCTGCGATACATGGAACGACCACAGAGACCACATTTAATAACTCCAGCCAGAGGATTGGTAATACCTTTACTAGGTCTGCGTGGATTTTTTGCTAGTTTTTCTTGGGCTAAATCGAATACTTCTTGTGTAATAAGTGCAGTGTGTTTGCCAGGATATAGTTCATATTCTCCTTTATCATAGCGTTTCCATTTGTCGACAAGAACACCGTTTTGTAATACTTTCTCTCTTTTTCTTTTTCCATACACAATATAACCAAGATAATGTTCGTTCCGAAGTAGACTTGAAATTGTTGCTACAGTCCAAACACCATTTTTAGGCTTGATAGTATACTCTGTATTTAATTTGTGGGCAATGAGACTGGTTCCAATCGGCTTATACATTCCGTTATCCTGTAGTACACCTTTTGTGTACCACTCAAATATTAACTTTACTATTTCAGATTCGCCTGGTTTAGGCACTAATCGAAAACCTTTACTACCTTGGTTTCTAATTCTGTCATAACCGAATGGTGGTGTATTATGAATATAATTCCCTTCCTTACAACTGGCAATCATTCCGTTATGCATACGTCTTTTGATGGTTTGGTATTCACGTCTTGACATATAGAGTCCAAATTCAAAGTATTCCTGATCGAACTCATCAGCCGGATTAAATGTTTTCATAGGCGTGATGATGAGTGTGTTAGAGTATGTAAATGTCTTTGCTACAATCCCTTGATCGGAAGTATCACCTCTGGCAAGACGTTCTATTTCCATAACAAGAACACCGTTCCATTTTCCTTCGGCTACATCGTTTAACAATCTTTGCATTTGTGGACGTGCTGCAATGCTGTCACCAGACACAACTTCTTCGTAAATCTCCTCTATAGGCAGTAATTGCTTATGCGCTAATTCAATTAAAGTGTTCTTATGTCGGGTTAAGGTATCACAGTCACTACCTTTTTCTAATGCTACATCTTTTCTTGATTTTCTCAAATAAATACAGTATGCCATATTATCATCTCCTCTGTTAATTTTATGATTTTTGAGTATAAAAATAACACCCAGCATTTGACCAGATGTCTCAAAAATGATAAAATACTGTTGTGAGTAGTGATTTTATCACTTTGAGGCTGGTTGCTATTGGCTGGTCTCTTTTTTATTTTATAACTTTTTATATTTAAGTCATGCTCTAATATCCCACAGCTTTAACTCCATAAAGTGCTTGAGAGTAAGAAAAGCCTTCAAACTGTAATTGTTTAATCAAGCCGCTTTTCGAAAAGCTAGAAGAATCTAAATAGGACTGTGCTGTTTCTGCAGCCTGTTCGTTCCAGTTGGCACCACACTGATTAACCGCATATTCAGCCTCACTTTGAGAATATCCTTCAAATTGTAATTGTTTAATCAAGCCACTTTTCGAAAAACTAGAAGAATCTAAATAGGAAAAAGCACTTTCTAAAGCATTCTCCATTCCTAATGTTACTGGGAGAGAATATTTTTTAGTTTTAATTTTTTTACATCTACTACATATTTTTTCTTTTATACCTTTCCTGCTATATGTTGCAGGTTTGGTAATTTTCCATGAACTCCATTTATGTCCTCTCGCTTCTGTATAGTAGGTGTATTTTTGATTACATTTTTTGCAAGTTTTTACCTTTTCACCGTCAGCATCACAAGTAGGTTTCTTTATTATTTTCCACTGGCCATATTCGTGATTACATTCTGTAGATTGTGTTGTATCTGCCTCTGTTTTATTTCTGGTCTGGATTTCATCACAATAAGCACAGTTTCTTTCCATGTAAGCTTCATTATCAGATGGATACCACCCATTCCATAAATGTTCATGAGTTTTATTATTATTACAACCACATAGCAAAATCGTAATAATTAATAAATTACATATTAGTTTTTTCATAAATCGTCCTCCTGCTTAAAAATTCTAATTCTTTATCACACAAATCGAATTGTAGTTAAATTTCAGAATGTATTTTTTGTATCTTACATAACAACCATATTTATGCATATATGCGTTGATACATTCAATTAAAAATTGTTCTGTGACTCCTAAATATTCAGCGGTTTCATATCTTCCCTGACAGTGATGTTCAAATGCATCAATTAATGAATCTATTGATACTAATTTTTTATAAGCCCACATCCGGGCGATTTGTTCCTGTCTTCTGTTTGAAGCATTATTCATGTCAATAATATTGCCACTTGATGTGTGGTGATGTCCTAATTCTTCTGCCAGAATACATATACGCTCATTATATGTATCTATATTTTCGTTTATTGCTATATTTCCGTTGAAATACAGACCTTTTATATTATCACTGTCAAAATGCCTGTATCCTACATCAACATCAGAATTTTCAGATAATAATTGTTCATAAGTCAATTTTATCACCCCCTTATCATATGTTCATCATACTCATATACGATATCTATTTATTGGGTTTTAGTTTCTTTTATTCTTAACAAATTCTACAAACTGTTTGATTTCATTTAGTTCATCGTCCGTAAATTCTTCACCTTCAAAGTGGGCAGCAAGAGTGTCGATCTGTGGTTCTATATTATTATTTTTTACTTGCACTTTAGCATCAATTAAATAAGATGGCGTAGTTCGCAATGCATCTGCTAAAGCTATAATTTTGCTTTGGGGCAAATCAATTTTACCAGCTTCGATTTTGGCAATTGAAGTTTTGTCTTTATATCCAACCATATGTGCAAGTTCTGTTTGTGAATAATCTAATGATAATCTTAAATTCTTTATTTTTAATCCGATTTTTTGTTGAATTGTCATAACGAATCACCTCTATGTGAAAATAATAGCATAACATGGAATTAAATTCAACATTTTTGTAAAAAAGAGTTGACATATAATCAACAAAGATGTAATATAAAGAAAAGTTGATTTAAAATCAACAGAAAGGAGATGCAAATGACCGATGTAGAACTTTTAAATGAGGTAATTGAAAAATCTGGTTTGAAAATTTCGTTTATTGCAAAGAAATTGGGAATAACAAGAGCAGGGTTTTATAAAAAGTTAAAAAATGAAGCTGAATTTAAGGCGTCCGAAATTCTTATTCTGCAAGAAGTATTGAATTTATCTAATTTAATACGAGATAAAATTTTTTTTGCCAGAAAAGTTGATTTTAAATCAACTAACAAAAGGGAGGAAGTAAATGAAATGTAAAACTACAAATATAGTGAAAGTAATTGTTCAGAATGTGGTCTTTTTAATATTGAAAAGTTAAAGATCAATGATTTTATTGCAAACAGACAAGCAAGTCACTAATAAGATGTAACAAAGAGATAGAAAGGAGACACAATGGTTGTCGAAGAAATAAAAATAGGAAATGCAAAGGTAACAATCCATGACGACTATATTGTGTCGGATAAAAGGAAAGTAGATGCAATTCTTCATCAAATTGGAGTATTAATTAGCCTACAATCAAATGAAACCAAAACAAGAATGAAGAATAAGAGCAGATAAGAGTAGAGGAGGAAGATGGAAGAACAAAACAAAATGGATGAACTGTTTAAACTCATGGAATTTGAAAAAAAAGAGAGAATATCAGATTTAAACAGAAAGGCAGCAGTAAAACATTTTAGGCATAAGCCTTATCAGAAGGACTTAGGAGGAAATAATGAATAACGAAAAAAAAGAAGTGGTGTTCACTCCACTAAACACCACTCCAACACCCAAAAGGGTATCACTAATACAATTATACCAGAAAACCAGCAGAAATTACAAGTGGCTAAATATTTTTAAAAACATTGTAATAGGAGTAATGGTCGCATTGATAGTACGGATAAGAGTAGAGTTATCCATTAATAATTGGTATCAATGTGCAGCCTATTATATGACTACTATAGGATTGATTGCATATATCATGACTCAAATTGATAAGATGCTAAATTATATTTTAGGAGGTAGTTATGAGTAACAGTAACCATATGGGAGCTTCAACAGAAGCTCATGCATGGAAATATCTGCATCAGGCTTGTTGCATATATTCTGGCAACACTGGTCCTGTATATAGCATATGGAAAAATATTACAGAAAAACAGCAGGAACAGTTAAACTATGAATTTATGAAAAAACACTGCATGTGTGAAAGATGTGTTTCTGACAGGGAACATAAAAAAAAGTTAATCCTCAAATTAAAAGAGGATAAGGATTTTGAGAGCTTAAAAGCGTTAGGAATAGATGTATGATGGGATATTTAATAAGTGGAATGATAGGATTTGTAGTTGGTCTTGCAGCAGGGATTTTTCTGCTGTGCCTGTGTATAGTCAATGGAAAGGATAAATGATGAAAGTAGCATATTATGAAGTCGGAAAAAACATGGTAATTAAAGAAATAGACGGTCCAAATTCTATTAAGGAATTAGTAGGTGAATCTATCAGCATAATTAGCCATGATAAGATTCGGGGGTTTGTATATTTAGTAAACGACAAGATGTATGAGTTACCATCCAAGTTGAAACCCAACAAAGAAATATATAACGGAATCATCATCAAGGGCAATTTCTTTGTAGCAAAAAATGAAAACATGCAAATCGTTGGATTGGATAATGAAGATATACATCAACTGATGGCAGCAGACATGACAGTAAAACAGATAATTGAGATGGACAAGCTGTACCGGGAATTGTGTGAAGAAAATAATCATCTAAAGAAAGTCATACAGGAAGCAAAAGAGACACTGAATAATACAATTGCCAACGAAGGAACAGCAACAATATCAAAAGTGATTAAGATTTTAGAAAGGATGGAGAAAGAAGATGGCAGATAATGAAATGAAAACAGGGGTTTGTATATTTTGCGGACAAACCCAGCAGTTAGATCCTGCGTGTGATGCATCCCAAGAGAAGCTGAATCATATTGCAACAATGCAGTGTGATTGTGAGGATGCTGTGCATTACCGGAATATTCAGGAAGCGTCAAACCAGATAGATGAAGCATGGGGAAATAATATGCCGGAGGCAGCAGTTTTAGCAAAACAGGCAATAGCATTTATCGCGAAGGGCACGATTCAATCTATCAATATTAATACTGGAGCGTGTGTGAAAATTAAGGTTAGTGCAAATAGTAAAGGTGAAATATCCGTGGTAAGCACAGAAAGTCGTAGTAATGTAATTTCGGTGTAAAGGAGAATAAAAATGGAAAATAAAGAATTGAAATATATTGAAGTGAAAAAAATACATCCAAATCCAAACAACCCAAGAAAGGATCTGGGAGATATAGAAGAATTATCAGAGTCGATTAAAGTGAAAGGTGTAATGCAGAATCTGACTGTAGTTGAAAGCAAGGAACATCCGGGAGAATATATGGCAGTCATAGGACACAGGAGACGTGCCGCGGCTGAAAAAGCCGGAGTTGAAAAAGTACCATGTATTATTACGGAAATGTCAGAAGAGGAACAATTCGAAGTAATGATGCTTGAAAATATGCAGAGAAATAATCTGACGATATATGAACAGGCGCAGGGGTTTCAGATGATGCTGGATTTTGGAAAGAGTGTGGATGAGATTGCAGAAAAGACCGGATTTAGCAAGACCACAGTTTATCACAGATTAAATATTGCAAAACTAAATCAGAAAGAACTACAAAAGAAAGAAAATGATAGCGATTTTCAATTGTCGTTTAAGGATCTAATCGAGCTGGAAAAGATTGAAAGTGTACGAACCAGAAATAAAGTCCTGAAGGAAGCAAGAGATTCCAAGAATCTTGCTTTTCGTGCAAGGGAAGCTGTAACAGAGGAGAAAAGAGAAAAAAATAAGAAAACAATTTTAAAGAAATTAAAAGATAGAAATTTAAAACCCTGTCCGGAAGGAGTGAGCCCATGGACAAATGGATGGGAACAAATCAAATCGTTTAATTTAGATGATAATGTTAATGAAAAAGTCACATTAAAAAAGTCAAAAGAACAGTTATATTTTGTATCATATTATTCGCGTCTATATATTATGCGGAAATTGGAAAAAAGTGAAGAAATATCTAAAGGGGTGTCGGAGGAGGAAAAGCAACTTAGAAGGGACAGAAAAAAAATCAAATTAATACAGGAGAATTTAGCAGATAAAATACAGAAATTTATTAATGATATTTTGAAGCAAAAACCGGAGAATAATAATATTTGCTCTTTGGCATGGAAATATCTGATAGCAGATTGCAGAAGGCTTGATAATTCAGAAATATATATCCTAATGTCAGATACAGATAAAAGTTGGTATAGCATGACAGAGGAAGCTAAAAAAGAGTTAAAGGAAAAATTTGAAAAGTATTCTTTAGAATATCAGATGCTGGCAGTAATCAATATAGAAAGAATACCGGACATGTATTCATATCACTTGTCCTACCAAGAAAGTGCCGCTCAAAGAGTAAAGATTTTAGTAGATATCCTGATTAGATTTGGATTTAGTGTGACAAATGAGGAACAGCAGCTGATAAATGGGACACATGAATTATTAAGAAAATAGATAAGGGACAAACCTTATTAAAGAAAAATTAAGGAAGGAGAACAGAGAAAGATAAAAAAAGATTGGACAGGAAATAAAGTAGCAACATTTGTAACTTTGGCAGCATCTAATCACTCTATGGGTGAACGAGAAGAGCATGATTATTATGCTACAGATCCTAAAGCCTTGGAATTATTAATAAATGAAGAAAAATTTTCAAACAAAATTTGGGAGTGTGCCTGTGGAGAAGGGCATTTATCAAAAGTTCTATTAGAGCATGGATATGAAGTTATTAGTACAGATTTGGTATATAGAGGATATGGAAATAAAAAATCTATTGATTTTTTAAAGCAAAATATTACTAATTTTGATGGAGATATAATAACAAATCCGCCATATCGCTATGCCCTTGAATTTGCACAAAAAGCATTAGAATATATCAGACAAGGTGGAAAGGTTGCATTGTTTTTAAAACTTCAATTTTTGGAAGGAAAGAAACGAAAAGAGTTTTTTGAAAAGAATCCACCTAAAGTAGTATATGTTAGCTCTTCAAGATTAAATTGTGCGAAAAATGGAGAATTTGAAAAGTACAAATCAAGTGCAGTAGCATATGCCTGGTTTGTTTGGGAGAAAGGGTTTCATGATAATACAATTATAAGATGGATTAATTAGAGATTGCCATAAAAAAATACATAATTAATCAGCAAATATTTACAATTATTTAGATTAGAAAGGAATAAATATATGGAAGAAATGATTTACATAGTAAAAATAAGTATAGCTTATCGTGATGCAAATTTTGAATTTAAATCAATTGACGCAGCTTGTAAGTTTATGAAGTTGGCAGTAGCGCATCAAGTGAATGGTGAACACACAATAGAAATCTTAATGACAAAGAGGAAATCAGAGATAGAAGATGAAAAATGTAAGGAGGTAGTAAATGGATATGAAACCAATTAAATTTGACGAGGCAAACAAAAATCTATTAAAACCACAAAATATGACAAATAAAGAATGCGGGTCATTGTTTGTATATACAGACGGAAGCCAGTGTATAAGCTGCTGGAAAATGACATGGAAACAGCGAATAAAAGCGTTGATACATGGAAAAGTTTGGCTTTCTGTTTTGAGTGGAGATACGCAGCCGCCTGTTTGGGTGGATTGCTGTAAAACTGTATTTAAAAAGAAAGAAGCAACAAATCAAAGGTAGAGTGTGCCGATAATTTAGAAGAAGCCATTTGTTGTTTTGCTCAATATGGCGAATATGATGCAAAGTCAATTTGGAATGAACTGGAGGAGTATAGAAATGTTGGTGTTACCAATCAAAAAAATGTGGTTTGATAAGATTCTTTCCGGAGA
Organism: uncultured Lachnospiraceae bacterium; assembly: GCA_947625755.1. Lineage (GTDB taxonomy): Bacteria > Bacillota > Clostridia > Lachnospirales > Lachnospiraceae > Eubacterium_G. Next base: position 25,380 of record CANQPJ010000015.1, on the reverse strand, counting down.
AAAGAAAGAGGAGTATCGGGATTTGAAACCGTATTGGAAAAGCAGTGATATATAAAGGCATGGCATGTTTGAAGATTAAAAAAAAATATATGCCGGCTGAAAATCCAGTGGCGGTGATTGGTGAAGATATATATATCCCATTATATAGGATAAGAAAAATATATAGGATAAGAAATACGGATAAAATAAATTCAATGTCAAGGGAAGTTTAAGGAGAAGAATTAAGAATGAATAATGAATATTTAAAGCAAATTTTATTAAATCAAGTGGTAATTATGACAACGCTTTTTCAAACGTTAGAGGTTGACGAGACAGCAGCAGAGGCTTTAATAAAGGCTAATTTTTTGACAATGGACAAGGTTGAAGAATTAAAGAAAAATGGGAACAAAGAATGAAATCGATTTTAAAATATCCAGGAAGCAAATGGAATATAGCAGGCGAAATCGCAAAATTAATTCCAAAGCATCACAGCTACGTGGAACCTTTTTTTGGAAGTGGTGCAGTGTTTTTTAACAAGGAACCTTCTGATATTGAAACTATTAATGATAGGGATTCGGAAGTGGTCAATTTATTTCGTTGCATCCAAAAAGATGCAGAAAGACTGGGAAGAACTGTCATGACCATACCATTCAGTCGGGAAGAATACGACAAACAGTTTGAAGGAGCCATATGTATTGATTCTTTTCAAAGAGCAGCAGGATTCCTTATTCGTTGTTGGCAAGGGCATGGTTTTCGTACCAATGGATATAAGGTCGGCTGGAAAAATGATGTGCAGGGAAGGGAAAGAATGTATGCGCTCTGGAATTGGTACCGTCTGCCGGAATGGATTGTTGACATTGCAGAACGGTTGAGGAAAGTACAGATAGAATGCCGGCCGGCATTAGAAGTAATCAATCGGTTTAATTATGAGAATGTGTTTATGTATTTAGATCCGCCATATCTTCTGAAGACCAGACAGGGAAAGCAGTATGCCCATGAGATGACAGACAGTGACCATGAAGAATTGTTGAAAACGATACTGCAGAGTAAAGCAATGATTATGATTTCCGGCTATGAATCAGAAATGTACAACAGTTATTTAATAGATTGGAATAAATATTATTTTCAAAGCTGCGCTGAACATGGGAAACCAAGACAAGAAGTTATTTGGGTTAATTACGAAATTAATCAACAGATGGATATTTACAATTACTTAAATTAAAAACGAGGAATTAGAAAATGAAAAATAAAAAGGAAAATCTAATTATTGACTGCTTTGCAGGAGGAGGCGGTGCAAGCGTTGGTATAGAAATGGCTTTAGGAAGACAGGTAGATATCGCTGTAAATCATGATCCGGATGCTATTGCAATGCACAAGGAAAATCACCCTCATACATTACATTTAACCGAAGATATATTTAAGGTAGATCTGCAAAAATATATTAAAAACAGACATGTTGCTTTAGTGTGGGCTTCACCTGATTGCACAAGCCACAGCAAAGCAAAAGGGGGAAAACCAAGAGAAAAAGGATTAAGGATTCTTCCCTGGGCAGTCTTTAAACACGCAAGAGAAATATTACCAGATGTAATAATCATGGAAAATGTCGAAGAAATACAGCAGTGGGGACCATTGGATATGAACGGATATCCGATAAAAGAGCGCAGGGGAGAAGACTACAACAAATTTATCTCTGCAATGAAAAGTCTTGGCTATATTTTTGATTGCAGAGAACTTATAGCCGCTGATTACGGTGCGCCGACCACCCGGAAGAGATGGTATGCAATATTCCGGCGAGATGGAAAGCCGATAATCTGGCCACAGCCGACACATAACAGGGAAGGCACAGGAGGATTAAAAAAATGGGTGCCGGTATCTACGGTCCTTGATTTTAAAGACTTGGGCAAATCGATATTTGGAAGAAAAAAACCGCTGGCGGAAAAAACAATGTATCGGATAGGAAGTGGCATGAAAAAGTTTGTTTTTGAATGTGAAAATCCTTTTATTATACAGGTTAATCATGGCGGTGACAATTTCCGCGGACAAAGCATTGATGAGCCAATATCGACCATAACAGCAAAACATGGATTTGGGAAAGTAACTCCAGTAATCACACCGATAATTGATAAAGCATATGGCGGAAATTATGCAGGAGTCGGAAGTAAAGCGGATAACCCAATACATACAATAACAACGGTAGATCATAATAGACTGATTAGCCCCTATCTTATTCAGTACCATTCCGAAACAAGCAAGAACGAAGTGAGAGGACAGTCGGCAGACGAGCCGATTATGACTCTTGATACAAGTAACAGATATGCTCTGGTGGCTGCGTTCTTGTCAAAGTTTTACAAGACCGGGACAGGTCAGAGCATATTGGAACCGATACATACAATAACGACATCATCAGGACATTTCGGAATGGTAAGCGTTCTTGCAGTTAAAAAGGAAGAATTGTTGAAAAATGGAATTGATAAAGAAACAATACAGAAATGCACATGGGTAAGCCAGTTCATAATTGAGTATTACGGTCAAGGGACGGGACAGAGTATCAAGGAACCGCTGCATACTATTGTAACCAAAGACAGATTTGCACTGATTACAGTGCTTGGAAATGAATATGTCATTGTTGATATATTTCTCCGTATGCTGACCCCGGAAGAATTAAAACTTGCACAGGGATTTCCAAAGGATTACATCATTAACTTTACAAAAGATGGAAAACCGTATTCAAAAACAAAACAGGTTGCAAGGATTGGAAATAGTGTCGTTCCTATTATGGCACAGAAATTGGTTGAGGCAAACTGTATGTACCTGAAAATCGGAGAAAGAATACCTCATCTGTATATCAATATGGATTATCCACAGTTGAGTTTTATGTGATGAAAGAAGAGGAGGAATAGGAGAAAAATGAACTATAAAACAGATATAGCCCTGTTTGGGCTGATAGTGATAATGATTGTGATTGGAACGTTAGTTAGATAGGAGAAATCATGGATAGTTTTAACAATGCAATCGAATTATTTAAAATGGGCAGCAGAATATCGCAAAGAAATTACGGAAAACCAATGGTTGTTACCTACTCTGGAGGAAAAGATAGTGATGTCTTGCTGGAAGTTGCAAAAGCAAGCGGTGAGCCGTTTGAAGTTATCAATAATCATACAACGGTAGATGCACCGCAGACAGTGTATCATATCAGAAAGAAATTCAGAGAAATGGAATTATTGGGAATTAAATGCAAAATATTAAGACCGGACATGACAATGTGGGAGTTAATTGTAAAAAATGGAGTTCCACCCACAAGAAGAATGAGATATTGCTGCGTTGAATTAAAAGAGCGTAGTTTAGAAAACAGAATGATAGCCACTGGAGTGCGCTGGCAGGAAAGTACAAAACGAAGCAAAAGAACAGAGTTTGAAAGTGACGATAAAAACAAGGACACAAGAATTCAAGCTACAAAAGAAATAATGTTGATGAACGACAATAACGAAAAGAGAAAAATGATTGAGCATTGCAGATTAATGGGAAGTGCAATATGTAATCCAATTATCGCACTCAAAGAACATGAAGTGTGGGACATTTTGCACACACACAAAGTTGAAGTTAATCCATTATACAGTATGGGATATAAAAGAGTAGGATGTATTGGCTGTCCTCTCGCCGGTAAATACAAGCGAAGAAAAGAATTTTCAGATTTCCCAAAATATAAAGATATGTATGTTGCTGCATTTAACAAAATGTTGGAAGTAAGAAAAGCAGCAGGATTAAAGACAGAATGGAAAACTGGCGAAGAAGTGTTTTTGTGGTGGATTGAGGACGATAACGTGGAAGGACAGTTGAGTTTTGATTACGAAAATGAAACTGTTACCGACAGGCTTATTGATAACTATTAGGATGAGGAATAAGAGATGATTGAGAAAAGGGATTTAATTTGTATTGTTGAACAAATAAGAGATGAATATAAATGGATAGATAATAACAGAGACTATCAGAGATATATTGTCTTGACAGAAGTATTGAAAATGTTGAGAGGTGATAGCGAAATACAGGAAATTAGTTGTAGCAATTACTGTGATAATTGTAGAAAAGCAGATTGCAAGATGATACAAAAAATGATTAGAAAACTTGCCAATTACGAGGACGCAGAGGAACAGGGGCTGCTTATCAAGTTACCATGTAAAGTTGGAGATGCTGTGTATGTAATCGAAGATAATTGTAGCTTTCCTAACGATTGCGGAAATGATTGTAACTTCTGTCCTAACAATAAAAGAGAAGTAACTCCTACATGTTTTACTATTGATATGTTTAATGATATTGGAGATACAGTATTTCTTACACGTAAAGAAGCAGAGCAGAAATTAAAAGAAATGGAGGAAGGTAAAAAATGATAAAAAAAATAAAAGTATATGACCCATTGACTAGCACTATCCTGTATCGCCAGCGGATGAGATAGGAGGTAAAAAATGGCAGAGAAAAAAGTAAATTATGAACAAGAAGATTTAGAAAAGAGGTAAAAAATGGCAGAGAAAAAAGTAAATTATGAACAAGAAGATTTAGAAAAAAGGAATGCAGCAAGAAAAGTAAACGCTAATATAATGTGTAAGATTTGTAGCCAATTAGTTAATACACCAAAAAATAAAAAATCAACAGTAATTTTAAATGAGTATGAAAGCGAATTTACTAATTACGATAAAACTTTTATTGAAGTAAATCATACTGACAATGGAGAAAGATACGCTTTTATAACACACGTAATTCAAATGAAAGATAATCGAACATGGTCGCACCCTGTAGATATTAGTCATTGCCCTTTTTGCGGACAAAATTTATTAAATAAAATTATTGAGGAGGATTAAATGGAATGAAAAAACCATTAAAAGAATTAGCATAATATCGAGGTATCGAAATGAGCGAATTAATCAGCAGACAAGAAGTAATAAAGAAGTTAGAAAAGCAAAAAGAAGTTGAAAAAGTAAGATGTAAAGTTTATGCCAAAGGCAGACTTGATGCACTTAATAGAAGATATGGTCAAAAAAGTCCCCTGGCTGATAATCATGATGTTGGAGTTTAACAGACAGGAAGAAATTAAAAAAACAAAATAGGACAAAAAAGCACAATGATAATTGAATATTAGTAGTTGGGATGGTACAATTATTATATCAAAAAAAGGAAGGAAATATAAAATGGAAAATATTTCAGTGATTACAGCTATCATAAGTATAGTTTTATCAATATCAGCATTTGGATTATCGATATATAATTTAATTCTTCAAAAGAGAAAGATTATTACTGAATCAATAGTAAATAATCGCTCGGAATGGATAAAAGATGTTCGAAACTTAATGGCTGAATTCCTTGAATCCTATTGTGAAGAAAAGGGAATTAAAAGATTACGGATATGCAAGACAAAAATAGAACTGTATACAAGAAGAGATAGTGAAGAATACAAATCTTTAAACATGGCATTGCTTTTATGCATAGAGGATAAATTTAATGTAGAGCATTATAATGTGCTGATAGAAGAGTGTCAAAAAGTACTTACTCATATGTGGACACGTTCTAAAATAGAATCAGGAATATCTTTAAGGCAGGACAGAAAAATATATAAGTTATTTGCAAAAATAAAAGGATAACTGAAAATCAATCAAATTATACTAACCAGCTACTAATATTCAGTAGCTGGTTTTTTTTGTATAAAAAATTGAAAGGAAGAAAAAAATGAGACAATTATACAGACCAACGAGGGAACAGAAGGTAGCAATAGTAAAGTGCGGATATAATCCAGATGATTACAAGGTAATGCGCAATGGTGTCAAAGAAGATAGGTTCGTAATCATACATAAAGATACACACGAGCAGATAGAAATTTATTATTAATTTGAAAAAAGAATATTACACATTCATATAGAAGAAACACGTTAAAAGTTTCTTCTATATAGATGATTTTTGTATCTTTTTCGACCTAGTAATGAAATAGTAACAATTCAACCATTAAAAAAATAAAGGATAAAAATTATGAAAAAAATATATAAGGATAACTATAATCCTGAAAACATATACCAGGATGAGTTATATAAACAGATAAAAAAGAAAAGTCTGGATAATTTTATTAAGTCATATAAAATCTCAAATCCACTAGTAGACTATGTAGATATTGAAAAAGAATACAAGAAGCAGGCACAGAGACTAGAAGAGTTAGAAATGGAAAGATTCATCTACGAAAAAAGAGTCAATGGAATATATCGTACAAGAACAATAAAAGCTGGTAATCAGTTAGAGGTTGACATATATCCTAGTTTTCAGTTTGCCACAGATGTTCCAAAAGAGAAAAAGAATAAGGGAACAAGTAAATCCCAAAAAATATGCAACGATAACAGGTCAAGACGACAATTTGTAAATCTGATTAACGAGAACTTTGGAAAAGGTGATCTATGGATATCCCTAACCTACACAGATGAGAACCTACCAAGCGATTGGAAAAAAGCAAAAAGAAATGTGGAAAATTATGTGAGAAGAATAAAGCGGATGCGTAAAAAATTAGGATTACCAGAGCAGTTTAAGTTTGCCTATACTACGGAATATGATATTGAGGAAAGCACAAAAATCGGGAAAAAACAAACTAGAACGCATCATCATTTTTTTTGCACAGGAGATATGGACAGAGATTTACTAGAAGAGATGTGGAAGTTAGGTAATCGTAATGATTCACAAAGGTTACATCCGGATGTTAAAACACATTTGACTGGAGTGGCTCTTTATACCAGCAAAGATCCAAAAGGAGCGAAACACTGGTCTGGTTCAAGAAACTTGAAAAAGCCAAAGGTAACAAAATCGTATAGCAAGTTCAAAAAGAGAACAGTAGAAAAAATGGTAAAGCAATATGACGAAGTTAAAGAGCAACTGGAAAAAAAATATCCGGGTTATGAGTTCATAGATGCAAAAGTAATGTTTAACAAATATAACCAAGGTAATTACATATATGCGAGGATGGTGAAAAAAAATGAAGCAGCAGTTAGAAAAAAACAAGTATTTAGAAATTAAATATTTTTGCAGACAGTATGATACAAAGAAAAAAATTATGAATTTAAATACAGCAGAGGGTAAAAAGGCAAAGGGTGACGTAGAGCTTATGGAGACTACCGCAAAAGAAATATCAAATGAATTGAGTGAGTATGTGTTGAAGTCAGTATCTAAAGGATTAGCCTGGGAACATTTGAATTGTCCATGTGGGCGCAGACAGTTTTACAATTTACGCAGAGAATTTTATGAAAAGATATCTGAAAGAAAATAAAAAGGGTCACAAATGGCATCAACATTTATGTTATATCAGTTGTATGGGAATAACATGCCCTCCTAGATTTATGTAAAAGGGCAGTAATTATTAGACAAATTTCTGCCCTTTTAAAGAGGTGTTAATGACAGTACATGAAATTATTGATTGTATCAACTCGGGAAATACATACAAGATATATAAAACTAAAGAGTGGTCACAGCTGAAAAGAGAAGTGATGAAAGAATTCCACTTTGAATGTGCTAACTGCAAATCAAAAGGAATCATCACAATGGCACAGACAGTACATCATGTGAAGCACGTAAAAGATTATCCACATCTTGCATATAGCAAATACTTTATTGGGATTAATGGCGAAAAAAAAAGAAATTTAATTCCACTTTGCAATAATTGCCACAATGAAGAGCATGATAGATTTAAAAAAAAAGAAAAAAAGATTGAAAAACCTTTGACAGAAGAAAGGTGGTAGCCCCCACTCCCCAAACCCCCAAAAAAAATGAGAAACCAAGCAACGGGGAAGAGCCAAGCGTAGAGAGATTTTTTAAAAATCAAAAAAAGGTGGTTTTTTTAATGGCGAATATAACAAAGACAGAACGAAAAAAACGTGAAACAAAAAAATCAATACTTTCAGTATTGGAGGAAAATGGAAAGGATACAAAGCCTAATTTATACATGGTCGACCAATATATGAAATTATACGGTGATTTAGAATTGATAAATGTAAAATTAGCCGAAAAATTTTCAGTCACATTGTCACAGGAGAGAAGACAAATATTAAAATCAATGATTAACATTTCAGAGCATTTAGGTTTTGCACCAGAAAAGAGGAATGACACAGGAAATGGAGTGCCAGAACTATAGCAAGTATTTAGATCCATACATAGACAGCATCATGAATAACAAAGTTAAACACTGTGAAGAACAGGAATTGATGATAACTAACCTACTGATTCCAGTGCTGAAAAGAGATGATGTAATAGTAGATGATGAGAAAATTGAAAAGGCATTAAGCCTGATGAAATATTTTGATTTTGATTTGGTGGAGTGGGAAATTTTTCTTACAGCGGTAGTTGTTGGAATTGTGTGGATAGAAGATCGAAGTCCATATTTTCGAGACATAAGGATATATTTGGGGCGTGGATCAGGAAAGAACGGATTGGCAAGTTTCTGGATTTTTTACTTTATATCTCCGTATCACGGAGTTGAAGGATATAACGTGGAAATTATGGCAAATTCAGAAGAGCAAGCGAAGATGTCATTTATGGATGTGTTTAAAGTAATTCGTGAGCCAAAACCAGAAAATGAGATAGCAATAAAAGCTCACTACAGTGCTACATTAGAAGTGATAACTTGCAAGACCACAAAATCAACAATCAAATATAACACTTCATCAAACAGAGGAAAAGATAGTAAAAGAATTGGCTGTAATTTATTTGACGAAAAGCACGAATACACTCTTAAAGATAAAAAAAATATTGATACGTTGTCATCTGGACTAGGGAAGGTTCGCAATTGGCGGAATATCACAATATCGACTTGTGGACACGAAAGAGATGGAGTTCTAGATAGAGAGCAAGAAGCAGGGCAAGAAATTTTATCAAAATATGATTCAGAGAATAGAATTTTTATATTTTGGTGCAGGATTGAAAAGCAAGAGGAATGGAAAGATCCTCAAATGTGGATAAAGGCAATACCCTCATTGAGACATCCACAATTTCGTGAATTGAAAGATAGGATAGCTTATGAAGTAAAGGAAATGCCCAACAATATGGATTATTTTTCAGAATTTATGGCAAAAAGAATGAATTATCCAGTAGGAGATAAAGATGTTGAGATAGCCACCTGGGAAGATATAAAGGCAACGAATCAGGAAGTACCAAACCTAGCTGGAATGAAGTGTATAGGTGGAATTGATTATGCAAACACAAATGATTTTGTTGGATGTGTTTTACTATTTAAGTACAATGGAAAAATCTACATTAAACAAAAAACTTTTATATGCAAAAAATCAAGAGATCTTCCAGGAATAAAAGTACCTTTAAAGGAATGGGAAGAAAGAGGAGATGTAGAGTTTGTTAATGATGTTGAAATATCTCCAGAGTTAGTAACCCAATGGTTTGCTGAACAAGAGACAATATATAACATCATCGCAATGGCAATAGATAAATATAGATATACGCTTTTAGCAAAAGCATTAAAAAGATTAGGATTTGACTTTGGAAACAGCACTAAACAATTGTTTACTGTGCGACCATCTAATATCATGGAAATTATTCCGGTAATAAATTCTTGGATTATAAATCATACATTGGTAGTTGGTGATGTACCGATATTTAGATGGATGATGAACAACACCAAAAAAGTTCATACAAAAAATAATACGATTTATGACAAAATTGAGCCACATTACCGAAAAAATGATACGTTCATGGCATTTGCAGCAGCAGCTACAAAGCAGGATTTATTAGATGATATGACAAGTTATGATTATAAGCCATTAGAGATTATCAGATTTTAGGAGAAATAATGGGAGTTAAAAGAAAACTAAAAAACTTTTTTGAAAAGAAAATAGATTTAAGTGTTGCAGTTTCAGTATCAGATATTGCTACAAAAGCAACATATAAATCTCTCGCAATACATATAGCTGCAACATACATATCACAGGCAATCAGCAAATGTGAAGTAAAATTCTATACTGATTCTGGGGAAAACAACAAAAGTTTGGAGTATTATTTATTTAATATTGCACCGAATATAAATGAGTGTAGCAGTCAGTTTCTAAACAAGTTGGTATACAAAATATTAACTGATCCGGATGGTGTATTGGTTATCACGTCAAACGGAAAGTTATACATTGCAGAGAGTTTTCAAAGGCAGGAATATCCAATAACTGGTGATGTATTTACTTCAGTAGAGCTTGAAAATTTGAGTTTACACAGAACATACACAAGAAATGAAGTGATGTATTTCAAACTAGAAGATGAAAATGTGAAGAGTTTAGTTGATTCTATGTATCAAGATTACGGAAAAGCAATAGATAGTGCTTTATCTGCTTTTTTAAACAACAATAGTGAAAAATACAAAATGAAAATCAGTGCTGATAAGATTTTTGGTAAGGATGTAGAAAAGGCATATAAAGAAATATTATCAAAGCAGATTAAGGAATTTGTTAGTGCAGATGGTGGAGTATTTCCGGAATACAAAGGTTATGAACTTATTAATTTTAAAAATGGAAACAGTCAATCATCCACGAACAGCTTGATTGAGTTAAGAAAAGATATTTTCGAAATCACAGGAAGTGCTTATAAAATTCCTAAATCTATGATGGAAGGTAATATCAACAATGTGAAAGAGGTAGTAAATACATTCATCACTTTTGCAGTTACACCGATAGCCACCCTCATTGGAGATGTGATTACCAAAGATTTGTATACGTTTGATGAGTGGAAAAAGGGTTATAGAGCAGTGGTCGATACAAGCACAATACCATTTCAGTCAATTTTGGATGCAGCTGACAGTATCAGTAAACTAATAGCAAATACCGTTGTAAATCCAAATGAAGCTAGAAAGATATTGGGACTTGATTATATAAATAAAGACTTTATGGAACAATATTTCATAACAAAAAATAACTCAAAAGCTGAAGATGTCATGAATGGATTGATTGACGGAAAAAGTGAGAGTGGAAAGGAGTAAAAGTGAAAAAATATTATAACTTGTGTGTGGATAAGGAAAATGGAGAAGCTGATGTATATATATTCGGTGACATTACATCCTGGAAATGGAGAGAAAGCGATGTATCAAGTTACACCCTATCCAAAGAGTTAGAGATGTTGCCGGACAATATTAATGTGATTAATGTTTATATTAATTCTTGTGGTGGAGAATTGTCAGAAGCATTAGCAATTAGAAGCCAATTAAAGCGACATCCTGCAAAAGTTAAGACTTTTTGTGATGGAATTGCAGCAAGCGCAGCAGTTACAGTATTCATGGCAGGCAATGAGAGAATAATGTCAAATGCGTCACTTCTTTTTATTCACAATGCATGGACTTATAGTTCAGGGAATGCAAATGAATTTAGAAAGCAAGCTGACGATTTAGACAAGTTCACAGAGCAGTCAATTAATGCTTATATGGAACATCTTACAATTGGAGAAGATGAATTGAAGCAGATGATGGATGAAGAAACATGGTTAAATCCAACTGAATGTTTAGATATGGGATTTTGTACCATTATTGAAGGACCAAACCAAGCTAAAACTTCACAAAGTGCAAGAAAGATAGTTTTTGAAAAATTATCAAAAAAAAGTAAACAAAAAAATGCTCTGGATCAAAAAAAACCGAGCGAAAAAAGTAAAGAAAAACATGGAGAAAATCCAATGTTGAAAATTATAAAAAATATATGAAGGAGATAAAAAATGGAATTATTGAATTATGAACAGAGAAAAAAAGAAGCTGTCGAAGCGGTACTTACTGCCATTGAAAGTGGAAAAGATGAAGATGTAAGTGCAGCGTTGGGAGGAATGTATGAATGTATTTTCGAAAAAATCAAAGTAGATTTTGAAGACTACAAGGAAATACAGGATGAGAAGGTACTTGCTAGCAGAGGTTACAGACAACTCACAAAAGATGAAAAAAAATTCTACAATGCGATTATAAAATCTGTGAAATCTTCTAATCCACAGCAGGTTCTTATGGATGATATTCCAGATGGAGCGTTCCCAACTACAATAGTTGATGACATTTACAAAGAAATAAAAAGTGAACATCCGCTTCTGGAAAAAATTAATTTTAGATTTGTTGGATTCATTACAAAGTGGATTTTGTCGGATTCAACATCTAACAAGGCGGTATGGGGAGAAGTGACAGATGAAATTACAGCAGAAATCAAGGGTGGATTAAAAGAGATTGATATTACCCAGAATAAATTGAGTGCCTATATTTTAATTCCAAAGGGATTGATTGAGATGGGAGTCACATTTTTAGATGCATATGCAAGAGAGATTCTCACAGAGACGATTCAGTTAGGTTTAGAAGAGGGAGTAGTATCTGGTAATGGAGTAAAGAGTCCAATCGGAATGACAAGAGAGATTAAACAGGAAACAGCACATGATGAGGTCAATGGTTATCCTGAAAAAAAAGCAGTCAAGCTGACATCTTTTTCTCCTAAAGAATACGGTAATGTTCTTTCTAATATTGCAAAAACAGAAAAGGGAAAATCCAGAAAATTTGAAGAGGTGCTGCTAATTTGTAATATGTCTGACTATTTATCGAAAATAATGCCAGCCACTACTGCAAAACAGAGTGACGGAACATACAGAAACAATATATTTCCATTTCCAACAGATGTAGTAGTATCAGAAGCTATCCCAGAAGGCAAAGCAGTACTCGGAATAGCGAAAGAATACAATTTATTTTTGGGAGGAAATAAAGAGGGTAACTTTACATATGACGATAGTACTAAATTCTTGGAAGATATGAGAGCATACTTAATGAAGTTATATGCAGCCGGAAGGGCATATGATAATAATTGTTTTATCCTGGTAGACATTAGCGAATTAGAAGAGTATTATCCAACAGTTAAAACTGTAGAAGAAATTCCATCAGCATAGGAGATTAGAGAATGAGTGAAGAATTGATAAAAAAAATTAAAGATGCACTAGATATTACGTTCAATGATGATGACTATGAACGTAAGATTATTGGAATTATCGAAGATGCAATACCAGTTCTTCGCTCATTATTCGGAATGCCAGATGAACTTGATTTTGACTGGACAGAACCAGGACAAGAAAGAATGTTGCTTAAAAATTACTGTTTGTATGCTCTTAATAATGTAACAGAGCGATTTAAAGAAAATTACCAAAATGACTTAATTCAAATGCGAATAAAATATGAGGTGAATAATGTTAGTGAAGAGTGACTTTGATAACTACATCGATGGAGTCGTTAAGATATGTCGCAAAAAAGATAAATTATCAGATTTTGGCGCAAGGCAGAATATTGGAACCATGGAAGATTTGGAAGTGATAAAAAAGCTAAATTATCAGGAAATGTTAAAAAGAGTACAGGATATAACTTTTGCCCAGCAGGAACAGTTCGAACTTTCCATGAAAATCAAAGTCAGAAAAGTCAAGAATATAACATCACAGAATGTTGTTGTCATAGGAAATCAGATGCATTCCATTAAGTATATAGATAGCGACAAAAAAAATTTGTATTTGTATTTACAAGGAGAAAGAGAACTTGGAATTAAGTAAAATCAAAAAGCAATTAGAGGAATTGAATATCAAAGTATATTACGGATCTGCTGAAAAAGAATCAAAAGATTTGAACGAATATATTGTCTTTGGAAGAGACAAAATTCAACTCAATAATTCAAAAATGTCTACGACAGATTACTATGAGGTAGTTATCATCAGTGAAAATTGGATAGCTGAAGGATTTATTGATGAAGTCATCAAAACTCTGAAAAAAATCGGATTAAATCAAGCAACAAATGATGTTGATTTTACTTACACAGTAAAAAATGATAGTAGCTATGAGATAGCAAGCATTAAATTCTTTGATACAGTAGGGAGAGCAAAATGGCAATAGCAAAATTCAGTCTAGAAGATAATTTACCGGAATTGCAGCAGATGCTGTCACAACTTTCTAATGAGGGAGAAAAAATTGTAACAAATGTTCTTCATAATGAAGGGGCAGACGAGATAGAGAGTGGTATTCAACCATTAATTCCAGAATCAGGAAGAAAATGGAAAAAGAAAAAACAAGCTGCAAAAAAAGTAAAATCATTTGGAAAAAGAAAGGGTGAATCTGGAAATCTCAATGTAGTTGTAGGAACGAAAAACAGTTATCACTACCTTTATTTTCCAGATGATGGATCTAACACCAAAAATCATTATGGAAATAAACAATTCATGAAGAAAGGTGCGGAGAGTAAGGCTGGCAAAATATTGGATATATGTTTAGAACAATTAACTGAAAAGATTAGTAAATAAGGAGGAGAGAAATGGACGAAAAAGTATATTCACCGTTTGAGATACATAATTGTGCAATTAAATTTAAGAAAGATGAAAAAAACAAAGCCGACAGAATCGGGTGTATGGGATCAATAGAGGAAGCAGCAGATATGAAAACAGTAACAAAAAAGTGCGAAGGCATTGAGGAAACAGTATCGAGTAGACCTACAGGAACAGGAGAGGTCAAAATGGCACTTCACATTAGATGGGAACATTATGTAAGAATTTTTGGAATGAAATTTGAGGAGTTAAAGCCGGGAATATATGCATATGGTAAAAATTCAAGGCATGAGGAATTTTGTCTGACAGGAGAGGTCAACAATGAATATGATCAGAAATTGTTAAAGGCATATCCGAGAATGATGGTAACAGATGGGAAAGCAATGAAGGTTACAAACGGAGAAGAGGAAGTTGCAGAAATGGAACTAACAGCTAAATTTATGCCAGATGAATACGGAATGGGGACATATGAGGCTATGCTTTCAGAAATAGAGGATTCAGAAGAACTTCAAAAGCAGTGGAATGAGAATTTTAATGCGGAAGGATTATATACACCAAGCGCATAAGATGAAAGGAGTTAGAGATGAAGGTCAAAGTAATAACCAGTTTTAAAGATAAAAAAACAGGAGTTGTACATCGCGCAGGAGAAGAGATTGAGTTATCGGCAGAAAGAGTGAAAGAAATAAAGGATAATACAACGAAGTTGATAATGGATAAAAAAATTAAAAAAGGAACTGTGTTAGTTGAACAAATCGAGCAGCAGGATGATTCTAAAGAGGCAGCAAAAACAAAAAAAGGGAATCAGTCTAAAAAGACAAAAGATAAAAAGGATGATTCTAAAGAGGCAGCAAAAACAAAAAAAGGGAATCAGTCTAAAAAGACAAAAGATAAAAAGGATGATTCTAAAAAAGCAGAAGCGATTAAATAATTATAAAGGGGGTAGCAGTTGTTGCCCCTTTTGCACTATTAGGAGGAAAAGATGGCAAAATTATTATTGAAAGATGGAACAAAGATACCAGTTAGTCTGACGTATCGAAATTTGTATGATTTAGAAAAAAATAAACCAGAACTTGCAAAAGAGTATTTTGAAGCAACTCACAAAAAAGAGTTAAATGAGTTAGACATGGTTAAAGTAATATATGTTGGATATATATGTGCAGGAAATCCAAATATTTCATTTGAGGATTTTCTGGAAAAATTACCGACAAACAGAAATACGGTAATAAGCGTATATTATGAATTACTTTATCCAAAAAACTAAAGTTCCTCGAGCCATTCCAGAAGGGGACATTTAAGATAGCAGGAAATGCAAAAATAAAATTACCAAAAGGATTCCAACTATATGATGTAAAAGATTATTACTACTGGTATGTTGTAAAAGGACCGATACCAGATAGCATATTTTGGGACAAAGACATTGCATTTATAGAAGGACTTCTATTTAACGAAACCGTATACGAAGAATGGCTCTCGTATCAGATGGAGAAAGAGAGAAAACGACATGGCTAATGCAAAAAATGAAGCAAAAATAAAATTCACGGCAGAAACAAAAGAATTTTCTGATGCTATTACACACGCAAATAAAGATATAAGCACGATGAAAAGTGAATTAAGAGTTAACGCAGTGGAAATGAAAAATAATGGCATTAGCGTTGAAGGACTTGTTAAAAAGCAGGAATTGTTACAAAAACAGCAAGTCGTTACAAAAAACAAAACACAAGCTTTAGAAAAACAGTTAGATAGTGCAAAAAGAATCTATGGAGAAGATTCAGAAGAGGTTGCAAAATTAACTCAAAAACTTAATGCGTCAAAAATTGCAGAATCTAATCTTGACAAGCAGTTAAGGAATACAAATGATGAAATAAAGCAACAAAAGAAACAGATGGGGCTATCCGCTGAATCAGCAGAAAAATTAAAAAGTGGATTAAATAAAGTTGGAAATGCATCCAAAGTAGTTACTGGTGGAATTGTAGCAACAGGAATAGGTGCTGTAGCAGCATTTAATGCGGTTGATGATGGGGCAGATCAGGTCATAAAGAAAACTGGGACAACTGGAAAGCAAGCAGAGAAGCTCGAACAAATATATAAAGATGTCGCAAAAAATATAGTTGGAGATTATGCAAATATAGGTAATGCCATAGGTGAAGTTAATACAAAATTTCATTTGGAAAGACAAGAACTTCAAGAGACTACCGAGAAATATTTAAAATTTGCGAATGTTAATGAAACAGATGTTGTGTCAAGCATTGATAAAGCATATCAGGCACAGCAGAAATGGAACTTATCAAATGATGAGACTATGTTATTACTGGATCAAATAACAAAACGAAGCCAAAATACAGGAATATCTATAGATAGTATATTTCAAGGAATTGATGATAATTCAGCAATTTTAAAAGAAATGAAATTTAATGTAAATCAGTCTGTAGAGTTTCTTGCTGATTTAGAGGTTAGTGGAATCAATGCATCAGATGGATTTAAGGCTATGAAATTTGCCATTAAAAATGCGACTAATGAGGGAACAGACTTAAATTCGTTTCTAACTAAAAATGTTGAAAAAATTAAAGGTGCTAAATCTGAAACAGAAGCATTGAGTATAGCAACAGCTACGTTCGGAAATAAAAATGCCCCTGAAATGGCAAAAGCAATCAGAGAAGGTCGACTAACTCTTGATGGCTTTATAAAGAGTACAAAAAAGTATAGTGGAACAGTAGAGAAAACATTTGAGCAAACTTTAGATGGTGAAGATAAAGTAGAACTCGCAATGCAAAATATTCAGATTGGAGTGGCAGAAATAGGTGAAACGATTCTTGAAGAGATTGAGCCTAATATTGACAAGTTTGTTAATTCAACAAAAGCTGCTGTTAAATGGTCCACAGAAAATGGGGATAAAATTGTAACTACAATGAAAACAATAGGTACTGTTGCAGGTACTGTTTTTGCAGTAAATAAGGTTGCCAAATTTGGGAGAAGTATTGCAGATATAAGCAAAGGTACATCTTTAGTAGTAAAAGGGATATATAATGCAGTAACAGCAAGAACAGCAGAGAAGGTAGCAACAGAAGCACAGGCTGTAGCACAAAAAGGACTAAATGCATCTATGTTGGCATCACCGATAAGTTTAACTGTAGCTGGAGTGGCAGCACTTGCAGCAGGAATTGTAATCTTAAATGAAAAGTCAAAAGAAGCTAGCGAGGAAACAAAGGCATACATAGAAGAACAAAGGACAAAATCAGAGGAAGCAAAAAAAGCAATAGATGATTTAACAAATAGTCTTGAAAATCATGATAGAGAAGTTCAAAAAACTTATGGTTCTTATGAACATCAATTGAGATTGCTAGATGAAATGGTTGATAAAGATGGAAAAATAAAAAAGGGAAAGGAAGAGCAAGTTAAGATAATTACTGGAGAATTATCAGAAGCATTAGGCGTTGAGATAGATGTGATAGACGGACAAGTTAAAGGATATAAAAAGCTTGAAAAACAAATCAAGAAAACTATTGAGCAAAAAAAGATCGAGGCATTGCTTGAGGCTGGAAAAGAAGATTGGGCAACTGCAATTCAGACTAGAAGCGAATATAAAGGCAAGGTCGACACTCAAAAAAAAGAAGTAGACAAAGCAAAAAGAGAGCTAGATACTGCACAAACCAGTAGAAATGTATATCTTAACCAAAATCCATTCAAAAGGCTGCAACAAGAGTTAACCACAGGGCTTGGAAGTTCAACGAAAAAGAATTTAGATGAGGCATTAAATAAATATAATGAGGCAACAAAAACTTATAATAATACAATGAAAACCTATGAGGAAAGTGGTGATGTAATAGGAAGATATGAAACTTTACTTGCCGCTTCAACGAGTAAATCGACTAAAGAATTAAAAACAGCACTCACGGGCTATATAAATAATATGAAAAATGCAAAGAGTGCAACATTAGTAGAGATTGAACAGCAAGTAGAAACAACCAAGATAGGATTGGAAAAGATTAGAGGAGAATACAAAAAGGGAAATGTTTCGAAAGAAGTGTTGGATGAGCATAAAAGAGCCAACAAATTCGCGAAGGAACAATTGAAAATAAAGCTACAGGAAATAAAAGGAGAACAAAAGAAAGAGGCAGATGAATATAAAAAGGATAATGTTCCAAATGCAGCGAAAGGAAATGCGAAAAGAACGGTTGATGCAGTAAAAAGTATGCTTAAATTAGCAAATTTTGGTAATGAAGGTGAGAAAGGTGTTAGAACGTTTACGGAAAGGTTCACAGATAGCAAAGGGAAAAAAGCAGGTAAAAATATACTTGGTGGTATTAACCAAAAATTTGGTTCAGCGAATTTTAGCCTTGCAGGGAAAAAGGCAGTTAGCACATTCACAAACTCATTTACTGGTTTAAAGGGTATTAATGCAGGGAATACAGTAGCAAAAGGAATAAATGTCGGATTGAAAAATTACTTCAAAAAAAATCCTTTCAATTTAGATGTTCAGCTTAATGCTAAAATTAAATCAAAAAATAAAAATCTTACAGATTTACAAAATATAGTATTTCATAACGCAAAAGGAAATATAGTTAAAAGTCCGATTTTAACAACATTTGCGGAAAATGGTCCCGAAGCTGCTATCCCAATCGACAAAAGTTTTAGATCTAAAGCCTTATGGCTAAAGACAGGTGAAATGATGGGAATGATTAACTCAAGAATTGGGAACCAAAAGATAGAAAAAGATTCCCAATTAGCTCAAACCAATGCACTTCTTGCATTGATTGTAAAAAAAGATAGTAATCTATATGTTAATGGAATGAAGGTATCACAAGCTACAGCTTCCAGCAGAGACTATGTCGATGGAATTAATGTAGCTTTAGAAGGAAGAGGAATGACAATTGGATGAACATAGAACATTTATATTCAATAAAATTAATGCTTTAGAACAGTTTAAGATATTTATAGATCAGTATGCTATATCACCTCCCGCTAAAATTAATAATAGACAGAGTTTGCCATATAAAAGTGGAGCTTACAATTTTGACGAAGTAATAGGATTTCCAACGTTTGAAGAACGAGAAATAACATATACGTGTCAATTGATTGAGGACGATACACGAGATTTGGAGCTTACGCTTACAGAAATAAACAACTGGTTGCTAATGCCAGTGAAGGCAGAACTCCAAGACACAGCAACACCAGAATATCACTTTCTCGGAGAATGTATAAATGTCATTCCGGCTGAAAATGAAAGAGGATTTTGCGAGATAACCATAACATTTAAATGCTATCCTTTTAAAATATGGAATACAGCTGACACAAATGATTGGTTATGGGATAATTTTGATTTGGAACATGGAATAGTACCTACTACAGAATTTGAACTTGTGGTAGGAAAAAATATTGAAATCTATAACCATTCAGTTGTTCCAATACCTTTTACTCCCACATTTGAAGCATACCGGGTACTAGTTATGGTTGATAATGTGAGATACACATTAACATCAGGAACAGAAGCATCATTTTTACTATATCCCGGAAGTAATATTATCAACATAACAAATATTGAAGGAGGTATGAAAAAAAATATAATGACAATATCGATGATAAGAGAGGAGTTGTAATGTATAACGTGACCATAAACAATGGTGATCTGAATTATATCGTCATTAATAGTAAGAGAAGCAAAAACAGAATTACAGGAAAGTTTACAAAAGAAAAAAATAAAACTCCGAGTTTTACTTTTAACATATATCCGGATAACATTGGGTATGATTTACTTCATGAATTTAAGACATCTGTAAGAATTAATAACCCTATGGATGGAAAACAGAAATTTAGTGGGCGGATAATTCTAATCACACTAAACGTTGACAGTTCAGGAAAAATGTACAAAGCAGTGACATGTGAGGGCTGGTTAGGTGTACTAAATGATACAATAAACTACATGAACACAGTCATGATAAACAATACATTGCAAAAAATTGTCGATACATTAATAAAAAATCACAATCATCAGGTAGACGAGGATGGATATCTGACAATGAATAGTTTTACATCTCAAACGGAAATTAAGGATTATCAACCATCATGGGAGCGCACCACATTAGAAGCACTATGTGATGAGCAATTAACAAATCATTTAAGGTACGAAATAATCGAGACATTTGATGAAAGGAATATTCCCCATCGAGCCCTTGAATGTAATCCGAATGGATTACAAAATCGCGATTCAGATACAGAAATCATATTAGGATCAAATATGCAGAGCCTATCAGTCACAAACAATTTCGATGAGTTGTGCACAAGGTGTATTCCTCTGACAGATGATGATAAGCCAATGGGAACTCTTGGGACAGAGGAAATGTATGTTGATGATGCAGAAGCAATATCAAACTATGGATGCATAGTTAAGGTCCATAAATTTGAATCCATTAAATCAACAAGTGCACTAAAATCTGCTGCACAAAATTGGCTTAAAAATAATTCCAAAATAAAACAAACAATCACAATTAGTGCGATTGACTTAAAAGGATTAGGAATAACTCCGGAAGAATTTGACATTTATCACACTTATCTTATCTCGTGCCCTCACTTTGGGATTAGCGAACGTTTGGAACTGACTCAATTGACTTGTGATATTAATGATGTCTGGAATACACAGCTGACTTTTGGAGAGATATATTATTCTGCAAGGCAAAAGAGATAAAAGAAAGGAGCTAATAAAAATGAGCATTATAGATAGTGAAATTGAAATTATAAAAGAAGCAAAGTATGGAAGAGAAGTACGAGGAGCTATTGTAGATGGACTATGCAAAATAGATAATATCACATCAGATGCAAAGAATATTGCAGATAATGCAAAAGAGAAAAGCGAAGCTGTTGAAGAAAAAATTGAAACATTACCAAAAGAACTTGTACAGAATACAACTTTTGTCAATCAATTAGGTTCAAAAATAGCTTCAACCCCCGATTTTACCTCAATATTAACATATGATATGTCACACAATAGCAAATATTCAGCATTGGCATCCAATTCGGCATTTACTAGTGCCTTTGCCGGCAATAGCACATTCATAAACGCATTAGCGTTTAACAACAGTTTTATCAATGATTTAGCTTCGCAAATTACATTTAATAGCATATTTTCTCGGGAACTTGGAAGTGCAATGGCAAGCAATAGTAATTATGCCAGATTGGCATCTAATTCATATTTCATGTCTGAAAATGCAAATATGCTGGTACAAAGCTCTGCATTTGCTAGTGCCTTTGCTGGCAACAGCACATTCACACACGCATTAGCGTTTAACAGCAATTTCATAAGGGATTTAGCATCACAAATTACATTTAATAGCATGTTTTCCAAAGGACTTGGAGATGCAATGGCAAGCAATAGTAATTATGCCAGATTGGCATCTAATTCATATTTTATATCTGAAAATGCAAATATGTTGTTAAACAGCTCTGCATTTGCTAGTGCCTTTGCTGGCAACAGCACATTCACACACGCATTAGCGTTTAACAGCAGTTTTATCAGTAATTTAGCATCGCAAATTGTATTCAATAGCACATTTTCCCAAACATTCAACTCATATATGCCTTCACATGGCGGAATGCTTATTCCAACTCCGAGCAGAGAAGATGCAGGAAAAATATTAGTTGCAAATGGATATGGCAGTGTATCATGGGTTTTAGCTCAATAGGAAGCAATAGGAGGCAGAAAATGAAAAAATTAGAAATACTAATACCGCAATACGATGAAAAAGAGGAAACGATAAAACCTTTACTGGACAGTATATCTATTCAGCAAAACATTGATTTTAATGATATAGGAGTAATTATTTGCAATGATGGGTCAGAAATTAAATTGTCTGAAGAATTTCTAAAAAATTACGATTTTGCAATTAAATACATAGAGCAGGAACACAAAGGAGTTTCAGCAGCACGGAATAAATGCCTGGATTCCGCCACAGCTGAATATGTAATGTACTGCGATGCTGACGATATGTTTTTTAATGCGTGTGGGCTTTGGATTATATTCAGAGAGCTCCGAAATGGTGGATTTGACAGCATGTCAAGTTTATTTATCGAGGAAACGAGATATCCATCTACAAGAGAAGTAATCTATATAAACAGAGATATGGATGTTACATTTGTACATGGCAAAATACACAGAAGACAGTTCCTTATAGATAACAATATACGGTGGAATGATAAATTGACAATTCACGAGGACAGCTACTTTAATATTCTTTGCAAAGTCATGGCAGGGGAACGATATAAATATCTTCCACAAGCATTTTATTTATGGAAATGGAGAGATACATCGGTATGCCGGCACGATGAAAAATATATGTTAAAAACATATAACAATATGCTGGAAAGTAATACAGCATTAATTAAAGAGTTGCTAAAAAGAGGACGATTAGATCAGGCACAAATCTGTGTCACAACAATGATATTTGATGCTTATTATACATTGAATAAAGATGAATGGTGGCAGGATGAAAACAAGGACTATAAAAAAAATGTAGAAAAGAGGTTTAAGGAGTACTTGACCGCCTTTCGAGAAGTGTATGAATCAACTCCTTATGATGTTAAAAATCAGATAATCATGTCAATTAAAAATAGGATGTATAAAGAGGGGTTGTTTCTAGAAAAGTTAACTTTTAGCGACTGGTTAAACAGAATTACAGGAAAGGAAGGAGAAACAGAATGAAATTATTAGTCATTATTGCAACATTAGTTTTAATTTTTATGGTTTTGGATATAGTATCTGGCTTGATTGGAGCCATTAAAAACGGAAATTATAAATCTCAAAAAATGAGAGAGGGACTGTATCACAAGATTGGGTACATTCTAGCGATAATGTTGAGCGCATTAATTGAATACAGCTGTAAATACATAGATTTAGGTTTTACAATGCCAATACTCAAGCCGGTAATGTGCTACATTATACTAAATGAAATCGGAAGTATCATTGAAAATCTGGAAGTAATACATCCCGGATTATTACCAAAAAAAATAATAAATGTTCTTCAATCTGAAAAGAAAGAAAGTGAGGTGTAGATATGGATTATAAGAATTTTAAGCAAACCAACAGCAAATGGGCAAGACAGGACTATTCCGGAGAAACAATCGCAGCAGCAGGATGTGGACCGACAGCAGTAGCGGATGCTGTGTATCATTTAGACAGTTCTATAACTCCAGCAAAGACAGCAAAATGGATGCAGGCTAATGGTTGTGCTTGTAACGGTAGTGGAACATATTACAGCGGGATAATTAAAGCACTTAAGCACTATGGATATGAAGGAGCCACACAGCTTAATTGGACAAGCCTTTATGGTAAGTCCAATGCAGCAGTAGTAAAAGACTTTCTGTCAAAGATTAAGAGTGGTGAATATGTTGGAATTGCCTGTATGGGCAAATCCATTTGGACACAGTCGGGTCATTTTGTTTTTATTGAAAAATATGATGGCAAGAAGATAACAATACTGGATCCATATAATACAAAAAGCAGCTGCGGCAACACTACAAAGGCTGCATGGGAGAAATATGTAAAATATTTATTCCTCATTCCTAAAAAATTGTATATGGTTAAGACAACGAAAAAACAAGTAAAAGTAAGGGTTTATCATAAAATTGGGAAAAAATCCAAAATTAAAGCTAAATTACCGAAAGGAACAAAAATAGGAATTTACAAAACTTACAAAGGAACAAAATATAAATATGGGCAGATTAAATATAAGGGTAACAATCGTTGGATTGTTCTAAAAAACACAAAAAAAATTTAAAAAAAGTGTTGACATATGCTAGCATATAGTGTATAATAAAGATAGTTAAAGAAATACTTTAACAAATCTAAAGAAAGGAGTACAGATAAATGAACAGGGACAGACATACAAAAAAAGAGAAGAACGACGATAAAAAAATAAAGTCAATTCTTCTCTGTACAGCGATTGTAAATATGATAAATGCCCTTGTCAACTTACTTAAATCGCTGATGTGACAGCAGGGGAGAAATCCCCTTGCTGGTACAAGTATAACATATTAAAATATAAAGAGCAATTATATTATTTATTTTGGAGGTTTATTATGGAGATATTAAATATAAGTTTATCTATAATTAGCATAGTGTTAAGTATTATTACTTTAGTTTTGATTTGCCAGTTATTTAAAAGATAAAAATGTAAAAAAGATTTATAAATTTGGAGGTGCAGCAGCCAATGAGTGGCAAATATTATGATGAAAAACAAGCGAAAAGGTATAAAAAGTATATGAAAAATAAAGTGATGGTTACGGTTCGAATGACAGCGGAAGAAAAAAATATATTAAATAAAAAAGCAGATGCAGAAGGCAAAAGTGTTAATCAATATATTTTAGACAAGTGTTTGGACTGTGGCAAACCTTAAAAAAGAGAAAAAACACATATGTCTTCAGGATTAATCCTCGGAAGGCATATGTGTGATAAAAATAGTAAAAAAGCAGTTTATTATTACTTTCTACCTATTAAAATGTTAACAAATGATATAGTCAAACACCGAATGAGCTGAGTCACCTTGAGATTGTTGGAACCATTGTTCATCAACTTGTCAAAGATCTTCCATGTGATGACACGGACATTGCAGGATTTGAAAAATATTACGTTGACCATACTCTGGGCGTGTGGCCGCAGGCTGCCGGCGGAGTACCGTTCCAGGCTACGGAATTTCAATCGTCAGGCGATCCGATTGCGGACTTATTTGAAGACATGGCAGCAGAGCAAAAAGCAAGAAAAACATATGATAATATTTTGACATTAGTAAAAGATAATGAAGTTTGTGACCCTATCAGATTCCTCAGGGAAAGAGAAATCGTTCATTTCCAGAGATTTGGTGAAGCGCTCAGACTTCTGACCGAAGAATTAAATAAAAAGAACTTCTATGCATTTAACCCTAGCGGATGCAAATGTAACTAGGTAACTTAAGAGCGGAGTTTGCCGAAACAGGTAAATTCCGCTCTTTTTATGAGAAAAAATTGATTCCTATGGAATATAATGGCAAAAAATGCTGACTTGTAAAAGTAAATTCCGTGTGAAAGATTAAATTCCACTTACGTTAAAAAAACAGTTGAAATTTCTAA
>CANQPJ010000014.1 GCA_947625755.1 uncultured Lachnospiraceae bacterium | reverse complement strand
AATTTAGAAATTTCAACTGTTTTTTTAACGTAAGTGGAATTTAATCTTTCACACGGAATTTACTTTTACAAGTCAGCTTTATTGTAATTTTTTTCCATTTTCTACATATTGTCAATAAATTTCCACCTTAATTTTTCCTGTTTTCTGAACTGTTTCAATTTATCTTCATTTTTTTCAGAATACCATGCTTTATTAGAATTATAGTAATAATTTATAATTTTCCAAAACTTTTCCGGATAGCTGAGTAATGCTTTTAATACCTCGAATTCTCTTACGGAAACCGGTCTGTTTTTCCCATACTCTTCCAACAGGTCGCTGCCAAGTCCAATATCCCAATTATTTTTTTCCATAACTTTTCTCAAAAAATCATATAAATCCTGCACTGCCGGGGCATAATTTAACTTTAACATATTTATCATAATAACCTGGTCGTTACGAAATAAAATATTATGATAGTTGTAGCAGCCATAATTAATTGTCTTATTTTCTATACTTTCTTCATAAATTTCCATATATGCCGACTGTTCCAACAGCCTTATTGCATCGATTGCTTGTGCATAATATTCTTCGATAATATTATGGAGAGACATTTCAAAATAATTCTTATTTTTTCTTTTTTTTATATAATTTTTAATCCTGAGAATTTCTGCACTGTGCCGGCTGAACACTTCCCGCATGTTTTTACCGGGATGAAATTCTCCCTCATGAAATAAACCAACAGTATTCTCCGTCAATTTATGAAACTTTGCCAAATTTTCTACAGCCAGTAACAACTGTCTTTTATTGTTGTTGCTGCAATCCTCTGCATCAAACCATTTTTTTAATATATATGCATAGCCGTCCTCGCTTATCGTTACATACTTTCCCTCTTTATTTGCCACAACACTGTCTGTAACAAAATGATTCTTTTCCAAAAAATCATAAAAGACACTCATGGTCTTCATCTTTTCATCACTATGGTTGTACTCCTGTAAAATGTATTTTCCCTCATCCGTGATACAGCCGTAATTTCCTTTTGACCTGTAAGTGCCTTTGATATTCAACTCATACTGTTCTAAAACAGTTAATGATTTTTCATTCATTGTATCCCCTCCATACCTTACTTGCATTATTCTAAAATATGAAGAGAATATTCAGATTAGAACATTGTCTTTGCGATGTCTAACAACTTCTCTTTATGATTTAATTCCGGTTCCTCCAATACCTTTTGCAGCAATTCTTTCAAAATATCACCAATAATAGAACCTGTGTCGCATCCTGCCGCAATTAAGTCCTTGCCTGAAATTTCTAATTCTTCTTTACTGGTACATATATTGTTATCTAAAATGTAGCGATACTGCCCTTTTGCATATAAATATCCATCATACCCTTTCTCTTTTCCGTAATCGCTTTTTCCCTGAAAATCAGCGTAAGCTAATTGCAGATATTGTTCATAAATATCTTTGCCTATTTTATGGACGCTTCTTCTGATGTTTGCCGGCTTCATTCCCTTTGATGCCGGTCTGTCGTCATGACATTCCACCAGTCTCGTGACAATTTTAATTGTTTTGTTATCTAATTTCAATCTCCGGAGAACGGACAATGCTATTTCGGCTCCCACGTGGGCATGCCCATAAAAATGCATTCTGCCGGCATCGTTTTTATCGTATGTAATAGAATCCGGTTTCCCGACATCATGAAGCAGTGCCGCCCATCTCATTTCTTTTGTTGCAGGTACATTTTCCATTACTTTAATGGTGTGCTCTCCAACATTATACATATGATACGGTGTATTTTGCGGACATTCCATCATTCGGTCAAATTCCGGAAGTATGACTTTTGTAATTCCCAAATTGTAAGCTGTAATCAATTTGTTTGGATGATCTGACATGATTATTTTTTCTAATTCCACATGTATCCGTTCAGCGCTGATATTTTCGAGAGTAGAAGCCATTTTTCTAATTGCTGTCATCGTCTGTTCTTCAATATCAAATCCCAGCTGGGCTGAAAACCGGACTGCACGGAGAATACGAAGTGCGTCCTCTTTAAAACGTTCTCCCGCATCTCCCACACACTGAATCCGTTTTCTTTCTATATCTCCCATACCGTCAAAAGCATCAACCAATCCTACCACAGGGTTGTATGCCATAGCATTAATGGTAAAATCTCTACGTTTTAAATCGTCAATCAAATCTGCAGTAAATTCCACACTGTCAGGATGGCGACTGTCATTGTATTTTCCATCGATTCTATATGTGGTTACCTCGTAACCCACTCCCTTCAGCATCACGGTAACTGTTCCATGCTGTATCCCGGTATCTATGGTTCGGTGAAAAATTTCCTTTACCTGGCGTGGCAGCGCAGATGTAGTTATATCCCAGTCCTGTGGTTTTCTTCCCAATATGGTATCCCTGACGCAGCCGCCTACTGCAAATGCTTCATAACCATGCTGTTCCAAAAGACCAATAATCATCCTTACCGACTTTGGTATATTAATTTTAAATTTTTTTGTTCCCTGATAACTGTACAATATTTGTTCCTGCCTGTTTCTATTTTTATTTTAATGCATTATCCATAATTTCCAATGCTTTTGTCAGCTTATCCTTTGTTACCGCCGAATAATTAATAATGAATTTATGATTAAATTCTTCCAATACATTATAACAATAATCCGACACACTGGAAATATTTATGTTGTGATTTCTTAAAATCTGCTTAAACTTTTCGTCATCTATTTCTTTATTAATTCCCAAAATAAAATGAAGTCCGGCATTGTCTTCTTCAATGGTCACCTTTGAATCTATGGGAGACTGCTTAATGGCACTGATAATTGTATTCCGGTAATCCCGATAGTAATTTCTCATTCGGTTAATGTGTCTCTCATAATAACCTTCCAAAATAAAATTTGCCAATGTGTATTGCTCAAAACTGGAAACTGTGCCGGAATAAAAATTTAACCTTTTTCTATATTTCTCCATCAATTCATCCGGAAGCACCATATATGCAATACGGATAGAAGGCGCCAGCGTTTTTGAAAATGTATTCATGTAAATCACATGATTGCTGTCCATTCCTGCCATAGCCGGTATCGGGCGTCCGGAAAACCGAAACTCACTATCATAATCATCTTCTATAATAAATCCGTGATTTTCTCTTGCCCAGTTTAATAAATGCTGTCTCCGGGAGACAGGCATCACACGTCCTGTTGGAAAATGATGCGATGGAGAAATGTGCACTGCGTCTATCTTCTTCCCTACCAGGGCTTCTGTCCGGATTCCCGACTGATCAATCGGAAGATGCAGACATTTTATCCCATTGCTCTCATATACTTTACTGATTTTCTGATAACCGGGATCCTCCACTGCAATAACGCTATCGTTTCCGAGAAGCTGCACAATAATACTGTAGAGATATTCTGTTCCGGCACCTACAATAATATTATTTACATTAATACTCATTCCCCTAAACTGGGACAGATGGTTTGCGATTGCTTCTCTTAATTCCCAAACACCATTTGGCGCCGGGCTGACCAAAAACGAATTTTCTTTATCCAGCAATGTCCTCCGCATAATTCTGGACCATGTAGCAAAAGGAAAACTGTCATACATTATATGATTGGAATTAAAATCCACCAACCAGTCTCTATTCTTATTTATTCCCTGATTCCTGCCAATCTTATCATGCAATGAATGTTCCGGTTTTATGCAATGGTTTTTTGTATGCATCTTATCATATAAATCTGCATTCATATATTGCTCACTGATTTCACTCGCAAAATACCCTTTCTTTTCCTGTGTGAAAATATATCCTTCCACAATAAGCTGCGCATACGCATTTTCAACCGTAATGACACTAATGTTATGATTTCTTGCCATCTCACGTTTGGAAGGCAGCTTTTCACCTGCTTTGATTTTTCCTGATAATATATCTTTTTTGATGCAGTTATATAAATACTCATATAGGGACTGTTTTCCCTTATTTTCAAAATCATATGTCAGCATAATGTTCCCCTTTTTCCGAATGTATATCAGACATATTTTAACTGTTGTTATCTGGTATTATATTATATTTCCATTATGGCAATATTAATAATACCATACAGGAATTATACTTTATTTTATCTATTATGTAAAATACATAATTTTATTTTTACCGGAGGTTACTATGAAACGGGTTTTAAGTATTCAGGACTTATCATGCATTGGTAAATGCTCTCTGACTGTGGCATTGCCCATTATTTCTGCTATGGGCGTGGAGACATCCATTGTTCCAACAGCTGTGCTGTCCACACACACCATGTTCAATAATTTCACGTTTAGAGATTTGACAGAGGATATGAATGGGATTAAAAATCACTGGGTAAATGAAGGGTTTACCTTTGATGCAATTTATACAGGTTATCTTGGTTCCAAAGAGCAGATTCGCATTGTAACTGATTATTTCCACACATTTAAGAATGAAAATAACTACATTATTGTAGATCCTGCCATGGCAGATAATGGTAAACTTTATACAGGATTTACTTCTGACTTTGCCCTAGAAATGGCAGAACTTTGTTCCAATGCAGATATTATTCTTCCCAATATTTCAGAAGCATGTTTCATGCTGGGAAAAGAATATATAGGAGAAGAAGCCTCTCCGGAAGAAATTAAAAAACTCCTGCTGGATTTAGCTTCTTTGGGCGCAGAAACAGTTGTCATCACAGGTGTGACATTCGAAGATAATCATTTTGGTTTTATGGGATACAACACCAAAACAAAAAATTTCTTTGAGTATTATACGGAAAAGGTTCCTATGAAATCTCATGGAACCGGAGATGTTTTCGCCAGTGCACTCACCGGTGCACTGATGAATGATTTTTCAATATTTGACGCCTTAAAAATCGCTGCCGATTATACCTGCGCCTGTATTAAAAATACTTATGAAGACCCGAACCACATTAACTATGCAGTAAACTTTGAAGCAGAAATACCGTATCTTTTGAAACTTGTCGGGAAGACGGTATAAAACCTGCAAAGTATTTATGCCAAATATTTCTTCAGCTCGTCTGCTTTATCTGTCTTCTCCCATGGCAGGTCAACGTCAGTTCTTCCAAAATGTCCATATGCTGCAGTCTGTTTGTAAATCGGTCTGCGAAGGTCAAGCATCTTAATAATACCTGCCGGGCGGAGGTCAAAACGCTTTCTGATAATATCTACCAGTTTTTCATCACTTACTTTACCGGTGCCGAAAGTATCTGCCATAATGGAGGTCGGATGCGCCACTCCAATGGCATAGGATAATTGAATTTCGCATTTTTTTGCAAGACCTGCCGCAACAATATTTTTTGCCACATACCGGGCTGCATAAGCTGCGGAACGGTCTACCTTGGTACAATCCTTTCCGGAAAATGCACCGCCGCCATGTCTTGCATATCCACCGTAAGTATCTACAATAATCTTTCGTCCGGTAAGTCCTGAATCCCCTTGAGGACCGCCAATGACAAAACGTCCGGTCGGATTAATAAAATATTTTGTATTTTCATCTGTCATGGTCTGCGGAATCACTGCATCAATGACTTCTCTGCGAATATCCTCATGGATTTGTTCCTGTGTTACCTCCGGATTATGTTGGGTGGAAATTACAACCGCATCAATTCGGGAAGGTCTGCCCTCCTCATCATACTCCACAGTTACCTGACTTTTTCCGTCAGGACGCAGATACGGCAGTGTTCCGTTTTTCCGAACCGCCGACAGTTTTTTTGCCAATTTATGCGCAAGCGCAATCGGATAAGGCATCAGTTCCTCCGTCTCATCCGTGGCATAACCAAACATCATGCCCTGGTCTCCGGCGCCAATCTCATCAATCTCATCTTCATCCATTTGATGCTCTTTTGCTTCCATCGCCTTATCTACACCGAGTGCAATATCTTCTGATTGCTCGTCCAGCGCAGTAATTACACCACAGGTATCACAGTCAAATCCATACTTTGCTCTGTCATATCCGATTTCACGGATTGTATCACGCACAATTTTCTGAATATCTACATATCCTTCCGTACTGATTTCACCCATAACCAGAACCAGCCCGGTCGTGATAGCTGTCTCACATGCCACACGGCTATTCGGATCCTGCCGCATCAGTTCATCCAAAATAGCATCAGAAATCTGGTCGCACATTTTGTCCGGATGTCCCTCGGTCACTGATTCTGAAGTAAACAATCTCTTTTCCATAACAAACTCCTCTCTGGAAATAAATCAAAGATTCAGGTATATGAATGTTTCCGCTCATTACCCGAAAAAAAAGTCCACATCAATATGTGGACTTAGTTTCAATGTATTAAGTCCTCTTATTGATCGATTCACTCGCTCAGGCGGGCACCTTCCTGACACTTGTCGGGGTTGCCGTGGCTTCATCGGTCCTTGTACCTCCACCACTCTGAATAAGAGTCATAATTAACTTACTATTGTTTTCATAAATTGTCAACAGTATAGCGGTTATTTTGAAAAAATGATATTCCGGCTGACCGCCTATCGACGGCACCTAAAGTTATTTTTTCGTTTTTACTTTCTTTATTTTTGAGGCTTTACTGATAACAATTTCCCCTTTATAGTCTTTCTTATCTGCATAAACACGAATAAAATATTTCTTGTTTTTCTTCAGTTTTTTTAATTTAATTGTTGTTTTTTTAGAAGATACTTCAGCAAATTTACCCGCAAAGGAACGTTTTGTTGAGTATTCTACATAATATTTCCGTGCATCCTTGATTTTTTTGAGTTTTACCGTTGCGGAAGCATACTTTGATTTCTTTTTTACTTTTCCTGCCTTCACGGACTTAATCACAGGGCGTTTTATCTTACTTGATTGTTTTATCAGATTCTGTACCGACTTGATTGTTATCTTGGAATCTGTCGTGGCAAACATGGTAAACGAAGTTACCTTCGGATTATTCGGAACATGGAAAACAACTTTTTGCGGATTTTTTGCATCTATCACCCCTGTAGTAGAGACAACCTTTTTTGGAAATTCTATGGTAAATGTTTCTTTCATATCAGATAAATTTATCGAAGAAAGCGCACCACCTGTCAATTCATTCAGTTCTCCCGGACTTATCATGCCCGACAGACTGTCTCCGTTTTTGGGGACTTCTGCTTTCAGATAGAAAGTATTTTTAGTAATATAACATTTTTGCCCTATTTCTTCGTAGGCAGACATTATTTCCTTTGTCTGCACACCCTCTGCTTCCTTTAATTCATAGTACTGTTTTCCATCAATGGTAACAACACTCATCTGTTTTAAAATCTCATTCATCTCTGCCTGATTTTCGCCGGATTGCGCCATTACCTGATCAAAAGCATCCTTTTCAATATCCATCTGCATTGACATCGTGAGTTTTTTGTCAGACTGAATAACCATTCCGACGTCTATAGAGCATCCGGAAAAAATAAGAGCCACCACTAATGCCAAAGATACAAATTTAATTTTCATTTTTCAACCTCCTTGATATAGCAATTTTAAAGAAAATAATTGTTAATTATTATTTCTAAACTGTACCGGTGTCATTTTGTATTTCTGTTTAAACAATCTGGTAAAATGCTCTACATTCTGATAGCCCACTGCATCAGAAATTGCTTCAACCGTCATGCTGCTGCTCTTTAAAAGCGTCCTTGCCTTTTTCATACGGACATTCTTTACCAGTTCGCCAAAAGTTTTCCCTGATTTATCCTTAATATATTTGGACAAATATGGCTTTGACAAATGAAATTGTTCCGCTAACTCGTCTAGTGTAACCGTAAGATAATTTATGTTAATATAATTAATAATGTCTGTTAGTCTCTCATCTTTACAATGTTTTTCCCCGGTCTCTTTTACGAGTTGGTTCACTGCTACTGTCAATGCGTGTATGGAAGATTTGATAATATCTGCATCCAATCCTACACCCCAGTACATCGTACCGTTACAGCTGATTCCCACATAAGATACTGCCTTGGAGGAAGAACCGCGGGACAGGGAATGTTCCTCATATACTGACAGTTCATAGCTGATATTAAAATACTGCTTAAATGCATTGCTCACCGCATCAAGTCTTCCATTTCCGGTGCTTTTAACAATACGGACAATATCATTTTGCGCAATGGTCACATCAGCTATAATTCCATTCTTCTGCTGGAAATGTGCTTCCGGAACATTGAACACACTGTAATTATTAATGTATTTATCTTCAAATATCTGATATACCCATTCCGGCGATAATTCTTTATGTTCCCTATCCGAAACATTTTTTACAGAGTACCCTACTTCTTCTCTCATTTTTTCCGGAAGAGAAAGTCCAAAATTCTGCTTTAAAATATAACTTACGCCGCCTTTACCGGACTGACTGTTAATACGGATAACATCTGAATCATAAGTCCGTCCGACATCAACCGGGTCAATTGGAAGATATGGAACCGTCCATGTTTTATCCCTGCTCTCTTCCCTGCATGCCATTCCTTTTGCAATGGCATCCTGATGAGAGCCTGAAAAAGCAGTAAAAACCAGTTCTCCGGCGTATGGCTGACGAGGACTCACCTGCATTCTTGTAACTCTCTCATACACTTTGCATATTTCCGGCATATTGCTGAAATCCAGTTTTGGATCTATGCCATGAGAAAACATATTCATTGCCAGCGTTACAATATCAACGTTGCCGGTTCGCTCACCATTGCCAAACAAGGTTCCTTCGATTCTGTCTGCCCCCGCAAGAATACTCAATTCCGCAGTCGCCACACCGCATCCTCTGTCATTGTGTGGATGTACGGAAATTGTCACCGCATCACGATATTTTAAATTCTTATGCATATATTCCACCTGTGTGGCAAACACATGAGGCATTGCGTTCTCTACCGTTGCAGGAATATTGATAATAACTTTATTATCCTTTTTTGGTTTCCACACATCCAGTACCGCATTGCACACCTCTAATGCATATTCCATTTCCGTACCGTGGAAACTTTCCGGGCTATACTCAAAAGAGAAATTTCCCTCTACCTGTTCCGCCAGTTCCATTAACAACCGGGCGCCATCTACCGCAATCTTTTTAATCTCATCCTTATTCTTTTTAAACACCTGCTCACGCTGGGCTACAGATGTGGAATTGTAGAGATGGACAACTGCATGTTTTGCCCCTTTCACTGCCTCAAAAGTTTTTTTAATAATATGCTCTCTCGCCTGAGTTAAAACCTGTACCGTAACGTCATCCGGTATCATATTTCTCTCAATTAAAGTACGCATAAAATTGTATTCCGTCTCTGAAGCTGCCGGAAAACCTACTTCTATTTCTTTAAATCCTATGTCTACAAGCATCTGGAAAAACTCCAGTTTTTCATCAAGACTCATCGGCTCAATTAACGCCTGATTACCGTCCCTAAGGTCTACACTGCACCAAATAGGCGCTTTATCGATGTACTCTTTCTTTACCCAGTCCTGTGTATATGCAGGGGGCATAAAATATTGTCTCTTATACTTCTTGTAGTTCATAACCGTTCGTCTCCTTTAAATAAAATTTCAAAAAAATATCTCTGTGCTCCCAGCCGGAAGCACAGAGACGTAAGCTTTACTTGCGCGGTACCACTCTGTTTCATGTAATACATGCTCTCTATAGATGCCTATGACATCCATTCCCTGTAACGGTGGAATCCGTCCTGACCTACTGTTCTGACATTTCAGCCGGAAGCTCCGAGGCGAGTTCACTAATTTGCATCTGCCGTTTCACACCACCCAACGGTTCTCTGAAATCTGCGCCTTAACTACTACTCCTCTTCAACACTTTTGTATTTTTTAGGTTAGCCATATATTATCATATGTTTTTCTTTTTGTGTAGTGACAAAATTAATCAGTTTTATTGATTTATTTTAATTTGAGCAGCCGGAATTTTTCTATTTTCTCTTTGTCCATCTCTCTTTCAGCATATACGCTGCCATTTTGGGCTGTCTGTTTCTCGTAAATATTCCTTTCTTATTTCCATCTACACGGTTTAATCCCTGCTTGGTCTGAAAATCCGCAAATGCCCATGGGTGCTCACCAATCATATAATCCAGTTTATCAAAAATTTTGTGGTACTCTTCCATGTACATACACTGAAACTCTTCTGTAAATGCTACCGGCGGCATCTTGTGAAATCCCGCAATCGTATCCGCACCATATTCACTCATAATAATTGGCTTATGGTATTTTCTGTACCATTTTTCCATTTCATATTCCAGTTGCAATCCGATAACATCTAAATGGGCATGGTCGTTATACCATGCGTAATAACGGTTAACGCAGATGACATCAAGCCACTGGCTTACCTTATCTCCATCCGGTCCTGTAGTGTGAACCATTGTCACCGGTCTTGTATCATCCAGATTTCTCATTGTCTCTATTACTTCTTTAAAATAAGATACTGCTCCCTCTTCATGGGTTGCCGCCTCATTTGCCACACTCCACATCACAACACACGGATGATTTTTGTCCCGATTGTACATATCCGCCAGCATATCTTTGTGATGCGCCAAAGTATCATTATTAACTCTGTTTCCGGCAAAAACACTGTTTCCATCCCAGAAACACATTCCCACAGCCGGTACTTCATCGATTACCACAAATCCCTCTCTATCTGCCAGCCTCATCAACTCTTCAGAATATGGATAATGAGATGTTCTAAAAGAGTTTGCTCCCATCCATTTCAATAAATTAAAATCACGGATATTCAGCGCTTCATCCATACCTTTTCCATGAATGTCACTGTCCTCATGCTTTCCAAATCCCTGAAAATAAAATTCTTTTCCATTGATGAGAAATGCCTTGTCCGTTACCTCTATGGTTCTGATTCCAAAAGTTTCTGTATAACTATCACATTTTCCCACTACTTTTAATTTGTAAAGATAAGCTGCCTTCGGATTCCAAAGGTGAGGCTGATTCATTTCTATTTCCACATAATATTTGTTATCCTCATCATTCCACGGTTTTGGTGCTTTCTCGGACACCACATCGCCGCTCTCATCTATGACTTTCACTGTGTCAATTATATCGTTCGAAGTAATCCATGCTTTTACCACCGCCCTGTCGCCTTCTGTCTCTGTTTTAATAACAATATCTTCAATATATTTCTTTGGGGTGGTATATATTTTTACCGGTCTGTGAATTCCGGCATAATTATAGAAATCAAAATAGGTTTCCTGAAAATGAAATCCTTCCGGATAGCCGGGACCTTCCTTATGAATAACCTCGCCGCAGGGAATGCAGGTCCAGTCCAGTACGTTACTCAACGCCACCGTTACCCGATGTTCCTCTAATTCGGATTCTTCCATCTGCTGCGTAATATCTGCCTCAAATGGTAAAAAACCGCCTTTATGTTTTGCAGCCTCTACTCCATCTACCCAGACTGTTGCATGATGTGTAGCACTTCCAAAACGCAAAACAATTCTTTTCCCATTCCAGCTGTCCGGTATGATAAAAGTTTTCTCATACCACACATATCCCACATGCTCTTTATCCTTCTCGTCTGTAAATAAATCGTTGTAGCTAGCCGGTACTGCCATAGGAATCGCATCTTTTAACGGTTCCTTTTGCCACTGCTCATGTATTCCCACATTATTGTAATCCATTTTAAAATTCCATATGCCGCTTAAATTTTTTACTTCCCTTACTTTATTCTCTATCGGATACAACATCTCTACACTCCTCACTTTCCATCGTTATCCATAAGAAACAGTATCATATGATACCCTGCCTTTTTTACACTTACAGTAAATTTACACTAGAGGTTTTCCCATGTCAATAAAAAAAGGCATATCAGCCCCATTGCCGATATACCTTGTAATCATCTTGTGCTTTATCCAACTTTTAACTTAAATGTCTGTTCCTCTTTTTCTGTATCCACCTTTTTAATTACTGCACCCAGAGTTGAGAGTTTTTCATCAAACTTCTCATAACCTCTTTTTATATAAACAATATCATTCACGGTAGTAAATCCTTCCGCTGCAAGACCTGCAATCACCAAAGCAGCACCTGCCCGAAGATCCGGCGCTGACACCCTTGCACCTTCAAGACTTCCCACACCGGTAATAATCGCAGTGTTTCCTTCCACCTTATTGATGGCTCCCATTCTACTCAACTCTGCCATATATTTAAATCTGTTTTCAAAAATACTTTCTGTAACTGTACTCGTGCCATTTGCCATAGACAATACAGTTGCTATCTGCGGCTGCATATCCGTAGGAAATCCCGGATATGGAAGTGTCTTAATATGAGCACTTCTGATAAAATCA
This sequence comes from uncultured Lachnospiraceae bacterium, assembly GCA_947625755.1. Lineage (GTDB taxonomy): Bacteria > Bacillota > Clostridia > Lachnospirales > Lachnospiraceae > Eubacterium_G. The sequence continues at coordinate 38,575 of CANQPJ010000014.1, read as the reverse complement.
CCCGCCTTCACTCTCACTGCATCATCATACTCCTCAACACTACAGCCCATCTCAATGAGCTTTGACGTAATACATTCCAAATGTCTTGGAATGACATTTTTAACCAGTACATCTCCGTTGGTAGCTGCGGCTGCGCACATAAATGTCCCCGCCTCAATCTGATCCGGTATGGTAGAATAAACTGTACCATGTAAGAAAGGTACTCCCATAATTCGGATTTTATCGGTGCCGGCACCCCTGATGTCAGCACCCATGCTGTTTAGCATATTTGCCACATCTACTACATGTGGTTCTTTTGCCGCATTTTCAATAACCGTTCTTCCCTCTGCCCGGACTGCTGCCAACATGACATTAATTGTAGCGCCAACCGAAGACACGTCAAAAAAGATGTGGTTTCCCACTAACTGTTCTGAAAATGCATTGAGCATACCATGGTCCTGAATCACTTCAGCGCCTAATGCCCGAAAACCTTTTAAATGCTGGTCTATTGGACGGGCACCAATCACGCATCCGCCCGGCAATGCTACCTCTGCTTTATGAAACTTACCAAGTAATGCTCCAAGCAAATAATAGGAAGCCCTGATTTTTCTCATCTGTTCTTCTTCAACAACATGAGAAGATATCGTCTTTCCATTAATAACAACTGTGTGTCTGTCTTTTCTAATAATCGTTGCCCCAATCATTTCTATTGCGTTTATTAACTGATTAATATCACTGACATCCGGCAAATTTTCAATGGTAACATCCTCATCTGCCATAATAGCAGCAGCAATCAGAGCCAAAGCCGCATTCTTTGCCCCGCTAATCTCAACAACACCATGTAACGGTGTTCCGCCTTTTATAACATACTTCTCCATTTATCCACCTCGGGTTATATGTAAATCAATATCTCTTTTTCGTTATAATTATTCAGCCATGCATACACAAAATAGAAGAATAATGCATCGCAATCTGCTTCACAAAAAATTTTGCATACTTTTCATTATTATATCACAAAGTTATTCTTTGTAAACCATAATAAACACACAATCTATAGTTATAGTTTATGACTCTCTATAGATTGTGTGCTTTTTCCTGCGTGTTTATATAAAAGTATTACATTTTAATCCAGTACGGAAAGGGGATTAATTTTTATGCCGTTTTGTATCACTTCAAAATGTAAATGTGGTCCCGTACTGTCCCCGGTGCTTCCGCTAAGTCCCAAGGTTTCCCCCTTTTTAACCTTATCGCCCTGTTTTACATAAAGTTTTGACATATGTGCATATCTGGTCTCTATCGTATCGCTATGCCGGATTAAAACATTATATCCATAACTTTCACTGTAATACGCCAGTTCGACAGTCCCTTTTTCTGATGCCTTAACACGGGTACCGGTAGGTACTGCCCAGTCATGACCTTTATGGACGCTGTTTCTGTCTATGGAATCTCCAAAACAGGAACTTGTAATACCCCCTCTTACCGGCTTTATAAAAGAAAATACCAACGACTGATTCACAGGTGTATTCTGTGTCTTATCCTTGGCATTTCCGTTTTTTTCCTTATTTTCTTTTGTTTTATTTTCATTCGTTTTATTTTCTATGGTTTGGTTTTGTCTGCTTTTTAATTGCAGTATATCTTTTCTACTGCTTTTTTCTACCTTACACTGTACCATATATTTATATGCATATATTTCCATAACAGCCTGTGTAAAAATAGTACGGGTCATCATTAGTATTAAAAATACTATAGGAATAACAAAATATCTGCCATTCCTCAAATGACTTAATTGTTTAATTTTTCTACTCCTCCAATTCTCCCACAATTTTATTCACTGTTTTTTTAATACTGCAGTGATGTTCATTTATTATTATATCCGCATATTTTTCATATAACGGAATTCTTTCATCATATAAATTTTTGAGAGTTTGTCCTTTTTTTAAAACTACTCCTCTTTTTTTCAGACTACCCAGTCTTCTCGATAATGCCGGAAGTTCTAATTGAAGATATACCACCGTTCCTATCTTTGAAAGATGCTCCATCGCCTCTTTTCCATAAATAACACTGCCTCCGGTGGCAATGACAGTTTTTTTTGCATGAATGGATGCATTGACTGCATTTTCAATTTTTATAAATTCCTCTATTCCATCTTCTGCAATAATATCTTTCAACAGCCTGCCTGTCTTTTCCTGTATCACTAAATCTGCATCTATAAACTTATATCCTAATATTTTTGCCAGCACTACGCCGATTGTACTTTTTCCAACTCCCGGCATACCAATTAAAACAATATTATCTTTTTTCTTCATGTCCTTCTCCTTTTTATTTGTTTATCGGCATTCTTTCAGCAAAACACTCTTTTACGCTTTACTTTGATTTATTCCTGTTCATCAGGCTGGCACGCATGACTGCATCCTTACCATATTTATCTTTTATCGCGTCCAAAGCCCGGTCCAGTTTTTTCATTTTCTCCCTCGAAGGTTTTCCTGATACACTGCTTTCTTTTTCCCTATCTGCCCAGTTTTCCATATCCAGGATAGAAAGCTGTTCCGGTTCTCCCCATTCTATCAGATTTGCTGTCCTTACTCCCAGCAGTCTCACCGGGGTTTGGTTCCACAGTTCCTTAAACAGAATTTTTACAATATTATAAATTTCCGTTCCCGAATCTGTTGCTGTTTCAGCTGTAGTTTGTCTCGAACATTTTGTAAAATTATTATATTTGATTTCCACAGCAACTGTTTTTGCTCTTTGTTTTCCGTCTCTTAATCTTCCCCCTACTTTTTCTGACAAGGTAAGTAAAACCTTAAAAATCTCTTCTATATCATCCAAATCTTTTGGAAGCGTAACAGAATTCCCCACACCCTTCAATTCTTCTTTTTCTTTATTGACAACGCTTGCATCAATACCATTGGCATATTCCCATAACGTTTTGCCATGACTTTTCAAATGGGCTTCCAACACATTGAGCGGACTGTTTGCTAATTGTCCTATCGTAAATATTCCGAGCTTATGTAATGTATCCACGCTGGACTTTCCTGCCATAAACAAGTCACTCACCGGTAATTTCCACATCTTTTCCTGAATTTCATGCCGATATAAAGTATGTATCTTATCCGGTTTTTCAAAATCTGACGCCATCTTTGCCAATACTTTAACATCTGATATTCCAATATTGACCGTAAATCCCAGTTCGTTCTTCACCTTATCTTTGATGGAAACAGCGGCTTCATATGGACAGGAAAACTGTTTTTGAATTCCGGAATAATCCATATAACATTCATCAATACTGACCTGCTCTATATCAGGAGTGTAACTTTGCAAGAGCTTCATTAATTTGTGGCTCATCTGTTCATAATAGTCATGCTCCGGGGGTACAATCTCCAGATTAGGACATTTCTTTCGCGCGTTTACCACCGGTTCCCCTGTCACCACGCCATATTTTTTTGCAGGAATTGATTTTGCCAGTACAATGCCATGACGGCTTTTTTTGTCGCCGCCCACAATACAAGGTATCTGGCGAATATCCCTGCCAAACCCTTCCTGTAACATTTTTACAGCAGTCCAGCTAAGATACGCCGAATTAACATCTATATGAAAAATAATATTATCATTTCTGCTCATAGTTTATCTCACGACCTTTTCACTCTGCGTATCCATGCGCCTTTTTTCCCTTACTTTGTGTTCTTCTTTTTCACTGTAAACCCAAATTTACCCAGCTTTTTGCCGATATTGTAATACTTTCCATGAGAATAAACTAATGGACGTGCTTTTTCCAAGTCAAATGTACCCTTATCGTTAATATATTTTTTATCGGCATGTACGCACAATACTTTTGCCAAAAACATATCATGTGTTCCCAAGCGGGTCATGCTGACCACTTCACACTCAAGATTGACAGGGCTCTCTTTTAAAAGCGGCGCTTTCACATATTTTGCTCTCTCCATCGTCAGCTTCATTGTTTCGAATTTATTTTCATCTCTGCCGGATCTAACACCACAATAGTCGGTGGCTTTTGCCAGTTTTTCCGTGGTAAGATTAATTACAAACTCGCCTGTTTCCTTAATCATGTTATAAGAGTATCTGGATGGACGCACAGAAATGTAAACCATAGCGGGATCAGAACAGACGGTTCCGGTCCATGCCACTGTAAACACGTTATTGTTTCCCTTTTTATCTGCTGCTGTAACCAATACTGCCGGCAATGGATATAACATATTTCCCGGCTTCCAAATTTCTTTTGCCATATTCCCTCCATTAATTCTTTTTATTTTTATTTGACAGCCTGATGTCTTCTACTGTCAATTTATTTCCATCCGCTTTATAAGTTAATGTCAGCCTGCTGGTGCAGGTTCCTGAAATTTTGTCCACATAGCTGTTCGCTAATGATGTATCTGTCGAAGAAACATATTTGTACTTATATGTGCAGGTCAGAACATAATTTTTATCTGATTGATTGTAACTGATTGCTGTTTTTAAATTATTTATTTTCATATCCAGCACTTTATAAAGCGCAGCATTTCTCTTCTCTGGCCAAAAAATAATTTCTTCGGATTTTTCAACTGCATCCGACACTTTATTTTTTAATTTTTTCGAAGCAAACATCTTTAACAAAGCCGGACTTTTTTCATCCCTGTTTCTTACCGCTTTATAAAACTGATTGATTATTTTTTTGCCATGACTGATAATGCGTTTTCCATATTCCTCATTTGCTGTAAGCGGCTCTTTTGTCATATCTATTTTTACATCTTCACCGCGGATAGAAAGCGTTTTATTTCTTGCATAAATATCATTGGCTGCCGATATGGTGTATTTGCCGGTAAGTATTCGTTCAAGATGATAAATATTATTATCCTTACTTTCCGTAATCTGCGCTGTTTTTTCATTTATGACATTCCCATTTATTTCCAGCTTGTCCGTCTTGGGAATTTTTATTTCAACCCCTTTTGCCATCATATTTTCAAGCTCTACATAATAATCCGGTACAATCTGAATGCCCGTCCGGGCGCTTTCTATCCATATTACAAAATCTTTCACTTTCTTTGCGGCATCATCTGTACATTTTACCGTCACAAACTTCCTGCCGTCTTTTCTTTCCGGCTCCTTTATTTCATAAGAATCTATTGTATAGTCCTTTCTTATTTTTTTCATTTCTGCCGTATATATATTTTTATCGATATAATATCCATCGTCCGTGTAAAGACATTCATACATCTTATCGTAATCCTGCTGTACGAATGCCCTGAAATATGTCACTGCCATATCGGTAGGATCTGCCTCATGCTGTATGTATGCAATCAGGGAACCGATTCCAAAACATACTCCTATAAACAGTAAAATACATATAAGTGAAAAAATTCTGCTTTTTTGAATCTTCTTTAATACTTCTTTCATTTTGCCTCCTAATCACTGCAACCATCTCCCCGGACTGCAATCAAGGTACACTTTTGCCACTGCTGTGTCTTACTCTTAAATGTTACCTATTATCCTTGATTTTTGCAAGGCTTTTATGTATCATTTATGTAGCCGTTAATAAAGAAAAGGATAAAGAATTGGCACCCTTTATTCCTACAGATATAATAAAAAGGGGTATAAGTTATGGATAAAAAAACATTGTTCAATGAAGCATTAGAAAAATTAGTTTCCACTGCCGCAAATAATAAAAATAAGGTGAGCATGGAAGAAGTACAAACTTACTTTGACGGATTAATAGATGACAATAACCAGTATCCGTTTATTTATGATTATTTGTCAAGGAATAATATAGAAGTGGAAGGATTCACCCCATCAGATAAAAACTTTGTTGAAACAAAAGATAAGAATTATGAGTCCAAAGAAGAACTTGAATTTATCCACATGTATATGACGGATATGGATACGATTCCTAATATGGATTTGCGGGAACAAAACGCATTGATCGAAAAATTACTTTCGGGTGATATTTCCTGTACAGAAAAATTAGTAGAATCAAAACTTAAAACGGTAGCAGATATAGCAGAAAAGTATCGGGGCAGAGGCGTTTCTTTTGGAGATTTAATTCAGGAAGGAAATCTGGAACTGATGATTGCCATCTCTGAATACCATGAAACTTCAGGTGATTTTCATCAATATATTTATCAGCGCGTTGAAAATGCCATTGTAAATACCATAAATAATGAAATGAATTCAGATAGAATCGGACAACATCTGGCAGACAAACTAAACCGTTTGGACCGTGTCACAAAGGAACTGAATCAAAAACTGGGGCGTGTCCCGGAACTGTCAGAATTATCAGAAGCCATGGGTATTTCGGAGGATGAAACCTCGCTGCTCTTAAAGACATCGCTGGATACACTCTCTGTCAACGAGGATACACATATAACCGATACCACTCCTGCAGCATCCGCCCAAAGTGATCCGCTGAAATGGAGAAAACATACCCGGTAAAATACTACATGTATTTTTTAAAAATATGATGAAATATATATGAGTTAATATATGCGCTCCCTGAAAACCAAAGGAGTATCATTATTATCCAGCCTGCAAATCTGAAATTTTCCATGAACATCAGCGTTATCAACGGTAATACTGCCACCACCATTATCAGCAGTGTCCATGGAAAATATCCTATTCCCAGAAGCAGGGCATTTTTTATCGTGTTTTTCAATGTATTATCAAAGGTACTCTGCAATGCCATGGCATACAAAAATACAAACGACACTACTATAATTGCTAACATTGCAAGTCCTTTCAACACAGTCTGTCCCATGCCCTTTGGCATATTGCCGATAATATACAAATCCGTGGCTGCTATGCTTCCGGCTGTCAATAATATCATCCACATAATAGTAGACTGTCTGAAATTTTCCCGAAACAATTTGAAATAAGTTTTCACAATATAACCTTCACTGTTCTCTGCCATCTTTCCTGTCACTCCATACAAAGCTGTAGTGGCTGCTCCAATCGTTACAATCGGAATACAAGAGATTGCAAACAAAAGATTCAATATTGCCAAATCTGCCAGTTTTGATATAATTTCATAAAATTTTCCTTCAATAAAAAACACCCTGCTGCCCCTTTGTTTTTATTCCTTTTCCATTGTCCTTCCATATACCTTCGTATATTTTTTAATTTTCTCAATTACTTTTTTATTCAACTGAAAAGATTGCACACGCCATTTCCAATTATTTCCAAGGGTAGATGGAATATTTATTCTCGCCTCATTCCCCAGACAAAGATAATCCTGAATAGGAATAATACAGGTATCTGCAGTGGAAGCCTGTGCCAATCTTATGATTCCATCAACCATTTCATCATCCGATTTTGGTGCTGTACCCAGATACTCCTGTATATTCTTTATATCTTTTGGAGGAATATTTTCAAGCCACCCTTTTACTGTTGCATTATCATGCGTTCCTGTATAGACAACACAGTTTTTATCATAATGATACGGTAAATATTCATTGCTATCGGTAGAGCTTCTGGAATCAAACGCCAACTCCAGCACCTTCATATTCGGAAACCTGCAGTCTTTTACCAGCTGACGAACAGAATCTGTGATATAGCCTAAATCTTCCGCAATAATTTTTATATCACCCAGACAATATTTTACAGCATAAAACAACTCCATGCCCGGTCCTTTTTCCCAGTGCCCTGCTGTGGCATCCTCGGAATCCGCCGGAATGGAATAATATTCATCAAATCCCCTGAAATGGTCGATTCTTACAACATCATAGAGCTGTACACATTTTTCTATTCGCTTAATCCACCAATCATAATTTGTATTTTTATGATAATCCCACCGATATAATGGATGTCCCCACAACTGTCCCTTTTCGGAAAAACCATCCGGAGGACAGCCTGCCACTGCCAGCGGTCTGCCTTCACCATCCAACTGAAACAGTTCAGGATGAGACCAGACATCCGCACTGTCATATGCAACATATATCGGAATATCTCCAATAATCATAATGCCTTTTTGATTTGCATAGGTCTTTAACTGAAACCATTGTCGGAAAAATTCATATTGAACAAATTCATAAAATTCAATATCAAAATATAATTCCTTTTGATAGTACTCCATGGAATAGCCCCATCTCTTCCTAATATCTTCAGCCCAATTATCAAAACTTATTCCACCAAATCTGTCTTTTACAGCCATAAAAATTGCATAGTCCCTTAACCAATAACTATTTTCCTGCCGGAATTTGTGAAATTCCTGCTTCTGCGATATTCCGCTTCTCTCATAAGCCTTCCGCAATAATTGACGGCGGTTTTTATACAATTTTTCATAATCTATTTCTTCCGCTTTTGTACAAAAATCAATTTCCTCACACTCCTCTTTTGTCAGCAATCCCTCTTCTATCAGCTCTTCCAGACTGATAAAATATGGATTCCCCGCAAAAGTAGAAAATGACTGATAAGGAGAATCTCCATAACTTGTAGGTCCTATTGGAAGTATCTGCCAGTACCTCTGATTTGCCTCTTCTAAAAAGTCTATAAATTTATATGCCTCCTTTGAAAAACAACCAATGCCATACTTTCCCGGCAAGCTGAAAATTGGTAATAAAATTCCACTAGCTCTCATAATGCCTCCCTGCTGTATTTAACCTTTTACTGCACCCGCAGCAACGCCTTTGATAATATATTTCTGACAAGTCAGATAGAATATAATAACCGGTATAATACTTAAAATAATCAATGCCATAATGGCTCCCAAATCAACAGAACCGTAACTTCCCTGCAAATACTGAATATGAATTGGTATTGTCATATACTCCGTCCGGTCTAAAATCAGATACGGCAAAAGATAATCGTTCCATATCCACATAATTTCCAGAATACCAACAGAAATCAACGTCGGTTTTAACATTGGAATAACAACAATGAAAAATGTCCGTATCGGTCCGCAGCCATCAATCGCTGCCGCCTCTTCAATCTCTATTGGCAATCCTTTTACAAATCCGGTAAACATAAACACAGCCATACCTGCGCCAAATCCCAGATAAATAATCGGAATTGTCCACGGGGTATTCAGTCCTAACGTATCTGCTGTTTTAGATAGTGTAAACATTACCATCTGAAAAGGTACTATCATTGAAAATACAAATAAATAATATGCAATTTTGCACATTATATTATCTACCCGGGCAATAAACCATGCCGCCATAGATGTACACAGAATAATCAATGCTGTAGAAAGAACGGTAATAACAAAACTAAACAATATAGACTTTAAAAACGGATAGTTACCAAAAGTAAAACCTTTTAAATAATTTGCCCATCCTACAAACATATTTCCGGACGGCCATGCAAAAGTATCCGTCTTTACATTTGTATTTGCCTTAAAGGAGTTCATCAGCACAATAAATATCGGACTAATATAGATTAATGTTAAAACCGTAAATACTATCGTTAGTATTCTGCCATTCTTTAATGGTTGAGCATCTGCATCTTTATTTTTTTTATAATATTTTCCCTGTTCCACTATTGCTGTACCTCCTTTGACCTTGTTGCACGTAGCTGAACCAAAGAAATTGCCGCTACCAGAATAAAAAATATAACTGCTTTTGCCTGTGCCACACCTCTGGCAGTAGTATTTTGTCCATAAAAGGTATTAAAAATATTTAACGCCAGCATCTCTGTTGTCTTAATAACAGAACCGTCCGCCTGCTGGGTAAATGGCTGTCCGCCTGTCAGTGCAAGGTTCTGGTCAAACAGCTTAAACGCATTCGTTAATGTTAAGAATAAACAGATTGTTATGGACGGCATAATATTTGGAATAGTAACATAGATTAATGTTTTCCATTTTGATGCACCGTCAATTTTTGCCGCCTCAACTAAATCTCCCGGAACAGCCTGCAATCCGGCAATATATATAATCATCATATAACCGATCTGCTGCCAGCACATTAAAATAACCAGTCCCCAAAATCCATATTTTGTTTCCATTAAAATACTGGTATTTGCTTTCACAAGTATGCCATTAAAAATCATTGTCCAAATATATCCAAGAACAATACCGCCAATAAGATTCGGCATGAAAAATGCTGTCCGGAATAAATTAGACCCCTTAAATCCCAAAGTCAAAAGATATGCTACCGTAAATGCCAATACATTAATTAAAACCAATGATACAATGGCATACAGCGCGGTATACCAAAATGCATGGATAAAAGAAGCGTCCCGGAATGCATTTACATAATTACCGACTCCGTTCCATGTTGCATCACTTGTCGTAATAAACGAACAGAAGGATAAATATACGCCTTTAAGAAATGGATATATAAATCCAATGGCAAACGCCCCAAATGTAGGAAGCAAAAACAGCGCAATACATCTCTGTATCTGCCTGCGGATTAGATTACAGTTGACCGTTGATTTATCGTTTTTTGTTGTCTTTGCCATAAATTATATGCCTCCTCCTTTATTAAAATGAGGGCGAGCTTTGCCCGCCCTGTCAATTCCATTTTCCTATATTATTGATTTGCTGCCTTATACTGTGTAGCCCATCCTTCTACAAATGCTGTCTTTACATCATCCCAAGATTCTCCTGCATCATATTTATTCATAGCTGCTACAAGACTTGCTCTCCAATTTTCTACGTTTGGTGTATAGTTGAATGTCCAGTCAACATTGTAATTTCCTTTTTCAATTAAATCATTTGCATTTCTTAAAAATACGTTTCCACTGTCTGCTGCACTCTTATAAGGAATTGCTCCAAACTGCTCTGCCATCATTTTTGTTCCTTTTTCTGATGTCACAAGCCATTTCATAAAATCAAGAGTGGCTTTCCTGTCTTCTTCAGAAGCCTTTGCATTTACCGCCCAACGGTTTTCCGTACCGGAGCAAAGTCCGGCTTTCTCTTCACCTTTGACCCCACAGTAAATAGGAATCATCTCTAAATCTTCATCCGGAATGCTTTCGCTGATTGCTGCATATTCCCATGTACCATTCTGGAAAAATACAGCCTCACCGTTTTTAAATTCAGCCTGTGCGTCATATCCGCCGGTTGCTAAAGTCTTTTTGTTATATTTGCTGTTGTTAATATATAAATCCCAGACATTTTTAAAGTTGTCCAAATACGTTCCCTTGATTGTTGCAGGAGTCTCTTTCCATTTATCATCTCTTGCTTCGTAGAACAATGCCATATTTGCCAGATGCCCTGTAAATCTCCAGGAGGAAGAATCATCCATGCCGGATGATGTAAACGCATCAAAGCCAAGTTTATCTGCTCTCTTATGAATATCTTCTGCGATACGCTTCAATGATGAAAAATTTTTAATATCTTTCACTTCATATCCTGCTTCTTTTAATAATTTTTTATTTACAATAATTCCATAACTTTCATAACAGTAACCGATAGAGCAGATTTTTCCATTCTCATCTGTCAGGTTAAAGGAATCTGTAGTTAATTCTTTATAAACATCTGTATCTTTCAGGTCAATACAGTAATCTTTCCATGTCTTGACTGCTGCCTGACTTCCTACTACAAACAACGTAGGCGCATCTGACTTTTCCATTTCAGACGTCAATGTCTGCTCGTAAGTTCCGGAGGCTGCTGTAACCACTTTTACCTCAACACCTGTTTCATCTTTATAAGTTTTTGCAATGCCCTGTAAGGCTTCATCTGCTTCCGGCTTAAAATTCAGCCAATATACAGAACCCTTTGTCTCTTTCGAAGAATCTTTTTTGCTTTCACCACATCCAACAAATAATCCCGCTACTATTGTCAAACACAATGCAATTCCTAATAATTTTTTTCGCATAAACTTTCTCCTTTTCTAAATTTCAAGATATTCTCTGACTTTTTTCTTTTTCCCAACAAATACAAATTATGTGGTACTCCTAGTATGGTACGCATGAAAAACGTTTTCTATACAAAACAATTTTTTCAATATAAAAAAGGACTGTAAAAAAATTTTTGTCAATCCGTCAGATATGTGTGTAAAATCTATGGGAAATTCATGGTGGGGGAGAATTAATTACATATATTGTTTGCCAAAAAAACAAATCTATATGTAAATTCTTGTAAAATTTATGGCGGGTGAGAATCAATTACATATATTCTTCACAAAACCAGACAAATATATATGTAAATTGTTGGGAAATCCATGACGGGAGAGAATCAATTACATATATTCTTTGCAAAACAAGAAAAGTCCTATATGTAAATTGTTAAGAAATTCATGATAGGGGAGAATCAATTACATATATTCTTTGCAAAACAAACCAAATATATATGTAAAATTTTGAGAAATTCATGGTGGGGAAAAACAATTACATATATTTTTCGCAAAACAAGACAAGTCCTATATGTAAATTCTTGGAATATCCATAATCAAAGAAAATCAATTACATATATTCTTCACAAAAAAAGACAAATATATATGTAAATTGTAAACATAGAAAGACAGAACCCACATCCGCATTAGCGGATGCAGGTTCTGCTAACCGGGGGCTTTTTAAGCCCCCTTTAATGAGATTAAGTAAAATATATTCAAAGAACCAAGTTCCCGGAATCTTATTTATTATCTTTATAGGCTAAAGCGTCATAGCCCATCTCTCCGGTTCTCACTCTCATAACATCTTCCACATCAGTTACAAAAATCTTGCCGGAGCCTCTATGCTCTGTTCCTATTGCCTTCTTAGCCGCCGCAACAACCAGTCCCGGATCAACTGTAGAAACAACAATATCTACCTGTACCTTTGGATATAAGTTCATTGTTGTAGGAACACCTCTGTATCTTCCCAAGTGACCTTTCTCAACACCACAGCCCATTACCTGACTGACAGTCATACCGGTTACGCCGATAGCTGCCATTGTATCACGAAGTACACCAAACTTGTCTTCCGGACAGATAATAGAAAGTTTTGTAAATTTTCCTTCCGATTTTGCGCCAAGTGCAAGTTCAACCGGCTTAACATCGGTTACATCTACTGCACCGCCCACATCACCGTTAAATGTAGGTGCTGTTGCCACAAAATCAGCATACGCTGACGATAAACCATGCTCTGAAATATCCATACCCAGAATTTCATCTTCTGCAGAAGCCCGAAGTCCGATTGTATGTTTGATAATCTGGAATACAATCGTCATCATGATTGCCGCATATATTACAATCGTAATCATACCAAGTGCCTGAATACCCAGTAATTTGAATCCACCGCCATAGAACAAACCTTTATAATATGAGCCATCCGTAAATGCGCCTTCTCCTGTACCTGTTGCAAAAAGACCAACTGCCAATGTACCCCAGATACCATTTGCCATATGTACGCCTACCGCACCAACCGGATCGTCAATATGTAATGTCTTGTCTAAAAATTCTACTACTACGTCAACCAGAATACCTGCCACAACACCGATAATGATTGCACCCAGCGCATCTACCGAAGCACATCCCGCTGTAATAGCAACCAATCCGGCAAGAGATGCATTCAAACACATGCCTACATCCGGCTTTCCATCCTTAATCCATGTAAACAGCATACAGGATACCGTTGCCAACGCCGGAGCAATCGTTGTGGTAAGGAATACTGATGCTAAACTATCCGGTGTAGTCGTTGCTGCTCCGTTAAATCCATACCATCCAAACCAGAGAATAAAGCATCCGAGAGCTCCCAAAGTAAGGGAATGTCCTGCAATCGCATTTGATTTTATCTTTCCGTCTTTTCTCTTGCTGTACTTTCCGATACGTGGTCCGACAATAATTGCACCAACCAAAGCTGCTGTACCACCTACCATATGAATTACCGTAGAACCTGCAAAATCGACAAAGTGCAGTTTTGCAAGCCATCCTTCTGCATTCCATACCCAGCCTGCTTCGATTGGATAAACCACTGCACTGATTAGTGCTGAATATAGACAGTAAGCGCTGAATTTTGTTCTCTCTGCCATAGCGCCGGAAACAATCGTTGCCGCCGTAGCACAGAATACTAACTGGAACACAAAAGAGGAATAATCAAAACTACCGTAATCCGAGAAAATTCCCAGATTTGGAACTCCAATAATTCCTGCCACATAATCTTCGGACATCATCAGTCCAAAACCTAATAAAACAAACGTTACCGTACCAATACAGAAATCCATCAGGTTTTTCATTATGATGTTTCCTGCATTTTTTGCTCTGGTAAATCCTGTTTCTACCATTGCAAATCCACACTGCATGAAAAATACCAATGCTGCGCCAACTAAAAACCAAATCGCAAAAGGTATTCCTGATACATTGTCAATTGCATTTTGAATCTCTCCTGTCATAATAACTTCCTCCATTCTTTTCAGCCTTTTGGAAAACATTAAAAAGGAAAATGTCTTCCTTTCACGAACTGCATTGCTTCTTCTAAAACAAAAGAAAAAGAGAGCAGGACTGTTACGTCTGCTCCCTTGCATTTCGTTCAACAGTGATTAGTATAGCATTAATTTTTTCAATTTCAACCCATCTAACCACTTACCTAACAAAAATAACTTAAAGTTTAATTTGTTTAACTTTCACATTAACAATATAAATATTCTTGCTAATAATATAAAGTTCTATTCTTATTGAAATGTTTCATATATGCTTATGACAAAATTTCCTTAACCTGATTATAAATTCCCTCGCTGTCCAGCCGGAATTCTTTTAATAGCTCTGCCGCCGGACCGGAATGTCCAAATGTATCATTGACACCTAATTTTGTAACAGAAACAGGATAATTCTCACTCAATACATCGCACACTGCGCTTCCCAATCCGCCGATTACCGAGTGTTCTTCCACGGTAATGACTTTACCTGTCTTTTGGGCAGAATTGATTATAATCTTTTCATCTATCGGTTTAATTGTATGAATATTAATAACTTCGGCATCAATTCCATCCGCCGCAAGTTTTTCTGCCGCCGCAAGCGTCTGACTTACCATAAGTCCGGTTGCAATTATCGTAACATCACTGCCGCTTTTCATCATAACGCCTTTGCCAATTTCAAATTGATAATCTTCTTTATTGATAACAGGCACCGCAAGTCTGCCGAATCTCAAATAAACCGGACCTTCCATTGCATAAGCTGCCCTTACTGCCGCTCTTGCTTCCACATCATCACAGGGATTTATGATTGTCATGCCCGGTATAGTTCTCATCAGGGCAATATCCTCATTACACTGGTGAGTCGCGCCGTCTTCTCCAACAGAAATACCCGCATGTGTTGCACCGATTTTTACATTCAGATGTGGGTATCCGATGGTATTTCTTATCTGTTCAAAAGCCCTGCCCGCTGCAAACATGGCAAAAGTACTTGCAAACGGAACTTTTCCACAGGTAGAAAGACCTGCCGCAATTCCCATCATATTTGCTTCCGCAATGCCGCAGTCGATATGTCTTTCTGGAAACTGCTTCCTGAAAATCCCGGTCTTTGTGGCTGCCGCAAGATCTGCATCAAGGACGATGAGATTGTCATGCTCTTTTCCCAATTCAACCAAAGCATTGCCATAACTTTCCCTTGTAGCTATCTTCTTTACTTCTGACATAATGCTTCACCTACTTTCTCTAAATCGTCCATTGCCACTTTGTACTGCTCATCATTTGGTGCGGAACCATGCCAATTTACGTTATTTTCCATAAAAGAAACACCTTTTCCTTTTATTGTATTCATCACAATGGCTGTAGGCATTCCCTTTGTATTTCTTGCATTTGATAGTGCTTCCCTGATTTCATCAAAATCGTGTCCGTCAATCGTAATTACATTAAAATTAAACGCTTTGAATTTTTCATCAATCGGATATGGGGAACATACCTCTTCCAGCGTTCCATCAATCTGAAGATTGTTATTATCTACAATCACTACCAAGTTATCAAGCTTTCTATGACCTGCAAACATTGCTGCTTCCCAGACCTGACCTTCCTGAATCTCTCCATCTCCTAATATGGTATATACTCTGTAGCTTTTATGGTCAAGTTTTCCTGCCAGCGCCATACCAACAGCTGTAGATACTCCCTGTCCGAGAGAGCCTGCTGACATTTCTACGCCCGGTGTGTGCTTCATATCCGGATGCCCCTGTAAATAGGAATCGGTTTTTCGAAGTTTTATTAAATCTTCTTTCGGAATATAGCCCTTCTCTGCCAGCACTCCATATAAAACCGGAGCGGCATGCCCTTTGGACAAAACAAATCTGTCCCTGTCAGGATTTTCTATATCATTGATATTCATTTCTTCATAATACAAAAATGTCACCATATCTGCCGCCGACAGCGAACCGCCCGGATGTCCTGAACCGGCGCTGTGCAATGCTGTTATAATGTTTTTTCTTACCTCGTTAGCAATTTTTGCAAGCTGCAAATTTTCCATTCTTTCTTCCTTTCTCATTAAATATCAAAATCTGATTCCTGTAACACGATAAGACCTTCATCATCTGTCTTTGAACCGAAAATTCCTTTTACCTTTCGTCCAAGCCGTCCTGATTTTTCTATTGCTCCATCGATAATTCCTTCCACATCTGCTTGTCCAATTCCCTTATTTGCCCCAAAGAAATCATCAATCGCCTTGTAGAATGCCAGTTTTGCCAGCTCATCTACCGTATAGCCTTTTTCTTCCGCATATTGTCTTCCATATTCTACCCATTCCTTAATATCATATTCTTTTATGCGTATTACATGATTAAAAACAGTTTCCAGCCTTGGGGATTCTTTTATTAACTTTTCCATCCCTTCAGTATCACCCTCTAATACAATCAACATATCATCGGTAAACATGCCTGAAACATCTATCAATTCACTGACCGTCATCTTTCCAAGCTGGTCTGCATTTTCCACAATCAAATCACTACCCACCAGTTTTGTGACAGCATATCGGAATCCTTTTCTATTTAACGCTCCTGCATCTACTTTTGCCAGTCTTCTATTCCGTCTTCCACGCTTCCGATTGACAAGTTTAATCATTTCAATGGCTAATGTAGTCTTTCCGGTTTTTTCATTTCCCATGATAATGACATTGCCTTCGTCAGACCTGCCGTTTGGTGTATAATTTACAATCAGCTCCTGCAAAACCTCACGAATATTTGATTCAAATCCCTCAACATTCAGGTAATTCTTAAACTCCGTAAGCTCTGCTTCGGATAAAATATCCTCTGTGACAACACTATTCTTCTTTTTTTCACTGCGCTTTACTTTTTTTGCATGTGTTTCACTCTGCTTTCCTTTTGCCGGCTTCACATCTTCTCTGACTTCAGGAAGTATCTCATCCTGCTTTGCTTCCACCTGTTCTTCTTCCGGTGCCGCACTCTGTTTCACTTCAGGTTGTTCTTCCGGTTTTTCCTCAGGTTGTTCTTCGCTCTGTTTCACTTCCCCTTCTTCTACAATACCTGCTCCGGCTAAAACCTCCACCTTGGATGTAGGATTTTCTTTCACTCTTACCTCCGGTATATCCGTCTTTTCTGTCTCTTCTGTCGGAACGGCTTCTTCGGTTTCTTTATTCGCTACTGCCTGCTCTGCCTTTTTAATTGCAGCTTGCAGTTCTTCTCTTGTCGGAAGTTTATCTGTCTTGTATCCCAAATCAGAATTTGCCGCAATATTTTCATACATGTTTTTCTGTCCTATGTCATTGCTCTCGTCACGCTCCGGCGTCTCGAAATCCAAATCCAGTACAGGAACACTGTCTGCATCTTCTTCATTATGCTTTGCTATGTATTCTTTCTTATCCGTTTTCTGCACAGGAGGCTTGACAACTTTACTTACCTTTGGCTGTTCAACAACCTCTCCATTTTCAATAACCTGAACTTTATCAAAAATACGAGTGCTTCCAACATCATCCGGCTCTTTCATAACCGCTGTTTCTTCCTGCTTTTCTTCAGGCGCTAAATCCTCTTCATAAATAATGTCACTGTCATCAAAAGCAGGTCCCCGGTTCTCCTCGCTCTGCTGTGCATCCGGCGTCTCGGTTTCCTTTTGTTCTTCTGTGTTTTTTATTTTCTCCTCTCCACCGGATTGGGCACTGTCCGCCTCATCAATAATTTCAACTGCCTGTTGAACGGTTTCTGCTTTTAAAATTCCCCTCTTCTGAAGCTGTTTTAATATATCGCTGACATCCTTAATGCCTGTCAGCTTTTCTGTTTGAGGAATAACTTCTTCCTCGTGTGTATCTTCACTTTGCTTTTCGTCATCTGATACCGTTTCACTTACCGTATCCGTTGCATTTTCAGTGTCTGTTTCTTCTGCCGCACTCTCATCCGTCTCGGTTGAAAGAACAATTTCTTCCATATCACCGACAATTTTCACTTCATCGGATTCCCCGTCAACAGATTTTTCATTGTCAGAGTGTGTCATATTATTTATCATATCAGGATTTATTTCAAATGGTCTTTTTTTCTTTTTCTCTTCTTTTTTCTCTTCTAACTGTATTTCTTTTACTTCCGCATTTTCCAGTTTTTCTTCGCGGCGCATTTTTGTCTCATCATATTTTTCCTGCTGGGAAGCTGTCAAAGAAGCATGCTTCATCTTTAATTCCATCGCCTTATTGACATACTTGCCTTCAGAAAACCACAAACTGATTTCATCACAAATATCAATACATTTATCTGCTTCCCCTGCCTTATGGTAAAGTTTAGCCAGCTCATAAGCCCACTTTTCTTCCATATCCAGATTAACATATTCCTCTAATATAGCTATCAGTTCTTCTAAAGGTTCCCCTTGAGCCTTTGCCATTCTATATTTTAAAATATATCTTGCAGTATCGCGGGGTGCCATCTCTATAAAATCTTCGTAATATTTTTTTGCATCTTCAAATTCTTTTGTCTTTACGCAAATCAGACATAATTTGTATGCGATTAATCTCCCCGCATTTGTCTGTTCATATGCTATTTCCAATGCCTTCTTCGCATCTTCATAGTTGCGGGTTCTTTCGTATGCATCTGCCACAACATTCAGCAGATTGTTGTCTTTGATTTTTTTAAGATCCAAAGAATCAGCAATTTCTGCCGCCTTGTCAAACTCCCTGCCGCGCATTGCGCTTCTTAATTCTTCCATTTTCAATAACTGCTCGTTTTTGTCCATTTGAATACCTCTTTATATCCTTATTTCTCTGTTTCTTATACTGTTACACGACCTTCTAAAGCACGAAGCAATGTAACATTATCTATACACTCTAAATCTCCGCCAACCGGAACGCCGCTGGCTATTCTGGTCACCTTTATTCCCAAAGGTTTTACAATCTTACTGATATACATGGCAGTCGCCTCACCTTCCACGCTGGAATTGGTTGCGATAATTACTTCATTTACATCATCTTTTAATCGCTCAAGCAATTCTTTTAATCTAATATCATTCTGTCCAATGCCTGCCATCGGATTAATCGCTCCATGAAGCACATGATAAACGCCATTATATTCACCGGTCTTTTCATAAGCTGCCATATCTTTTGTAGTCTCCACCACCATAATTGTTTTGTGGTCTCTCTGCGGACTACTGCATATCGGACAAATGTCCTGATCTGTGAGAGTACAGCAGACCTTGCAATACCTCACATTATTTTTTGCATGAACCATGGCGTCTGCCAGCTCATGTACCTGCTCACCAGGCATATCAAGTATATGAAAAGCCAGTCTTCCGGCTGTTTTTGCACCAATTCCGGGAAGCCCTGACAACTCTTCAATTAACTTTGTAATATAACCACTATAATAATCCATTAGAATAAACCACCTATTCCTCCGGTAATCTTTGACATCTTTTCTGTAGAAATATCTTCGATTTTTCTGATTGCCTCATTAACCGCAGCCATTGTCAAATCTTCTAACATTTCTATATCATCAGGATCCACAACTTCAGAATCAAACTTAATCGCTGTGATTTCTTTTTTACCGGAAATAGTAACCTCAACAGCTCCGCCGCCGGCTGTGGCTGTATATGACGACTCCTCTAATTCTGCCTGCGCTTCTTCCATCTGCTTCTGCATTTTCTGCGCCTGCTTCATTATATTATTCATATTTCCCGGCATACCACCCGGCATTCCACCCGGAAAACCTCCTCTTTTTGCCATTCTAAAAATCCTCCTCTCCTACTTCCATATTTATTTTTGAAACTACCTCCATATAATAATCTCCAAAATTCTGATTATTTTCCAAGATAGTCATTTCAATCTTAACCTGTTTTTTTATTTCCTCACGGACAATATCTGTAATCATATCAATAACTTCCGGTTTGTTACATCCCTCATATCCAATGGAACCCGGATTGAATACGATTAGCAGGGTATCATCTCCTTTGACACTGAACCTTGCATCTTCCAGATAAATCCTGTAAGGATTAGATATATGCCTTTTGATTTTTCCCCAATTATTTACAACCTCCTGAATATCTGCAGGAACCGGTTTGGCAAAAACCTTTTTTGGCTTCGGTTTTTCTTTTTTTGCCTCCGTGACAGGTTGGGCTTTGGTGACAATATCTCCACTTTCTATTTTTTTCTCAATAATCGCCATTCTGTTATTCAATGAACTGATGTCATGTTCCATAGCCGGCTGGGTAAGTTTAATCAGGGCAATTTCAATAAGTACACGCTTTTGAGATGAATATTTTATCTGACCGGATAATTCAGAGAAAATGCGGATATATCTCATAATCACATCTGTCTCTATCATTTGAGCCTCTTCCTTTAACGCCTGAATTCTTTCAGCAGATGCATCTATCACATCTGCTGCGCCATCGGAAGTCCTGATAAGCATAAGGTTACGCAAATACCAGATAAAATCATTGACAAACTGTCCCAGCTCTCTTCCCTGCATCACGATTTCATCCAATAAGTTCATACAGCCGACTACATCACCCTGTATAACGCTTTTGATTAAACGGCTGAAAATTTCATTATCCACTGCCCCCAATACTTCTAAAACATTTTCATAGGTCAGTTTCTGTCCCAAATAAAATGCGATACACTGGTCTAACAGACTCAATGCATCACGCATAGAACCGTCTGCTGCCTTTGCCACATAACGGATTGCCTTGTCTTCCACCTCAATATTTTCTTTTTTCATCAGCTCCATCAGCCTGTCCGCAATCGTATCAATAGATATTCTCTTAAAATCATATCTTTGACATCTGGACAATATCGTAATGGGAATCTTATGAGGCTCTGTGGTGGCAAGAATAAACAGAACATATGAAGGAGGCTCTTCCAATGTCTTGAGCAGCGCATTGAAGGCGCCAATAGACAGCATATGCACCTCATCTATAATATAGACAGTGTACTTTCCATTTGAGGGAGTGTATTGAATTTCATCCCTTATCTGTCGGATATTATCTACACCATTATTAGATGCTGCATCAATCTCAATAACATTCATAAAACTGCCGGAATTGATACCCCGGCATACGTCACACTCATTACAAGGGCTTCCATCCATAGGATGTTCACAGTTCACCGCTCTGGCAAAAATTTTTGCCACGCTGGTTTTTCCTGTCCCCCTTGTTCCACAAAAAAGATAGGCATGTCCGATTCTGTTTGCATTAATCTGATTTTTCAATGTCTGTACAATATGGTCCTGTCCCTTTACTTCGTCAAAAGTAGATGGTCGAAACTTTCTGTACAACGCTGTATAAGACATGTCTGCTCCTTTCCTGATGGGTTCCTGTAATGGTTTTTGGGCATAGCTATCCCATTTAAACCTTTGGATTTATTATATAATAAAACTGCACCTCATACAAGGTACAGTTTTGTTTTTCTAAAAATAATTATATATACGAATAAACATTTTTATCCTCTTTTTTTACTAAATTCCACGGATAATATTCACATAATCCTGTCTCTGATCAACAACAGCATACACTATCACAATCTTTTTATTTTCATTTACCTTATAAAAAACCAGATTTTTCTCTATAATTAAAACTTTATATCCCTGTCTTTTTAATAAAGGATACTTCGGTATCGTTCCAATATTTGGATTATCTCCCAACATGGCAATCTTTTCTTCTATCTCGTCCAATTTTTCTAAAGCAACTTTACTGCCAAAATTTTCTGCAATCCGCAATATTATTTTTCTAATCTGTAAATCTGCTGTGTCTGTTCGTATAAGCCTGTATTTTCCCATTTGTATCAACCTAACATTTCCCTTAAATCCTTAAATGTACTTTCAATATCATCCAATCTTCCATTTAAAACATCATTCTCTGCTTCAGCCAAAATCTCAAGAAGTTCAATTCTTGATTTCAGGTTCTTATATTCTTCATAGCCAATGGAAACTGTGTCTCCACGCCCATTGACAGTTATAATGACTGCTTCCCCATTTTCTCTGCACTGTTTTGATATTTCACTATAATGATTTCTCAAATCTGCTGACGGTCTTATCGTTTCCTGCAAAAGCTGCATACAATCACCTCCAAATTTATATATGTATATTATATCATAATTTGACTATAGGTAAACAGATAAATATAATTTATAATTCCGCATATGCCTTCTTTTTCACAAACAGATATGAAACAATAATCGCCAGCATGGTAACAATCCAACTAATAGGATAAGCCATCATTAATCCCTCAAATGTAGCAATTTTTTTGAAGGCAGTAAATATCCACAAAACACGAATGCCACAAATTCCTATAACACATACGCTGGCGGGAACAAAGGAATATCCCAATCCCCTCATACAGCCGGACAATATTTCTATGGTCATATTAACTAAATAAAAACTTAAAATATATTTTATTCTTATGACTGACAGGTGTGCCACTGCACTGTCAGAAGTAAAAACTGCAATCAGAGGATGTGCGAAAATAATAACCGTTGTACATACAGCCACGGTACAAAAGGCGGCAAGAATCCAGCAGTTTCTTGCGACCTTTTTACATCTGTCTATTTTCCCCGCGCCATAGTTCTGACTGATAAATGTCACTGCCGCCTGACTGAATGCACTTAAAATAAAATATGCTAAATATTCATAATTCAATGCCGCTGCTGAACCTGCCACAGCAGTCGAACCAAGCTTGTTAAGAGCTGACTGAATAATGACATTGGAAAATGAAAAAACCATTCCCTGTATGCCTGCGGGTACGCCGATTTTTGCCACCTTCTTAACAATATATAAATTCAGTTTAAGATGTTTGATTTCAAGATGAAAAGCCCCTTCTTCTTTCACCAGCCAGTATATCAGAATGGAGGAACTAATCGCATTGGATACAACCGTAGCGATTGCCACACCTTCGACGTTCATCCCACATATAACCACAAAGAAAAGATTTAACACAATGTTTATCACCCCGGAAATCGCCAGAGCAATTAACGGCTTTTTTGTTTCTCCCTTACTTCTAAAAATCGAAGAGGCAAAATTATATAACATGATAAACGGCATACCGGAAAAATATATTCTTAAATACCGCACTGCTAAATCAATTATATTGTCGGGAGTGGATATGGCAGTCAGAATAGTTTTTGCAAAAATTAATCCGATAAGCGCCAGACAGAATCCACTAATCAACGCAACAATAATAGAAGTATGTACGGATTTTTTTATAGATTTCTCATCACCTTTTCCGATAAACGTTGCGATAACTACATTGGCTCCCATAGACAATCCTACGAACAGATTGACTAATAAATTAATCACCGGTCCATTGGCGCCTACTGCTGCTAATGCCTCGCTTCCGGCAAATTTTCCAACTACAGCCACATCTGCCGAATTAAATAACTGTTGCAGCATGCTTGTAGCGGCTAATGGAAGTGCAAACAATATGATTTTATCTACCAAAGAACCTTGTAACATGTCTATTTGCTTTGTTTTTTTATCCATCTTCCTTCCTCTCCATTTCCCATGGCAATGAGCCATGTGTACCTCGATTCCACTTCGTTTCATCTCGGTCACAGGCTTCGCCACATATAAAAGAAAAAGACTTCACACATTTTTGTGCAAGCACAAATGTGTAAACTCTTTTTCTTTTATGCATGGCTCATTGCCATTGTGTAAATCTCCGTGCGATTTGCTTTGTGAGTATTTCATAAGCGTTACCTTTACAGTTAGCTCGGCTTAGGCGCCCTCATGTCACCCAAAATGATCTGCTTAGTGCTGCTTCATTCCTGACCTGACACGGTTCACAGGATTCTGTTGCATGAGACCCAAACGTCAACACCACTTATAAAGGGCAGCCCTACAAAATAAACCCGAGGCAAATCATCACCCCTGCTGTAGCGGATTGCAGGTACAGGGCTCCGCTGCTTCCCCGGCTGCACGGAAGTGTTATAACATATTTTATTGACCGAAAGTTAGCATACCTTACTGCCTTTTCTTTGTCAACTATGATTTCCTCAAATCAGCAAAAAAATCTTTTAAAAGTCTGCTGCATTCGTCTTCCAATATTCCTTTTTCTATTTCCACCTGATGGTTAAACTGCTCCACCTGTAAGAGATTCATAATGGAGCCGGCGCAGCCTGCTTTTGGATTCATACATCCGATATATACTTTTTTAATTCTCGCCTGTACAATCGCGCCTGCGCACATCTGACAGGGTTCTGTGGTAACATACATTTCGCAGTCATCCAGTCTCCAGTCATCCAGCTTTTTACTGGCTTTTTTGATTGCATTTAATTCTGCATGGGATAATGTATTTTTATCTGTCATCCTGCGATTGTACCCACGCCCGATAACTTTATCCTGATATACAATAACACATCCGATTGGCACTTCTCCCATGTCGCGTGCCTTTTTCGCCTGTGCGATTGCCTGTCGCATATATTTTTCTTTCATAGCTGTTTCCTATTATTTAAAATATGCAGAAATCACATCCCAAATGTTATCTTTTTCCTGTCCCAGAGCCCAGTATGCTGCCCCGGCTAACTGATATTTATTCATCAGCTCTAATCTGGCTTTCACGGACGTCTTATCCTCCAACCAGATAGAATAGGTAGACTTTCCTTTGGAATATGTGACAAAATTCTGTCCTGTCTGCTGGTCAAACGCAGGTTTAACACCGGCATCTTTATATGCCTTTTCTGCAGTTTCCATACTGACAGCTTCTGTTGTCAGATAATAATTTCCATTGATTGCATCTTCTACCAATGTACCTTTTCCATCCCCGTCGCCCTGCGGAGTTTCTTTCCAGACTCTGGTATAGAAAGGCATTCCGTTGATAATCCTTGATGTATCTTTTGCTTCTTTTATGGTATCCTTGATGGACTTTTCTGCATAAGGCAGGGAGGAGACAGAACCTGCTTCGTCACTGCCTGCCGTATGTTCATCATAATTCATAATTATAATATAATCTGCCAGCTTCAACTGCTGTTCCCGGTCAAAATAACCACTCCACTCTGACGGAGCATAATTGTCAATCGAAAGAATGGTACCCGTCTTTCGGCACAGAATGGAAAGCTCACGTAAAAACTGCATATAATCATCAGCAATATTTTTTTCAATATACTCAAAGTCAATATTGACTCCATCCAAATCATAACTGCTGACATAGAACATAATATTTTTTTCTAAATTATTCCTGAGTTCTGTAGATGTCAGAACAGTCTTTGTCAGTTTTTTATGAGCAAAATCATTAAACAATGCCCACACCTGCATACCGTTTTTGTGCGCCTTTTCTACATAATTCAAATCTGCCAGTGTGGATAAATTTCCCTTTTTATCTTTAATGGAAAACCACGTTGGAGAAATTACATTGACTCCTTTTACGTTTCTGATTAATTCTTTCATGTTGTCATTGGCGGACTGACTGTAAATCTGATTCCACGCAAGACTTACTTTTTTATCCATTGTGGTATGAATATAGCGGTCATCATCATTTTTGTATTCTGCTTTTTCTTTCTTCTCATCAACCAGCTCTTTTACAGGAATATATCCAATATAACCGTTATCTGTCCTTACTTTGTTCCAGTTTTTTCCTTTTTCAAGGAGTGTCACTTTCGTGCCCTCCGGCACTTCCGTAACAATCAGATTCTGATAATTTCCCTTGGTACGCATTTCAATATCGCTGTCCGTTTTTAATACGGTTTTTTCTCCACTCTGATATTGAAGGCTGATAATAGAAGGTGTTTTTTCTTTTACTTTTGATACTGTACACTTGATGTCGACAAATTTTTCTATAAAGCGGATATTCAAATAACATTTGCCATTTTCAACCAGAAAAACTTTATACTCTACCTGTTCGTCCGTATCTCCATGAATCAACGAATAAGCGGAAGTATCTGCCGGATCTTCCTTTGTCGCCATACCGTCCTCGTTGACAGAATATACCGTAACTGCATCCGTAAATAATACTTTATTTTCCTTTTTATCCCAATAAAACCTTTTATCAATATTTTCTTTAACAGTGTTTATATTAATATAGGCATCATCATCTTTTATAATCGCATAATCTTTACTGTATTCCGTTTCCAATGCGACTGCTGCTACCTGACTGCCCACCGAGGTCTTATACTCTATATCGTTTTGCTCCTCGTCCTCGTAGGTGAGTCCCATATACCATTTCAGGTCAACTTTTCCATCATTTGTTTTTATAAATAAATCACACCCGCAAATAACTACCATAGAGAACACTATCGTACACGCTATCAATGCAATTTTTATCTTTCGATTCATAAGAGCTTCCTCCTTTTGGTTTCCATTAACTGCTATCATAACATATAAGACAGAATGTGCCAAGGCACATTCCATCCCAGATATTTAAGGTATCGCCTGCCATCCATTCCAGGGGAAACTCTGCTTTTAATACAAACCGTCTTGTGACTTCTCACAAGCAATGTCAGGCTATGCCTTCGTGATATACTGTTCCCCAATATGTTTATAGTTATTAATTATTATAACATATTGTTTTTGTATTTCAATATAATATTATGTGATTTTTAAATATTTTAAAAAAAATGTAATAATTTGTACACTTTTTTCGTATATATATTATATTGTAATATATTACTAGTTGAAAAAAAGCCGAAAAACTTTACACTTCTGATTTTATTGGATATACTATTAGAAGGAACATGATGTGAGGTGATTTTTATGAAAATTGAAAAAATCAATGAAAATCAGATTCGCTGCACTTTAACAAAAGAGGATTTAGCTGACCGAAATATTAAGATTAGTGAATTGGCTTATGGCACCGGCAAAACCAGACAACTTTTTCAGGATATGATGCAGCAAGCCAACGACGATTTTGGTTTCGAAGTCAATGACATTCCTTTGATGGTGGAAGCCATACCGCTTTCTCCTGAAAGTATTATTTTGGTAATTACCAAAGTAGATGATCCTGAGGAAACTGAAAGACATCTTTCAAAATTTTTCTCAAAAGAACTAAAAGACAAATTCAGAGACAGTATTCTTTCACATCTAGATGACATTGAAGTTAATCTGGACGATATTGAACAGATTGATGAGCATCTTCAAAATGAAAACAAATCATCTGCAGAGAGTGCTGGCGAAGACGATTCATTACTCTATAGTATATATTCTTTTGACTCATTAGGAAAACTCATTTCTGTTGTAAAAATGATTGCTTCTTCATACAAGGGTGACAGTTCTATTTACAAGTCGCCTTATGATAACAGATATTATCTATCATTATGCATGGAAGCATCCGAAGAAAAAACACTCAACAGAATATGCAGTATTCTCACTGAAAACGGACGTCGCGAGACACCGACTTATGTCAAGGAATTATTCTATATGGAAC
This sequence comes from uncultured Lachnospiraceae bacterium, assembly GCA_947625755.1. Classification (GTDB taxonomy): domain Bacteria; phylum Bacillota; class Clostridia; order Lachnospirales; family Lachnospiraceae; genus Eubacterium_G. Next base: position 11,004 of record CANQPJ010000014.1, on the reverse strand, counting down.
ACTTTGAAGAAATAATCGCTGACAAAGCAATAGAAAAATTAGCACAAATATAAAAGCAGATACATTTCAGAGCAAATCCTTTCGGTTTGTGAGAAATGTATCTGTTTTTTTTACAAAAATTTTAAAAGCCTGCCTCATACATTAAGATAGCCGCAGCTACCGCCGCATTCAGCGACTCAATTTTCCCCTGCATAGGAATCCGAATCCACTTATCCGCCTTATCTGTCGTTTCTTTACTTAATCCCCGGGCTTCATTGCCAATCAGCAATGCAATATCATGCCCCAGCACGCCTTTATTGTAAATTTCTCCCTGAAGATGCGCCGCATAAGTAACGATACCATTTTCTTTGATTTTGTCTATTGCCCCGGGCAAATCATCTACTACCGTAAACGGAACTCTGAAAATTGAACCCATGGTTGAACGGATAACCTTTGGATTATAAATATCTGCACAGTCACTGCTCATAACCACTCCGGATATTCCTGCGCCCTCGCCTGTTCTTAAAATTGTTCCCAGATTACCCGGGTCCTGCAATCTGTCAAGTACCACGATACAGCTTTTCTCTTTGTTTCTATGATTTAAAATATCTTCCAGTGTGCATTTTTTCTGTTCCACAACCGCCAGCACACCCTGCGGCGTCACCGTATCCGATATTTTCTTAAAAACACTGTTGCTGACTACCTGTGGATTAACCGCATGTATTTTTTCTTCGTTCTCCTTATAAAAATCCTCTGACACATAGACTGCCTTCAAATCTTTTTGAGGAACCTCTGAAAACATTTTAATACCTTCTACAACAAACTGTTTTTTCTGTTTCCTTGCTTTTGCCTTTTCTTTTAACTGTATGATATTTTTAATCTGTTCATTGGATGCTGATGTGATAATCATATTTCCTAAATACCTTTGCTAAATTTAATCTCTGACCTTTACAAAATCTTTCCCGCATTTTTCTTGTATCAATTCTATCAGCCCCGGAGTGATACTGACAGAATACTGAACCGGCATCATTTTTCTCTGGCGTTCTTTTGCCAGCACAATCACTACCTTGTCATTTCCTCTGTTGTCAGCCAGTATCTGCATAATTTGAGCGTTCTTCTGTAAATAGTCTTCTTTATCTTTGAAGGCAATCCATAATTCAGACGGTACGTCATCAAATTCCCTGATTTGATTTGCGATAATCTTTCCTGCCGCATTTTCCTCGATATTCGCCTCTCCGTCCACAAAAATTTTCTTTCCTTCCACGAGCAGATGTCTGTTGCGCTCAAACTGCCTTGGGAAAACAATAACCTCAATGGTTCCAACCAAATCTTCCAAAGTAATAAATGCCATTTGCGCGCCATTTTTCGTAAATTTTCTTGTAACCGTACTAATAATGCCGCCCACCGTGACCTTTGATTTATCCTCTACCTTGGCTTCCTCGCCCTCCTCCGGTTCCGCAAAATCCGAAGTCATATTGGTTATCACTCTACGCCACTTGCCTTCCTGATCCTGCAGCGGATGCCCGCTGGCATAGATTCCAATAATTTCTTTCTCAAATTCCAGTTTCTGATCAATATCGTATTCTCCCACATCCGGCATTTGTACCTTATAGGTCTCCTTTTCCTCCTCACCTATAAAGTCCAGCAATGTGGTCTGTCCTGCCATAGCTTCCTTTTTATCCTGATTTAAACTGTCCATAATTTGAACATAAACCATCATCATCTGCTTTCTGGTCGCGCCCAGAGAGTCAAAAGCGCCCGCTTTTATAAAATTCTCTATGGCTCTCTTATTGATTCCAAACCCTGCTGTTCTGGTAATAAAATCTTCTAAATCTTTATATTTACCGTGAGCTTCCCGCTCTGCAACAATATTGTCAATAACTGCCTTTCCCACACTCTTAATAGCGGTAAGTCCATAACGGATACAATGATTGCCTGCCGAAAATCCACTTTCTCCCTCATTAATATCCGGTGGTAAAATTTTAATTCCCATCGCGCGACAGGAATAGACATACTCCGATACTTTGCCGATTGTGTCCATGACAGAGGTAAGCATTGCCGCCATAAATTCCTCTGTATAGTAATACTTTAAATAAGCGGTCTGATAGGCAACCACTGCATATGCGGCAGCATGGGATTTATTAAAAGCATACTTTGCAAAATCTATCATCTCATCATAAATCTTATTTGCAATTTCTTCACTGATACCATTATTGACGCAGCCTTTTACCCCCTCTGTCTCATCGCCATATACAAACTTCTGACGTTCCTTTGCCATAACGTCTGCCTTTTTCTTTGACATGGCACGGCGCAATAAATCACTTCTGCCCAGTGTATATCCAGCCAAATCACGGACAATCTGCATAACCTGTTCCTGATATACAATACAACCGTAAGTAGGCTCCAGAATCGGTTCCAGCTGCGGACAATCATATGTAACACTGTCAATATTATTTTTTCCTTCGATATATTTTGGAATAAAGTCCATCGGTCCCGGACGGTACAGGGAAATCCCCGCAATAATATCTTCCAGACTCTGTGGCTTCAGCTCTTTCATAAAGTTTTTCATTCCACCGCTTTCTAACTGGAAAATACCTTCCGTATTTCCTGTGCCAATATAATCTAAAACTTTTTTGTCATTATAATCTATTTTATCTAAATCTAACTCAATACCTCTGTTTTTCCTGATATGACTCTGGGTATTTCGGATAACCGTCAAATTCCGAAGTCCCAGAAAATCCATCTTCAGCAGTCCCAACTCTTCCAAAGTCGTCATTATATACTGGGTTGTAATAGAACCGTCGGCTGCCCTTGACAATGGGACATACTCGTCCACCGGCTTTGCGCATATAACCACCCCGGCTGCATGCATGGACGCATGGCGCGGCAGCCCTTCCAGCCTCATGGACATATCAATTAAATTCTTCACCTCGTCATCTGTATCATAAAGTTCCTTCAATTCTCTGTTTTGTTTTAATGCTTTCTCTAATGTCATATTCAAATCATTTGGAATCATCTTTGCAATGCTGTCGCACTGGGCATATGGCATATCCAATACACGCCCCACATCCCGCACAACACCTTTTGCCTTCAGTGTACCAAACGTTACAATCTGCGCTACATGGTCCTTTCCATACTTTCTCCCTACATAATCAATGACTTCCTGTCGTCTCTCAATACAAAAATCCACATCAATATCGGGCATGGATACACGCTCCGGATTCAGAAAACGCTCAAAGAGCAGATTGTATCTCATTGGGTCAATATCCGTAATTTCCAGACAATATGAGGCAATACTGCCGGCTGCCGAACCCCGCCCCGGTCCTACAGCAATCCCATTCGATTTTGCATAGTGAATAAAATCCCAGACAATCAGGAAATACTCTATGTAACCCATATCTTTAATTATGTTTAATTCATAATACAGTCGTTCCTCTAACTCTTCCTTTGTAAAGCTGCAGGAGGCATCCTCTTCTCCACGAACAACCGGATACCTGTTATATAAGCCCTTTTCGCACAGTTCTTTTAAATAACTCCAAGCTGTGTAGCCTTCCGGCACTTCATAATTAGGAAGTTTTGTCACACCAAATTCAAAGCTGACATTACAACGTTCGGCAATCTTATGCGTATTCTCCAAAGCCTGCGGGGCATACGGAAATAGGGACGCCATTTCCTCTTCGGATTTTAAATAAAATTTTCCTTCCTCATAACGCATTCTATCCTCATCTGATTTTTTCTTACCAGTCTGAATACATAAAAGAATATCATGCGCTTCTGTATCATCTTCATATGTATAATGAACATCATTGGTACACACCAGTTCCACACCCAGTTCCTGACTTAACCGCAACAGTGACTGATTTACCGTTTTCTGCACCGGTATCCCATGGTCCTGCAATTCCAGAAAATAGTTCTCTTTGCCATAAATATCTATATAGCGCGCTGCCGCTTCCTTTGCCTGTTCGTACTCCCCTTTGGCAAGGAATCTCTGCACCTCTCCAGCCAGACAGGCGCTAAGACAAATTATACCTTCTGAAAACTCTTTCAGAACCTCATAATCTACTCTCGGTTTATAATAAAATCCTTCGACAAACCCCTTTGACACAATACGGCAAAGATTCTGATACCCTTTGTTATTTTCTGCAAGCAAAATAAGGTGATAATATCTATCCTCACCTGCATTTGCCTCCTTATCAAAACGGGAACCCGGAGCCACATACACCTCGCATCCGATAATCGGTTTAACACCATTCGCCAAAGCCGCACGGTAAAAATCAATCGCTCCATACATAACACCATGGTCTGTAATTGCAAGGCTGTCCATTCCCAGCTCTTTTGCCCTCTTTGTTATTTCTTTAATTTTACTGGAACCGTCCAACAAACTATATTCCGTGTGGACATGTAAATGTGTAAACGCCATAATAATACCTTCTGTGATATAAAACAAAAATAATTGAATATTAACTTTATATAGTATAACACATTTCCATTGTTCTGTGTCTGATTTTACATTCTATCCAAAAAAAAGCGCCCGCAAAAACCTTTCGGTCTTTGGGACGCTTTCATAATTTATAGAGAAAAACTTTGAAAATTTATAAATTTCTCATTTAGTTCCACTTCAAATCAAGTACAAGAGCTGTAGGATTTGTATAATGAAGAAGTGTACTTTGGTCATTTACATCATCATAGCAGAATCCATAGGATAAATTGTTTACCGAATGCTGATGTAAAAATGCTGAATAATAATTGTATGTATTATTCTTATAATATGCGCTTGGATTCTGATAGTTTGCAGGGTCTGTAGCAACACCTCTGTTGAATGCTGCGCAAAGCTGGGCTTCTATCACTAACTCTGTTGAGTTTCCTCTGTTAAAGTTGCCCTTTCCTTCCAATACATCCTGTGTGGTTGGTTTGTAAACATTATATGTTCCGTTGTCGCCATCCTTTGTAAATGTCATATGGTCGCCATTTACTTTTCCACGGAATGTACCTGCATCACACTTGAATACTAATGTCTCATTAGAATACTTGTTCCAGAATTCATTAATATATGCATCAAAGTAGTTTCCATATATCTGACCTTCATTAAATGTACTCTTGCATGGAGCCATAATTCTATCATTGTTTACCAATGTCTGCCATTCTGACGGAGCAGATGCTTTGTAAGCTGCAAAGATTTCATCTCTTGTTCCAACATCACCTACTGTCTTATCATATACATCATAATCACCAGGTCTGTTATCAAATCCACCCTGTCCAACTAATCTTGTTACAACCGGGAAGCTGAAAAAGTCAACTCTTGTTGTATTTCCCCAGTATTCCTTATTTGTTACTGTAAACTCTGCAAATTCAAATAATACATCACTGTTAGGGTCTGAAGGATTGTTAAGATCCGGTCCTGCATATCCTACATTTCCAGCTGCATCATTGTTGAATGTAATGTAAACCGGTTCACCGTAACTTAAATACATTCTTCCTGATTCAATGTCCGGAAGGTAAACATAGCTTGCTTCTGCTAATGAATGAGCAATGTTTGCACATTTTCTGCCATTCTTTTCAATCGTGTTTAATGCGGCACTGGCTTTTACTAAATTACCTTGCGCATCCAGATAGCAAATCTGATGATCTTTGTCTCTGCCGATAACAATCCAATAAATCTGGTCATCTCTGTATTTGCCATTTGTCTTATTGTTTAACTGTAAGAACATTCTGTCGCTTCTTACCGGAATATCTGTTCTAAGCTGTGGTATGTCTGTTCCAACATTTCCACTGTCCGGTATGGTTGGCTTCTCTACCGGCTTCTGTGTGGTTGGTTCCTGACTTCCGCCTGTTGCCACATTGACTGTCATTGTAGCAGGTTCTGACTCTCTGTCACCGGAAACAGTTGTAACAGCGACTGTGTGGTTTCCTGCCTCATATCCTGAATATGTATAATATGCGCATCCTACCTTTGATGCAACCTGCTTACCGTCTATATATACATTGTATGAATCAATGCTTCCTCTTCCCCACACAACACCGATTGTTCCTGCTGCCGGGTTGCTTACTACCAAACCAAATGGCTGTGGAATGTTTGAATCAACACTTGGCGCTTTTGTTGTTGCCGGCGCTTTTGTTGTAGTTGGCGCCTGTGTTGTCGGTTTTGCTGTAGTTGGTGTAGTTTTCTTCTGTACAACAATAGATGACATTACATCATTATAATCTCCGCCAATCCAAGATGTATCTGATGTAATCGTTCTTGTCTCACCTTGGAAATTATCATCAGCATAAAGCACTGCTTCATATCCGTTTTGTACTTTTAATGAAGAAAGGTCATTGTCTCTAAATCCTTTTGCTTCAAGTGCTGCAAGGTTATATCTTCCTTCATTTAATGCAGCAACTCTTCCACCATAATTGATGTCCTGATAAATGTACACAACACCTGTTTCAGCTTTTTTTGTTGTAGTAGTTGGTGCAACCTGCGTCTGACCTGCTACTGTTACATTTAATGATGTTTTAGCAGACTCACTGGAGCCGGAAACAGTTGTAACACTTACCGTGTGATTTCCTGATGCAACATTATCAAACTCATAATATCCACATGCCAATCCATTTCCTACAAGGTTATTGTCAATATAAACATTATATGTATCGATTTTTCCACGTCCCCATACTACACTGACGGTGTTATTTCTCGGACTGTTTACCACCAGACCAAAAGGTGCTTCAATACCTGCATCCACGCTAGTCTGTTTGCCCGTAACATATGTCATCTCTTCTGTGTCATACTGAAGACCACCTTTGTTATATGTAAAAGAGCATGTTATTTTATCGCCCTTTTTCAATCCATTAATATTATATGTATAATTTCTGTCGCTTCCATTCATTCCGACATTCTGCTGACTGCCGTCATTTACCTTGTAATGAACGATAGCATAAGCTGCATAATTTGTCGCATTGAATGTTAATTTCGTTGTGTCAGAGGAAATATCCTCTGCTGTTACTGTGTAATCTGCCGCGCTGCCTACATTTGCAGCTGCCTTTGTGTCTTTTGTGCCGGCAATGCTCATTCCTGTTACACACAGAGCGATTGCCAATACCGAAGCTAAAATTTTCTTAAAAAATTTCCCTTTCATAAATTCCTCCTGTTTTTTTGTTACTTGAAAATTTTTATTCGCACATAGTGTTTCAACTCACAACGCTATTGTTATACACTATAAAAATTTTTCAAAAAAGATTTGTTTTTTTATAAAAGGTACATTTTTTAATAAAAATATTTTTCGTTCTTTTTTTATTACGGTATGTTTTTTAGTAAAAATATTTTTTGTTTTTTTACCCGGCTGTACAACTTTTTTATGGCTGGACTGCTCCTCCCCATCCATACTCCTGCGGTGTGGATAAGTATTTACCCTATACAAGAAAACACAGTTGTGAAGAATGTTTCACAACTGTGTCTGTATTCTTTTTACCCCCGCTCTTGTCAAAGAGCCTTTTTTATCAATTTAATTTATAAATTTATACCATTCACTTTTTACGAGAACATAGAATTCTGTGGTGTATAAAGGCTTCCATTCCAGCCATACTCTTTTGCTTGCTCTCTCCAATACATACTTCCTGCTTCCTGAAGTATTGTGTTATGAAGAATGTTATTAAACAGATATTCATGTGCCACAACGTTCTTTGACATACTGTTCTCATACAGATAATCTGCTATCTCTGCTACGGAAATCTCTGCCGTATCTTCGCTGTAGATAAACTGATTATCATCTGTGACAACAAATGCCCTTACATAGATGGTATTTGCCATATTTTTGTCCATATTTGTCATGGTTCTTGAATAATAAGTATGGTTTGCATCCAGAGGATCCCATCCGTTGATTGTACCGATTGGGGTAGCCTCATATCCGTATGTACGGTTCTTGCCACCAAACGTATTTGCTCCAAGATGCGCCTGAACGCCGTCTCCTATATCCTGTAAGTCCCCTTTCAGCATTGTGTGATATACCTTAATATTATCTTTATTATGGTCACCGGATGTATTGGTGAAATCCAATGCATAAATGGTTCCATATGCCCTTACGGTATATGGTTTGCCGCCTGCGCTGATACTTCCTCCGATATTCGGCGCCTTGCAGACTGTTCTGAAGTTGACATAACTATCATTATGCTCATCATTTGCCTGAATCTGGAATCCTTCTACGGAAAGGTCTGCCTTATCTGCTGTAAGTGCGCCGGCACCGTCATCCACAACTTCATCATCAAACTGTTCATCCGGTCCATAGATTGCCAGTTCACGAATAGAGAATCCATATTCGGTTGCCCTGCTCTGGCAGTTGATTCGTATGTACTGATACTCTTTATCATTATTAAATGTAATTGTATCCAATCTGTTTTGTGGATAAGTTACTTCTGTTCTGCCTGTTATCACTGCAATCGGTGTAAACACACCTCCGTCTGTAGAACCCTCAATGGTATAGCCTGCAGCGCTGGCTGTCTCCCAGATAATATCAATTTCTCTGATTGCACGTGTTGCTCCCAAATCAATCTGTATCCAATGATTATCCGATGCAGCAGTTCCCCATCTTGTCTCAAGATTATCATCATATGCCAACTTAGGACCATAATCAGCATCCACCTCATCCGTACTGGAAGATACATTAAAGTAATTGGTATAATCATACCATGTAGTACCAGAAACACCGGTTGCTTCTTTTTCATTCTCTAACAATGCTTCTGTAGTCTCACCATTATCATTGGTCTCATAATCTGCTTCAAAATCTAACATGGATAAGAGCCATTCATTTCTTGCCTTTAACCAGTTCTTATAATCCGTAATGTAATCTTTATATGTATGTCCAGCAATTGGTTGCGCATTATAACTGCCATAATTGGTGTCAAGATTCCATCCTGCTTTATCGGAATAGTTTGCATTTGCTGATAATTCAATCTCATTTACAGCCTGATCCACCGTACCACCGTCGTTGTAAAGTTTTTTAATGGTTTCCTGCAAGGATTGATACTTATTACTTACCTTTTTCTTAAATGCGTCATTTGCCATCAGTTTTTGGAACCATACCAGTCTCTGTGCCCAAAAATCTGTGGTAGTCGCATTGTCGTCATTTGCATTACCACTGGACAAATCCAAATCCCACAACGGACCGGCATACATCTTGCCATCCTTAATGTAAAATCTTGTAGAACTGAAAGCAATGTCCTTTGTCTTAAAGAATTCCGAAGTGATATAGAAATCTACAAAAGAATCCACATCAATATACTCTGCAATCTTATCTAGACGTGTCTGTGCGTCCCCTTCCTGACTTGCCAATGCAGTTTCAAACGCATCTACAAATGCTTTGATTTCATCATTAACCCATGTCGGTTTATTTCCATCATTGACCTTAAAACCCTTGCCTAATTTTTCGTTTCTTGCAGGAGAGTTAATTGCAAAATATTGATGGTCTGTGCCTGTTTCAAAATAATAGGATTCTGTATCGTATCTGTCTGGCAAATCTTTTATATCATTTGCAATTTCAAGGAGCGCATCATGAACCTGCATGCCACTAGGTCCCATTTTTCCGTCGTTTTCATCCTGAATGTTATCGTTCTCATCCAGATAATTATCATCAATCTCAACTCTGTTATCCCCTGTTTCTACAGATTCAATCAGAGTATAGGTTCCCATATATTTTCCATCCAGATAAAAATCTACTGTCTTACAGTTACTTGTATATACCTGTTCCGGAGTTGTGTCCTTCTCTAAAGCTCTCTGGAAATCCATGGCAATCTGGTTTCGAAGCAGGGTCTTGTCAAAAGCATTTGCCAACAGGCTGTACTTCTTCGCTAATCCAAATCCGAACAAATCAACCGCATTATCAAAGGTAATGTTATATGCCTTTTTTGCAGCCAGTGCAGTAGAATTTCCTCTCAACTTGATAGAACCGCTGTCTACTTTTTCGACACTGTTGTCAGCGTTTGTTGCAACAAGTCCTGCGGCTATCTTTTCCTTTTGTGTCGAGTTATATAAATCATGATTCTTTGTACTTGATGTTCTTGATGTGGAAACAAAAATCTTTGCCACTTTATTATCGTAAGAACTGTTTACCTCATTTTCTTTATAGTAGAAAGTCGTTGCCGAAGATTTTCCGGAAGTCTTTGACTCTCCATCTTTGTCTGCCGTAACTGTTGCTGAAAAAGTATTCATTCCTTCTTTCAGACCCGCATCTGCCATTTCATCAGCACTAATCGTTAGATTGTTAAGGTCTGTGACATTGCTTTTTACTTCAACATCATTTACATAGAGTGTGTAAGATGGTGTTACACCCTCATCATATGTATTATTTTCATCTTTGATCACTGCCTTATAATCCTGATTACCATTAGTCAGGTTATAAAGGATTGCGCTGCTTGGTGCCTGATAACCGTCGCCTCCGCCACCGCCTGCTGTCGGCTCTTCATTATACACGGTAATGCTGACATCACTGATAGTTACTGTTGCAGCTGCACTGGCAGTACCGATATATCCCATCATAATGCCAAACAGAACCTGATTGGTTGTAGCTTCTGTATGGTGGTAAATATATTCAAAAGTTTCCGTCCCACCTGCTGTAACTGATACCTGCTGTCTTACCAAATCCCGATAATCTGTATTTGTCTGCAACAGAACTTCAAAAAGTTTTGCAACATTAGATTGAATTGTACAGGTAATCTTGTACCATTTTCCCTGTGTCAGCTGAACATTATTCTGTTTCAACTGTGTTGACCAATCATCTCCACCATCTTTTGCAGGAACTGATACGGTAACAGAACCATTTCCATTATTCGTCCATGAATCAGCACCATACTCAATCCATTTGCCGGTCATATCTTGATCACTTGCAGCAACATCATCTTGAGTAAACTGGGTACCCTTCAAAATTTCTGTGCCGTCTTCAACACCCGGCTGCGTTGGGGTTTCACCGCCGCCTCCGCCGCCTGCTACATCACCTTTTCTTAAAATGATTGTAATGCTTCCGCCTGTTCCAGTTAGCTTGATTTCATACTCCTGAT
>CANQPJ010000013.1 GCA_947625755.1 uncultured Lachnospiraceae bacterium | reverse complement strand
GACATAGAGCAATTATATCATGGGCATTAGCAAACCGATTGATTAATTAAAGTAACTATTAAATTTTAATATAAAAATATTATACGAGGAGAGAAGCAAAATGAAAAGAGCAGGTAAAATAATATTAATGTTTATATTTGTACTGCTGATGGCTGCATCTTATATCAACTGTAAGGCGGAAGAAACAACAGTTGCAGTAGATGAGACACATTTTCCGGATGAAAATTTCAGAAAATACATAGCAAAAAACATCGACAAGGATAAAAACGGAGTACTGTCACAGCAGGAACGACAAAACGTGAAAGAAATAGAAATTTATGATCAGATATATATAAAAGATGAAGAGTATCCAAGTGGAGAGTATCCAAGCGGAAGCTATTACAAACCGAAGCCATATAAACAACTCAATCTGCAGGGAATTAACTATTTTGCAAATTTAAAGTATTTAGCAGTGTATGCAGACAATGTATTAAATTTATCATTGATTTTCCACAACCAAAATTTAGAAACTCTGATTTTGGAAGGTGACGGGGCTGAATCATATGATATTCCAAAAATAAAAAAACTGAAAACAGTTTGGCTTCGTGCAAAGGACATACTGAAAATTAATGTAAGTAAATTACAAAATCTTGAATTTTTAGGTGTAGCTAATTTATCTCAAAGAAAACTAAAACTGAATTTGAGAAAAAATGTAAAGCTTAAGAAAATTGATTTTTGGAGTCTTTCGAAGAAGAAATCAAAACTGGATTTTTCCAAAAACAACAGACTGGAAAAACTGGAATTAAATATAAATTATTCAAAAATGATATTCTCCAAAAAAAATCATGTAAAGAAAATACATATGAGGGTAAAACAGACAAGCCGGAAACAGACAATAAAGAATTTAAAAAATCTGAAACGGCTGGAGGTGGATTTTGAGAATAAGGATAATGTGAGGGAATTTACGGTATCCAACTGTCCGAAATTAAAAAATATTGTAATAGAGGGAAAAGGAAAACTTCATACATTAAATTTTAGGCAAATGAAAAAACTGCGGAGTGTGGATATTTATTTTGGAAAAAGTTTGCGGGAAATACATTTTAAGAAAACACCAAATGTAAAAGAGATTGGAATATCAGGAATGAACATAAAAAAATGAATATAAACAGCCTGAAAAAACTGGATTATATTGATGTAGATCATTGCGGACTAAAAAGAGTGGATTTAAGAAATCTTAAGCAATTAAAAGAATTGATATGGAATTACAGTAAATGTGAGACAATGCTGTTTAAAAATAATAAAAAACTGGAGAATGTGGAAATCATCCATAACCGTATTAAAGGAACCCTTAACCTTTCAGATATGAGCAGCTTATGGAATTTTTATTGTGACCATAATAAAATCACAGAAATATATGCCAGCAGAAAATTGAAGGAGTTCAATAATTTATCCTGTGAGTATAATAAGCTGAAAAAAATAAATCTTTATCATACATATGTAGAGCGTATATATGCAAAGCACAATCCCAAATTAAAAGTAGCATACCTGCAATATCGGGGAGCGGCAGATTTTCACTTTGATAAAGGCGTAAAGAAACATTATAAGGAAGATTAGTAGATTGATTAAGGAGAAAAACAGAATGAAAAGAGCAGGTAAAATAATATTAATGTTTATATTTGTACTGCTGATGGGGACATCTTATATTAACTGTAAAGCAGAGGAAACGACAGTCGCAGTAGATGAGGCACATTTTCCGGATGAGAATTTTAGAAAATACATAACAGAAAACATCGACAAGGATAAAAACGGAGTACTGTCACAAAATGAAATTCATAAAGTTAAAAAAATAGAATTGTGGAGAGAAGGTAAATACTATGTTAATCCATATGATAAAATCGACTTACAGGGAATCAATTATTTTTTCAATTTAAAACAACTGAATATTTATGCACAGAAATATATAAATCTTTCATTGCTCTCCCAACAAAAACTATTAGAAAATGTTTGTTTTTACAGTGATGAACAAAAGGTTTGGAATATTCCGAAAATTAAAAACTTAAAAAAAATTATTGTCGATGATGAAGATATTAAAAAAATAGATTTAAGTAAAAATATACAATTAGAAGAAATAAAATTGATTCATCATGCTAACACAAGATTAAAGTTAGACTTGAAGAAGAACATTCAACTTAAGAAGATAAATATTATAAGTAAATCAAAGAAGAAATCAAAACTGGATTTTAGCAACAATAAAAAGCTGAAGAAAGTTAATCTGGAAATTCTTTGTTCAAAAATAATATGGCCTCAAAAAAATCATATAGAGGATTTAACGTTTACGAATCCGTCTAAAAAGAATGTTAAAATAGATTTAAGTAAAAATATCAGATTAAAAAAATTACACGTAAATAATAATTTTAAGAATAAAATAAAATTAAATTTAAGTGTTAACAAAAATCTGGTAGAAGTCTGGTTAAATACTCCATATTCAAAAATAGTCTGGCCTAAAAGAAATAATATAAAGAAACTTAATATAAAAGTAAGACAACCAAATCAAAAAATGGAGATAAAGGAACTGAAAAGGCTTAAAAATCTAGAGGTTAAGTTTGTTAAAAAAGATAAAGTAAAAAAACTTAATATATCAAAATGTCCGGAATTGAAAACTATTACGGTAGAAGGAAAGGGAAAACTTAATATAATAAATCTCAATGAAATGAAGAGATTACAAAATGTCTATATTGATTTTGGAAAAAGTTTAAGACAAATACAGTTTACAAATACGCCAAATGTGAAAGATTTAGGAATGGCGGGTAAAAATATAACTAAAACGAATCTAAACAGCTTAAAGAAACTGGAATATATTCATGTAGATTATTGTGGACTGAAAAAAGTGGATTTAAGGAATCTTAAGCAATTAAAAGAATTGGTATGGAATTACAGTAAATGTGAGACAATGCTGTTTAAAAACAATAAAAAACTGGAACAAGTGGAAATTAGCTATAACCGGATTAAAGGAACCCTCAACCTTTCAGATATGAGCAGCTTATGGAGTTTTTATTGTGACCATAATAAAATCACGAAAATATATGCCAGCAAAAAATTGAAGGAGTTCAATTTTTTGTTCTGTGAGTATAATAAGCTGAAAAAGATAAATCTATATCATACATATGTAGAGCGTATATATGCAGAGCACAATCCCACATTAAAAGCAGCATACCTGAATGCTTGGGAAGGAGTGTTGTATTACTTTGATAAAGGCGTAAAGAAACATTATAAGGGAAAATGGTAGATTGATTAAGGTTACGCAGTAACTGAAAGGGGGAAAAAACGATAAAAACAAACTGCGTTAGAAGAGAAAGGATAGTGAATTTTTTTGGAAAATGAGTTATAATCATTTGGAGTATTAAAAAAGGTAGTGGTGGTAGTTATGAAAAGTACAGAATTTTATTATATAAAGGAAGTGGCTTCACAGCGCAGTTTTTCAAAGGCTGCAAAAGTATTGGGAATATCGCAGCCGGCATTGAGTAATTATATCAAAAAGATAGAAGAAAACATGGGAATATTACTTTTTGATAGAAGTGTTTCGCCAATAGAAATAACGGAGTTTGGTAAAGCATATTTAAATTATGCCAATGAGATTATACAGGAAACAGATAAGATGAATAATATCATGTGGGACTTGCAGAATCTGAAGAGGGGTTCCATTAAATTAGGAAGTATCGCCAGTTTTTCTTCCACATATTTGCCGGGACCTGTTACCACATTTCATAGAAAGTATCCGGGCATCTATATAGAGATTATTGAGGGAAGAGTTACGGACCTCAGTGAAAAATGCATGGTAGGAGATGTGGATATGTATCTGACAGATGCAGATATTGATAATGAGATGTTTGACAAAGAGATACTTTTTGATGAACAGCTTATCATGGCAGTTCCGAAAGATTTTGAAATTAATCACAGAATTAAAGATTATAGGGTTCCTGTAGAAGAAATTGTGAAGGGAAATCTGCGGGATGAAAAATATAAAAGTCTGGATTTAAATATTGTGAAAGAACAGGATTTTGTTTTTTTAAATGAGAATCTGCCTATCAGACATATGGTAGACCAAATGTTTAAAAATGCGGAAATTCAGCCCAATGTTGTTATGCAGATACCGCAGACAATGACCGGATTGTCTATGGCGATTGCCGGTGTTGGAATATTTTTTGTTGCCGAAAATACAATTAAGTATAATAATTTTAAAGAACACCCATATTATTATAAAGTAGGCAGCGATCGGGAAACTATTCGAACCATGTGTATTGCATATAAGAAAGGGAAATATATTTCTAATGCAGCACGAAAATTTATAGAAATTTTAAAAGAACAGTTAGGATAATGGCGCACCGTGGTGCGCTTTTTCTTTGTAATCGGAAAAATGATTTGTGCAGGGGTTGTTTTCGTTGCACTAAAACTGTGCTTATGTTAAAATAAAAAATAATTATGGGTATGTGTGCCTATCAACTTAAAATGGGTAGAGGTATTAATATGCTGAACAACGAAAAAATCATACTAATGACAAAGTTATCATTGTACGAACAGAACAATCAGAAAAAGGAAATAAGAACCAGTAAATATTTTAAAAGTGATTATATGCTAATCAAAATGTTAAGTTCCTTTGTCAGTGTCACGGTGGCGTATCTGTTATCCCTTGTGCTGTGGATTGTTTATAGTTCTGACCGAATGCTTGCAAAAATGACTACTACGGGAAGATTTATCGGGCTGATTGTGATACTTGTGATTATTTATATTGTGCTGTGTACAGTATATATGATTTTCAGTTATGCTTTTTTTTCACATAAATTTAGAAAAATCCGAAGAAATTTAAAAGAATATAACGGTGACCTAAAAACCCTGCATAGAATACAGGAGCAGGAGTATGATGCGATTATTGATGAGTTAGAAGAGGGAGGCGAGGAAATAAAATGACATCATTATTTGAATTAAGAGAAAAAATAAAAAATATTTATGGTGAGCATGAACTTGTTCTCAAACCTGTGATTAAATTCCTCGTTATTTTTATATCTTTTGTGTTAATCAGGTCGCATATCGGATATATGGATATATTAAATACATGGATTATTATTCTGGCATTATCTGTTATTTGTGCATTTTTGCCATGGAATATTCTCACTATTATTTTAGTGGCAGATATTGTTGTAAATATTTTTTCGTTATCTGTTGAGCTGGGTGGACTGATGTTACTTGTAATGCTGATAATGTTTTTATTGTTTTTCAGATTTTCTCCAAAACAGGGAGTACTGCTTATCGTTATTCCATTGGCATTTTTTCTAAAAATACCGTATGCCGTTCCTATTATTGTCGGTTTAATGTGGGCGCCGTATGCCTGTATTCCGGTTATTTTCGGCACTATCATTTATTTTATGATTAGTGTTATTAGTGAGAATACTATGCTGCTTACACGTACTTCAAATGGAAATATCAGTTCTGCAAGTATTAATTCCATTATTAAAATGATGAGTAATAATAATGAGATGATTTTAGTTGTTCTTGCGTTTGTCCTGACAATTCTTGTAGTTTATTTTATTAAGAGAATGTCTGTAGATAATGCATGGACCATTGCAATATTGGTAGGCGGCATTTTGGAATTTGTGATTATTCTGGTGGGCAGTCTGATAATCAAAACAGAAGGTTCGCTGCTGGAAATTGTTTTTGGCAGCATCATATCTATTCTGATTGCGTTTATCGTTCATTTTTTTGTGTTTTCCGTAGACTATTCAAGGACAGAGCATACACAGTTTGAAGATGATGAATATTATTATTATGTTAAGGCTGTGCCAAAGATTAATGTGACAGCTCCAGAGATGAACGTTAAGAGAATTAATGCCCAGAGAAGAAAGAAGGCTCAGGCTAAAAAGTAATAATCAAATAGATAATAAATAGGAAAGGAGTGTAAGATTGAGCGCAATATTCAATTATGTTCAGGATTTTTTTGATAAGTATTTAGCCATACCGCATGTTTATGTCAGTGATATTGTAGAGATTATAGTGATTACAGTGCTGATTTATTATGTCATTTTATGGTTTCGCAAAAGCAGGGCATGGACATTATTAAAAGGTATTTTTATGATTGTCATATTTATGGTCATAGCTTCATTGTTCCATCTTACAACTCTTTTGTGGATTATCAATAAAACATTAAGTGCAGGCATTATTGCCATTGTTATTATCTTTCAGCCGGAGCTGCGCAGGGCTTTGGAGGAGCTGGGAAGAAAAAATGTTGTTCTCAAGTTCTTAAAAGTTGGGAATAATCTTGATGATGAGGGACTCAGTGACCAGTCGATTGAAGAAATTACCAAAGCCACTTTGAAAATGGCAAAGGCAAAAACCGGCGCATTAATTGTCATTGCAAAAGAACATGATTTGAGCCAGTATAGTGAGACCGGAATTAAAATCGGCGCGAAGATTACAAGTGAATTATTAATTAATATATTTGAGAAAAATACACCACTGCATGATGGCGCTGTGATTGTTGACGGAAACAGGATTGCTTCAGCCACCTGTTATCTGCCATTGTCAGACAGCATTTTTATCAGCAAAGAGCTGGGCACGAGACACAGAGCGGGAATGGGAATCAGTGAAGTAACGGATTGTATTGTTATTATTGTGTCAGAGGAAAATGGCAGTATTTCCATAGCCAGAGACGGACAGCTCATTCAGAATGCAGATGCAGTCATTCTGAAAAATGAGTTAATGAAAGCCCAGACCAAGGTGGAAGCAAAACAGAAAAAATTATTCTGGAAAGGAAGGGAGCGCAATGAAAAAAACAATGATGAAGATTAAAACATCATTAACACATAACATAGGCATAAAAATTATTGCGCTGATTGTTGCCGCTTTAATTTGGCTTACGGTAATCAATATAACCGACCCGGAAAAAATGATCGTTATCTATCATGTTCCAATCGAGATGACCCATGAGGACGCCATCCGTGATATGGATATGGTTTATAATGTAAAGTCAGAAAAGTACGTCAATATTACGGTATCGGGCAAACGTTCCGTAGTAAGCAAGTTGTCTGCGGAGGATTTTAGAGCTACGGCATCTTTGAAAGAGTTATCCAAGGTGAATTCGATTCCCGTGGAGGTTTCGGCAAGGCAGGGTACGATTGCAAGAAAGGTGACGATAGAAAAGCAGTCGGTTCAGACATTGATGGTTGATGTAGAAGAAATAAAGAAACAGACATTTGATATTCAGGTTGCGTATACCGGAAGTGCAGCGGAAGGTTTTGTGCCAAGTAAGTATACGATGTCGAAAAACAGTGTTGCCATTACGGCGCCGGCGTCTACATTGAAAGAGATTGATAAGGTGGTAGCAGAATGTCAGTTGGAGGGAAACAGCGTTGATTTTACAAGCCGCTGCAAACTGTTATTATATGATGCAAAAGGAAATGTTATCCGGAAAAAACATCTGACAATGTCCAGCAAATATGTAAGGATAACTGTAGAAATTAATCAGGAAAAAGAAGTGCCGATAGAGATTGGTAATATTGGAAATCCTGCCAGTGGTTATGAAATTAAGAATACAATGTTATCCATCAGTAAAGTCAAACTGGTAGGAGACAGTGAGGTACTTGAAACGATAGATAATATTTCGATTGACCAAGATATAGATATTGCAAATGCAAAGAGCAGTTATACGAAAACGGTTGACCTGAAAAAATATATTCCGGAAAACATTACCATTAACGGAGAATCTACCGTTAAAGTAGAAATAGAGATAGGTCCTTTATCAACCAAGACGATAACTATTGATGCATCAGATATTAAAATCCATAATAAAGGCGACAGCCAGGTAAAAATACTCAATCATGCTAAAATCACTTTAAAAGGAGAAGAGAGTGCATTATCGAATATCTCTTCTAAAGATATTAGTGCCAGCATAAACGTGGATAAATTAGGTAAGGGCGAACATTCCGTTCCGGTAAATCTGAAGGTGCCGGAGGAGGTTACAGTTACAGAAGAGGTCAGAGTATCAATAAGGATAAAATAATTTTTTTAGGAGGATAAATTATGAGTACGATTTTAGTGACAGGTGGTGCAGGTTATATTGGAAGTCATACCTGTGTAGAACTGTTAGATGCAGGATATGATGTTGTAGTGGTGGACAACCTTTGCAACTCATCCCGGGAATCTTTAAATCGTGTAGAAAAAATAACAGGCAAAAGTGTAAAATTCTACGAGGCAGATATTGCTGACAAAGATGCCATGACAAAGATTTTTCAGGAAAATGATATTTTTGGAGTGATTCATTTTGCAGGTCTAAAAGCTGTAGGAGAATCTGTGCAAAAACCATTGGAGTATTACCAAAATAATATCTCGGGAACATTAAATATGTGTGAGGTAATGAGAGAGCAGGGAGTGAAAAATATTATCTTTAGTTCATCTGCTACTGTATATGGAGATCCTGAAACTGTTCCAATTACGGAGAAATGTCCTAAAGGACAGTGTACCAATCCTTACGGATGGACGAAGTCAATGTTGGAGCAGATTCTGACAGACATTCAAAAGGCAGATGAGGAATGGAATGTCATTCTTCTCCGTTATTTTAATCCAATCGGTGCGCACAAGAGCGGCATGATAGGAGAAGATCCAAATGGTATTCCAAATAATTTAATGCCATATGTTATGAAGGTTGCTATTGGAGAGCTGCCTCATGTGAATGTATTTGGAAATGATTATGATACGCCGGACGGTACGGGAGTAAGAGACTATATTCATGTGGTTGATTTGGCAGTGGGACATGTAAAAGCAATCAGGAAGATAGAAGAATCCCCGGGAATTAAGATTTATAATTTAGGAACCGGAAAAGGATATAGTGTGTTAGAAGTGATTGATAATGTAAGTAAAGCAGTGGGTAAAGATATTCCGTATGTAATTGCAGAAAGAAGGGCAGGAGATATTGCGGAATGTTATTCAGACGCCACTTTGGCAAAAGAAGAACTGGGCTGGACTGCACAATATGGAATCAAAGAAATGTGTGAAGATTCCTGGAACTGGCAAAAGAATAATCCAAAGGGATATAGATAAACTAAAACGTATAAAACATATGATAGGAGAAAACCGTGAGTTCAAATAAGAAAACAAAGGAGCCTGACAAGCAGATAAAAACCATAAAAAGATTAAAAAAATTGATTACAGTTGTAGAAATTTTATTCGGAGTATTACTTATAATGGCAGCTGTGGTATTATTTGTTCCGGGTGTAAAAACGCAGTTGATAAAGGGAATGGCAAGCAATACAGTGGGACAGAAAATAATATCATGGTTTGGCAGCAAGGCATATGCAGAAAGTGTTTTTGACGACGAGTTTGATACAAAAAAACTAAAGACAAACCGGTTGAAATATAATTATGCAGAAGAGTATACAAATTTTGTCTTATTTGGTGTAGATTCCAGAGAGGGAGAAGTGGATACCTCCAACAGCGACTCTATCCTGATTGTGAGCATCCATAATACGACCGGTGAAGTGAAAATGGTATCTGTGTATAGAGATACGATGCTGGGCATATTTGATAGTGAAGGAAACATAACGCAGTATTTTAAAGTTAATTCAGCATATTCCTATGGTGGACCGGAAGGCGCCATCAATACGTTGAATATGAATCTGGATTTGGACTTAAAGGATTATGTTACAGTTAATTTTGGCGGAGTGGCAGACATTATTAATAAATTAGGTGGAATTACTGTCAATCTGACAGAGGATGAATTAGAGCAGTTAAATCATCATTTAAAAAGTACGATTAGTTCCACAGGAAAGTATGCGCCACCGGTAAAACGCAGTGGAAAGAACATTAAATTAAACGGTATTCAGGCAACGACTTATTGCCGTATCAGAAAAGCAACATTCTATGATCCAAAAACAGGAGACGCAATCAGTAATGACTTTGGAAGGGCAGCGCGGCAAAGGTCTGTTATTATGAAACTGGTAGAAAAAGCAAAGCAGGCAAGTGTCAGTGAGCTGCAGGGCATGGTCAATACTGTGCTGAATGGTAAAAATAAAAAAGGAAATATTATATTAACAAGTTTTACCTTTGATGAGATTATCAATCTGATTCCTATTATATTTGATTTTCAGTTAAGCGGCAGTGAGGGATTTCCTTCTTCTCTGCAAACGGGTACTTTTGATGGTGTAAGTTACGTTATTCCAAACGGATTGAGCGCCAACGTTACAAAATTACACGAATATCTGTATGGAGAAAAAGATTATCTTCCGACAGATAATGTCAGTGCTGTGGACAATGCCATAACAGCGAAAACAGGAATTAGCGACAATTCAGCGGGATATAATCCTACAGTGATTGGAAAGAATCAGAATGAAACACAGGAAGAAACAACTACAGAAAATACAAACTATGATTATGATGATAAGGGAAAAAGTGACTTTTATTAGAAAAAAATCGTTTTATTTTAACAAATAAAACACAAAATAATCACATAAAAAATTTAAACTTTTTTTAAAAGTTAAAAGAATATGTGAAAGGAGACTAAATCATGTCAGGGGAAAATTTTAATGGATATTATCAAAATCAGGATAATAATCAGTATGATAATCAGAAGCATAAGAAAAATAAAAATACAGGAATTATTGCTGTAATTATTACGATAATTTCGATTGTAGTTATTTTGACCTGTGTGGCAGGAATTGTTTTGATATTACGGAAAAATACAGGAAGTGTTGACAAAATTCCATCAACAAAAGAAACGCAGGCAGTAGAAAAATATGATGATATTGGTTCTACCGGTTCTACGGAAAAGGATAATACCGGCGGTGTCGTGGTAACGGATGTATCAGGCGTAGTAAAGAATACAATGCCATCAGTAGTTGCTATTACCAGCAAAACAGTTATGGAATCCAACAGTTACGATTCATTTTTTGACTACTATTTTGGTGGCGGCAATGGAGGAAATGAGCATTATGAAGTGGAAGGCGCAGGTTCCGGAATTATTGTGGACCAGACGGATTCGGAACTGTTGATTGTTACCAATAATCATGTTGTGGAAGGTGCAGACAGCCTCAAAATACAATTTGACGGAATGAATTCCAAAAATGCCGTGAACGGTTATATTAAAGGAACCGATCCCAATGCGGATGTTGCTGTTGTAGTGGTTAAACTCAAAGATATACCGGCAAATACTTTAAAGAGTATTAAGAAAGCTACATTAGGTAATTCTGATAATGTCAGCGTGGGTGAAGGCGTTATTGCGATTGGAAATGCTTTAGGTTATGGGCAGTCAGTGACAACCGGTGTTATCAGCGCAAAAGACAGAGAGGCAACAATAGAGGATAAGACCATGAAACTTCTTCAGACGGATGCTGCAATTAATGGCGGAAACAGTGGTGGAGCATTATTAAACTCCAAAGGTGAAGTGATAGGAATTAATGTTGCCAAATATTCTTCAAGCGGTTCGACATCAAATGCCAGTGTAGAAGGTATGGGATTTGCAATACCGATTACATCTGTCAAGAATATTATCAGCAATCTTGAAACAAAAGAGACAAGAGAAAAGATGGATGAAGATGAACAGGGCTATCTTGGAATAACAAGCAAATATGATGTGACAGATGATATTTCACAGGCATATTCAATGCCGACAGGTATCTACATTTTTGAAGCTACAAAGGGTGGTCCGGCAGCGAAAGCAGGGATACAGTCCGGAGATATTATAAAAAAATTTGACGGACAGCAGGTAGAAACGATGGAAGCGCTGCAAAATGTTATCCAATATTATAAGCCGGGCGAAAAGGTCAAAGTGACAATCGCATATGCAGACGGAAGAGAGTATAAAGAAAAAGATGTCACGGTTACTTTGGCAGACAAGAGTACCATAGATAAACTGCAGGGAACAAATTCGCAGAGAAACTAATACACAAGAACACAAGAAAATTTACTCCGCAGATTTTCTTGTCGTGCTAAACGCGCAGCATATAATATAAAATAATAAGCAATACACAAGAAAATTTACTTCGTAAATTTTCTTGTCGTGCTAAACGCACTATATAACAAAAAAATATATATGGAAAAATTGAGTGAACTTAATTTTTCCATATATTTTTTTGTTATGCATTGCTTATTAGATGTCGAATGTTATATTTTGGTTGTTTTATTTTGGGACAAGATGTGATAAACTACGGTATGGCATAATAACATGTGGGTAAAGAGGTAAGGTATGAGTGATAAAGATTTATTAAATAATGAACCGGTAGATGATAAGGACAATAAAGATAATAAAGATGAGTATGAAAAAATCTGTTATGTTTGCAGGAGACCGGAAAGCAAAGCCGGCACAATAATTGATATGCCGGGTGGAATCTGTGTGTGCGCAGATTGTCTGCAAAAGAGTTTTAACAGTTTTCAAAATATTGGAATGAATGTAAATATCAGTGAGGAGGAATTAAAGAAACTTCTCGATATGCCGGGAATACATATGATGACACCGGATGATTTTAGAAAGGATATTCCAAATAAACAGAAAATAAAGAAAAAGAGTAAAGAGGATAAGGATAAACCGGTAATTGATATTAACAGTATTCCTGCTCCGCACCTTATTAAGGAAAAGCTGGATGACTATGTTATCGGGCAGGATTATGCAAAGAAAGTGATGTCTGTAGCTGTCTATAATCATTATAAAAGAGTGGTAACCAATACCATGGATGAAATTGATATAGAAAAATCCAATATGTTAATGATTGGACCTACCGGATGTGGAAAAACATATCTGGTTAAAACGCTGGCAAAATTATTGGATGTGCCATTGGCAATTACAGATGCAACATCGCTGACAGAAGCAGGATATATTGGAGATGACATTGAAAGTGTTATTTCAAAACTTCTGGCTGCGGCAGATAATGATGTTGAGCGTGCAGAGACAGGCATTGTATTTATTGATGAGATAGATAAAATTGCAAAGAAAGATTCTGTACGGAGCAGAGATGTCAGTGGAGAATCGGTGCAGCAGGGGATGCTGAAGTTATTAGAGGGCAGCGAGGTGGAAGTACCGGTAGGCGCAACAAGCAAGAATGCTATGGTACCTCTTGCAACTGTGAATACAAAGAATATTCTATTTATTTGCGGCGGGGCATTTCCGGATCTTGAGGACATTATCAAGGAACGGTTAAACAAGCAGGCAGCCATTGGATTTTTGGGTGATTTGTCGGATAAGTATGACAATGATAAAAATATTATGAAACATGTGACAGGGGAAGATTTAAGGAAATTTGGAATGATACCTGAATTTCTTGGAAGACTGCCGATTGTGTTTACCTTGGAAGGGCTCAATGAAGATATGATGGTCAAAATATTGACGGATCCTAAAAACGCGATTATTAAGCAGTATCAAAAACTTCTGGAACTGGATGAGGTAAAACTGGATTTTACAGAAGGAGCATTAAGAACCATAGCAAGGAGAGCCATGGACAAGAAGACTGGCGCAAGAGCATTGCGTTCTATTATAGAGGAATTTATGCTTGATATTATGTTTGAGATTCCAAAAGATGAGCATATTGGAACGGTTACCATTACAGAAGATTATATTAATGGAAAAGGCGCTCCAATTATTGGAATGCGTGGTCAGGAGGCTATAGAAGCGGTACAATAACATATCTAATGCAAAGCGGGCATATAGTATATCAATGATTGAATGGAGAAATGATATGCCGGATTGCAGAGAAATTATTATGTCGGAGGAGTACGCTGACTTTATTGCTGAATATGGCGCCAGCAGTGAAGCGGCAATGGTAAGATTTAAGGAATATTGTCCACAGACAATTAGCGACCGATTTGTATGTCTTTATGAAAAGCTGGATAGGTTACCCGGTTTTGGAGTGGCAAAATATACCTATAATGCCATTCCCAAACTGTATGGGCTGATGGATACCACAGCGGTGGCGGCAACGGGTTCTATAAGATTACAAAATCAGACCGGATTTGAATTGACAGGCAGGGGCGTAATTATCGGATTTATTGATACCGGAATTGATTATACAAATGATATTTTCAACAATACTACAGGACAGACAAGAATTATAAATATTTGGGACCAGACAAACAATGAAGGGATTCCGCCGACGGGATTTGCCTATGGTACAGAATATTCCATGGAGGATATTAACAGGGCATTACAAAGTGAAAATCCTTTCAATATTGTGCCTCATACGGATGAACTGGGGCATGGAACTTTTATGGCAGGAGCGGCATGCGGAAGATACATGGAACAGCAGAATTTTATTGGCAGCGCTCCTGAAAGTTATATTGCAATGGTAAAATTAAAACCGGCAAAACAGTACTTGAAAGATTATTTTTTGATAGACAATGACGAGCCGATATATCAGGAAAATGATATTATGCTGGCGGCAAGTTATCTGAGAACTCTTAGGATAAAGTACGGTATGCCGGTTGTTATTGTTTTAGGATTAGGCAGTGGAAGCGGAGACCGCTCCGGAGGACTGCCATTGCCACGTTATCTGGATGATTTGGCGCAGTATATCGGGCAGAGCATTGTAGTGTGCAGCGGCAATGAAGGGAACGAGCGGCTGCATTATAGTGGAAAAGCAGAAGATGATTATGCTGACGAAGTGGAAATCAGAGTGGGGGAAAATGATACAGGATTTGTTCTGGAATTATGGGGCAATCCTCCGGATTTGTTTTCGGTTTCTTTTGTATCTCCATTGGGAGAAAGTGTTCCACGGATTCCAGCACGAAAGGACGTCAGTGAACGGGTCAATTTTCTTCTGGAAGGAACCACGATTGATGTGGATTACAGTCTGGTAGAATCCGGAAACGGTGAAGAACTGATTTTTATGCGATTTACAAATCCATCGCCGGGAATCTGGACCATCCGGGTATATGGAAGCAATATTTTAAATGGAAACTTTAATATATGGGGCAATCTCCGACAGTTTATGAATCGTGATACATTTTTTTTAAAACCGAATCCGGACACCACATTGACGACGCCTTCCAGTTCGGAAAGAGTTTTGACAGTAGGAGGTTATGACAGCAGTTCCGAGGCTTTTTATCCAAAATCGGGGCGTGGATTTACAAGTAATAATTACATTAAACCGGACATTGTCGCTCCGGCTGTAGGTATTTTCGGACCGGATATTGGAAGAAGCGCAGAGCTTTCCGGTGGATTTACAACCAAGACGGGAACTTCTTTTGCGGCGGCGCTTACAGCGGGATGCTGCGCCCAAATGTTAGAGTGGGGGTTTGTTCAGGGAAATGATGTGTATATGGGTGGTGCATATATTAAAAGTTATTTGATACGTGGAGCAGACCGCGACCGGGATATTACATATCCAAGCAGACAATGGGGATATGGAAAACTAAATGTGTTTAACAGTTTTCTTATATTGACGAGAACGTAATGAGGGAAAGTTGATTTTTAGGGGAAATTATATTAAAATGAATTGATTGGTGCAGGAAGGTACTAATGAATGTTATTGTACAAG
Source organism: uncultured Lachnospiraceae bacterium (assembly GCA_947625755.1). Classification (GTDB taxonomy): domain Bacteria; phylum Bacillota; class Clostridia; order Lachnospirales; family Lachnospiraceae; genus Eubacterium_G. Next base: position 35,747 of record CANQPJ010000013.1, on the reverse strand, counting down.
GAGAATAAAAATGAAATTATCAAAGTTAGTGGGAGACAGATTTAAAGAGAGACCGGCAAACTGTCTGATTGACAGTCATGCACTTATGGTAAGAGGAGGATATATCAAAAATGTGGCAAATGGTATTTACTCCCAGTTCCCGCCAATGAAAAGGATTTCACAGAAAATAGAAAACATTATCCGAGATGAGATGGATAAAATAGACGGACAGGAAGTGCTGTTTCCTGTCACTCTCCCGGGAAGTCTTTGGACAGAATCCGGAAGATATGAGAGTGTTGGTTCTGAACTTCTACGATTTCAGGACAGAACAGGCAGTAAGATGGTACTCGGTATGACGCATGAGGAGGCTGCTGTCCAGCTTGTGAGAGAGTATGCTAACAGCTATGCAAAATATCCGTTTATGATTTATCAGATTCAGACAAAATTCCGTGATGAGGCAAGACCTCGTGCAGGATTGATTCGTGTGCGTGAGTTTACAATGAAGGATGCCTATTCTTTCCACACGTCACAGGAGGATTTGGAGCAGTATTACCAGAAATGCTATGATGCATATAATCGTATTTTTGCCCGCTGCGGTATTCCTGAAGTAGCTGTTGTCGCATCGGATTCCGGTATGATGGGTGGGAGCATTTCCCATGAATATATGCTTCTTACGCCGGCAGGAGAAGATTCGATTGCAGTATGTCCGGAGTGTGGATATAGCGCCAATGTTGAGGCGGCGCCTAGTATTATTGAAAATGAAAATAAAATTCCGATGGAGGAACTTAAGGAGGTTGCCACACCGGGAACGGGAACGATTGAAGACTTATGCGCGTTTTTAAAGATTCCGGCAGAAAATACGGCAAAGGCTGTTGTATATCAGAAAAATGAAGATGACAGTTTTGTAGTTGCCTTTATTCGCGGAGATTTGGATATTAATGAAACAAAACTTACCAATGCATTAGGCTGTGAGATTCATCCGGGTGTTATTGAGGATGACAGTATTCTTACAGCAGGCTTTATCGGACCGGTAGGTATTAACGAAAAGGTAACGGTACTGTTCGACAATTCTTTGAAAGATATTGATTATCTGGTCACCGGTGCGAATAAGGTGGATGCCCATTATACAGGATTTAATGTAGATAGAGATTGTCCTGATGCAGAGTATTTTGATCTTGCAAAGATTACAGAGGGCGGTATCTGTCCGGAGTGCGGGAAACATGCAATTACTGTTTCCAGAGGAATTGAAGTAGGTAATATTTTCCAGCTGGGAACAAAATATTCCAAGTCCATGGGATTTAAATATACAGATGAAAATGGGGAAGAGCAGTACCCGATTATGGGATGTTATGGTATTGGCGTAGGACGTATGGCTGCTTCCATCTGTGAGGTAAGACATGATGATTATGGTCCAATCTGGCCGATTACCATTGCGCCATGGCAGGTACACCTGTGCTGTCTGCGTTCTGATGATGCAGAGTGTAAAGCATATGCGGATCAGTTGTATCAGACATTGCAGGATAGAGGAATTGAGGTTATCTATGATGATAGAAACGTCAGACCGGGAGCCATGTTTGCCGATGCAGATTTGCTGGGAGTTCCTGTACGGGTAGTAGTGAGTCCTAGAAATCTCAAGGAGAATGCAGTGGAAATCTCCACCAGAGACAAACAGATTGATAAGCAGAAGACAGCGCAGGATTCGGCTGTGGAGGAAGTCGAGAGGATTATTAAAAAGCTGACAGATGACATTTATCGTCAGGTTTAGTAATGGCTTTTCATTTTTGGCAGGTAAGCAGTAATAATGCTTACCTGTTTTTTGTTGGAATGATTCGTTTCTTTTTTATTGACAATAAAAGGGAATAATAGTAGAATAAAACGACGAAAATGAAAAAGGTTTTCAAATTGGTATTTGAATGTCAGAGGAGGATGCAGTGGCAGGAAAATATAAAACAAAACAGCAAACGGCAATTCTTGACTGCTTAAAAATGCATGAAAAAGATTATGTAACCGTTGTTGAAATTGAAAAGTATTTAAAAAATAAAAACTGTTCCGTTGGTACGACCACGATATACCGGCATCTGGAAAAGTTAGAGCAGGATGGTGTGGTAGCGCGAATCAATGTGGAGAAACAGCAGGGTGCATGTTATCAGTACATTACAAAAGACGACAGTGATGACTGCTTTTATATTGAGTGTGAAAAATGCGGACAGGTGACGAGGATGGAGTGTCATCATCTGGCGCAGTTATACAGTCACGTCAATGCAGACCATCATTTTAGTATTAATCCTAAAAAGACAGTGTTTTATGGAAAATGTGAAAAATGTGCCAGATAATATAAGGCAGTAAAGAGGAAGAGAATAAAATGGGAAAATTAAAAAGAAGTATTGTACTCTTCATCAGTTTGATTTTGGGGATGTCTTTGGCGGGCTGCAATACTACTGATAAAGACAGCAATCAGAATAAATATCGGCTTACCGTTATGACGACAATGTTTCCATATTATGATTTTGCAAGAGCTGTGGTGGGAGATGAGCAGGATATTCACGTTGAATTGCTGATGGCGCCGGGGCAGGACAGTCATTCTTTTGAGCCTTCTCCATCAGAGATTATTCAGATAAATCAGGCGGATGTGTTTATTTACAATGGGGGTTCGATTGAAAACTGGGTGGAGGAAGTAATAGACGCCTCTAATCATCTGTCACAGGTTCAGATGAGGATGATGGATTTTTTGAATCTTCCAAAAGAAGAGAAACACGAGGCGTATGATGCATTTGAGGAAGAAAAAGAGCATCATCATGCAGATGAGGTGGACGAACACATTTGGACATCTCCTGCATATGCGATGATTTTAGTGCAGAAAATATGTGATAAATTATGTGAGTTAGTTCCGGAAAAAGAGAAGGTATTTCGAACAAATACTGCCGGGTATATACAGCAGCTGACAAAAGTGGACAATCAGTTCAAAGAGATTGTAAAAAACGCCCGCTGCAGGGAAATGATTTTTGCAGACAGATTTCCTTTGAAATATTTTGCAGATGAATACGGTCTTAAATATTATGCGGCATTTCCGGGATGCAGCGGGGATACCGAGCCGAGCGCAAAAAAAGTTGCTTTTTTAATAGATAAAGTAAAGGAAAAAAATGCAAGCGGGGTATTTTATTTGGAATTAAGCAGTGAAGCTATGGCAGATGTGATATGTGACGATACCAGTGCGGAAAAATATCAATTTCATTCCTGCCATAATATTACCCGGAAACAGTTTGATGAGGGTGTGACATACATTGATTTAATGAAAGAAAATGCGGCGGCTTTACAATCGGCATTAAATTAGCATGTGAAACAGCTGCTTGCACAGTGGAAGTCTTTCTAACAGCGATATTTTATGAAAAGAGATTTTAAATTGGAGAAATATAATGATTTTTGAATGTAACAATGTAACTTTGGGATATGAAAACAGAATAGTGGCAGAGCATTTGAATTTCAGCCTGAATGAAGGGGAATATTTATGTATTGTTGGTGAAAACGGTGTCGGGAAAAGTACGCTTATCAAAACACTCCTTGGATTAATCAAACCACTGGAAGGAAAAGTGAATTTTGATAATAAAGGAGGAAGTAATAAAGGAATTGGTTATGTTCCCCAGCAGACGGAAGCCCAGAAGGATTTTCCGGCAAGTGTCTGGGAAGTTGTACTGTCGGGCGTATTAAACAATGGGCATAAAAGTCCTTTTTATTCCAAGACGGATAAGATAAAAGCTGAAAAGAATCTGGAAAAACTCGGAATATCGGATTTAAAGAAACAGTGTTACCGCGAGCTGTCAGGAGGACAGCAGCAGAGAGTACTTTTGGCAAGAGCGCTTTTGGCAACTGAAAATCTTCTGATATTGGACGAGCCGATGACCGGGCTGGACCCGGCAGCTACCAAGGATTTTTATGAGGAAATAAAAAAATTCAATCGGGAGGGAGTGACGATTATCATGGTCACTCACGATATTAAAAATGCTCTGGAATATGCAACGCATATTTTACATTTAGAGCAGGATAATGATTTTTTTGGTACGGTGGAAGAATATAAGAAATCGAATATTTCCAATATATTTCTGGGAGGTGTGGGAAATGATTCGTGAGATGTTTTCATATGCGTTTATCCAAAGAGCTTTTTTTGGAGGAGTTTTAGTATCATTATGCGCTGCGCTTTTAGGAGTCAGTCTGGTATTAAAGCGTTACTCTATGATAGGGGATGGCTTATCCCACGTCTCTTTTGGAGCTTTATCTATTGCGATAGCGTGCGGAATAGCGCCGATTCAGTTCGCCATACCGGTAGTGATTATTGCGGCGTTTTTATTGTTGCGCTTAACTGAAAAGGGAAAAATGAGAAGTGATGCCGCCATTGCCATGGTATCTGCATCTGCGCTGGCAGTTGGTGTTATCGTAACATCTCTTACAACAGGGCTTAGCACCGATATTTACAGTTATATGTTTGGCAGTATTCTGGCAATGTCAAAGGATGATGTGTTGGTCAGTGTGGTTTTATCGGTGATTGTCATTATTATGTTTATTTTTTGCTATCACAGAATTTTTGCGGTCACTTTTGATGAAAGTTTTTCCAAGGCTACAGGAGTTCCGGTCGGAACATACAATACGTTGATTTCCGTTTTTACAGCGGTAACGGTGGTAATTGGAATTAAAATGATGGGCGCAATGCTCATATCCAGCCTGATTATTTTTCCGGCATTAACGTCCATGAGAATTTTTAAGAGTTTTCTATCCGTGACGATTTGTTCGGCAATATTATCTGTCGTGAACTTTACAGCCGGATTGATATGTTCCTATATTTTTTCCATACCGGCAGGCGCCAGTGTAGTTGTGGTAAACCTTGTAGTATTTATAATTTTTGGGCTGGCAGGAATATTGAAAAGAAAGTAGCTTTTTTTATGTATCGTTAGGAGAGTTAAGATGAATATCAGTCGTTTTATTGAGGATTTGGATAAACTATATGAAGAAAAAAGATTAAAGGATGTGGAGCCTTTTTTTAATGGGAGTATGGCACAGGCAGTAGAAGAACAGGATGAATCCGCCCAGTTTACAATATTGAATGAAATGATGGGGTTTTTCAGGGATACCAGTCAGTATGACAAATCCATCAAGGCATGTCGCCAGTGCTTGGAATTAATGAAGAAAATGGGGATTGAGGGGAGCATTGATTATGCCACAGCCCTGCAAAATATTGCCAATGCCCACAGAGCGGCAGGACTGCTGCAGGAGTCTCTTGATTTTTATAAGGAGACATTTCAAATCTATGAGAATAATATTTCGGCGGATGATTACAGATTTGCCAGCCTGAATAATAATATTGCGCTTTTATATCAGGAGATGGGTGATTTTGAAAGGGCAGTAGAGCATTTAAAGAAAGCATTGGAGATTATTAAAAAAATAAAAGGTTCGGAAATTGAAGTCGCTACGACTTATTCCAATCTTGCTGCATCTCTTCTCGAATTGAATAAGGTGGATGAGGCAGTGGAATTGTTGGAAAAGGCACTAGCCATATATCGCAAAGACCGCATAAAAAATTTCCATTACAGCGCCGCACTTTCTGCCATGGCAGCGGCGCAGTGTAGATTAGGACACTATAGGGAAGCGGTTTCCCTATACGAAGAGGCACTCAAAGAAATTGAAGTGAATATGGGCAGAGGGACAGCTTATCAGATTACAGAGGAAAATTTAAAGAAAGTACGTGAAAAAACAGATTATAATTTGGATGATACAGCAGAAAAAATTACCGGCATCCGCCTTGCAAAGAAATTTTATGAAGAAGTCGGCGCCCCGATGATTCATGAAAAGTTTCCTGAATATGAAGACAAAATTGCAGTAGGATTTGTCGGAGAAGGTTCGGAAAGATTTGGGTTTGATGATGAATTTTCCATGGACCATGATTTTGGACCGGGATTTTGTTTATGGGTGACAAAGACCACGTATGCGCAAATTGGGGAGAAACTTCAACAGGAATATAATCATCTCCCTAAAACATTTATGGGAATTACCCGTATGGATACAAAAATGGCACAGGGAAGATGTGGCGTACAGCTCATTGGTGATTTTTATGAAAAATATACCGGATTCAGGCAGAGTCCGCAAAAGGTATCAGATTGGATAGAGATTGAAGATTACAAATTAGCTACCGTAACCAATGGTGTGGTTTTCAGAGATGATGAAGGAATTTTTACAGATATAAGAAATCACTTTATGAAGCAGCCCCAAAAAGCTGTACTGGTGAAACTTGCAAGAGAACTCTCCGCCATGGCACAGACAGGGCAGGTAAACTATGGGCGTTCCATGGGAAGAAAGGATTATGTAACAGCTAATATTTGTATTGCAAAGTTTATGGAGCATACCATGAAGTGCCTGTATATTTTAAATGGGAAATATGCTCCCTATTATAAATGGCTTTTAAAGGGAACAAAAGAACTCGAAATTCTTCCGGAGGTGGGAGATATTATGAGAGCTCTGGCTGATATGCCGGATCAGAGAGAGGCATGGAAAGATTACGCATACGATAACATGTCCGTCAATGAGAATGACCAAAAAGCGCTGACAATAGAGATTGTGGCAAAATTTATTATTAATGAGTTGAAAAATCAGGGATTGATTGAAGATACCGCTTCTAATTTTTTAAATGATTATGTAGGAGTAATTATGGAAAAAGCAGAGTACAATAGAGATGATATGATTGATGAAATTGTCAAACTGGAGTTTGAAGCATTTGACAAGGTGGAGAATGAAGGAGGCAGAGCAGAATGTCAAAATGACTGGCCATTCTTTTATGTAATGAGAAAGAGTCAGTATCTTACATGGACAGATGAAATGCTGTTGTGCATCAGAAATTTATGGCTGGAAAATAAGGCGAAGGGCTGGAACATGATTACAGAAAAATATGGCCGCATGATGGAAAATACCTCTTTGGAGGAATATAAAAAATTGGAGAAATATTTCCCGCCGAAATCGGATGCAACCAGAGCCATTGTCAATCAGATTGTTCAGATTCAGGTAGAGTGGATGAAGGATTTTGCATCTAAATATCCAAAACTGGCATCCCAGGCACGTGATATTACCAGTGACAGGGATGCCGTAGATAATACCAGCTATGAAACCTATTTAAGAGGAGAATTACTGACGTATTCCGAACAGCTGATAAAAATGTATGCCCGGTTTGTGGTAGATTTATATAGAGAGGGAAAGAATCTTGCGCAGATGACCATTGAAAATACAGCGCATATGCAGGGATTCAGTAGTCTTGATGAAGCGGAAAGCAGCATGAAATAAAATTTTTTGAAGCATTGCTGCTTATTATTTCAGTTACAAAAAAGGAAACGGAGAAGGTTCATGTCATTTTTACCAATATCCCGTCAGAATATGCAGGAGCAGGGAATAGAACAGTTGGATTTTGTATATGTAATAGGGGATGCCTATGTGGATCACCCTTCCTTTGGACATGCTGTTATCAGTCGCGTGCTGCAGGCGCATGGTTATCATGTGGGAATTATATCACAGCCGGACTGGAAGGATGCCGACAGTATCAATATATTAGGGGAGCCCCGTCTGGCATTTCTTGTTATGGGTGGAAATATGGATTCTATGGTAAACCATTATTATGTTTCTAAAAAAAGACGTTCCACAGATGCCTATACGCCGGGCGGTGTAATGGGAAAACGACCGGATCATGCAGTTGTAACATACTGTAATCTTATTCGCCGTACATACAAAAATAAACCGATTATTATAGGAGGGATTGAAGCAAGTCTCCGCAGAATGGCGCATTATGATTATTGGAGTAATCGTTTTAAACATTCTATTTTATTGGATGCACATGCCAATCTGATTTCGTATGGGATGGGAGAAAAGTCTATTGTCCAGATAGCAGAAGCATTAGATAGTGGTATGGACATCAAAGATATTACATATATACCGGGGACTGTGTTTCAGACAAAGGATTTGTCATTGGCATATGACCCTGTTATACTTCCCTCTTTTGATGAGATGAAGCAGGATAAGCGAAAGTACGCAGAGAGTTTTCGTATACAAAACGAGAATACGGATGCATTAAATGCAAAGACGCTGGTGGAGCCTTATCCTGATGGGGTATATGTGGTACAAAATCCACCACAGGAACCTTTGAGCCGACAGGAGATGGATGATATTTATGATTTACCATATGAAAGAACGTATCATCCTGTTTATGAAAAAGAGGGCGGAGTTCCTGCAATACAGGAGGTACAGTTTTCTCTGATTAGCTGCAGAGGATGTTTTGGAGCATGTAGTTTTTGCGCATTGACATTTCATCAGGGAAGAATTGTTCAATCCAGAAGTCATGCCTCGATTCTCAATGAGGCAGAGAAAATAACAAAAATGCCGGATTTTAAAGGATATATTCATGATGTGGGAGGACCAACGGCAAATTTTTATCATCCTGCCTGCAGAAAACAGCTGAAAAGTGGGACATGCCCGCAGAAGCAGTGTCTATGGCCCAAGCCATGCAAAAATCTGGATACAGACCATAGTGCGTATTTAAAACTGCTGCGCAAGTTGAGAGAACTGCCCAAGGTGAAAAAAGTCTTTGTGCGTTCCGGAATCCGTTTTGACTATATTATGCAAGATAAGAATGATGCTTTTTTTAAGGAGCTGGTAGAACATCATATCAGTGGACAGTTAAAGGTTGCGCCGGAGCATATTTCAGACAGAGTGTTGTATTATATGGGAAAACCGGAACACTGCGTGTATGAAAAGTTTATCGGTAAATATCGTAAACTAAATGAAAGAGCCGGCAAAAATCAGTTTGTTATTCCGTATTTTATGAGTTCGCATCCGGGCTGTGATATGAAAGAAGCGGTAAAACTGGCAGAATATTTAAGGGATATTGGTCATACTCCGCAGCAGGTTCAGGATTTTTATCCAACACCTTCCACCATGTCTACGGTAATGTATTATACAGGGGTGGACCCCCGAACAATGAAACCGGTATATGTTCCCAAAAATCCACATGAAAAAGCGATGCAGAGAGCGTTAATGCAGTATCGGAATCCTGAAAATTATCAACTGGTAAAAGAGGCGCTTTATGCTGCCGGGAGAGAGGATTTAATTGGTTTTGACAAAAAATGTCTCATTAAGCCGCGGCAGATAAAAAAGACAGGGAGAAAATCAAAAAATAAAAAAACAGGGCGATAAAATATACTGGCAGTTTTAGCAAAATTACTGTGTACACTTGACCATATAATTTTAGAAATGTACAATATAAATGGAAAGAGGAAGAGAGGTATTATTCATGGATATTAAAGTATTACAAAAAGATATGATTGCTGCCATGAAGGCAAGAGATAAGGCGAGAAAAGAGTCTATTTCGGCTTTGATTCAGGCAGTCAAAAAGGCAGGAATTGATGCAGGCTGCAGAGATGATATTCCTGAAGAAATGGTAAATAAGGTTATTTTAAAAGAATTAAAAACCGTGAAGGAGCAGATTGACAGCTGTCCTTCTGACAGAACTGATTTAAAAGAAGAGTATCAGGCAAGATATGATGTTTTTAATGAGTATGCGCCAAAGTTAATGAGTGCGGAAGAAGTAGAAGCAGAATTAAAAGAAAAATTTTCTGAAGTGCTTGCCACAGGGGATAAAGGTCAGATTATGAAAACGGTTATGCCGGCATTTAAGGGGCGTGCAGACGGTAAAGTGATTAATCAGCTGGTTACGAAATTATGTCAGTAACATTGAGTAATAAAAAAGTATTTTGGAATACTAAAAACATAAATTTTATAATAAAAAGGAGATTCATATGAAAAGCGGATTTGTCAATAAGATTCTATCAGGGATATTGGCTGTGGTATTAGCAGTTATGATGTTTTCCGGTTGTAATCCGGTGATTGCGGATATGAGCGAAACGGCAGCAACAGTACAAAACAAAATAGAGTATAATTTTCAATATAAAGATGCGGGACTGGCATATGGTGAAATAACCGTCAGTACGGCAGAACCGGGAGATTATCAGTTATTCTGGGGAGATGAAAATGGAAATAAATTAACATACAACGGTGTTGAATTTACAGAGCTGGCAGATATTACTACCACAGAGAGCAATCTGACAGCAACATACAAGACGCCGTCTACCTACACGGTCATTCCACAGGGCGCAGACAAATTATTACTGATGAACAGCGAATCGGAGACAATATCCACATATGATATTCCTGCGGGGAAAAAATTTAATGAGGGAAGTTTATCCTATAAGTTCGGACTTATGAGCGATGTACACTATAACCGTTACAATGATTTTTCAGCAGATGATTCTGTCGGCGCATTTGACAATGCGTTAAAGTTCATTCATAATCAGGGCATTGATTTTGTAGGATTAACGGGTGATTTAAGCAGTAATGGCGAAAAGACTGCTTATACGAAATTTAAAACAGCAACAGACAAATACCCGCAGATGACAGTTTATACATGTATGGGAAATCATGATGTACATGGCATGAAATATTTTAATCAATTTGTCAATACAAAGAAAAAGACAGATAAACATATTAAAAATATCAACAGTAACGGAGTAGATTTTGTATATGAAAAGCAGGGAGATATATTTATTTTCCTTAGTCAGACAAGATGGTCGTACAATAGCAAATACAGCAACCTGTTAGAAAAACAGCAGTTAAACTGGCTGGAGAAAAATCTCAATACTTATGCAAATAAAAATGTTTATTTGTTCTTCCACACATATTTTGCTTCAGAAAACGGTGATGTAACAACAGCAGTGGGAAATCTGAAAAATCCGGGTGGCTATACTTATGATTTAACATATACATTTGGAACAGATGATGAAAAAAGGTTTAGAAAGCTGTTAAACAAATATGCCAATGTCACAATGTTTAACGGACATTCGCATTGGGCATATGACCAGCAGAAGTATAATCCGAATTTGAATATTGGAAACATTAATTCCAAAAAGACCGGCGCTTCCGTGGTTCACCTTGCAAGTGTCAGTGCGCCGCGAACCATTGAAGCAAATGCCACACAGAGAGAAGAAAATAACGGTAAAATCTCACAGGGAACGGTGGCATTAAAGTATAAGAACAGTACAGTATATCTTTCCACGGATTTTAAAGCCGGCAAATATATGGCAGACGCCTCATATATATGCCATGACGGAAAGAAGACTACACCGGTACCTGCGGTTAAAACAGGAAAGTCAAAGATTAAATTTGTTGGAAAAATAAGGAAAGTTTCTAAAAAATCAAAAAAATATAAAGTTTTAATCAAATATAAAAAAGTCAGTCATGCTTATAAATACGAGATACAGTATTCAACAAACAGAAAGTTTAAGGCTTCGAAGACAAAGACAAGAAGAACCAAAAAGATAAAGTACACCATAACAAAACTCAAAAATAAGAAGACTTATTATATCAGAGTCCGTGCATACCGGTATCAGTTTGGTGAACGTGTTTATGGAAAATGGTCTAAAGTAAGGAAACTGAAGATAAAGAAGAAAAAGAAGTAATACGATGAAAGACACAATAGTAAAGTCAAAAAAAATATTAATTATAGATGGAATTATTCTAATATTGGTTTTAACAATGTTTTTATTTGTAAAATGCAGGCATAGAGATGCTTTTACAGACAAAGGTGAGTATAAAAATATCTCTTTGGAAGGTACATGGTATAAAGTGGATTTGGATGAATTATATGTTGTCCGCTTTGATGATGCCGGCTTTGATGAAAGAGATATGTATGGAGAACAATTCAGAAAAGGTCAGTATGAAGTGGGAAATCATGCATTGAAGCTGGGAAGCAGGCGATATTCCATGCGCTACATAGATGAGGAGAAGGAATTAGAAGACATTATTGATGATAGTACGGACCAATATGATTTGAAAAAATATTTTTATATTATTGATGAGGAAGGAAATAAAATTTATTATTTTCGAGAGGAAGAAGACGCGGCAGACCAACTGGATTATAATTGTCAGACCAATGCCTATTATGAAAAAACAGGAATGTTTGATGAGAGTGGATTTGCAATAGACGAAGAGGGAATATTATTGGCTTACAATGGCAACCAGCAGGAAGTAACGATTCCGGAGTCCGTGACAGGTATTGCGGAAAATGCTTTTTCTGCTGATTATGACAGGGCATTAAATACAAAGAGAGTAACTATTCCGTCTAATGTTAAGAAAATTGATAGTGGCGCCTTCTCATTTTCCGAGGTCAGAATTGTATATATTGAGAATGGAGTCAGTGAAATAGAAAAGTGGGCATTTGGAGACAGTCAGATACAGGAAATTCATTTTCCGGAGAATGTTATGAATATGAAAGAAGGAATTTTAGACACGGAAGAGGGACTTGAAGGAGTAAAGATTTACTGTAAAGAAGGTTCTGGCGTTGATACTTATTTTAAAAATAATCCGCCGAAAGGCAAATACGAAATGATTTATTATTAGAATTAGAAATTCCATAAAATGTTGGACAATACGAGGCTGAAAGGAGATTATTATGAACAACAAAGTATTTCGAAATTTATCTTACGGAGTATATGTCGTTTCTACCATGGATGATGGAAGGGCAACAGGCTGTACTGCAAATTCTGCAATGCAGATTACATCTTCGCCGGCAACGGTGGCAATCAGTATCAACCATGACAATTACACAAATCAATGTATCAGGGAGTGTGGAAAATTTGTGGTTAATATTTTAGCCGAAGATTCCGAACCATCCCTGATTGGCAGATTTGGATTTTTTTCCGGAAAGGATACGAATAAGTTTCAGGATGTGGATTTTAAGATGTCAGATGGAATGCCAATTCTCAATGACACCTGTGGCTATATTGTATGCAGGGTAATTGATACCATGGAAACCTCTTCCCATACGGTTTTTCTGGGAGAGGTAATCGAAGGAGATATTAACGGAAGTGGACGTACTCCTATGACCTACGCATATTATCATAATGTAATTAAAGGGAAAAGCCCAAAGAATGCACCAACATATATTGCAGAGGAGTAGAAGATTGATGAGAGAAATAGTGATTTTTACAGATGGAGATGTAGACGTTCCAAAGCAGTATGCAGACCGTGTTCAGGTGCTTCCACAGTATTATTATTTTAATCCGGAAGAAATGTACGGTGATGAGAAAGTTTTAGACAGAAAAACATTTTTTGAAAAGCTGAAGACAACCAGAGCCTATACGGCGGGCGCCAATCCTGATTTCGTGCGGAGGAAATTCGAACAGGTCTTAAAAGAAGGAAAAGATATTGTCTGCGTTGCCTGTTCTTCAGGAATGAGTGGTACATATAACACGATATATGCCACAGGACAGGAATTAAAGGAAGCGTATCCGAAAGCAACGATTGAGGTTATTGATTCTTTGAATATGACTATGGCAGCCGGCTTTTTATGTGCAGATGCAGTAGATGCAGCAGATGAGGGAAAAACAGCGGCTGAAGTCGCAGAGATTGTACGAAATAAAATAGATAAGATTGACATTTATTTTATTGTTGATGAATTTAAATATTTGGTGCAGGGAGGACGTGTTTCCCCGGCAGTTGGGAAAATAGGAGATGTCCTCAACATTAAAGTGATACTGACCATCCGCGAAGGTAAAATTGTAGCTTTCAAAAAGGTTCGGGGACAAAAGATGGCATTTAAGAGTATCAGCGATATTGTAAAAGAAAAAGAAAACGCCCGCATCGGTGCCATATATGTAGGAAATGAGGAACTTTTTAATACGTGTAAGGAAGCAGTTTCCTGCAAAGACAGTGTGGAACTCAATCTTATTATTTCTTCACATGTTGGACCGAATACCACAGGAGTTGCCATAGAACGGAAATAAAAAAATTATGGATGTAGCAAAGGGACTGTAAAAAGTCCTTTTTTCATGGAAATTTTTGTCAAACTGCCAAGTATATATGTAAAAACTTTTGGAATGCATGCCGGGAGAGAATAGATTACATATATATTTTGTCAGACTAGCCTAGTATATATGTAAAATCTTTGAGAATGCATGCCGGGAGAGAATAAACTACATATATTTTTTAACAGCCCAGCCAAGTATATATGTAAAATTTTTAGAAATACATGATAGATAAGAATGAACTACATATATTTTTTGTGAATCTAGCTCAGTATATATGTAAAAACTTTGAGAATGCATGCCGGGTAAAAATAAATTACATATATATTTCACGAACCCAGCCCATTATACATGTAAAATCTTTAAAAATTCATGATAGAAGAAAATAAATTACATATCTTTTTACAGATAAAATTCCCTGCCCCAGAGATAGGGCAGGGAACAGAACATTTTTACCTTCCTTTTTTTACAGTCCCTTTTTATCCAAGAAATTTTTTAATATTTTCAAGATGTTCCAAACCTTCTTTGCGTCCGGTGTCATATAAGTTCTTTAATTTTTCCGGATTGCGTTCCGTCCGGTGAATTGTAATGGGATTTTTTGGCTGAATAATATAAACTTCACCACGGGATTCCAGTTTCTTTAGGTCGTCTAATGTCTGATTGTAGACTTCATGGCGTACTGCCAAATCGTGGACTAGGTTTGGATATTTCTTTCCCATTTTTAATTTGATAAGAGGAAGCATACTGTTTTTCTTTTTTCTGTAGCCATTGTGCTGTGTCAGAATAACAATATTCTTTTCATATCCCATTTCTCTAAATTTGTGAATAGGGATAGAATCGGCAATTCCCCCATCCAGCATTTCTCTGCCATCTATTGTTACAATACGTGATACAAATGGCATGGAGGCTGAAGCACGGTACCATTCAATATCTTTGCTGTCGCCATTGGGACAGGAGTGGTATATTGGTTTTCCCGTGTTTACATCTGTAGTAACCACGTAAAAATCCATCGGATTATTTTTATATGTTTCTACATCAAATATATCTAATTTATTGGGTATCTCTTTATAACAAAAATCTGCACCATACAAATCTCCTGTTTTAATCAGTGAGCGCAGCCCAACATATCTTGGGTCACGGGAATATTTCATGTTATAGCGGATGGAGCGACCAATTTGCCGGGATTTAAAATTGCAGCCAAATGTCGCGCCGGCAGAAACTCCGATAGTACCATCTACGGTAATATTATTTTCCATCAATATATCAAGTACACCAGCGGTGTACATTCCACGCATGGCGCCTCCTTCTAATACCAGTCCTGTTTTCATATTTTCCTCCAATCCTTTGCAAGAATTAATCCTATTATAACACAATTTTTTAATTATTATCGGATATACAAAAGAAAAAACTTCAAAAACTAGTTTTTATGTTCTTTCAGGCAAAGGTTGGTTCCATCTTCATTAATTGTGTATACAGCAGTTTTATTGTATGATTCTGAATTACAGGTGTAAATTGTCAGCACGCTGCCATTTTTTTGTACCTTCAATATCAGGTCTGCGTACAGAGTCATGTTTTTGGTATCCACAATTTTTTTATCTTCTTTGGTCAGTGTATTGTACTGATGAATTACAGGATAAGGATCTGTCATGCCTTCACGACCGGTATAATAGTATAGATAATTACCGGAAAAATTTATTACGGAACTATTTGCCAGATACTCCGATAATCCCGCCGCCGCAGAATATTTCATAATCCGCATGTCGTTAGTCATGCCAAACCCTCCGGTTGTAAGCGTATCTTCTAAAACCTTGCATACATTTACCGTAAAATATATGGAATTTTTGTAAGGAATCAGATTCTTTGTTTCCAAAATGTATCCCAATGGGAGGTTGACCGAATGTAAGGTTTTGTTTTTGATGTTCAAAGAATATATTGCATCTATTTTCTTTGATACATTATGCTTTGCGTAGTAAAGCGTATCACCGTCCAGAGTAAAAATGCGTTGTACCGAAGGACCTTTTGTTGTAAGAACTTCTGATTTTCCGGTTGATACATTGAGTTTGCTCAAGGTTGACCCTTTTTGCGTAATCATATATTTTTTGGAATAAATAGATACCATATAGGAATTTTTCTTAAAATTTTTCATTCTGGCACGCTTCTTCTGTGTCAGTTTTGTCTTATATAAATATCCGTTATTGGTAAAAACCAGGATATTCTTTTTGTATGTGTAATAATTTTTTTCTACGCTATATCCGGCAAAAACCTTCTTTTTTGTCTTTAGGTTTTTCTTATAAATCGGGTATTTTCTCCGACCGGCTTTTTTCCCGATATAAATTTTATAGTTTCCGATTTTCACACTTTTTTTGCGCAGTGTCAGACCGCTTTTTGCTATGCTGGAGCTTTTGCCGGCAGCGTTTGCTGTAACAGGGGCAGCAGTGCAGCATCCCAATATAAGAGCTGCTGCCAACATAAATGTTGTAATTTTTTGAACAATAAATCGTTTCATCAGACATTCTCCTTTTCAAAAAAAGTTTTTTGTTATATCTATTATATCTATGAAACGAGGGATTGTAAAAATAAATTGCAATATAAATTTGCTAATTTTTTACCTGTCTGCCATCATCTTCCATATGGTAATTTTTTTTATATATTAGTTTGGATATGGGAACGATTTCATATCCTTTTTTCTGTAATCCTTCAATGATTTTAGGAAGCGCTTCTGCTGTGTATTTTGCTCCATTATGTAACAGAATAATGGAACCGTTTTTTAAGTTTTTATGGTTTAAAACTGTATTGGCAATAGAGTCTGCTCCATAGTCTTTCCAGTCAAGGCTATCTACATTTCCCTGTATTGTAAAGTAATTACAGTTTTTTGCCTGCTTAATCAGTTCATTATCATAGTCTCCGTAAGGCGGGCGGAATAAACACATCGTTGTATTGGTCAGCTTCTTTACTTTTTCCGTAACCCTATTTAGTTCATTATATATTTCAGCGGTGCTAAGCTGCGACATATGCTTGTGATTTTCGCTGTGGTTACCAAGGTCGTGTCCGTCTTTTTGCATGGCTTTTACATCATCAGGATAATTGTCTATCCAATTTCCGGTCATAAAAAAAGAAGCATGCAGTTTATATTTTTTTAGTATGTTTAATATTTTCTTTGTGTCCTTATCACCCCGGTCAACATCAAAGCTTAATGCCACTTGGGGCTTGTCAGTCTGAACAGAATATATGGCAGGTTCTTTTGGGGAAGATGAAGTTGTAATGGATTCCCATCCGTCTTTAAAGAGGTTTTCTTCGTAATAATATGTCAACCCTACTACGCCAAGAAGAACTATCAGCCAGAGGATGCTTCTCTTTATCAGGGTGGTTTGTTCCGAATTACATTTTGGCATAAATTCTCCGAAAGATGTTTTGTAAAAGTATATGAAAAAGTGCAAGAAAAAAGTCTTAAAAATTTCCTCGGAGGTATTGTCCCTTTTTCTGAAAGTAAAAATGTGATATTATAATAAAAGTGGTTACAATAAAATATAAGGAGGATATATATTTATGGCAGAAAAAAAGATTCCATATAAAATTTATTTGGAGGAAAAGGAATTACCAAAACAGTGGTACAATGTGCGTGCTGATATGAAAAATAAACCGGCGCCATTGTTAAATCCTGCAACATTGGAGCCAATGCAATTTGAGGATTTAAGACCTGTTTTTTGTGATGAACTGGTAAAACAGGAGCTTGATGACACAACACCATATTTTGATATTCCAAAGGAGATACTTGATTTTTATAAAATGTACAGACCTTCACCATTGGTACGTGCATATTTTTTGGAAGAAGCATTGGACACACCGGCAAAAATTTACTACAAATTTGAAGGAAACAATACTTCCGGAAGCCACAAACTAAATTCGGCGATTGCGCAGGCATACTATGCAAAGAAACAGGGATTAAAAGGTGTTACCACAGAAACAGGAGCAGGTCAGTGGGGAACAGCTTTATCTATGGCATGTGCTTTCTTTGATTTGGATTGTCAGGTATACATGGTAAAGGTATCTTATGAGCAGAAGCCATTCCGGCGTGAGGTTATGCGTACCTATGGTGGAACGGTTACTCCTTCTCCATCTAACAAAACAGAAGTCGGAAGAAAGATTTTAAAGGAATTTCCGGGGACAACCGGAAGTTTAGGCTGTGCAATCTCTGAAGCAGTTGAAGCGGCTACCACACAGGAAGGTTACAGATATGTGTTAGGTTCGGTATTGTCACAGGTACTGCTTCATCAGACCGTTATCGGATTAGAGACAAAGACCGCATTGGAAAAATATGGCATAAAGCCGGATATTATTATTGGATGTGCCGGCGGCGGTTCCAATCTCGGAGGATTGATTTCACCGTTTATGGGCGAAAAGTTAAGAGGAGAACAGGATTACAGAATTATTGCTGTAGAACCTGCTTCCTGCCCAAGTTTCACACGTGGTAAGTTCGTATATGACTTCTGTGATACAGGAAACGTTTGTCCATTGGCAAAAATGTATACATTGGGAAATGGATTTATTCCATCAGCAAACCATGCAGGTGGTTTGAGGTATCATGGAATGAGTTCTATTTTATCACAGCTGTATCATGACGGATTGATCGAAGCTACTTCTGTAGAACAGACAGAGGTATTTGAAGCTGCCACAAAATTTGCAAGAGTCGAGGGCATTCTTCCTGCACCGGAGAGCAGTCATGCCATCAAGGTAGCTATGGATGAAGCATTGAAATGCAAAGAAACCGGAGAAGAAAAAACGATTGTATTCGGACTGACAGGAACAGGATATTTTGATATGGTCGCATATGAAAAATTCAATGATGGAGTTATGAGTGACCATATTCCAACCGATGAAGAGTTGAAAAAAGGCTTTGCAACAATACCAAATATTCCGGGATTAAATCAGTAATATAATTTGTCGAACCAACAGGGAGGTAATGTTATGGTTAAAACAGTTATTAAAATAGATGGAATGGCATGTGGAATGTGCGAATCACATATGAATGATGCTATCAGAAATCAATTTAAGGTAAAAAAAGTTTCAAGTTCCCATACGGATAAAGAATCTGTTGTCATCAGTGAAGAAGAACTCAATGAGGCTGATGTTAAAAAGACAGTTGAAGATACCGGATATACTTTTGTTTCCATGTCCAGTGAACCATACGAAAAGAAGGGATTGTTCTCCTTTAAGAAATAAGGGGAAGAAATACTTTGTCAAACGGATGAAAAGAATGATTCGTTTCAAAGTGTCAGGAGGCAAAGGATGAAGCTTTCAGAATTAAAACAGGGACAGAGAGCAAAAATCATAAATGTAGGCGGCGAGGGACAGCTGCGAAGACATTTTTTGGATATGGGATTAATTCCGGGAATCGAGATAGAATATGTGAAAGCGGCACCTATGGGCGACCCGATTGAATACAAAATCTGGGGATATGAGCTGACATTGAGAAAAAATGACGGAGCTTGTATTGATATAGAACAGCTTCAGGATACAAAGGAGAAAAACTTTGCTGAAGAAGAGAAAATCATTCAGAAAGGTATTCATAATTCCACAAAACATCCGCATATCGGAGAGTCGGGAATCTACCACGTAAAACAGCGTGGAGAGAAAATTGAGAAGGGACAGCTGATTACCTTTGGACTCGCAGGAAACCAAAATTGTGGAAAAACAACCCTCTTTAATCAGCTGACAGGTGCGAACCAACATGTAGGTAATTTTCCCGGAGTGACTGTAGACAGAAAAGACGGTCCAATCAGAGGAAGGGAAAATACAATGGTTGTGGATCTGCCGGGAATATATTCCATGTCGCCGTATACCAGCGAGGAGGTCGTTTCCAGACATTATTTTTTAGATGAAAGACCGCGTGGCATTATTAATATCGTAGACGCAACAAATATTGAGCGTAATTTATATCTTACAATGCAGCTGATAGAATTGAATATTCCTATGGTATTGGCACTGAATATGATGGACGAGGTGACAGCCAACGGAGGTTCTGTTGATGTAAACAAATTAGAGGCTACGCTTGGCATTCCGGTGGTGCCTATTTCGGCAACCAAAAACGAGGGCGTAAGTGAGTTGATAGAACATGTGATGCATGTAGCAATTCATAGGGAACGCCCGGGAAGAATGGATTTTTGCGATGCATACGGAGAGGATGGCGGAGCTGTACATAGATGTATTCATTCGATTATGCATTTAATTGATGACCATGCGCATCAAAATGAGATACCGGTAAGATTTGCAGCGAGCAAGATTATCGAAGGCGACCATGAGGTAACAGAGCGTCTTCATCTGGATGATAATGAAAAACAAATGATTGAACACATCATTTTACAGATGGAAAAGGAAAGCGGCATGGATCGGCACGCGGCGCTTGCAAAGATGAGATTTACCTTCATCGACAAAGTGTGTAAAGAGACGGTAGTACGCCCAAGAGAGAGCAAGGAGCGTGCGAGAAGCCGTAAAATAGACAAAGTGTTTACCGGAAAATACACTGCAATTCCATCTTTCATCGTTATTATGGCGATGATATTCTGGCTTACCTTTGGCGTTGTGGGTGCATGGCTGCAGGATTTAATGAATATAGGAATCAGCAGTTTTAGTTCATTATGTCAAAATGCAATGAATGCTGCCCATGTGAATAAAGTTTTACAATCTTTGATTATAGATGGCGTGTTTGTAGGAGTGGGAAGTGTACTCAGTTTTCTTCCCATTATTGTGGTTTTGTTTTTCTTTTTATCTCTGTTGGAAGACAGTGGATATATGGCGCGTATTGCTTTTGTCATGGATAAAATATTTCGAAAGCTGGGATTGTCCGGCAGGAGTTTTGTCCCAATGATTATCGGATTTGGATGTTCGGTGCCGGCTATTATGGCTACCAGAACACTACCATCAGAGCGTGACAGAAAGATGACAATAATGCTTACTCCTTTTATGAGCTGTTCGGCAAAGATACCTATATATGCTTTTTTCTCCGCAGCTTTCTTTCCGGGACATGCAGCTCTTGTTATGACCGGACTGTATTTTACCGGCATTATTGTGGCAGTATTGTATGCACTGCTTCTGGATAAAACGAAGTTTAAAGGGGAACCGGTTCCCTTTGTCATGGAACTTCCAAATTACAGACTGCCGGGAGCAAAAAGCGTTCTTCGGTTAATGTGGGATAAGGCGAAAGATTTTATAACCAGAGCATTTACGATTATTTTTCTGGCATCAATGATTATCTGGTTCTTACAGACATTTGACTTACATTTTAATCTTGTAAGTGATGCCGGCGACAGTATTCTTGCCATGCTGGGAGGAGCGATTGCTCCAATATTTGCACCGCTTGGTTTTGGAGACTGGAGAGCATCAACAGCACTTATTACAGGATTTACAGCCAAAGAAAGTGTGGTCAGCACTATGACCGTACTTTTAGGCGGAAAGGCTTTAAATACTATGTTCTCCCCACAGACAGCGATTGTATTTTTGGTCTTCACACTGCTTTATACTCCATGTGTTGCAGCAATTTCTTCTGTAAAACGGGAGTTGGGCGGAAAATGGGCAATGATTGTGGTGCTGCTGCAGTGTGCGATTGCATGGCTGATTGCGTTTGCTGTGAAAATTTTTATTTGACACTGCAACATTCCTATTATATAATCACTTTTAATGGCGTAGAAGGAGAGAAGTAGTCTTAATTATCGCTGACAGAGAGCAGGCGAAGGTGAGAGTCCTGTAGAATGAATTAAGATGAATAACACTCCGGAGCTGCAAGCTGAAAAGACGACACAGGTATCATATACATTTTTCGTGTGGCGATGCAGGGTGGAGGTTTTAGTAGGTGAGCCGTTGCTGAACGATAAACAGCAGGTGAGAGGTGAACAGCCTTTTAACTCACCGATGAGTGGCTGCATTTGCAGTAAGTCAGGTGGTACCGCGGACAGTTTAGAAAAATTAGTTCGTCCTGAAGAAAAGTTTTCAGGACGTTTGGAAGAAATAAAAAGATTCGTTCTGAAAAGAATGAATCTTTTACTTTTTTGGGAAATCCCAAAGCGATGAAGACTATTTTTGAAAATAAAATCACTCAATTATTATTTTGTATGAAGGGAGAGAAAAATGGACGTTAATACAAATAACATTTATCGCGATGTGACAATGGAAAAGTTATCAGAAGCAAATGTAGGAGAAACAGTCAGGATTGCAGGATGGATTGAAAATATACGTGACCATGGTGGTGTATCCTTTATTGATTTGAGAGATATGTATGGTGTCATGCAGGTGGTTATGCGTGATACATCATTGTTAGAAGGACTGTGCAGGGAGGACTGTATCTCTGTGGAAGGACCTGTTGAGCATAGGGATGAGGAAACATACAACCCAAAGATTCCAACGGGAACGATTGAGTTAGAGGCAAAAAAAGTTGATGTACTGGGAAAAACTTACAGACAGCTTCCGTTTGAAATTATAACTTCGAAGGAAACAAGGGAAGATGTCAGACTGAAATACAGGTATCTTGATTTGAGAAATACAAAGGTAAAAGACAATATGATTTTCCGCTCAAATGTTATTTCATATTTGAGACAGAAGATGACAGAGATGGGATTTTTGGAGATTCAGACGCCGATTCTTTGCGCATCATCACCGGAGGGGGCAAGAGATTACATTGTTCCATCCAGAAAGTTTAAAGGGAAATTTTATGCATTGCCACAGGCGCCGCAGCAGTACAAACAGTTGTTGATGGTGTCCGGTTTTGATAAATATTTTCAGATTGCTCCTTGTTTTCGTGACGAGGACGCGCGGGCAGACCGCTCGCCGGGAGAATTCTACCAACTCGATTTTGAGATGAGTTTTGCCACGCAGGAAGATGTTTTCCGCGTTGGCGAAGAAGTGCTTGCAGATACATTCAGAAAATTTGCACCGGAAGGGTACGAAGTAACACAGACGCCGTTTCCGGTCATCAGTTATAAAGAAGCAATGCTAAAGTATGGTACGGATAAACCGGACCTTCGTAACCCGTTAGAAATTATTGACGTAACAGATTTCTTTCAGAGATGTACTTTCAAACCATTCCATGGAAAGACAGTCAGAGCAATCGTCATTAAGCAGAAACTTTCCAAAGGACAGCATGAGAAGTTATTAAAATTTGCCCAAAGCATCGGAATGGGCGGACTTGGTTATCTTGAAGTACTAGAAGATGGAACGTACAAAGGACCGATTGATAAATTTATTCCGGATGACATGAAAGACGAAATCCGGACACAGGCAGGGTTAAAGCCGATAGATACGATTTTCTTTATTGCGGACAATGAGAAAAACGCTTCTCTTTACGCCGGACAGATTCGGACAGAATTGGGAGAACGGCTCGACCTGATAGAAAAGAACAGGTTTATGTTCTGCTATATTAACGACTTCCCAATGTATGAATACGACAACGAGACCAAGCAGATGATTTTTACCCACAATCCGTTTTCCATGCCGCAGGGTGGACTTGAGGCGTTGGAGACCAAAAAGCCGGAAGAGATTCTTGCATATCAGTATGATATTGTATGTAATGGTGTAGAGTTATCATCAGGAGCAGTGAGAAACCATGATATGAAAATTATGGTTAAGGCATTTGAGATTGCCGGATATACAGAGGAAGATTTGAAGGAAAAATTTGGCGCTTTATACAATGCATTTCAATATGGTGCTCCGCCGCATGCAGGTATGGCGCCGGGTGTTGACCGTATGATTATGCTGCTTCGTGATGAGGAGAATATACGTGAAGTCATTCCATTCCCAATGAACGGTAATGCGCAGGATTTGATGTGCGGTGCGCCGGGAGAGGTGACAGAGCAGCAGCTTCGGGAAGTCCACATAAAAGTCAGACAATAAGAGAAGTAAAAAAGGATATTGCGTATGAAAAAAATATGGATTTTATTATGTTTTATGATGATGTTGTCTATCGTAGGCTGTTCACAGAAAAAGGAAGCCGGGACAGTAAAAAAAGAGGAGACGGAAAAAACGTCGGAAGCAACGTCCGCAGCAGAAACGCGGGAGCAAACGGTTGAGGCTAAAAAGACGAACAATCAAGCGCAGGCAAAAATCAACGACCGGCTGATAGAAAAGATTTTTGAAAATGAGGCGGCGTTTTATGACACAGCTTCACAAAAGGAAGTTTATCTGAAAGATTATGTTTCATCGGGCTATCTGACACCGTCGGACAGTGATAAAAATGAAAACGTGGGAAATCATGTTTCCCAAGAGCCGGAAAAAGTAGAAATGAACCAGTGGTGCGTGGCAGACATGGATTCTGACGGGAACTCAGAGCTTTTGCTCGAATTGAGTAATACGGATATTTTAGTATTACATCGTGAGTCCGACACCGTATACGGCTGGGAATTTCCTTTCAGGGGAATGGAACGGATTAAGGAAGACGGGACATTTATATCTTCCGGTGGCGCGGTAATCAACTTCATCGAGAAACTGAAATTTGATGGGAAAAATTGTTCGTTTATTGAATTGTGCTGTGTGGATATTGATGAACAGGACGATTCAAAACGAATTTACCGCATTAACGGAGAAGCAAGTACTGGGAAAGAAGTTGGGGAATATTTTGAAAAGCAGGAAGCAAAGAAAGATGTATTGTGGAAATTAAAATTGTCAGACAGGATTGATTATACGTCAGTTCAAATGGAAACTTATGGACAGGATAATAAGACGCAATACAGATACGCGTTGTATGCTTCTGACGGAAAGCCTGTATACAGGGAAGAAGGTTTATATAAAGAACCTGTTGCGGAAAAGTTAAAAAATGAAATTATCAAGATTGTCACTTCTGCAGGCGCGGGTGTCCGTCAGGTCCGTTACTTTGACAGCAGACAAGGCAGGGTATCAGAACTCTATGAAAATCCACGAGATGAGAGCGGTACGAAACTGATTCGGTTTGAGCCGGATAAGCTGATTATTCAGGATATGTTTCAAAAAAAATCTTACAGGGAGATTGCGCTCGATATGTATGATACCGCAGATCCAAATAATGCGGTCAGGAAAGCCGGATTTACAGATGAGAATACAGTTCAAGTGACATATTTAAAAGGCTCGGACGCAGAGGAGGTCACAGAAACTTTTCATGTATAATCCATGAGGGCAAAATCAAAATTGGAAACGTATATCGCGATTGAAAACAGCAGACAGTCAGAAGTCGGGAGGAAAAATGTACAAAGCGGTAATTTTTGATTTAGATGGAACACTATTAAACACGATTGACGATTTGGCGGATTCTGTCCGATATGTACAACAACAGTTTGGTTTTGCGCAGCATGATACCGAAATGGTCAAACAGCATGTTGGAAACGGAATTCGCAATCTCATGATCCGTTCCATTCCTCAAGGAGCAGACAATCCTCATTTTGAGCAGGCGTATGCGCTGTTTTTAAGTTATTACCGGCAGCATTGTGAGGACAAAACAGATCTTTATGACGGAATCAGCGGATTGCTGGGGCGTTTAAAAGAGAAAAACATCAAAATGGCGATTGTATCCAATAAAGCCCATGCAGCAGTGCAGAAACTCTACGATACCTATTTTAGCGGGCTGATAGATGTGGCTTTTGGAGAAAATGAATCGGCAGGAATTGCGAAAAAGCCGGCGCCGGATTTGGTTTACCGTGCATTGGAAGTTCTGAAATGCACAAAAGAGGAGGCTGTTTATGTCGGAGACTCCGACGTTGATAAAGCGACTGCTGACAATGCAGGAATGGATTGCGTTTTGTGCGCGTGGGGGTTCCGTGACCGGACTTTGCTGGAAGGATTACAGAGTATGGCAGTTATAGATGAACCGGAAGAGTTGATGAATTATATCTAATAAGAGGAGTTTTGCGGCAGAATATCACAGATTTTAGTCTGTCTGTAATTTCCGCATATGATAAAACTCGCCTTTTAGTTCCATCAGCTCGTCATATGTGCCAAATTCCGTACAGCCGCCGTTTCCAATCACAGCGATTTTATCAGCGTTTCGGATTGTGGATAATCTATGAGCCACGATAAATGTGGTTCTTGTGCTTGCCATGTTTTCAATGGCAGTCTGTATCTGCTTTTCAGATGTACTGTCGAGGGCAGATGTTGCTTCATCAAAAATAATTACTTTTGGATCCCTGACTAAAGCTCTGGCGATAGCAAGGCGTTGTCTCTGACCACCGGATAATTTGCCTCCATTTTCCCCTATCATTGTGTCAAGTCCTTCCGGTAATTCTTCAATAAAATCTGAAAGATTGGCAGATTTTATTGCTTTCATTAACTGTTCTTCTGTTATGTCAGGCATACCGTATGTAATATTGTCCCGGATAGAACCGGAGAATAATATGGTATTCTGGGGAACCACCGCTACAAAATCCCGGTAACTTCGCAAATTAATATCATTCAAGTCGTATCCGTCCAAATAAATATGACCTTCTACAGGTTTAATAAAACCTATCAGCAGATTTAAAATAGTTGTTTTACCGGCGCCCGATTCACCTACTAAAGCAACGGTTTCTCCGGACTTCACAGATAGGTTAAACCGATACAATACTTCTTTTGACTCGTCATAATGAAAAGAAACATTCTTAAAGTCAAAGTTTCCAATGATTTTTTCTAACTTTTTCTTTCCGGCATATTGTTCCACATCATCAGAGAGAAGAATTTCTCCAATACTTGTAATGGACTCTGTCCCTCTTGCCATATTTGGTAATATCATAATGATAGCTGCCACCTGATTTACAATGGTGGTAAAATAGCTTTGGTATGTGGCAATTTCGCCCACGGAAATAACATTGCGGTAAGCCATATATCCGGTAAAAGCAAGGCAGACAATCTGAAATGCCTGAAACATACACCAGCTCACAGCCCCAAAATTTGCGTGCATAATATCTAATTTATATCCCTTATGCGCTACACCGTTTAGGAAACTTCCCATTTTTTTAATTTCCTCATTTTCCAATGCGTGGGCACGGGTAACAGGAATCAGTTCCACCATTTCTACTACCTTGGTAGAGGTCTCCTCCATCTGCTTACGAAATTCGCGGTTAGTCCTCCGGATGCCTTTACGGAATATACCAATTAATGCGCCGGCAATAGGAACTGTAATAACAAAAAAGAAAAAGACAATAAGACTTTTGGAAACGGTTACGATAAGCGCAACAACAATATTTAATGTGATTGTGAGCATATTTCCAAATATCTGGGAAGATAACTGCTGAATTGCTTCAACGTCCCGGATAATCTTGGACTGAAGACGTCCGGATTCATTTTCTTTATGGTAAGAGATGGAGAGCTGCTGTAGTTTTCTCACCAGCGAACTTCTAAGGTGGGCTTCCACTGCACGTGTTGCAGTGCTCTGGCACACGTTAAATAAATAATTCAATGGAATATTAAATGCGATAAGTGTAATAATGATAGCAATGTTGACCGCGATTTCTCCGGAGGAATGTACGGTAGGTTTTGTGGCAATGTTGATAATATTTCCGGTTACAATGGGAAGTACCCAGACAGGGCTGTTTTTTAGCACAAATAAAAAGCCTGCCAAAAGAAATCTCCAGTATGCGCCTTTGTATAATCTGAAGAATGTTCTTATTGGATGACCTTTGCTTTTGCCAAAAATTTCTACATATTCATCTTCTTTTTCAACGGGGTTATCTTCAACCCATTCTTCTTCTTTATAAAAAAATCCCATAGCTCAAATCAACTCCGTTTCAACATCTGATATGCTACCCGATTCCACAGACTTCTTTTGCAAGTTTGTCTGCTAAATCATTATATTTATCTCCGGAATGTCCTTTTACTTTATAAAAAGTTACTTTAACTTTATGTTTAATTTTATCGTAATATTTTTTGTATGCAATAGTACCTGCCTTACCGGTTTTCCATTCTCCGGTACACCACTTTGCAATTCCCATATAATCATAATAAATTGAGAGATTTTTGATTTTATGCTCTACAGCATATCGCATGGCGGCGATGGAACCGTAAATCTCACCTGCCACATTGCGCATAGAAGCCATTTCCGGATCATCAAAAGCCTGAGAGAAATGCAATTCCTCTCCGTTATGAAATAATACAACGCCATAACCAAATACATTTGTTTCTTTATTAAAACTGCCGTCTACATATGCGACAGCTTTTGCAGCAGTAGACAGGGGGTTATCCGAGTCATGCGTTTCTTTTGTGATGCCGGTTGTTTTAGAAGAGTCTGCAAAAGAATCCATGTTAAAAATACTTATCTGCTGACCTTCCCAGCCCAAATAAGCATAAGCATCAGATATATTTTTAAAACTTTTATACAGCGCGCCCGGGTATCCGTCTACACTGGCTTTACATTCTTCCCATGTTTCAAATATACCGGTAGTTGCGCCTACCTTTACGGCATAATATTTTTTTGTCATAAGTTTGCTCCATTACTTTTTTTGTTTTAACCATGGATTATCTTTTACGGGATCCGATGGGTCCCAGCCTCTGTTTTTATCGTTTGCTTTCAGTTTTTTCAGTTTTGGAATTTTAATCGCCGGACGTTCGTTTGGTTTTTCATATATAACGACTTTTGTTCCATTTTTACAATGATCATAAATCCATTTAATATCTCCTGCCTGAAGTCTGACGCAGCCCAAAGATGCAGGTTTTCCTAACTTGTTATATTCCCAGTATTCCATACTATCATGGCTTGCCGCAGTATATGGTATTGAGTGTAACATAATAGGACCATATATTCTAATGGCATATTGGGCATAAGTTCCGTCTACCATAATTCTCCAGTCATAACGCTCCGTCATCTGAAATTCTCCCAATGGTGTGGAATCAATGGTGGCGCCGGTAGAACACCAAAAAGTCTTGTACGGAATTTTATATTTTCCTTTTTTATTTAATGTATATACAGTGACAAAATTTTCTGCCCGGTTTACTTTGATTTTAAATGGCAGTTTGTCCTTATGTTTTTTCATAATTTTGTTTATGGAAAATTTCTTTGTTTTCTTTTCTGTTTTGCGCGTCGGGGCTTCGGTTTCTGCGCCGATTGTACTCACATTGTTTTCCCATGTGGAAAATTCCTCTGTCCGGTTCGTAAAGTCAGTGGTATCCGGAGCTTTCGCCTGGAAGTTTTCGGAATGAATATCCCTGATACACAAAGTAAAAAATATTGCTGCCAGCATTGTAAGAAAAATTCCTAATCCAATCTGTTTTTTATATTTATTTATCATAAAAGTTTCTCCAAATTTCGCATCCTATCGTTTATTTCTTTGCGTTAATAAATATTATTCTATAATTTAATGACTGGAATTGCAATAGAATTATATGGAAAGTTTTTCGTCGTGTTTTATTAAAAAAACTTTCGTCATATAACGCAATGGAAAAATGTCTTTTGTTGACGAGGGTATTCTGATTTGATATTATTTAATAGAAAATTTCATTTTTGGAAGGAGTAAAAGATGGGATATACAAAACAGAAAATTTTAAATATGGCGGAAACGGAAGACGTAGAATTTATCAGACTTCAGTTTACTGATCTTTTTGGAACATTAAAAAATGTGGCAATTACAAAAAGCCAATTAGCAAAAGCATTAGATAATAAGATTATGTTTGATGGTTCCTCTATTGAAGGATTCGCCAGAATTGAAGAGTCAGATATGTATCTGTATCCGGACTATGATACATTTGAGATACTTCCATTTAGACCGCATCAGGGAAAGGTGGCAAGAATGCTCTGCGATGTATATAAACCGGATGGTACGCAGTTGGAAAATGACCCCAGATATATATTGAAAAAGGTTATCAAAGAGGCAGCAGACATGGGATATGTATTCAATGTCGGTCCGGAATGTGAATTTTTCTTATTCCACACAGATGATAATGGCGGACCTACAACAATTACTCATGAAAATGCCGGATACTTTGATTTAGGTCCTACGGATTTGGGAGAAAATGCCCGTAGGGATATTGTGTTGAATTTGGAAGAAATGGGCTTTGAAGTAGAGGCTTCCCATCATGAAGTTGCTCCTGCCCAGCATGAAATAAATTTTAAATACGGTGAAGCATTAGAAACCGCAGACAGAATTATG
Organism: uncultured Lachnospiraceae bacterium; assembly: GCA_947625755.1. Taxonomy (GTDB): domain Bacteria; phylum Bacillota; class Clostridia; order Lachnospirales; family Lachnospiraceae; genus Eubacterium_G. The sequence goes on along the minus strand of CANQPJ010000013.1, from coordinate 5,821 downwards.
ACATATAAACTGACCGTAAAGACTATTGCAAAAAGACATGGACTTTATGCAACTTTTATGCCGAAACCAAAATATGGTGTATGTGGTTCCGGTATGCACATAAATATGTCCCTGTCGGATATGTTCGGAAAAAATATTTTTGCAGATAAGGAAGATTCAAACGGATTGAGCAAAGAGGCATATTATTTTATCGGCGGAATTATGAAACATATGAGGGCAATGTCAGCTATTACCAATCCAATCGTCAATTCTTATAAGAGACTGGTTCCGGGATATGAGGCTCCGACATATATTGCATGGTCCGCTACCAATAGAAGTCCGTTGGTGAGAGTTCCGGCAGCCAGAGGCTCGGGGACAAGAGTAGAGCTTAGATGTCCGGATTGCGCCACGAATCCGTATCTGGCATTTGCTGTATGCCTTGCAGCAGGACTGGATGGCATTAAGAATGCAATTACTCCTCCGGCAAGCGTACAGAAGGATATTTTTGAGATGACTGAAAAAGAAAGAGCCGAGGCGGGCATCGCCAGTCTTCCAAGAAATCTTTATGAGGCAATACAGGAAATGAAAAAATCTGAATTTATGAAAAATGTATTAGGCGAAGAAGTATTTTATAAATATGTAAAAGCCAAGAGAGCTGAATGGGATGAGTACACATCACAGGTTACCGATTGGGAGATTGATAGATATTTAGGCTGCATTTAATGTAGGAGGCAGGTTTGGCAGGAATAATAGTAGTGTTCCCCAAAATAGAGGACAGCAGGGCGATTCGAAATTTATTAGTACGCAATGGATACGATAACGTTTTCCACTGCAGTACCGGTGGAAAGGCAATCACGCTGGCAGATTCTCTGGGTGAAGGGGTAATAATCAGTGGATATAGAATGCCTGATATGCCTTATACGGATATTCTGGATTATGTAGAGGGAAGGTTTGAGATGCTCCTTGTGGCATCGCGGCAAAAACTTCTCGAAGATGAGACAGGCGTAGCAATGCTTGAAATGCCGATTAAGGTCCGGGATTTTTTAAACTCTGTTGAGATGATGGAAAATAACATCTATGCAAAATTCAGCCGGAGGAAAAAAATTCCGCCCAAAAGGAGTGAAGAAGAGCAGAGTATCGTAGAAGAGGCAAAGGCAGTTCTTATGCAAATGAATAATATGTCAGAAAATGAAGCTCACAGATATGTGCAGAAATCTGCCATGGACAGTGGAAGAACCATGGTCGAAACTGCGGCTTCAATACTGAAAATTATGTATCAGGAATAGTTATAGGAGGTAGGAGAGATGTACAAGATTAATGAAAATTATTTAAAATTACCGGGAAGTTATTTATTCTCAAATATTGCAAAAAAAGTGGCAGCTTATAAGGAGGCAAATCCTGAAAAAGACGTTATCAGTCTTGGAATCGGTGATGTGACACAGCCTCTTTGTCCTGCTGTAATAGAAGCAATGCATAAGGCAGTAGATGAGATGGCAGATGCCGCAACATTTCATGGATATGCGCCTGACCTTGGATATGAATTTTTGAGAAGCGCTATCAGGGAAAATGATTACAAGGCAAGAGGTATTGAGATTGCTCTGGATGAAATCTTTGTAAGTGATGGGGCAAAATCAGATTCCGGAAATATTGGAGATATTTTCGCGGACAATAACAGAATTGCAGTATGTGATCCTGTTTATCCCGTTTATGTTGATACAAATGCCATGTCCGGCAGAACCGGTGATTATATTGCAGAGCAGGAAAGATGGAGTAATGTAATTTATATGCCATGTACGAAGGAAACAAATTTTGCGCCAAAACTTCCAAAGGAAACACCGGATATTATTTACTTATGTTTTCCAAATAATCCAACCGGCTCTACAATTACAAAAACACAGTTGCAGGAATGGGTAGATTATGCCAATAAAGTCGGCGCAGTGATTATCTATGATGCTGCTTATGAAGCATATATTTCAGAAGATGATGTGCCACACAGTATCTATGAATGTGACGGTGCAAAAACGTGTGCGATAGAGCTTAGGAGTTTTTCAAAGAATGCCGGATTTACCGGAACAAGACTTGGATTTACCGTAATTCCAAAAGAATTAGAATCAAATGGTGTAAAATTAAATGTACTCTGGGCAAGAAGACATGGGACAAAGTTCAATGGCGCTCCATACATTATTCAGAGAGCAGGCGAGGCGGTTTATTCGACAGCCGGAAAAGCACAGACAAAAGAGCAGGTAGCCTACTATATGAACAATGCGAAAATCATTATGGATGGATTAAAAGCTGCAGGATTTACTGTAAGCGGTGGTGTGAATGCACCGTATGTCTGGCTTGAAACTCCGGATGGAATGTCATCATGGGATTTCTTTGACTACTTACTTGCCAATGCAAATATTGTGGGAACACCGGGTTCCGGCTTTGGACCAAGCGGTGAAGGATATTTCCGACTGACAGCTTTTGGTACATATGAGAATACGCTGAAGGCGATTGAGAGAATAAAGAAGTTATAATGTAAATCATATGAAAGGGCTTTTGATTATTTTTGTAATAAACAAGAGCCCTTTTATTGTAATATTGCGAAAAAATATAAGTAATCCATCCGTTTGTCCAGATAATTTATTTTATGAGATTTTAGGAATACGCCAGTTTTAGTTTATGATAAAGGTGGAGAGAATAATAATGCTAAAAGATAAAAAGAAGAAAATATTTATAATTCCGCTAATAATAGTTTTGTTAATAGTGCTATTTGGGGTAATTGGTATAATCATTTATCCAAAATGGTTAACACAACCTGTGACTAATATATCTAAAGTAAATATTTCATCAGAATTTCTCGATTTAGAAATAACAGATCAGAAAATGATGAGTAAGTTATATAACCTATGCAAGAATACAAAGATAAAAAACTTGGAATTTGATACGTCTGAACGTAATGCAAATATGTCAGATTGTTTCAGTATAAAATTTATATATAAAAATAATTCATCTGATATTATTGATTGTAAGAATGATGGTGTTGTACTAAAGCAACCGATGAATGCATTTTGTTGGATGCGGGGAGAAGCGAACGAGGAACTTTTATCTTTACTATTAGACATGGAAAGCAGTAATAATTTGCAGATAAAAGCAGAGCAAGAACAGGTATTTACTGAAGTTAAAGAATGTTTAGAAGCGCATGAGAAGGATTTTAATAAAATAATTAACTTAAGAAAGTCAGATAAATCAACATATAAAGAAGGAATAAGTGGATCTATCAGCTTAACGGAATATTCTTTAAATACAAATAATTCGAAGCTGAAAGAACAGTGTCTGTCATTGATGAAAAAGACAAAAATTTCAGATATTACGTTTGGTCAGGGATATGTTTCATTTTTGTATGAAGAGAATCAGGAACATGTGACAGATATTATATATTTTGATGATGACGACGTAAAGGAAAAGGACTTGTTATGGAAAGTTGTTAAAAAAATAAAACCATTTTATTATATGCGATATATGATGCATTAGGATAAATGGTTAAAATATCGGGATGAGATAATAATGTTAAATAATAAAGAAGAAAATATTTATAATTCCATTTATAATAATTTTATTCATATTACTGTTTTTTGTAATCAGGACATTGGCATTTAAAGTAATTATTTATCCGAACTGGTTGACACAATCTTCAGATGATATATCAGAAGTATACGTTTCATCAGAATTTCTTGATTTAAAGGTAACAGACCAGGAAACGGTAATGAAACTATATGAATTATGCAAAAATACAAAGATAGAAAGCAACCAATGAATGCCTTGTTTTGGACACGGGGAGAGGCAAATGAAGAGCTTTTATCCTTACTATTAGAAATGGAAAACAGTAATGGTTTACAGATAAAACCATTTTATTATATGGAATATATAACATCATAAAATCGCCTCAAACAGGTGAGAATAATTTTTCAACAACACGGATATGAATTAAAAAAAGAGCATAGAACATAACAGGGAAAGAAGTACCTCTTACAGAGATACTTCTTTTTGGCAGTAAAGGTCGAAATCTTTTCCGTGACATATTTTTAAAGTCTGTTATAATGTATAGGGAAAACTGTAAGAAAGGAGGAGGATGATGTTAAGCGGATTATTTCGTGGTAAAAGTTCCGCAGCGGTATTTGTAGATTATGAGCATTGGTATTACGGATATAATAATATTTTCTCGATGAAGCCGAATGTTGAAGAATGGGTTAAAGAATTAAAAGAAGAATATAACATAAAAAATATAACATTTTTCGGAGATTTTCATGGAAATCCCATTGAAAATGAATTGCCAAGATTAGAAAAAATAACAAAAAATGTAGTTCATACAGCCAGTACTAAAGATGGCGTAGATAAAGATTTCACTGATTTTATTATGCTGGATGCAATATACCGTGAGGCGGCAAAAAAGAGTGCAGCGGATATTTTTATTATATTTACTGGAGATGCCCATTTTGACTTGGCAATCAAATATTTAAGAGAAACCAGAAAAAAAGTGATTATATATGGCGTAAAGCATTCATTAAGCAATAAGCTGAAGGCTTCCGCTAATTCGTATGTAGAAATGCCAAGGTCGAATCAGGAAAAACAGTACTATTATGATGCGATATTACAGTCGCTGTTTATTTTAAAGAAAAGGCGCAAGATGGCTACATATTCAAAAACAGTAGAAAATGTATCAGCCCACACCGGTATATCAAGAGAACGCATACAGGTTGCATTAAATGATTTGATGAATAACAAATATCTGAATATGACTGAAAAAAAGTATAAAGGCAAAAAGCCAAAGATTCTTGAAGCAAACTGGAAAAGACTTCGGGAAGATGGTCTTTGGGACAAATAATATAATATGAAATAGAGGTCAAAAATAGTAATGTTTAAAAGCAGATCGGGTTATCGGTTCTGCTTTTTTATTTTCAAAATTTACTTTTTTTAGTATACTTTATTTATCATGTGGCACAAAATCATGATTGATAAATTGATTTTTTGAAATATTAAACAGGAGGAAGCAGATATGGAATTATTGCAAATTATGAAAAACAGAAGAAGTATCAGAAAATACAATGACGATAAAATATCAACAGATAAATTAAACATGATTTTACGGGCGGGATTACTTGCTCCAAGCAGTAAAAATATTCGTCCGGTAGAATTGATTGTAATTGAGGACAAGAGCACTTTAGAAAAACTGGCGAAAAGTAAACAGGCAGGAGCAGGAATGTTGTCAGATGCTTCCTGCGCTGTTGTTGTGATTGGCGATACAAGAAAAGCAGATGCATGGGTGGAGGACTGCAGTCTTTCCATGGGATATATGCTTTTAATGGCAGAAAATTTAGGAATTGCCGCATGCTGGGTGCAGGAGCGATTGAGAAAGACGATGTCTCAACAGGATTCCGGAGCATATGTAAAACAGCTTCTTGATATTCCGGACTATTATGAGGTGGAGGCAATACTTTCTCTAGGTATTCCAACACAGACTGAAAAACCACGGAACTGGGATGAAACAGAACAGGATAAAATTCATTGGGAAGGTTATGCCAGATAAAGATGGTAACAATTCAATAATATTTAATCGCTGTCTGAAAATAAAAGAAATTTTATCAAGCTGTCAGGTATACGTGTAAATTATTGGGAAATTCATGATGGGTGAGAATGAATTACATATATTCTTTGCAAAGCAAGCCAAATATATATATGTAAAATCTCGGGAAATCCCTAACTGGTGGGAATAAATTACATATATTGTTTACAAAACAAGACAGTTATATATGTAAAATCTTGTCAAATCCCTAACTGGTGAGAATCAATTACATATATT
>CANQPJ010000012.1 GCA_947625755.1 uncultured Lachnospiraceae bacterium | reverse complement strand
TATACAGCTTAAGCAACAAGATGGGTAATTCCTTACTGGCTGTAAGGGATATTAACCATAAATATATTGTAGTAGAATGGAAAACAAGACCGCATCTTACATTGGCTTGTTTCAATGATGTTGATGAAACAAAATGTTCTGAACAATTAAAAAGTTTTGCTCATACACATAAAACAATGCCGGCATATATCGCTTCTGTTGGAATGTTTACTGACACAAGGACAATTTTTGCATCACCTATGATGAACGATAGTATGTATCAATTTCAAAGAGACTTGCATGAGCATTTAAAGGATTTTGATTCAACTGGCTGGGAATGGTATTATCCAAATAGATGGGCTCCGCATTGCACTTTAGCTCTTACCAAAGATGATGACGAAGAAGTTTTTTACAAAGCGAGCGACTTGATTTTACGCGAGTTTAGAAAAATGAGTGGAGAATTCGTTTCAATCGGGTTGGTCAAAGTACCGTTTCCGGTAGAGGAAATTTATACTGTTGCATTGCGCTGTCAAAAACGCCTTTTTTATTGACTTAAAGAGAATTTTATTATATGATATATAAAGAGATTGATAGAGGCTTACAGCATTTGTTGTTAATGACTTTACCAGTCTTATTTTTTTACTTTTTTTTACAATTTTATTTTATTGAAGAAAGAGAATTGTTGTGATAGTATTAATTTATAATAATTCTCTTTTCTTAAAACATGAAAGAAAGGAGTGGTAGTTTGAGAGGTAATAACATGGTATGTCCAGTAATTGTTTCATATGAAGATGAGTGGATAACTGCAACAGAAATTAACACGCATGTTGCATCACAGGGGAAAACAGTAAATGCAGCTTTAGAGAACCTCAAGGAAGCATTAGAACTTTATTATGAGGATACCCCAAAAGAAACATTGGCTCAAGCAAAGGTATTGTTTACCACTTTAGAGGTCAATGTGTAATGCCGTCAAAATATCCGGTTTTAAAACCAAACGATGTTATCCGTAAGCTGGTCAGTGCAGGATTTGAGTTCGTTTCGCAAAAGGGAAGCCACAGGAAATATTCAGATGGTATTCATGTGGTGATTATTCCGATGCACAGCGAAATAGCCAAAGGCACCTTGAGAAGCATACTGATACAGGCAGATTTAGAATTAGATGATTTTTTAAAATTGTAAAAAAAGTGATATTTATTGGAATGGACGTCTAGCGCGTCTTTTTTTATTGCAAAAAAGAAAGGAGTGTGCACATTATGAGTAGTTATGAAAGCACAGAGGTAACGAATGGTTTTTGTTTTAAGGAAGGAAAGGTTTTTTCGGCGGTTCTTAATATTATGGAAAAGTTAAATGTTCCAAAGAACGGCAAAAAGATGAATGACGATACCGGAGAAATAATATTTACTTATATTCAGATTGGTGATTTAAGAGAAGCTCTTAAACCACTGTTACTTGAAAACAAGTGTATGATTAGAAAGGTATCCGCAATAAAATTTTTCCGGGATAGAAAACAGAATAAATTTGGTACATGGGTCAATGTAGACGTGGTTGAAAATCAATATATTCTTCAGTCTCTTGAAGACGGCAGTTACATTGTAGGAACCGGAAGAGGTGAAGGAGCCGATTGGGGAAGTTCGTCTGTCACCTTGGCTGAAGCTGACGCTTTTAAGAATTTTGTCGGCAATACGTTTTGTTTGGTGACGGATTCCAATGCAGAGGAAGTGAAATCTGCGAACACAAATAAAAAACCTGATAAAGCAATGAAAGAAAATGTTCCTGAAATGGAACCTGTCATTGTAAATCCTGTTGTTAAACTGAAACCGCCGGTTCCTTCTAATGAAGTTGTTCAACAGATTGATAAGAATATTGATTGTGACGCAGATGGCGGAAAACCTTTGGAATTACCCAAAGAAGCATTTGGCGATGCCAATTCGATGAATAAACCGATTTCGGCTGAACCAATCGAACCTTCGGCAGCCAAGGAAACTGTGAAAGAAAATGCTGCCGCTTTGGAAGCTGGGGAAATACAGGAAAAAACGCAGGAAGAAAGCGTTAAGGAAGAAACGGAGCCTTCCGAGGAAGTTGTTTCTTCAGACAGCGAGATAAAATCGTTTGCCAATGTGATTTGTCCGGTCAGGAGTAAGGCTATTGTTGGCAAGACATTTGAAGAAATTTGCGCTATGGCGATTTCAAATTCTACAAATGACGAAATCACAGCCAGAAAATGTCTTATTTATGTGGCATCTCACACGAAAAACTTTGAAGAAAAGGCACCGGATTTTGCAAAAGCCTGTGTTCTTGCAGTTAAAAAGTTTAATCTTGCAGCATAATGTTTATTTTAAGGGAGGAAGATTAGTTTATCGGTCTTTCTCCCTTTTGCATTAACAGACGGAGGTAATGAGATATGCAGGAGAATTTTACAATGTATGATATTGCCGACCGTTTGGGCTGGCAGTACATACAAAAAAGCAAGGGTTATATTAAATGCCCATTCTGCGGGACGGAAAAACTAGCCTGTAATATAACGGATAGATATTTTAATTGCTTTCACTGTGGTCACAAAGGGAACTACTATACCGTTTATGCCGATCTTTTTAATATTCAGAGTGCGGACGGGAAACGCAGAACTCAAATCGCCGCAAGAGAGTTAAGAAATATGTTTGGTTCCGGTTATGTAAGCAGGTTACGGACGGATATGGACGTGTTGCAAAGAAAAGAAATAAAAATGCCTGTCAAAAAATTGGACAGGGTATACTGCGGACTGATCCAGTCCATGTCTTTGTCAGAGATTCATAAAGAATCGCTGGAAAAAAGAGGTCTTACCGAAAAACAGATTAAGGCATATGGTTTTTGTTCCGTAGATAATTCTAAAAATGGCGAAATATGTCGAAATTTACAAAAAAAAGGCTATAATCTTGCCAATATTCCGGGATTTTATTATGACACATCAAAGGCTGAATGGAGAATGAATACATGGGGAATGGAAGGATATTTTTGTATCTGCCCTGATGAAACAGGAAAGATTCAGGGATTTCAAATACGTTTGGATAAACCGAAAAACGGTCAAAAGTACCTGTGGTTTTCATCCAAGGGGAAAGAAAAAGGCTGTGGTTCGGGCAGCCCATGTGCATATTTCGGTTCCGGTCATGCAAAAAATATTGTAGTTGTTGATGGAATATTAAAGGCAAACGTATGTCACTGCTTCAACCGCAGTGAAAATATCGCATTTGTCGGTGTTGCAGGTGTCGTTAATTACAAAAACATGCGCAATATGATAGCAAGACTTGCAGACAGAGGTGTTACGTGCATCTACAATGCTTATGATATGGATGAGTTTACAAATCCTATATGCAATGAAAATTACAAGAAAAGCAGATGCAAAACCTGTGAACACAAGGGAGACCTTATTAAATGTATGTGCAGACAAAAGCAAAGAAAGATAGGAAATTTAAAAGCCGGTTCAAAACATCTTGAGGAAACAGCAAAAGAATTTCACTTATCTTATGAACGATTGAAGTGGGATATGGATGAGAATGGATTCTGGAATGAAAAACTCAAGGGATTGGACGACTATGTAATGTTTCTTAAAAAGGAAAGAGGGTGTAATAATGTATAAAATGTACAGGTTGGGGTATGTGGCAAGTCCGCTCAATGCACCAACGGACAGAGGAATAAGAAGAAATATGAAAAAAGCAAGGGCATATGAATTGGCACTTAATCAGCTTACAGGAGAAAGAAACCGCGCAGTACAGGGGTATGTACCGGCATTGCTCAATGATAATATTCCTGAAGAACGGGAAGTTGGACTGGAGATAGGGCTGGAACTTCTAAATAAATCGGATGCAATCATTCTCTGCGGATTAAGGTTATCGAAAGGAATGGCAATAGAGCTGCGCAAGGCTGTCAGTACAGGTAAAAGAGTTTTCGTCTTAAAAGGAATCCCGTGCAGAAGCAGAATCATTAATCTGTTTATGATTAAGGCGGGAAAACTCCGAATCGAGGAGCGTACAAAAACAGAGGCAGATACCATCTTATATAGAAGGGAGATTATCTGATGAAAAAAAGACTTAATGTTGTAAGCTGCCGGTTTGAAAGCGATAACGGATATACGGTTCTTTTATGTGATGAACTGAATGAAAAGGGCAGGGCAATTACCTGCTCTCTTACCTGTGTGGGATATTTTCTCCCTACAAAGAAAAATCGCATATTTATTGCTGAATTGGAGGAAAAGGAATCCGGAAAATATGGAAAGCAATATATTGTCAAAAAATTTGAGGAGGAAGATCCAAAGGACAGAAACGGGATAATAGATCTGATTTTATCCTGCAAGTTGAGAGGCATTGGAAAAAAGAAGGCGGAAAGGATTGTTGAAAGATATGGAAAAGACACCTTACACGTATTAGATACGGATTTTATGCGTATTAGGGAAATCCGCAATATGCCAAAAGACCTTGATACGCCTGCAAAGCAGTGGAAAAATTCGAGGGATTTTCGGGAAATGCTTTCCTTTATCGGAAACAATGTCAGCGTATCGCAGAGCAAACTGCTTAAAATAAGAAATTATTTTAAAGAAAAAACACTGGAAACATTAAAGAAAAGACCATATGATGTCATGCAGATTTCCGGTATTGATTTCTATGCTGCTGACAGTATTGCGGAAAACTGTGAAGAATACCCTTTCTCTTACAACGACATCAATCGGATTGAAGCAGGTATCAAACAAAGCCTTTTAGAAGGCATGGGGAAAGGACATTTATTTCTGTTTACAAATCAGTTACTGGACAAGGCTAAAAAAATATTAACCTATAAAAAATCAACTGTCAGCAGTCAGGAAATAAAAAAAGTTTTAAACTGGATGGTAAAAAGAAAAGAGATATTCTTTGTTCCTTTTACTGACGGCATGGGGTTTTACCTGAAAGGAAACTATTTTGCCGAAAAAGTTTCAGCAAAAAAACTTGTACAGATGCTTTGCAATGATAAAAAAGACATCAGCATCCGTGTATCGGATATTGAAAAATCAATCTGCAAGCACGAAAAGCTGGAAGGAATCGCATTGGCAGAAATGCAGAAACAGGCAGTCAGGTATGCGCTGACAAAAAAGGTAAGTATTGTAACCGGCGGTCCCGGAAGGGGAAAAACTACCGTATTAAATATGATATTGAAAGTATACAGAGAGTTTTATCCAAAGAATCGTATTCTGCTGATGGCACCAACAGGGAGAGCTGCAAGGCGGATGTCTGAAACGACGAATCATGCAGCATGTACAATGCATTCAGCACTGGGACTGCGTTCTGATAGTGATTTGGATTGTTACAATTCAGATTTAAAATTAGATGCGGACATGGTTATCGTTGATGAGATGTCTATGGTTGACCAGAGGATATTTTCCATATTATGCTCTCAATTAACGGATGACTGCACGATTGTATTTGTCGGAGATAAAGACCAACTGCCCTCAATCGGTGCAGGAAATGTTTTTGCAGAACTGATTCAATCCGGGATTATTCCTGCAACAGTTCTTGACACACCGTTCAGGCAGAATGAAAATGACCTGATTTTTATAAATGCAGAAAGAATTAACAATGGAAATCCGAATCTGATTGAAGGAAACACCTTTAAAATTATTGATGCTTCCGGTGAGACGGATATAAGGGATAAGTGCATTGATATATATAAGTATTACCTGAAAAGAAATCATAATGATTTGGATTCAATTTTTTTACTCTCTCCCTTCAGGAAAAGAACAGAGATAGGTTCCGACCGGTTAAATGAAGCATTACAGAAAAATATCAATGTCAATGCAGGAAAATCTGCGGTAAAAGCCGCAGGAAAGCGTTTCTGCAAAGGTGATAAGGTAATGCAGATGAAAAACATCACAACGGAGGATAATCTGTCTTTGTCTAATGGCGACATCGGTTACGTTTCAGAACTTAAATACGGAATGGAAAATGACAGTTCTGTCACGGTAAATTATGAAGGAGTGGGACGGAAAGAATATTCCGGTCATGATGATATGGAAATGCTGGAGCTGGCATATGCAACAACGGTGCATAAAGCACAGGGTTCAGAGGCTTTGACGGTTATAATCCCTATGAGCAATCTTTTTTCAGTAATGCTTAAAAAGTCAATCATTTACACAGCCGTATCCAGAGCAAAAGGCAATGTTGTAATTGTTGGAGACAGGTCGGCTTTAGGCAAAGCAATCCTCAACAACAAGACGGAACAGAGAAATACCTTATTGCGATGGCAGATTCAATGCGAATATCAGAAACATATGCGTGAAAAAAGGAAGCAGGAGGAATTTAGACAGCTTTCATTTATCGGTTAAAGGATAAGGGCGGTACAAAATGTATCGCTCTTTTTTTGATGCAGAATTACAAGGGGTGGTGGATGTGGTGAAAGTCCGATGCTACGCTACGATTAACCCATGAAATAATTAGAATCTAGGAGTAAAGAAATGGAGATAAGGGCAAAAAACGATGTCACAATAAAAAAAATAAAACTATTAAAGGAGTATAAAACACTATGCATTACATATGCAGTCTGTACAGGCATATCGCTGCTGGCGTTTCTGTTGATTGAGCACAGTGTAAATTTTCTTATTTTGTTTATTATATCATTTTTGGGCGGCGTGTTCATGTATTTAAACGGCAGCAATTTAAAAAACGTGATTTATGAATTAGATGACTGCTTTATCAGGTTATCCGCTACATATTTGGAATTTAAACAACTTGTAAACGGAGAGTATCAAATTGGAAAGATATACATTCCGGAAATAACGAATGTTATGAAAGTAAAGGAGGGCGTTCAGATATGGTATGATACAGCAACCGAGAACAGCCGGTATATGATTGATGATGATATAGTGAAAGCAGATACCATATGTATAAATTTTTATGCTTATGATAAGGAAGAATTTATTGATTTTTATCTTCTTTTTATTGACAGTTTATCAGATAAAGCAGTAAAAGAACTGGATACGGTTGAATGGAAAGAAGAACACGACGTAAAAGATTGGATTAAGATGATGAGTCCCTGTATATTGTACTTGGTTCCTTTATTATTAAATATCAGCAGTTGAAGTTATTTTCCGTTTTTTTAATTCAGCGGGTTTTTACCCATCTCTAATCCGATATGAGATCATCTGCACACAAAAGCCCCATGAAAAACGGTAATTTAAAGCAAAATTGGTTTTCTAAAACGTAAAAACGGACAAAAAATAGAATCTTTATTTATGGCAATGGTAGTAACTATGTGTTTGTTGGCAGGATGTGGTGCAACGCCGCCTACCAGTCATTCTTCAAATAGTGCAAAATCTTCTTATGAAAGAAACGTTATAGATTCTGAAGAATATAATCCGACGTCTGCCAGTGATTCTTTAAATAGTGCAGAATCTTCTTTTGAAAGAAAAGTTTTAGGTTCTCACGAATGGGGCGAAACTGATAACGAATCAAAATCAAGAGGAACTGTAACCAGTTTTTTGGGTTGTGAATGCAAAGCACATTATATATGTAAAGTTAATGGACTTTCTTACATATGGTTTGATTTTGACATAGATGATTATGAGACTTTAAAAAGCACTATTACCAGTGAATTAGGGACACCGTATGATAGCGATGAAGACAGTATTGAATGGATAGAAGGATCTATCTCTTATGAACTTGAAAGAGTTGATGAACATGAAGTCATAGTGGGATCTGTTAGGGCAAGAGAACCCGGATATAGTAGGTTAGAAGTAAAAAATGATAGGTATGAATAAAAGATTACTTAAAGCAAAAAATTAAATTTTACGAATTGACAAATAAACATATATCTATTAAAATTTATAATAAGATTGATAGAGGCGTAAGCAAGAATCTGTTTATGACTTTTGAGGTCTTATTATTTTGAATTACTTTATGGTAGAAAGGCGTACTTTTTGTGCGCCTTTTTTTTGTTGAAGAAAGGAGGAAAAACATGGAAAAACAAATATATTTGTTTGATTTGCAGAAGTGTTGCTGTAATGAATGTACAGTAAGGTAACAGAAAGAAAAAAGAGGTGATTAAAATGAAGAAAGAATTAATCTATCATGCTGCCAATGGAAAAACACTGGATTTGGATTATAAACCAGAGGTTATCTGTCAGGATATAACCGCCTTGACAAATGAGGAGTGGTTGCAGTACAGAAAAACCGGCATTGGCGGATCAGACTATGGTATTATCTATGGACTATCAGGGTTTAAAACAGCCCGGGATTTGTATATGGATAAAGTCGGTAACAAACCATATTGGGAACCGGAAGAAAACTGGTTTGTATTGGAGTACGGTCATAGAATCGAGGAGTTAGTGGCAAAAGCCTTTTATGAGCGAACCGGTTACAAACCGTATGCAGTGCGCAAAATGTTCCGCCATCCAAAGTATTATTGGATGCTTGCAGATGTTGATTATTTTGTTGACATTAAAGACTCTGAAGGAGTGGTGAGGACGTATATTCTGGAAATTAAAACGACGGGATATAACAATCGTTTCAAATGGGGTGATGAATATGCTCCAGCCATTCCTGAAAGCTATATACTGCAAGGTCGCAGTTATGCCTGTGTGACTAATGTTTCAGGGATTATTTATGCCTGTCTTTATGACAATAACTTAAATTCCCTGATTATAAGAACATTGGAAAGGGATTTAGATGCCGAAGCTGATTTGATTGAGGCAGGAAGACATTTCTGGCAGGATTATGTTGAAGCGGGGATTGAGCCGCCATATATTGAAGTCGGTGAAAGTGTGAAAGCATCTGCAAAGAAATGGATTGTACCGGCAAATAATACCAAAGTAAGGCGTATTGATGGAAGCGAAGACGTAATGAACGGTGACACCGTTGAAGGTTCTTATGAAGAACTGTTTGCGCGGATTGATGAACTGTCAGCCGAAAAAAGCAGGTTAGATAAGCAAAAGAAAGACTGTAATAAGGAAATATGCAGATTACAGTCAGTTATCGAAGCAAATATCGGCGAAGAACAGGAATGCATCATTAATCTTAAAAACCGGGAATGTGATGTTGGGATTTCATTTAATGAAAAGATTACGGAAAATGTTCCCGTAGACAAAATAAGAGATTTAAAGAAATTTGATGAAAAACTGTACAATTATCTGCGTTCATCCGGCTTTATAAGGGTTAAGTCATCCAAAGATATTAAGTTTTATGACAAACGGAAGGAAGCAGTATAAGTAAATAGTATTATTGTAAGGATTGAACTGTTTATCGAATCATTAATACAGTTCAATTTTTTTATTGAAAGATTTGTATACGAAAGGAGAATGTTTATATGTATCAAAGAGAAAGTATTATAAGTGATAGCACATGCAAGGTCTTTAAATATGCCGAAGATTTTCAGGACTTTTTATCTGAAATGGATAAAGATTCCGCTTGGCTGGAGGTTGAAAAAAGCGGGGAAATGGAAATCTCCTATGCGGGAAACAACAAGGACGTAATTGAAGGCGTTACGGATGAAACGTTTAATGATACCGTGCTGCATGGTAGTAATTTGATGCTGTCCGTGAAGAATAAAGATTATAATATCGGAGCATCTGCACTTCCGACACTCAAGGCAAGGGCAGGAATTTCAGGTACTTCGTTAGAAAAGGTATCAAGAGCGGAATTGGCTGCAATTCTTAACACATGCCTGCCGGTATCATCCGGTGGAACCCTGATAAGAGTCTGCGGAGATAAGGTTCGGGCTTGTCATAGCAAAAATTATCAGCCCCTTCCCCAGTCAGGAATTTTCAGGACGGCAAGAGCAGCAATCGAAAGATATTCCTATAAGGTTTTTATCGGGGGCACATGGAGTCACGATTATATGACCGCCAGTTGGAATATTGCAGACAAAGAGATAATTGATGCTTATGTGGAAGTTTTCAGCGAATTGGGTATTCCAATTAATAAAAAAGAAATCCAAACAGTCGTTTCCGTCTTCACTTCCGATGTCGGAACTTCAGCTGCCACTGTCTGGTACCATTTGAAATGTGATAACAGGACAGTAGTTTTAGGCAATGGCTATAAATTAAATCATAAAGGAAATGTGTCTTTATCAGATTTTTCGGACATCATGAGAGATGTGTTTGCAAGTTATAAGAAAAGGTTTTACGAGTTATATGAATTGAAAAAAATAACAATCAAACACCCTGTCGGATGCGTTTATGGTTTGTTAAAGAAAGCTGATCTGCCACCTAAAATGGTAAAAGAAACAGCGCTTCGTTTCAATGAGCAATTTGGAAATGGAGAAACCGACGGACTTATTCTTTATATTTTCGGTGTCAGTGAATTACTGACAATCGCAAAGGAACAGGGTGCTTCATTTAGTAAAATCTTTAACTATCAGGAAAAGGTTGCAAGAATTATCGGTTATGATTTCCCTAAATTTGATAGAGAAGCAGAATTGACCGATTTGTAATGGCTTTGAAAAGGTAATCTGCAAACATGGATTACCTTTTCTTTATTTAAGAAAGAAATATTAACGAAAAGAGGTAATTGTCATGATTGAAAAAGACTTAATGATAGGAGAGGAATCTGAAAAAGAGGTTCTTGAAGAGTATATTTGGGAAAATATGACGGACTGGTCGGAAGAAAAGAAAGAATATGTACTGGAAAAAGCAGTTTTGATTGTGGAAAAATCACTAAAAGAATTTTTGGAAGGAACCATAAAGGAAACAATCAATGAATTTCTGGGAAAAAGGGAATCCGAAGCCGTATTTTGGGCAGGAGAAGAATGGAATATAAAAAATAAAGAATAAAACGGCTGTTTATCAGCCTTTTATGGAAAGGAAAATAATATGCAGGAGTTGATTAAAAAATGCAGTAATAAAATAGCTATAATAACGAAAGGCGTCATCAGACAGCAGGACAATCGCTTAAACGGCAAACTTTATTGTTTTAATCGGGGAATTAAAAAATGGTATTTCTCGGTGTGCCATTCTTGCGGACATTTCAGCAGTTTCGCCGAAGCGGAAAAAGATATGTACATGAGCAAGAAAGATTGGATTTACTATGTGACCTGTCCATACTGTGGAATTAGAGAAAAAAAAGATTCTTATCTGTATGATATTGGCGCGACGCTGGCGAAATCTGATGGAACCAATTTTGTAAGCTGTGAGTGTTCAATAAAAACATATCCGGCTTGCAATATAATTACCAGTTGTAAATTGAAAACTTTATCTTATAAAGATATATATGATCAAAATAAAAATATCGAAAAGGAAAGATGTGATTATTTTGAAGATTATACAGAATGGGAAGACATATGGCATGACCTGATGGAGACTGATAAGAATAAGGAATGGTATCCTAAAGTGAGCGGGTTTATGGATAAAATAAAAATATCCGATGAGTTAAACCGTATTATTATTTATCTGTTTCTGCGTGAAAATAAGAATTTCTTGAAAATTATCACTGAATGCAAATGCGCACAGGTGGAAAAGGTTTTAATATTGCTGTTTAATGATTTTAATCATAATAATTGTGATAAAAAATACGAATCAAAATTGAGGTTGAGTGTAAAAAGCAGTAAAAAGTTGACGGAAGACACCATTCGCAATGGTGAGGTTTTTACCATGCCATTAGAAAATGCGGGTATGTGCAAATCACTGGATAAGTTTGACAGCTTTAGAAAAACCTATATTAAAATGAAATGCGGAGATGATTTCAATAAGATTATGGATGCTGCAAGTATTTCCGACGATATTAAATTCATTAATTCATTAAGAAGTGCCATGAGTAAAATCAAGGATTTTGATCCAAATCAAATAGTAGACATCTGCATTATGCAATATCTTTTTAACGGAACAGAGTTTTCAAAAACATGTCAGACGTTATCCCGAAATGCTGCGAATATAAGTGACATGAATTTTTATAAGCCGAGCCTTATGGATATTGGTTGGACTAGAGAAAGAAATAGATGGTATATCGGTTGGCTTGAAAATAAATGCGGCAACGAATATATCGAACAGAATCGGAAGTTAAAAGATTGTAAACCAGACAGTGAAGTTATATTTGATGATGATATGTATGAATTATCAAGAAGTATTGAGAATACCATTTCTTTTGCAAAAAAGAGAGCGCTGTATCTTCCGGCACTTTTTTCTCTTTATGAAAAGAACATCGCATACTTATATAAAAGCATTAATTCGGATAAGTGTATTCTTGCGAGAAATAATGGAAGAATATTGCTGCGGGGCAATCTAGAGTAAAAGGATTTGAGGTGGCGTCAGCCGCCTCTTATTTTTTTTGACAAAATTTGACAAAAATTTTTTTGCGGGGTGGTGGATGTGGTAATTTGCATTTCTTAAAGTAATAGTATCTACAAAAGGAAACCGGAAATCACATATTAAGTTGTGGGAAATCAGGTAACTCTTAAAAAAAAATTACTGAAGTTGAGGGGTTTTATTATGCCGAATGAAGCAAATGCAAAAGATAAATTAAAGGAAAGCGAAATTTTAAACTGTTGGTTATTCTATTATAGAGACCGCATCTGTGAAGTGGTCAGATTAAAACAGAAAATTGATGCCTGTAATTGTAAAATAAGCAAAGCAATGGCAGGCAATGATAAATTAAGGCTAAAAAAAGAAACAAAATGTATGGAAGAAATCACCAGACAGTATATCCGCGCAAAAAAAGTTTTGAATTTGGTTGAAAAATTAGAGTATATGCGGCTTACCGGACAATATACGGTTACCAAACATAAATTACTCAATGTTGTCAGCGAAAATTATGAGGAAAAAGAGGTTTTGGAATTTTCAAATACCGGTTATGTGTTCATGCAAACAGAGGGATATGTGGTTAATCAGTATTCGGCTGCGATATTTAAAGATGGGAAAAAAATTGATTATTAGAAAAATAAATGACTGTTTGCCCATCTGTTTTTTGTAAAATAAGATAAGGCATCAGATAAATCGTGTTGAGAAAATTTCGGAAAAGACAGATGAAAAACGTCAATTAAGCGGGTATGTGAGATTGCGTTAGAGTCCTAAAAAGATAAAATAAATTGATTTAATAAAAAAAGTGAAAAAATTTGCATAGGGTGGTGGGTGTGGTGATTTTTTTAGTGATAATAAGAAGTAACAGGTGCGCAGTACATCTGAATAAAATTTCAGGAGGTTTCAAATGAGCGAAGAGTTCAAAGACATTGATGTAAGTGAAGAAATCAGTAAACTACAAGGGGAAAAGGAGGTTGATAGTGGTAACACATCACAAGTAGAGAAAAATCAGGACAGTATATGGAAAAGCGACAGGAGAAAACAGGATGTTGTAAAAAAAGTGCCGGAAAAAAAGGCATATGCAAATAAGCCGGAACATACCAGTAGTGCTGTTCTTACGATTGATCCGGACGATAATCTGAAAATTATTGATTCAGAAGAAGAATTATGGCATGAATTAAAAACTGCTTTTCATAATGGAAGAAGCCTGCGAAATACCATTGACGAAGTCAGCAGAACACCGAATGGACATGGGATTGTGGTTACATACTATAAAAACCAGAGAATCATAATCCCGTTAAAGGAAATGGGATTACAATTATCGACCGATGCAAAATTTACTGAAGACGAGGACACAAGATTATTCAAACTGGCTTCCAATATGCTTGGTGCGGAAATAGATTTTGTAATTAAAAGCGTTGATAAAAAAGAAGGGCTTGTATTAGCTTCAAGAAAAGCCGCAATTTTGGATAAGATAAAGACCTATTACGCGGAATTGGACGAAAACAGAGTGTCAAAAGTTGCAAACACACCGGATGTGCAGGCAAGAATTTTGTCCGTTGGACAGAAAAATATCAGGGTGGATGTGTTTGGAATCCAAACACAGATCAATGCAAAAGATATTTTCTATGAGTGGGTTGTGGATTTGGGCAAAATGTTTTCAGCGGGTGATTATATCCTTGTTCATGTTTCTGAAATTGATTATCCGGAACCGTTTGAAGGGTGTGAAAATGATGAAAAATGGTTAATGGGAATTAAAATTAAGGCAAACCACAAGAAATTTGAAAAGGATTGGACGCGTATTGCCTTTGAAAATCATCAGGTGGGTTCTAAAACCCGTGGCACGATTACGGATTATAACAATGGTGTATATTTTATCACTCTTAAAAATAAAGTAAATGCCATTGCGCATAGTGTTTCCGGTCGTAGAACGCCCATGGTGGGCGATGTGGTTTCATATGTGTGCAAAAGAAAAGATGCAGAAAGCAATACATCTGTTGGATTAATTACTAAAGTTATTTCCAGTGAGTTTTAAGGTGAAGTGCTATGTCAGAGTTGATATTAAGAGAAAATGAAAAAGTATTATGGAGTGGATATAAACGCTTTTTAAGATTTAAAAATCCATTTACAAAATATACTCTTACAAACAGAGCGTTATATATTGAAAGCGGATTTTTAAGGTATTCTTTTAGCGAAGTAAGACTCTTTAGAATCTGTGATATTTCGGTCAGTAAAACAATACCGGAACGAATTTTTGGAACGGGTTCTTTAATAGTCATGTCTGCCGATAAATCCACTCCAATGCTCCGAGTAGGATCCATTCTTGGAGTTGGGGAACTGAAAATGCTCATAAGCGAACAGGTAGACTTTGAACGAAGCCGACAAGGGGTTAGAATGGGCGAGTTTATCAGGTAAGCTCGCTTAACACATAAATTAAAGAAAGGAGTAGGACATGATTGAGCAAGTAATAAGCGAAAAAGAGATAAGTGAGTCAAAAAAGACTTATCGGGAAGGGGAGTATGATCTTTTGTCTTTAGATCAGGCAAGGCTTATATTGGGGATTGGAAAAAATAAAATGTATGAACTTGTAAATACGGGGAAGATACCTTATATTTCAGGTGTATCCGGAAGAAAGATACGGCGTGGTGCCATATATGATTTTATTTTAGCGCATGAGAAGATAAATAATGAATAGCAAAAAAAATAAAGGCTTTTGAACAGCCTTTATTTTTTTTACTAAAATAATTTCGAGAGAGCTTCATTTCCTAAATTTTTCATGCTATCTGTAAGGTGGTTTGTGTAAATCTGTACTGTGGTTTCAATTCTTGCGTGTCCAAGCCTGTTCGCAATATATATTTCAGGACAACCGGCATCACGAAGCATTGTACCGTGTGTATGACGCAGGCTGTGGAAGGTAAAGTCCTCAATTCCTAACTGTTTTTTTATTATTGTTGTCATGTGCATTTTTGTTCGCTGGGTAATATATGTACCATCTTCGCGAGTCATAATGAAATTTACTTCATGCCCTGTATTATAATCCACAATTTTGTTGTCAGGAATGGCAGAAGAATTTTTATCACCTCTGTGAATAAGTTCGTTTTCACTATAATAATGTGTATAGGAGGGTCCAATGTAAAAACGACTTAATTCATTTCTTTTCTTGGAACGTTCCAGCAGAGCTAACAGTTTCTCGTCAATGTTAATGTTACGATAACTTCTATATTTGGGTTCGGTAAAATACCAGTAGCCATCTCCGGCGTCTTTCAAGCCGTTTTTCATTATTTTATCTACCCTAGAACGTTTAGGATCCTGCATCCACTGAATTTGTCTGTTTACATATAGACGTTTATTTTCAAAATCAATATCTTCCCATGTCAATGCGTATACTTCTCCAAGACGTAAACCACAATGATAGGCTATCATTAATGGAAGGTGAGCAGGATTGCCTTCAGGAAATCTTTTGAAGATTTTGTCCATTTCTTCTTTTTTAAGGTAGCGATTTGGCTTTAATCTTGTTTTTCTTTTAGGTGGTCGTCCGCCTTTTTTCATTGAAGTAAGATCATTTGCCGGAGAATAGGGGATTAAATCTGAATTTACAGCATATTTAAAACTTGAAGATAATATCCCTTTGACTCCGGATATGGTATTAAAACTGTAACCATCATCATAAAGTTTTCGCAGAAAATCGAGAAGCATTTGTCTGTTTATATCTTTTATTCTATAATTTTTGAGTGATGGCTTAATTAAGTTTTTAATTTTTTTCTGATAACCAATAGTAGTAGATTCTTTACATCGTTGAGTTACCTCATCTTCAATCCACTTATCAAGAAAATCTCCATAAGAAATATTGGTAGCATATGTTTTTCCGGTTGATATATAGATAGATAGAGCTTTGCTTCCAGCATCTAAAGCATCCTTTCTCTTATGAAAGCCAGACTTTGTTAAATATTTTCTTTTACCGGATGTTCCCGGTATTTCAATTCGGTATCTCCAGCGAAGCCCTTTTTTGGTTTCATAACTATCTACATTAATAGTTCCTGTTTTTGCGTTCATAGTTCTTCTCCTTTCTACTAAAGATTGTGTTTGTTAAAATGTATTTAATTGTATTATTATCTATATAAATCACCACATCCACCACCCTTGTTATAATAAAAAACAATAACTCTATGGCATTTGACACAGATTTGACACGAAAAGAAAAATAGTCAAGATAGGGAATGATATTGAAAAGCGGTTAAAATTCATAAAGGTATATATCGGGAATACCTGATATTTAAAGGCTTTTTTGAGAAAATAAAAAAGAAAAGTGTAATAAGAACTAAAAATCATTACCTATATAAATTAGTGTGGGCAACAATCCAATGGTCGGTATGACTGTTGCAGTCGCAGTATCTGTTCAACAAGCTGCAGATGAAGGTAAATTTTAAGTAAAATAAATATTTAAAAGGGGCTGTAAAAAGGCCATGATTAGCAGAACCTGCGTCCGCATTAGCGGATGCAGGTTTTGTCTTTCTATATTGATTGAATAATTATTGATTTCAGTGCAAGTGTAAGCTCTATTTTTCCGGCATATTTATAATTTACATATATTAGCATTTTATAATTTTATATAGATATGTAATATATTTTCACCTGCTATGGATTTTCCAAGAATTTACACATATATTTGGCTAGTTTTGTAAAAAATATATGTAATTCATTCTCACCGGTTATGGATTTCCCTAAATTTTACATGTATATTTGGCTAGTTTTGTAAAAAATATATGTAATTCATTTTCACCTGCTATGGATTTTCCAAGAATTTACATATATATTTGGCTTGTTTTATAAAAGATATATGTAATTCATCCTCACCGGTTATGGATTTCTCTAAACTTTATAATTTTCTGTATCAGTCAGATGGAAAAGCATGGGATTTTGTAAATAGTTTCATATGAAGAACTGATTTTATCCGCAATATTTACAATGTAGCTTTCCCGATATTTTGGAAGTTTTAAATTTAGCGGGAACATGTGCTTTTCTATAATATCTATTTCGATAGGCGTCAGGTCAAAATCCCGGGAAGCATTCTCCAGAGCTGTTCTTGCATGGCGAAATCCATGTAATTTAGGTCTTGTATCTTTTTCATGCCAATCGTACAAAAAATAATCGTGAAGCAGTGCGCCACGAATCATACTGTTGTAATCACAAGAAATATGCATTTTCTTTGCAATATAGAAACTGATATATGCAACTGCCACACAATGTTCGAAACAGCTGGTATTTCCATGTTGAATGTATTTATCCATTTGTCTGATGTTTTCATTTTTTATCATTGGTCGAATAAAATTAATAAATTCTGATTTAATATCCATATATTTTCCCCTATATTTTATAATCATAATCATCATATACGATAATGCTGCAAATGTACATAGAAAAATTTGTCAGCAACTGTATTTTGTCTGAAAATATACATTGCTGTTGCAACAATAATCTTTTTTTAATAGAATTATATAGAATGATATATGATTATTTGATACAAAGGCTAGTGACATAGGATGTTAGATTTAGTGGAAAGTTTGGAGCAATTTTAATGAAAAAAATTACAATAGGAATTTTGGCGCATGTAGATAGTGGAAAGACTACTTTGTCAGAATCACTATTATATTTAACAGGAAAAATAAGAAAATTAGGCAGAGTAGACCATAAGGATGCATATTTGGATAACTATCGGCTGGAAAAAGAACGTGGTATTACGATTTTTTCAAAACAGGCAGTTATGGAATATGAAGACATGAAAATAACACTCTTGGATACTCCCGGGCATATAGATTTTTCAGCTGAAATGGAGCGTACATTGTCTGTATTGGATTATGCCATTCTGGTTGTTAGTGGAAGCGAAGGGGTTCAGGGACATACGGAGACTTTGTGGAAACTGTTGGAGAGATATAATGTTCCTGCTTTTATTTTTGTAAATAAAATGGATATGCCCAATGTGAGCAGTGAATTTTTATTACATGAATTGAAAGAAAAGCTGTGTGATACTGTGGTGGGATTTCCTGTTCATGTAGGAACGCTGGAAGATATAGCTATGTGCAATGAAGATTTGTTTGAAATGTATATGGAAGGTGGAAAAATCAGTAATTCTGTAATATCAGAACTGGTGTATAACAGGGAGTTGTTTCCATGTTATTTTGGCTCTGCACTGCAGTTAGACGGAGTGGATAGTTTATTAGAGGGATTATACCAATATACATTTGAACCTGTTTATTCAAAAAAATTTGGCGCAAGAATATATAAAATTTCCAAGGATAAGAATAATAACAGACTGACTCATATGAAGATAACGGGTGGCAGTCTGAAAGTAAAAGATGTTATCAGTGGAATCAATGGAGCAAAAGAATGGGCGGAAAAAGTAAATGAAATCCGTATTTATTCAGGAGAAAAATATCAGGCAGTTAGTGAAGCAATGCCGGGAGATGTCTGTGCTGTCTGTGGACTTAACAATACTTATCCGGGAGAAGGCTTGGGCGTTGAAACAGAGAGGATAGAACCGAATCTGATTCCGGTGCTTTCATACAAAATAATTGTGGAAAATCAGGTAAATATACATCAGGTATATAAACAATTTAAAGAGCTGGAGGAAGAAGATCCTACATTAAAAATATCATGGAATGAGGAAAAAAAGGAACTTACAGCCAATGTAATGGGTCCTATTCAAATAGAAGTTTTAAAAACCATGATAAAAGAGCGGTTTGATTATGATGTGACCTTTGGTTCCGAAAGTATATTATATAAGGAAACCATTGCAGATACCGTAGAAGGTGTGGGGCATTTTGAGCCTTTAAGACATTATGCAGAGGTACATTTGCTGATGGAACCGGGAGTTCCGGGAAGCGGACTTACTTTTTCGAGCAGTGTTACGGAAAAGGAGTTGAGTAAAAACTGGCAGAGGCTTATTCTGACACATTTAGAAGAAAAAATGCACAGAGGTGTTTTAACCGGTGCGCCTATTACAGATATGTGTATTACAATTGTAGGTGGAAAGGCTCATTTAAAACATACGGAAGGTGGAGATTTCCGGCAGGCAACTTATCGTGCTGTAAGACAAGGTTTAAAAAAGGCAGAGTCTGTTCTTCTTGAACCATATTATGACTTTATTTTAACCATACCTACAGAATATGTGGGTAAGGCTATGACGGATATTAATCAGATGGAGGGTTGTATTAAGCCGCCGGAAACAAAAAATGACAAAAGTGTACTCACTGGATATGCACCTGTATCAACTATGTGGAATTATATGAATGATGTCAATGAGTATTCTCACGGGCAGGGAACCCTCACATTAAAATTTAAAGGATATGCACCTTGTCATAATGCAGAAGAAGTGATAGAAAAGATTGGTTATGACAGCGAGGCGGATTTGAATAATCCTACCGGTTCTGTATTTTGTGCCCATGGTGCAGGTTTTAATGTTCCATGGAATGAAGTTGATAATTATATGCATGTGAAGACAGACCTGAATTTAAATTCTTCCAATGTCGAAATTCAAAAGCAGGAGAATGACTTAAATAGGGTGTCAGGGGTGACTTCTTTTCAAGAGAACTATGATTCTTATGCAGCAGATAAAGAATTAGAAGCTATTTTTGAAAATACCTTTGGTCCTATTAAGCGCAAGAATTATACGGAGACAAAAGTCAGGACTTATGATAACAAAGCAAAAAAATATAAAGGAAAATATAACAATAATCTGCCGGAGTGTGTTCTGGTAGATGGGTATAACATTATTTTTGCATGGGATGATTTGAAAAGTATTGCATTAAAAAATATAGATGGCGCAAGAGATAAATTATTGGATATTCTTTCAAATTATCAGGGATATAAGGGAAATACAGTGATTGTTGTATTTGATGCATATAATGTGAATCGTCATAAAGAGACAATATATAAATATGACAATGTGTATGTTGTTTTTACCAAAGCTGCCGAAACAGCCGATATGTATATATCAAAAACGACTCATCAGATGGCAGGTAAATATAAAGTAACTGTTGCGACTTCTGACGGATTAGAACAATTAATCATTATGGGGCATGGTGCCCTTAGGATGTCAGCAATGAACTTTAAAGAAGAGGTAGAAGCGGTTTTTCAAAAGATAGAAGATGAAATGAATAATTTTAACAAATAAAGAATGAAAATCGGATATGCAATAAGGTATGGTGCATTAGAATTTTTGCAGGAGGGTATATTAAAATCCTAATGCAGCGATACCTGTTATTTTCTATGGGTGCAGTGCATATTTTTTCATCCAGTACCCTATCTGTAGTACATAAGCAAGCATCTGTGGACCAGCCATTAACTGTCCATACCATGGTTTTCCATAATCTTTTGGACTGGATACAAAGTTTTCCAGTTTTTCTTTGTCTATGATTGTCTGCAGAGAAGAATTGGAACGATATTCTTCCAAGACCATTTCTCCCAGAAGTTTTTCGTAATCGGGATCGTAAGTTTTGGGATATGGGGTTTTCTTCCTATACAATATTTCATTTGGAAGATATTTTTTTCCACATTCAACTAACAGGCTTTTTGTCTGGTTATTGTAGCATTTATATTTCCAAGGGACATTAAACACATACTCCAAAATTCTATAGTCAGCAAAAGGTACTCTGGCTTCTAATCCTGAAAACATGCTGCATCGGTCCATTCTCGTAAGTAGTGTCATCATAAACCATTTTATATTTAACCATGTGACTTTTCTGCGTAAAGTTTCCGTTTCGTTTTCTTCTGATAAATATTCACATTCGTTGACGGAATCTTCATAAGCATTTTTTACATAGTCGTTTATGTTTAGTTCATCAATAAAATCCTTTTTCAATAAATACGTTCTGGCGTCAATATCATAAGACCATGGAAAGGTGTTTTGATTTAACATTTCTGTTCTGTGAAACCATGGGTATCCGCCAAAAATTTCATCTGCACATTCTCCGGTGAGAGTAACCTTACATTCTCTGGAAACCAGTCTGCAAAAATATAGCATAGAGGATTCCACATCAGCCATGCATGGCATATCTCTGGCATCTACAGCCTCAAAAAGACAGTCTATCTGGTTTTGATTGTTACATTCCAGATATTTATGATTACTGTTTATATATTTTGTCATAATATCCACAAAAGGTCGGTCTCTTGTAGACTGAAAAGAATTCGCTTTAAAATGAATGTCATTGTTTACAAAATCAAAGGAATAGGTATTTAATTGTTTGTCTTTTAGATTATTGCTGACAATGGATGAAACCAAACTGGAATCAAGTCCTCCGGAGAGAAAAGTACAAATTGGAATGTCTGACACCATCTGTCTTTTGATACTGTCTTCAATTAGGTAATTTGTATATTCCACGGTAGAAGCATAATCATCCTGATGGACTTTGCTGGTCAGTTTCCAAAAACAATTGTCGGATAATGTAACATCACGTTCATCATTAATTGTAATGGAAATAAAATGGCCGGGAAGCAATTCCTTTATGCTCTCAAAAACACCATTTCCCAATGTGTGCGCAGGTCCCAGCCCAATAATTTCACACCAGCTGTCATGATTTAGCTTTGGTTTGATTCCGTATGCAAAAATGCCTTTCGGCTCTGATGCAAAGACAAATTGTTTGGAATCCATATAATAATATAACGGTTTTACGCCGACATGGTCCCTTGCAAGAATTAAATGATTGTTTTCATATATTGCAAATGCAAAAATACCGTTAAAATCTTTAAATATTTTTGTTCCAAAAACAAGATAACAATAAAGTATGATTTCAGTATCGCTGGTTGTTCGCAAATCAATATCATATGAAGAAAGTCGATACTTTAATTCACTGGCATTATACAGTTCCCCATTGTAACATATTGTGGCTCTTTTTCCGTTATAACGTCTGGTCATTGGCTGATGACCGCCTTTAATATCACGTATAGATAATCGCGTATGCGCTAATCCGCAAAAACCTTCCATATAGATTTCATCATCATTGGGACCGCGATGCTTGATAGAATTTTTCATATTAATTAATTTGTTTCTTAACAGTTTAAAAGAATAATCTTTAAAGACATCATGTTTTAATTGGTAAAAACCAGCGATACCGCACATAAAATACTCCCAAATATATTTATAGAATCGTTACATGTGGGCTCTTTATTACAGGCTGAATCTGCCTGCCGCCCAATGCTTTTTCTATTGTTTCTTCAATTAAATCAACGTGGGCAATCATGGAATTAGGTTTTGTTATATAATTATCCTGCCCAAAAGGTACGAAGAAAATGTTTTTTGTATTTAGAAGAATTCCAATATTCTTTAAATTCATTCCTAAAGCATCATTGGTACTTAAAAAGATCACTAATGGTCTGTTATTTCTAAGGTGTGCTTTTGCAGCCATTAAGACTGGAGTATCGGAAATACCATTTGCCAGTTTTGATAAAGTGTTACCGGTACATGGCGCAATAACCAGAATATCCAGCATTGATTTTGGACCGATTGGCTCCGCATCCGGTATTGTAGTAATTGGCGGCTTACCACTGATTTCTTCAGCCATTTTTAAAAAATCTTTACATTTTCCAAAACGACTGTCAGTGGAAGAAGCATTATCTGAAAAAATTGTAAATAAGTTTGCCTTTGTATCGGCAAGTCTCTTTAGTTCTTCAAATACTTTCTTGTAGGTACAGTAAGAACCGGTGATTCCCACTCCGATGTTCTTATCTTTAAAGTTATGAGCCATTTATCTCAGTCCTTTCTAAATATGAAATAATGCTTTTCGCAATTAATTCCCCGGCAGTTTTTGGCGCTGTAGCACCGGGAATGCCGGGGCATGTAATAAGAGATAAACGGTATTTATTTGCTAAATCCTTATTAAATCCATATGGAGAAGATGCAATTTCAAATAAGGAACAATCTTTTTTTATTCTGCTATAATGAATTTCATGGAAAATTTCTTTTGGAACGGTATTAATTATAATGTCAAATTTATGAATATGATGAATTATATCTTTTTCTTCAATTCCCTCATATCCCAATGCTCTTGCCTGCGTCAGATGTATGGCAGTATGATCATAAACAGATATTCTGCCGGATAACGCAGCAAGTACTCTCGCAATATTCGTACCACATTTACCAAAACCAAGGATAAGAATTTTTGCGTTATTTATTGTAAAGTCTGTATTATTAATAATATAAGCAATGAGTCCTTCGGCTGTCAGGACAGAATTATTCCAAACAAGATTTTCGTTATCAAGGACGTCAATCAGTTTTATTTTATTAACAGCGTATAATTCTCTTGGGATACTGCCTCCGAAAATAATCTGATTCGGTTTTAAAAGATTTATAAATGTTTCTATTGGAAAACTGGAATAAAAGTCACAGTTTATATATTTTCCTTTTTTACACAAAGGCGTTGAGCAGATAATATACTTATCCTGATTGAAATCCATAGTGGTTTTTAAATATGCCGGATAACCATGTTGATTGAGATATTGATTGATATAATCTTGTCGTTTGTCTCCAGATAATACAGCAATAGGTTTCATAGGCACCTCCATGATTTAATTTATGCAAATGGCGGTTAAAAGTGCCTTAATTATCTTCTTTTTGCATCAAAACCAATTCCATATATTATAGAAAGCAGAATTATCTTTTATTTTTTATTCAAATGATATATTTTTTTAATAAAAATGACGATATTTTAATAATAAAATTAATAATTTAAATAAAAGTGTAACAAAAATGTAATATTTTATTGACAAAGTGTAACAAATAAGGTAATATATTCCAAGCATAGAAAATATGCAGTAAAGGAGTGTATTTTATGAAAACGACCAGATTTGTTATCGGTTCTGTAGTGTTAGCATTGACATTAGTTATTGCAATTGCAGGCAGTATTCTCGTTGTTGATAATTTCAGCGAAAATAAAGTAGCAGAAGTTTCTACCACAAACGAGTCGGATAGCAGGGCTAACATTTTAAAATCAGATAATAAAACCGATAAACTTGCACTGAAAAATTCAGAGAAAAATACAGATGAAAAAATTAATCCGGATAAAAAACATAAAATAGTTCTTTCCGCAAAAAAGAAGAACAAAACAACCAAAAAAGTTGCAAAAAAGAAAAAAAATAAGAAAAAGACATCAAAATTAAAAAGTATTGGTACTTATAAGATTACAGGATATTGCGGATGCAGTAGCTGTTGTGGAAAAAGCGATGGGATTACAGCTTCCGGTACACGTGCAACAGCAGGAAGAACAATAGCTGCCGATACTACCGATTTACCTTTTGGAACAAAGGTTGTCATTGATGGACATACTTATACCGTTGAAGACGTAGGCGGAGCAATTAATGGAAATCATATTGATGTATATTTCAGTTCGCATTCCAAAGCATTACAGTGGGGTGTCAGATATTGCAAAGTATATGTTGTAAAATAAGAACAAGGAATTTGATAATTATGATTTAATTATCAGATTCCTTTTCTTTTGTATATAAATATAATGTATTTTTTGTTGAAAAGAGCCTATATTTATTGTATAATTTTCCACATATTTAAATTCTAATTAGGAGGCATTCAATGGAATTAGATAATGAGAAAAATATTCATATAAATGAGGATAATAACGAATCTTCCACTGTTGAATCCAAAAATTTTATTGAGCAGATTATTGATAAAGATTTAGAGGAAGGTAGATTTGACCATGTACAGACCAGGTTTCCTCCGGAGCCAAACGGTTATCTTCATATTGGACATGCCAAATCTATTTTATTAAATTATGGATTGGCTAAAAAATATCATGGCAGGTTTAATATGAGATTTGATGATACAAATCCTACAAAAGAAAAAGAAGAATTTGTTCAATCGATTTTAGATGATATTAGGTGGCTGGGTGCTGACTGGGAAGACAGACTCTTTTTCGCGTCAGACTATTTTGAACAGATGTATGAAGCTGCTCTTAAACTTATCAAAAAAGGAAAGGCATATGTATGCGATTTATCGCCGGAAGAAATCCGGGAGTATAGAGGAACTTTAACAGAGCCAGGGAAAAACAGTCCATATAGGGAAAGAAGTGTGGAAGAAAATCTTCAACTGTTTGCCAATATGAAAGATGGTGTATATCAGGATGGAGAAAAGGTTTTGCGCGCCAAGATTGACATGTCAAGTCCTAATATTAATATGAGAGACCCCATTCTTTATAGAGTAGCGCATATGTCCCATCACAATACAGGTGATAAATGGTGTATTTATCCAATGTATGATTTTGCACATCCGATAGAGGATGCCATTGAGGGCGTCACACATTCTATCTGCACATTGGAATTTGAAGATCACAGACCATTATATGACTGGGTGGTAAAGGAGCTGGAATATGAAAACCCTCCAAGACAGATTGAATTTGCAAAACTCTATGTTACGAATGTGGTCACCGGCAAGAGATACATTAAAAAATTAGTAGAAGATAAAATTGTCGATGGCTGGGATGATCCAAGACTGGTTTCTATTGCAGCGCTTCGAAGAAGAGGATTTACACCGGAATCAATAAAAATGTTTGTTGATTTGTGTGGTATTTCTAAAAGCAACAGTTCTGTTGATTATGCTATGCTGGAATATTGTATCAGAGAAGATTTGAAAGCAAAGAAACCAAGACTGATGGCAGTTTTGGATCCTATCAAGGTTATCATTGATAATTATCCGGAAAATCAGGTTGAATGGCTTGAAGTGGCAAA
The DNA here is from genome assembly GCA_947625755.1 of uncultured Lachnospiraceae bacterium. GTDB lineage: Bacteria > Bacillota > Clostridia > Lachnospirales > Lachnospiraceae > Eubacterium_G. The sequence continues at coordinate 33,838 of CANQPJ010000012.1, read as the reverse complement.
TAATGTGGAATGTCCGGAACTTGGCAGTAGAAAAGTACCGTTCTGTCGGGAAATATATATTGACAGAGAAGATTTTATGGAAGAACCGCCGAAAAAATATTTTAGATTATTTCCGGGAAACGAAGTCCGGCTTATGAATGCATATTTTGTAAAATGTGTTGATTATAAAAAGGATGACAAAGGGAATATTACCGAAATTCATGTGACATATGATTCAGAGACCAGAAGCGGTAGTGGATTTACCGGAAGAAAGGTAAAAGGAACAATTCACTGGGTTTCCGCTAAACATGGAGTGAAATCCGAGGTGCGTTTGTACGAGAACCTTATTGATGAAAACAAGGGAAAATTAAATGAAGATGGAACGCTGAATTTAAATCCAAATTCTCTGACAATTATGAAAGAATGTTATATAGAGCCAAATATTGCTGAAGTAAAACCAAATGATAAATTTCAATTTGTCAGACAAGGATATTTTTGTGCAGATTTAAAGGATTATACCAGTGAACATCCGGTATTTAACAGGATTGTATCACTAAAAAGTTCTTTCAAACTGCCAAAATAAATGCTGAATAATTAGTAAAAAAAGATGGGAGACAGATTTTCTCAATAAATCTGTCTCCCATCTTTCTTATTGTGTGATGCTTCAGAAAAAATAATTATAAATCTTTCAGTTCATCTGTTAATAAGTCATCATCTATGTCATCGTTATCTTCTACGGTCACATCGTCTTCTGTCTTTATGTCTTCCTCAAATAAATCATCATCAAAGTCATTGGCTTCATCTGTGACATTTTTAACTTTATGAATAGCATCTGTAACTTTTTCTTTTGCAGTATTTACTGCTTCATTGACTTTGTCTTTTGCGGCGTCTATTTTTTCTTCGCCGACTTTTGTAATAACCATATCTTTGGCATCATTCATTTTGTCCTTTGCCATATCTGCAACTTCAGATACCTTTTCCTTTGCCATTTCCATTTTATCTTTCATTGCATCTATTTTTTCTTCACCAATTTTTTCTGATACAGCATCTTTTATTTTATCTGAAGTGTCAATTACTTTATCCGCAGCATTATCTGCCATATTTTTCATTTTACGTTTGTTGATGGTTAAAGTGATTTTGGTTGCTTCGTCATCTGTGTCGTCTTTTTTTACATCAAATGCTTTACTGTCATCGAAGTCTTCAAAAATATTCTCTTCTGTATCTCTTTCCTGTTTACGTTTCTGAACGTATAATACACTTCCAACAGCAGCACCGGTTACAGCAGCTGTCCCAAACAATTTTTTAAAAAATCCCATATTCAAAATCCTCCAATTTAATTTGCTTAAAAATATTATAATACTATTTTAGCCTAAAATAAAGTCGTAATACGCAAATACTATTGTTTTTTTTTCACGTATTTATGATAAAATAATTGAAGAAAAAGAAGAAGGCAAAGGATAAAAAAGGAAAAAATGAAAATATACAATAAGAAAAATAATATAATAATAGAAGGGGTGGAGGATTTTAATCTTTCACAGACTTTGGAGTGTGGGCAATGTTTCCGATTTTATAAGCAGGCACAAAACGATTATGTTGTTGTAGCATATAAAAAACTGCTGCACATCGAGCAGAAAGATTGTACTTTGATATTTCATAATTGTGATGTAAACACGGTAAAAAATATATGGATTCCATATTTTGATTTGTCGACAGATTATGGATACATTAAGGATTTTCTTCTAAAGAAGGATAATAAATTACAAAAGGCAATACATGAAAAAGAAGGCGTCCGGATTTTAAATCAGGAATTCCATGAAATGCTGATTTCATTTATTATATCGCAAAATAAACAGATTCCTCATATTAAGCAGATAATTAATCGATTGAGTGAAGAATATGGAGAATTGTTAGGAGAAGTTAATGGAAAGAAATATTATTCCTTTCCGGATGTTGAAATATTAAAAAATATAACGGAAGAAAAGTTCCGGGAATTAAAAACAGGGTTTCGGGCTCCTTATCTTGTTGATGCAGTTCATAAATTAAATACAGGACAATTATATTCCGAAATGTTTCGTGACATTGATGAAGAAACAGCCAGAAAGAAATTAATGTCTGTAAAAGGTGTCGGTGAAAAAGTTGCTAACTGTGTTATGCTTTTTGCTTTGGGGTATCGGAACGCTTTTCCGGTGGATGTATGGATAAAAAGGATTATGGAAACATTATATTTTAATGGAAAATACACTTCCAAAGAAAAAATATCACAATTAGCGGAAAAACTATATGCGCCATATGGCGGGTACGCCCAACAGTATCTCTTCTTTTATGGAAGGGATAACAGTATTGGAAAATAAACACATTGACTGGAATACAAAATTAGGTAATGAAGACATTTTGGATAAATGTTACAAATTTGTTAATTTTTTATTATTAGGGTTGCATTTATAAAAAAAAGTGTTAGTATATGTATTAGCAATTAGCACTCAAAATGAAAGAGTGCTAATAATATAGACATGGAGGTAAGAAAATGAAATTAGTACCATTAGGAGACAGAGTTGTATTAAAGCAGGCAGATCCTGAAGAAAAGACAAAGTCAGGCATCATTTTGACAGGTCAGTCCCAGGAAAAACCACAGCAGGCTGAAGTTATTGCTGTTGGAATCGGAGAAACAGCAGACGGCAAGGAGATTACAATGCAGGTTCATCCGGGTGATGTTGTAATTTATTCTAAATATGCCGGAAATGAAGTGAAATTAGATGGTGAAGAATATATCATCGTAAAACAGTCAGATATTCTGGCAATTGTAGAATAATATGAAGTTGTTTTTATCAATTAAGAGAATGAGTTAGGAGGCATTTATTATGGCAAAGGAAATTAAATATGGAGCTGACGCCAGAACTGCATTAGAGTCAGGTGTCAATCAGCTTGCAGATACAGTGAAAGTAACATTAGGACCAAAAGGAAGAAATGTTGTATTGGATAAATCTTTCGGAGCGCCACTGATTACAAACGATGGTGTTACGATTGCCAAGGAAATCGAACTGGAAGATGCGTTTGAGAATATGGGAGCACAGCTTGTAAAAGAAGTGGCAACAAAAACAAATGATGTTGCAGGTGATGGAACTACAACAGCTACTGTTTTGGCGCAGGCAATGATTAATGAAGGTATGAAAAACCTTGCTGCCGGTGCGAACCCTATTATTTTAAGAAAAGGAATGAAAAAAGCAACAGATTTAGCTGTAGATGCTATCGCTGACATGAGCAGTGTAGTTACAGGCAAAGAGCAGATTGCAAAGGTTGCCGCTATTTCTGCAGGTGATGAAGAGGTTGGAAATATGGTTGCTGATGCGATGGAAAAGGTATCCAATGATGGTGTAATCACTATTGAGGAGTCTAAAACCATGAAAACAGAACTTGATCTGGTTGAAGGAATGCAGTTTGACCGGGGTTATGTTTCAGCTTATATGGCTACGGATATGGAAAAAATGGAAGCAAATCTGGACGATCCATATATTCTTATTACCGATAAAAAAATCTCTAATATTCAGGAAATCCTTCCAATTTTAGAGCAGATTGTTCAGTCAGGATCAAAATTATTAATTATTGCAGAAGACATTGAAGGGGAAGCACTTACCACCCTGATTGTAAATAAACTTCGTGGTACATTTAATGTGGTTGCTGTGAAGGCACCGGGTTATGGTGACCGGAGAAAAGAAATGTTAAAGGATATTGCAATTCTTACAGGCGGTCAGGTGATTTCAGAAGAACTCGGATTATCATTGGCAGAAACTAAAATTGAGGATTTAGGAAGAGCAAAATCAGTAAAGGTTGCAAAGGAAAATACAATTATTGTAGATGGACTTGGAGACTCTGCAGAGATTGAGGCAAGAGTTGCACAGATTAAAGCCCAGATTGAGGAGACAACATCAGAATTTGATAAAGAAAAATTGCAGGAAAGACTTGCCAAATTAGCAGGTGGTGTAGCTGTTATCAGAGTAGGTGCCGCTACAGAACCGGAAATGCAGGAGAATAAGTTAAGAATGGAAGATGCTTTAAACGCTACAAGAGCTGCTGTAGAGGAAGGCATTATTGCAGGTGGCGGTTCTGCATATATTCATGCTTCCAGAAAGGTTACAGAACTTGTTAATACATTAGAAGGTGATGAAAAAACAGGAGCAGCGATTATTTTGAAGGCTCTTGAATCCCCATTGTTTACGATTGCAAATAATGCAGGATTGGAAGGCTCTGTTATTGTTAATAAAGTAAGAGAGTCGGAAACCGGAACTGGATTTGATGCACTTAACGGCGCGTATGTTAAAATGGTTGATGCAGGTATTCTTGACCCTGCAAAGGTTACCAGAAGCGCATTACAGAATGCTACCAGCGTTGCAAGTACACTTCTGACAACAGAGTCTGTTGTTGCAAATATAAAAGAAGATGTACCGCCTATGCCGGCAGGAAATCCGGGAATGGGAATGATGTAATACAAAATCTGTAAAATAATATTTCAGATAGAATATACAGCTTATAATTAAATTGTGAACTTTTATCATAGGTGAGCAAATTTGATTATAAGCTGTATTTTTATGGAATTCAGTTTTTCAAATTTTTATATTGTAATTTTGCATAAAAATGTTTTTATGTTTGGAATAATTGTGTACATATGCTACAATAAAAAATAGGAATATTAACCGAAAAATATTTTTGAAAAGGAGCGAGAAAAATGAAAAAATTTAAACGCGGATTATTTTCTCTGGTTTTAGTTTGTGCATTGATTGTTTCAAGCATAACCATTATACCAGCGACATCAGCCGGCGCAGCGGATGCAGCGGCACAGCTTATCACAAATTTAAAATTTGCAGATAATGAAGATGGAAGCTGTAAAATTAGCTGGGAGTCCCAGCTTCCTGCTACCTGCTCTTATGATATTTACAAAGCGGACAGCAGATATGCAGAATATAAATATGTTACTTCAACAACAGACAAAGAATATGTTGATGAAAATTATGATGGCGGATATTACAAAGTAAAAGTAAAGCAGAATGGAAAGGAATATGAAAGTATTACATCTTATGAAATAGAAACCTTTGGATATAATACAAGTATTTTTGAACCAACAGATACTCCGGCAAATATTCAATCATATATTGACAATGTTTTTAAAACAACGGAGAGCGGACAGTTTATTTCTAACAGATACGCTATGCTTTTTGCACCGGGTACATATAGTAATGACTTAAACGTAGAAATAGGATTTTATACACAGGTAGCCGGCATGGGTATTTCACCGGAAGATACTGTGCTTGGAAATATCAACTGTAAAGCAGAATGGATGAAGAGCAAAAAATATGATGATACTATCAATTATAGTGCACTATGCAATTTCTGGCGTTCTGTTGAAAATTTGACAACAACAGCCAATCAGACTATGTGGGCAGTATCTCAAGCTACCTCTATGAGAAGAATGAATATTAAAGGAAGTCTGGATTTACATCAGCAGGGCGGATATGCCAGTGGCGGATTCCTTGCGGACTCCAAGATTGCCGGAAGAAAATACAGATATACAGATCAAAGAACCGGACAGAAAGTAGATGCCGAGGCGGGAGTTTCCGGTGGCTCACAACAGCAGTGGCTATCCAGAAACGTTGAAATGAACCGTTGGGAAGGAAGTGTTTGGAATTATGTTTTTGTCGGCTGTGAGGTTAAATCATTATATGATACGACACAAACAGTAAAGAATGGACCGGACGGTGAGTGGCCTTATCTGGCATACACCAAGGTTGCAAAAGCACCGGAAGTGCAGGAAAAACCATTCTTAACAGTGGATGAAAATGGCGCTTATGGCGTATTTGTTCCGGAAATAAGAACAAATGCATCCGGTGTTTCATGGGATGGAGAAGAAATCAAAGGAAAAACAATAAGCATTGATGATTTTTATGTTGCAAAACCAACAGATTCGGCAGCAAAAATTAATGCAGAAATCAAGGACGGTAAAAATCTTATTTTAACTCCTGGTATCTATGAAATAAGCGAACCGATTAAAATCGACAATGAAAATACAGTTGTTTTAGGTTTAGGCTATGCAACATTAAAACCAACTAACGGTAATCAGTGTATGACCATTGGAGATGTTGCCGGTGTCAAAGTTGCCGGTGTATTATTTGATGCAGGACGTAAAAAATCCAATACACTTTTAACCGTTGGCGCAACAAAAAATAATAAAGATAATTCTGCAAATCCGACATGTCTGATTGATACATTTTACAGAGTGGGTGGCGCTGATGCCACACCATGTAAGACAACTAATTGCGTTATCATTAATAGTAACAATGTTATCGGTGACAACTTCTGGATTTGGAGAGCGGACCATGGCGCAGGTGTGGGTTGGACAAAAAATACCTGTGATACAGGCGTTATCTTTAACGGTGATAATATTACAACATATGGATTAATGGTAGAACATTTTCAGAAATATCAGACGGTTTGGAATGGTAATGGCGGAAAATGCTACATGTACCAAAGCGAGCTTCCATATGATATTACGAGTCAAAGTGTTTGGAATGCTCCGGGAGCCTATGGATATACAGATTATAAGGTGGCGAACAATGTAACCAGCCATGAAGGATATGGAATTGGAATATATTCCTGTTATCAAAAAGCACAATGCTTCTTGAAATCTGCAATAGAATGTCCGGATAAACCAAATGTTAAGTTTACAAATGTCTGCACATACAGCCTGAGTGGTAATGGTGGTATTGACTACGCAATTAATAAGAGTGGATATGGCGTATATATCAGTAGTGATATGTGTAAGATTATGTCCTACTGCAATGGAAAGGCTACAGCAGATAAAACATACGATAAGGCTAAACGGGGAATCTATGGAAGTAATGTAACGATTTCCGGTAATGTCATGTATGATACTGTTTTGACAAGAACATATACCGGTAAGGCAATTACTCCAAGCATAACAGTAAAATATGGCAGAGGCGGTGACAAAATTACCCTTCGTAAGGGTACGGATTATACCGTCACATTTACAAATAACAAAAAGATTGGCAATGGAAAAATTGTTATAAAGGGTATTAATGCATTTAAAAATACAGTGACTATCAAACTAAAAATCCGTCCTGCCAAGACGAAAATAACAAAGAAAAAAGCAACAAAGAAAAAGATAACCGTAAAATATAAGAAGAGTAAAGGTGTTACAGGATATGAAGTATCCTACTCTACGAAGAGAAGTTTTAGGAAAAAATATACTGTAGTTAAGAAAACCAAAAAGAGAACTTTCAAATTTAAGAGAAAGAAAAAGAGTGCATACTATGTAAGAATCCGCTGCTATAAGAAAGTAGGAAAGAAATATTACTATAGTAAGTACACAAAGAAAGTAAAGTTTAAAAAAGTGAAATAGTAAAATCATACTGCCGGATAATGCAGCCTTGTATTATCCGGCAGTATTTTTTCTGATACCATACATTGTATACTTTGTATGGCAAAATAATTCTACATATGGTAAAATAATTGGAGCAATAGGAGACGCATTATGAAGCTGAAGGAATTAAACGGAATTGGTGAAAAAACGGAAAAAATATTTAATCGTGCAGGCATATATTCTGTTGAGGACTTACTTACATATTATCCTAGATATTACGATACATATGAACAACCTGTTTTGATTCGAAATTTAGAAGCAGATAAAACTCAGGCTGTACGGGGGAAAATTGTCAGAGAGCTTTCTTTACGAAGAGTAAGAAAGCTCCAAATTGTGGAAGCATATATTAGAGATGAAGAAGGAAATGGAATAAAAGCTGTCTGGTTTAATGCGCCCTATATTAAAAATGTATTGCATCATGGAGACATACTTATTTTCAGAGGATATGTTCATGAAAATAGAGGTACATATGTCATCGACCAACCAAAAACTTTTTCATCTGACCAGTATCAAAAAAAGATGGGAGAAATGCAGCCGGTCTATCCGTTGGTATCCGGTCTTACAAACAATATGGTTCTAAAGGCGGTAAAGCAGGCTTTTTCATTGCTTTCCCCAAAAGAAAAGATTCCTTTGGAAATCAGAAAAAAATTTAACTTGCAGGATATTGAAGGCGCTCTGCATAATATTCATTTTCCAAAAGAAAATAATGATTTTCATATTGCGAGGAAACGATTGGTTTTTGAAGAGTTTTTTCGTTTTATTATTACATTAAGAGAATTAAAACAACAGAATGAAATAGCAAGAAATCAACATATTCTTCATGAACCCGAAGAATTAAAGCGAATAATTGCTCATCTTGGATTTCAGCTGACTAATGCGCAAATGAGGACATGGGAGGAAATAAAAAAAGATATATCATCTGAAAAAGTAATGAACAGATTAATACAGGGTGATGTCGGCTCCGGTAAAACGATTGTTGCAGTATTAGCTCTGCTGACAGTGGCTTTAAATGGTGAACAGGGAGCCATGATGGCACCTACAGAAGTATTGGCCAGGCAGCATTTTGAATATATAACGGAACTGATAAGTAAAAATGAACTGAATATTACACCGGCTATATTGGTTGGTTCCATGACCGCCAGGGAAAAACGGGAAACATGTGAACTAATTGCCTCCGGGAAGGCGGATATTATTATTGGGACGCATGCTTTAATACAGGAGAATGTCTTATATCATAATCTTGCACTTGTTGTAACCGATGAACAGCATCGGTTTGGTGTCAAACAGCGGGAAACAATTTTTGAAAAAGGAAATTATCCGCATACCATGGTAATGAGTGCAACACCAATACCAAGGACATTGGCTATTATTATGTATGGTGATTTAGATATATCTATTATTGATGAATTGCCGTCAGGAAGAAAACCTATTGCAAACTGTGTAGTAGGTACAGAATATCGTCCCAAGGCATATCATTTTATTGAAAAACAGGTACAGGAGGGAAGACAGGCATATGTTATCTGTCCTACGGTAGAATACAGCGAAGCAGTAGAAGGGGAAAATGTAATTGAATATGCCGAAAAACTACAGGCTGTTTTGCCGCCGGATATTAAGGTTGATTTTTTACATGGCAGAATGAAAGCAAAAGAAAAGAATCAAAAGATGGAAGCCTTTGCTGAAAATCAGATACAGGTATTGGTGTCCACAACAGTAGTTGAAGTAGGTGTTAATGTGCCAAATGCAACAGTGATGATGGTAGAAAATGCAGAACGCTTTGGATTAGCGCAGCTTCATCAGTTAAGAGGACGTGTAGGAAGAGGAGGAAATCAGTCTTATTGTATTTTCATTAATGGTTCCGGAAAGAAGGATGCCAGCCAAAGGCTTGAGATTTTAAATCAGTCAAATGATGGTTTCTTTATTGCCAGTGAAGATTTAAAATTAAGAGGACCCGGTGATTTTTTTGGAGTCAGACAAAGTGGGGATTTTGAATTTAAAATAGGCGACATCATGAATGACGCAAAGGTATTAAAGGATGCCGCGCATGCAGTAGATTTGATTGAAAATAAAGAAGTTTCTATTTCAGAAGAGGAGAGGGCTTTGATATATAATGTTGATAAGAAAAACATTAATATATAATAAAGAATATAGATGAATATAATTCAGTTTCTATGAATACTGATTATAAAATAAAGGAGTGGAAAAGATGAAAATAGTAGTATTATGCGGTGGAAACAGCACAGAAAGAGATGTATCGATTAATTCCGGATATAATGTTTGTGAGGCATTGAGAAGGAAAGGACATAATGCGGTATTGCTGGATGCTTTTTTCGGTACGGAAAATATAAATATATTTGATGAAGCAAAATCTGATTATAATATTGAAAAAGTGAGAGCTTCTCTCAGACAGAGAACCAAAATTCTAAAGGAGGAAGAGGCAAAGAGAAAGACCTTCTTTGGGAAAAATGTGATAAAGATTTGTTCGGATGCCGATATTGTATTTATGGCATTGCATGGAAAAAATGGTGAAGATGGTAAATGCCAGGCAGCATTTGATTTATTTGGAATCCAATATACCGGTTCCGGCGCTCTTGCCAGTGCTATGGGAATGGATAAGGCAATATCGAAACAGATATTTATGTCAAAAAAGGTTCCAACAGCTAAAAGTGTCTGGATAAAAAAAGGCGAAGATACATCCCTGAAACATCACAATATGAGTATACCGGTAGTGGTTAAAGCATGTAATGGCGGCTCCAGTGTAGGTGTGGTTTTGGTAAAAGAATTGTCGGAATATGAAGCAGCTTTGGATGAGTGTTTTAAATATGATAATCAGATTCTTGTGGAAGACTATATTGACGGCAGAGAGTTTTCTGTGGGGGTTATTGATGGTAAGGCTTTGCCGATTGTTGAGATTATTCCAAATAAAGGGTGGTATGATTATAAAAATAAATATGAAGATGGAGCAACAACGCATGTATGTCCGGCAGAACTAAATGAAGAACTGACTTTCAAAATGCAGAAAATTGCAGAAGATGCGTATGAAGCTATCGGATGTGAACCGTATGCAAGAATTGATATTATGATGGATAAGGATAATCATATGTATTGTTTGGAAGTAAATACTTTACCAGGAATGACTTCGACAAGCCTGATACCGGATGAAGCAAGAGCAATCGGTATTGATTATGCGACTTTATGTGAAAATATTGTAAAGCTGTCAATGAAAAAAGAAAATTAAAAATGCATCGCTTTGTTGATAAATTGAATAAAAAAGATATATATGAGGGAAAATTATAATATGAAATTAAAAAATATGACATTAAAAAATATTACAGAAGCCTGTAATGGTGAATATTTTGGCGACGAGGCTTTAAAATCAGAGGCAATTACAGGAGTAGAAAAAGACAGCCGGCTGATAGAGGAAGGATTTTTGTATATTCCTTTCGTTGGAGCCAGAGTAGACGGACATGATTTTATTGATCAGGTATTTGAAAAAGGCGCTTTATGCACATTAACTGAAAAAGATTTGCCTCATGCAAATGGTCCATACATAAAGGTTGAATCCTCCGCCCGTGCATTGAAGGATATTGCAGAGTTTTACAGAGAACAATTAGACTGTAAAATTATTGGAATTACAGGCAGTGTAGGAAAAACCAGCACAAAGGAAATTATAGCTTCCGTATTAGAAGAAAAATTTCATATTTTAAAAACAGAAGGGAATTATAATAATGAAATTGGTATGCCATTAACCATTCTTAAAATCCGGGATAATCACGATATTGCTGTAATTGAAATGGGAATCAGTGATTTTGAAGAAATGCATCGGCTTGCAAAGGTTTCTAAACCGGATGTGTGCGTTATCACCAATATAGGAACTTGTCATTTAGAAAATTTAGGTGACAGAGACGGAGTCTTTCGGGCAAAAACAGAAATGTTTGATTATGCAAAGGATAACTGTTTTGTAGTATTAAATGGTGATGACGATAAATTAATTAATATAAAAGAGGTCAATGGGGGTAGACCAATATTCTTTGGAATGACTGACAATCGGGATGTTCATATTAAAAAATATCATCAAATAGGTGTCCGGGGAACAGAGGCGACAATTCAATATTATGATAAATCCTTTGATACAGTGATTCCAATACCGGGACATCATATGCTTTATAATGCAATGGCAGCCACCTGCGTAGCGGTTCATTTTGGCATGACCTTTGATGAAATTGATAGTGGTATCAGAAAATTAAAAGCTATTGGCGGCAGAAATCATATTTTTCAAGCTGCCGGAATGACAATTATTGATGACTGCTATAATGCAAATCCTATGTCAATGAAGGCAAGCCTTGAAGTTTTATCACAGGCGGATGGAAGAAAAGTAGCCATTCTCGGTGATATGTTTGAGTTGGGAGCAGATGAGGCAAAACTTCATAAATCAGTAGGAAATGTTGCAGTAAAACTGGGAATTGACTGTGTCATATGTATTGGTAAACTGGCAAAAAATATTGCTGATGCAGTAAGAATGGGAAAGGCAGAAGTTTTTTATTTTGAAGATAAAGCTGATTTTGAAGAGCACATGTTTGAATATATACATAAAGGGGATACTGTTTTATTAAAGGCATCTAATGGGATGAAGTTTCATACTTTAATTCAAAAGATTGAACAAATAAAGTAAAGTTTTGCCTTGCGTATTTTTTGCAAAAAATGTCAATATGACAACAAGTTACCAGTTTATATTTTTTCATTTTTCACATAATAGTAGTGTAACAAAATTCAATTGAAGGTTGGTTACTAAATTTTCTAAAAGTGAAAAATGGAGGTATGTCATGAGTAACACAAACAAAGTAAATGTTCCAGAAGCAAAGAGTGCAATGAACAGATTTAAAATGGAGTGTGCATCAGAAGTAGGTGTTCAGCTTACAGATGGATACAATGGTAACTTAACATCTGCTCAGGCTGGTTCTGTTGGCGGACAGATGGTTAAGAAGATGATTGAAGCTCAGGAAAGACAGATGAGCGGTAAATAGTTTCACTGCTTTTTGGAGTAAAAAAGGGACTCACTTAATTGTGAGTCCCTTTCTATTATGGTTTTTCCTGAATAAAATCCATGATACAGTTCAGATACTGCATAATATTGTCATCGGAAATATCGTTTAACCGGATAAATTTATCTTTACTCTTATATTCTTCACGAAATGTAATTTTAAAATCATCCGCTTTTTTAATGGGTAAAAATTCACCGGAATGTTTTTCGTAGCAAGTAGCTGCGGTGGCATGTTTCCGATATTTATTATCAACATATTTTGCAACACTTTTATGTACAGCCACATCTTCCATCGTCAGATAGTAGTAATCTTCATAATTATCATAGAAATATTTGTATGTTCCCTGATAAATTCGGATGGAAAGACTTCCTTTGTCTTTTTTTATCATTAAAGAAATTTCTTCTGTATGATAAGAAATATCAACCGGAATATCATTGTGCAAATGGAAATTAATGCATAATTCTTTTTTTTCATCTCCATTATAATCAGTATATGAATTGATTTTATAAGAAGAAATATCGTATTGGTGTCGGAATAAATCCTGAAATGCCAATAAAGAAAGCAGGCGTCCCATATGAAATACATCTTCTTTATTATGGAGTAAAAGAGGAATTAATAATCTTTCATCTTTAGATTCTACATATTGCTTAAATACTTCGGTTAAATCACCACCGGAAAAAGGGTCATTGCGGTCAATACCAAGAAGTTTTTCAAAAGATTTCTGTTTTTGATTTTCCATTTTTAAAATGTGATTCAGTGAATTTACTGCCTTATAAAGGTCAATGTGCTGATATTGCTGAAAATTAAATTCAAGCATATATTTTTTGCCACGTTCCTGTACAAAAGGAATATCAAAACTGTTTCCATTAAAATGAATTATGGTATTATAATTTTGTATAAACTTGTGAAAAGCCATTAAAACATTGGCTTCGTCATTAAAATTTTCTGCAAGCCACTGGGTATACATTAATTCATCACCAGCATAATACATGCATCCGATTAAATAGATATTACAAAACTTTCTGGAAAAACCGGTGGTTTCAATATCAAAAAAGACAACATTCTCTTTCTTTGCAAATCTTTCGATTGGATATTCTATTGTTACATCTGCTTTATTTCTTATAACTATCATAAAAATATATTAACATAAATTTTATAAAAGTTCAGCAAATAGATGGAAAATATCCTGTGGTATTTTTATTATATATAAGTGTAAAGGAAAGGAATAAAAAAAATACCACTTAATATATTTAAACAAATATTGAATTTTTAAAACATAAAAATTAATTTTTGGAATGCATTTACATTGAAGAAATTGTCGAAAAGTATTATGATAGTAACAGCATTAAGGTTGAAAGCATCTTTCAGCCTTGTGTCTATGCTTATATTTAAATTTATGTATATTTTAAATGGAAATATGCAAAGGCAAAAAGTGAAAAGAGGTAAAAAAATGTCTATTCTAACATTTAAAGGAGGAGTTCATCCATATGATGGAAAAGAACTCTCAAAAAATATGGCTGTTAGAAAGATAAATCCCGGCAAAGAAGTTGTCATTCCTCTCTCCCAGCACATTGGCGCACCGGCTGTTCCGGTAGTAGAGGTTGGAGAGAGAGTATTAAAAGGACAGATGATTGCAGAGGCAGGTGGATTTATTTCAGCCAATATACATTCTTCTGTTTCCGGCACTATAAAAAAGATTGAAAAGCGACTGACTACAAGAGGACAGAAAGAGTTGTCGGTGATTATTGAAAATGATGAAGAATATGAAGAAATGCAGTATGAAGCGCCAGAAGAACCATGGACAAAGGAGTATATCAGGGAAGCTGTCAGGGAATGTGGTGTCGTAGGACTTGGTGGAGCCTGTTTTCCTACCCATGTAAAGCTGACACCAAAGAATCATACTGTTATTGATTACGTTATTGTAAATGCAGCAGAGTGTGAGCCATACATAACATGTGATTATAGAAGACTGGTAGAGCAGCCGAAAGAGGTTATTGAAGGGCTGAAAATTACTTTACAGTTGTTTGAACATGCCAAAGGCATTATTGCGGTAGAAAACAATAAACCGGATGTGATTGAAAATCTTAAAAAACTTACGGAAAATGAAGAGAGAATTGAAATAGCATCTTTAAAAACAAAATATCCGCAGGGCTCTGAAAGACATATTATATATGCAGTTACAAAACGGAAAATTAATTCTTCTATGCTCCCGGCAGATGCCGGCTGTATTGTTGATAATGTTGATACCGTATACAATATTTACAGAGCAGTAAAATTCCATAAGCCTTTAACAGAACGTATTGTAACTGTTTCCGGTGATGGTATCAATACACCGTGTAATCTGGAAGTCCCATTTGGAACCAGCTATCAGAGGCTGGTGGAAGAAGCAGGCGGGATGGATGAAAATGTAGAAAAAATTATATCCGGCGGACCAATGATGGGGCAGGCAATGTTCACATTAGATGTACCGGTCATGAAAGGTTCCTCTGCATTGCTGGCTTTCAAATATGATGATGTTGCCCATGCCACAATGACTAATTGCCTAAATTGCGGTAAGTGTGCTCAAGTTTGTCCGGAAGGACTGATTTGTGCTAAACTGGCTCAGGCTGCCGATGCTGATGATATGGAAGGTTTTATTAAAATGCATGGTATGGAATGTATTGAATGTGGAACATGCAACTATAACTGTCCCGCAAATAGAAACATTACCCAGTCAGTTCGAACAATGAAACATAAAGTAATGAAAAAAGATACGGAAGTTTGAAAGGGTAAGAGTGAATAAAATGTATAATGTATCATCAAGCCCACATGTGAAAGCAAAAATGACAACCCGCTCAATTATGCTGGATGTTATTATTGCCTTACTGCCGGCTACAGTTTTTGGAATATATAATTATAGTAATTTATTTGGAGTGAAATATGGAATTCATTCGGCTTTATTGATTTTAATAACGGTGATTACCTGTGTTGCATCGGAATATATTTACAATATCATTACGGACAGTCCGATTAGCATATTTGATTTAAGCGCAGTTGTTACAGGTATGATTTTAGCCTTAAATCTTCCTTGTACATTTCCATATTGGAAAGCGGCATTAGGTGGAGCTTTTGCTATTATTATCGTAAAACAGTTATTTGGTGGTTTAGGTCAGAACTTTATGAATCCGGCATTAGGCGCCAGATGCTTTTTGGTATTAAGTTTCGCAGGAAATATGACAGCATTTTATCCAACGGATGTAAGCGGAGTAGATGCGGCTACCAGCGCCACACCGCTGACTGCATTAAAAAATCTTGGAGAGAGTTCTTCACCGCTGCTTGATATGTTTATTGGAAATCATTCAGGAACCATCGGCGAGACCAGTATTATTGCTTTATTACTTGGGGCTTTATATCTTACAGTGAAAAGGATAATAGATTTAAGGATTCCTCTTACATATATTGTTGTTTTTTCTGTGTGCATTATGCTGTTTAACGGCAGTACCGATATTAATTTTCTGGCAGTTCATCTTTGCGGCGGCGGTTTGGTTTTCGGTGCTTTCTTTATGGCGACTGATTACTCCACTTCACCAATTACAAAGCGGGGAAGATATATTTTTGGTTTTTGTTTAGGATTATTGACAGCTATATTCAGAACATTTGGAAATACCGCAGAGGGCGTTTCTTATGCGATTATTTTCTGTAATCTGCTGGTTCCTCTGATTGAAAAATGGTCGATACCAAAAGCTTTTGGTATCGCAAAGAAGGGAGGCAGATAATATGAATAGTATTTTAAAAAACACTCTGATATTATTTGCTATTACTTTTGCTGCCGGATTAGGTTTAGGTTTTGTATATAATGTTACTTTGGATGCAAGGGCAAAGCAGGAAGAGAAAACAAAGCTGGCAGCTTATGAATCCGTTATGCCCGGAATGAAAAATTTTGAGAATATTAAAATTGATGGAAATTGTAGTAAATATATTCAAAATAAAGTGAATGCCAATGAAAAAGCAGAAAATATATCTCCTATCAAACCTTTTCATGCAGTCATTAATCAGGTTGTTCAGGCAAAAGACAAGAATGATAAAAAGCTAGGTTATATTGTAACGGTTACAGATAACGAGGCATATGATGGTTCTTTGCAGATGACTGTAGGTGTGAAAGATGACGGTACGGTTGCAGGCATTTCATTTTTAGCATTAAGTGAAACGCCCGGTCTTGGCATGAAGGCGGACGAAGACAGCTTTAAATCACAGTTTAAGGATAAAAAAGTGGACTATTTTGTATATAAAAAGAGTGATGTGGAAGAAAAGAATGAGATTCAGGCAATCAGCAGCGCAACCATTACCAGTAATGCGGTAACTCATGGTGTGAATGCGGCAATTTACTGTGTTCAGTATATTACAGGAGGTGGCAGGTAATGGGAAAGATTATTGAAAGATTATATAATGGAATTATAAAAGAAAATCCTACATTTGTTCTTGTTCTGGGAATGTGCCCTACGCTTGCAGTCACATCATCTTTGATAAACGGTGCCGGTATGGGATTAAGTACTATGGCGGTTCTTGTCATGTCAAATATGGTCATTTCACTGTTGAGAAAAATAATTCCAAATGGTGTTCGTGTTCCGGCATTTATCGTGGTTGTAGCAAGTTTTGTGACAATATTACAGTTTTTACTGGAGGCATATCTTCCGGCTTTGAATGATGCTCTTGGTATTTATATACCACTGATTGTTGTAAATTGTATTATTTTAGGAAGAGCAGAGAGTTATGCTTCAAAGAATCCGGTAATCCCATCTGTTTTTGACGGTGTAGGCATGGGACTTGGATTTACCATAGCATTATCATTACTTGGTGGATTCCGGGAAATTTTAGGCGCAGGAACCATTCTTGGAATGGATATTCCACATTGGGATGGCGTTGGAATTTTCGTTATGGCGCCGGGAGCCTTCTTTGTGCTGGCATTTTTGATTGCGGTTCAGAACCAGATTCGAATCAGCAGAGGTAAAAAACCGAGAAAACTTCATTGTGAAGAAGGGTGTGCAGGCTGTGTGGGTTGTGCCGATTTCAATCAATGTGATAAACCGGAAAAGGAGGATAAGTAAATGGTGAATTGTATGTTAATAGCAGTCGGCGCCGCATTGGTAAATAATGTTGTTCTCAGTCAGTTTTTAGGTTTATGTCCTTTTATTGGCGTATCGAAAAAGACCGATACTGCTTCCGGAATGGGTGCGGCAGTTATTTTTGTTATCATGATTGCATCTGCTGTGACCTATGGACTATATTATGCACTGCTTGTTCCATTTCATTTAGAGTATTTGCAGACGATTGTTTTTATTTTGGTTATTGCTGCTCTGGTACAGCTGGTAGAGATGATATTAAAGAAATTTATTAAGCCTTTATATGAGGCATTGGGTGTATATTTACCATTGATTACAACAAATTGTGCAGTTTTGGGTGTTGCAATTTCAAATATAGACAGTGGATATGGATTTGGCGAGAGTATGGCAAGTTCTTTTGGAACATCTGTGGGCTTTTTAATCGCTATTGTTATTCTGGCAGGAATAAGGGAAAAGTCAGAGAATAATAACATTCCAAAAGCATTTCAGGGCACTCCTATGGTTCTGTTGGCATCAGGACTTATGGCAATAGCATTTACCGGTTTTACCGGCATAATATAAGGAGGTAGGACATGGGAATATTAGCAATCGGCACTGCCGTAAAAGGAATATTATTTGCCATCTTTGTTGTTGGCGGTGTAGGTTTGATTATAGGTATTGTTTTAGGAATTGCCGGCAGATTTCTGGCGGTTAAAGTAGATGAAAAGGAAGCTGCTATCAGGGAACTTCTTCCGGGAAATAATTGCGGTGCCTGCGGTTTTCCGGGATGTGACGGGCTGGCTGCGGCGATTGCAAAGGGAGAGAGCAATCCGGGCGCATGTCCGGTAGGAGGTGAAGAGGTTGCAAAGCAAATATCCGAAGTTGTAGGTGTAGAAGCAAAAATTATAAAAAAAGCAGCTTATGTAGCCTGTTCCGGTGATTGTGACAAGGCAAAAAATAAATATAATTATCATGGAAATATATCCTGTCAGGATGCGGCAAATATTCCCGGCGGCGGTGCAAAAGCATGCGGTTATGGCTGCCTGGGGCTGGGTTCTTGTGTTCAGGCATGTGAATTTGATGCTATTCATGTAGAAAACGGGAAAGCAATCGTAGACAGGGAAAAATGTAAAGCCTGTGGTAAATGTGTGACAGCATGTCCGAAAGGACTGATTTCCCTTATTCCATATGATACAAAATATATGGTGAAATGCAGTTCGAAAGATAAGGGAAAAGATGTGATACAGGCATGTAGTGCAGGCTGTATCGGATGTGGTTTGTGCGCTAAAAACTGTCCACATGAAGCTGTTGATTTTAACTATAATCTTGCAGTGATTATAAACAGTAAATGTCAGAATTGTGGCGCCTGTGCAGAAAAATGTCCGAAAAAAGTTATTGAAGAAATTAATTAAACAAATAAAAAATATATGAATATTTTATTTATATTGCCTCACACTATAAAATAGTGTGAGGTATTTTTATGGAAAAATTTATTACAAAAAATTTGAAAGAGAATGAAGAAAAAATTGATAAAATTCTTCATATTAATGAAAGCTTTGATATATTAAAAAGAAATTTTAGTATTGAAAACCGAAAATGCGCTATGTATTACATTAATGGATTTTGTAACAATGATACGATACAAAAAGTGCAGGAATATTTTTGTAAAATGAAAGAAGAAGAACTTCCGGATAATGTAGAGGATTTTGCTAATGATAAAATTCCATATATACAGGTAAATTTATATAATGATAAATATAATGTTTTGACATTAGTGTTATCCGGTGTAGTATGTCTTCTGGTAGATGGATATGAAAAAGCAATATTGATAGATGTGAGAAACTATCCCGCCAGAAATGTCGATGAACCGGAAAAATATAAAGTATTAAGAGGCTCAAGGGATGGGTTTGTTGAAACATTATTAATTAATACGGCTTTAATCAGACGTAGAATCAGAAATCCGGAATATATGTGCGAAGTGGTTCGTGTAGGAAAAAGTTCCAGAACAGACATTGCCCTATGTTATATGAAGGATAGAGCCGACAAGAAGTTATTAAATTACATCAAAGAGCAATTAAGCAAAATTGATGCAGATGCATTACCGATGAATCAGGAAAGTTTATCGGAATGTCTGCATAAAGGACATTGGTATAATCCTTTTCCAAAATTTCGATATACAGAGCGTCCTGACACTGTAGCAGCAGAAATATTAGAAGGTCAGATATGTATTCTTGTGGATAATTCTCCGGCAGCAATGTTACTTCCAACAACCATTTTTGATGTAATAGAAGAGGCTGACGATTATTATTTCCCACCAATTACCGGAACATATTTAAGACTTGCCAGAACGACAATTACGGTTTTATCACTTATTTTAACTCCATTATTTTTACTTTATGCAAATAATCCGTCAATGGTTCCGGATTGGCTGTTTTTTACGAAAATAACGGAACAACAATATGTACCGATATTTTGGCAGTTATTGATATTAGAACTGGCGATTGACGGACTAAAGCTGGCTGCCATTAATACGCCAAGTACCTTAAATACACCGCTCAGTTTGATTGCCGCAATCATTATTGGGGAATTTGCCGTAAATACCGGATGGTTCAATGAACAGACAATGTTGTATATGGCTGTAGTAGCAATTGCAAATTTCACCCATGAAAATTATGAATTGGCATATTCCATTAAATTTCTGCGTTTGATATTGCTGATATTAACTGAACTTTTCAATTTAACAGGATTTATTATCGGAATTTTTGTTTCTGTTTTGGCTGTCGTATTAAATAGGACGATTGCCAGAACCAGCTATATATATCCGTTATATCCATTTGATTTGAAAAAATTCCTGTTAAGATTTTTCCGGGTGTCAATAAAAAATAAATAATCTATGCAGCATATATGGCTTAAATCATTTCATATTCTTATTGAGAAATGCTAATTTCGTTATTTTTATTGATGATTAATCCATCTGATAGATGAAGTTTATAATCTTTGGTGATGAAAACAGCATAAATATGATTCAGATGATTTATAAAAGACATCCCTTTTTCAAGTCCCATTACAAAGGTGGCGGTGCTTAGTGCATCGCCATCTTCTGATTTATCTGAAATAATGGTGACAGAATACAAGCTGTTATCTGTAGGGTATCCGGTTTTGGGATTTAGTATATGATGATATATTTTATTATTTTTTTTGAAATATCTTTCATATGCTCCGGAAGTGACAACAGATTTGTTTTTAATTTTTATTTTTGCCGAATAGGCGTTATTTTTATTGCTAAAAGGTTTTTTAATACCAATGTTAAAATCTTTTTTATCATTATCGCCTATGACAAGAATATTTCCTCCCAAATTAATAATTGCAGAAGAAATTTGTTTTTTTGTTAAGAAATTTTTTATTTTATCAGCTACATATCCTTTTGCAATACCGCCTAAATCAATTTCCTGATGTTTGGCAAGTTTTACGGAACTGTCTTTTAATTGAATATTCTTATAATTAACATATTTTAATGCAGCCGCAATATTCTTCTTTTTCGGAACATGGGGATGATTGTTAATATCCCACAAATCCACAATCGGCGAAATTGTAATATCAAAAGAACCGCTGGAAAGTCTGGAGTAATATTTACTATCCCGAATAATATCAAAGGTCTCCTTTGAGACGTCTACATAATCCGGAGATTGGAAATTAATTTTTGACACTTCACTTTTTTTATCATGTTTATTGAATAAATGATCGTATTTATCACATATTTCAAAGCAGGTATGGGCAATCTCTGATTCATTTTCCATATAAGCGGAATAGATTGTTATCTGACAGACTGTATCAAAGCAAAAATGAGTGTATGTTCTGGGGGCTGTTTCAACGGAATCTGTGCGGCACCCCCAAAACTGCAAAATTGTTAAACTGAATAATACTAGAAATATACAAAGTTTTGTTTTCATTGAAATCGGTTTATAACTCAAACTTTTACATGAAAAGTGAATTTTTTCCTTTCTTTTTCAAATTAATATTAATATATTATACTATAATGTTCAGATAAATAAAATTACCGATGAAATATTTGTAAGATAAAGGAATGTATGTTATGATATGAAAGGTAAACATTCGTTCTGATTTTTGAGGAAATGATATGAAAAAATATAAAAAAGATATTATCATTGTTTTGGGTTTATGTATTGCTGCATTGGTTTTTTATTTGTTTTTTTATATTCTTCATAATAAAGATGCAAAATATGTTCAGGTATACCGTGAAGATACCCTGATAAAAACATATCCGCTAAAGGAAGACGGACAATATGATATTAAAATGAAAAATAATCTGAACCGGATTGTCATACAAAAGGGCAGTGTATATATAAAAGAAGCAAATTGCCCTGATAAATTATGTGTAAAGCAGGGAAGCATTTCCAAAGTTGATGAAAGTATCATATGTTTACCCCACAAGATTGTTGTCCGAATATCATCCAAAGAGGGTGTGTTAAATGAGTAAAAAAATAGCAGTTGCGGCATTGTTTACCTCCTTTGCAGTTATATTAAGTTATATAGAATCATTTATTCCGGTAATAGGAATACCGGGAGTCAAATTAGGACTGGCAAACATGGTTATTCTTGTCTCGCTGGATTTATTAGGCAGAAAGGAAGCTTTTCTGATAAATTTTGTGCGTATTCTGGTGATAGGATTTATGTTTAGTAATCTATTTAATATAATTTATAGTATTGCAGGTGCGGTTTTTAGTTTTGCAGTTATGTTATGTGCAAAAAAAATGAAACTTTCTATCATTACTGTTGGAATATTAGGGGGAGTTTTTCACAATATCGGACAACTTATTGTCGCCGGTTTTGTAGTTGATACTTATAGTGTATTTTATTATGTTCCGGTTTTAATATTTTCCGGAATCATTACAGGTACATTTATAGGTATTTTATCCCGGATAGTATATAACAGAGTTGGTAATTATGTTTTAAAATATATTAAGGAGTAGTTTGTCATGATTTCATATATCATTGGAATTGTTGATTCTGTTGAAAGTGACAGGGTTATTATTGAAAATAATGGCATAGGATATAATATTTTTATGCCCCAGACATCTTTAGAAATAATTGGCATTGGCGAAGAAATTAAGATATATACATATTTAAGTGTCCGGGAAGATGCCATGCAGTTGTTTGGATTCCTATCAAAAGACGAATTAGAGCTTTTTAAGAAATTAATTGGTGTCAGCGGTGTAGGTCCAAAAGGCGGACTAGCCATTATTTCCGCCTGCCCGGGAGACTCTCTGTGGATGGCAATTATTTCAGGAGATGACAAGGCAATTTCAAAAGCCCAGGGGATTGGTGCAAAGACCGCACAGCGTATTATTATTGAATTAAAAGATAAAATTGATACAGAGAATATAATTTACGGAAATATAACGCAGAATGGGAAAAATAACCCATCTGTCGAATCGGATGTTATCGAGGCATTATCAGCTTTAGGATATTCAAGAAATGATGCTTTACACGCAGTAAAAAAAGTGAACTTTTCAGAGGATGTAGACGTTGAAACAGCATTAAAAGAAGCATTAAAAAACATATTATAGAGGAATAGAAGATGACAAAGAGAATTATTCAAACAGAAATATCATCAGAAGATATTGCTGAAAAAGGATTACGCCCTGAATCATTAGAACAATATGTAGGTCAGAAAAAAGCAAAAGATAATCTGAAAATATTTATTCAGGCGGCAAAATCGAGAAATGAACCATTAGATCATGTGCTTTTTTATGGACCGCCAGGACTTGGCAAAACAACATTGGCTGTCATTATTGCAAAGGAAATGGGAGTTAATATCAAAGTGACCTCCGGACCTGCCATAGAAAAACCGGGAGAAATGGCGGCTATTTTGAATAATCTTTCAGAAAACGATATTTTATTTATTGACGAAATACATCGTTTAAACAGACAGGTGGAAGAGGTTTTGTATCCGGCAATGGAGGATTATTCGATTGATATTATGATAGGAAAAGGACAGGGAGCCCGTTCCATCAGATTGGATTTACCAAAATTTACACTGGTTGGAGCTACCACAAGAGCGGGGCTTCTTACGGCACCGTTGCGAGACAGATTCGGAGTAATTAATAAGCTGGAATTTTATTCCGTAGAAGAGTTAAAACAGATTATCACACGTTCTGCTTCCCTGTTAGGGGTAGAAATCGAAGAGAGTGGAGCTTTGGAAATGGCAAGACGCTCACGGGGAACTCCAAGACTGGCTAACAGATTATTAAAAAGAGTTCGCGATTTTGCACAGGTCAAATATGATGGAGTCATCACGTATGATGTGGCAAATAAGGCTTTAAATATGCTGGAAGTTGACAAATTGGGACTTGATAAAGGTGACAGGAGTATATTGGAAACAATTATTTTCAAATTTTCCGGAGGACCTGTTGGACTGGACACTTTGGCAGCGGCGCTTGGAGAGGATGCAGGAACATTAGAGGATGTGTACGAGCCTTATCTGATTCAAAATGGATTTATACAGAGAACACCCCGGGGAAGAATTGTGACAGACCTTGCATATACACATCTGGGTATTGAAAATAATATCTAAAAATGTTATTCTATATTTATGAAAAATTTTTAGGAGGAAGGATAAAATGAGAAAAAATTTATTCAAAAAAGTAACAGCTGCAGTTTTGTCATTGACAATGGTAGTTGGTTTGGCGGGTATAGTACCAGCCGCTGTAAAACAAGGTACAGATATATCTAATGGTGTGAAATGGCAGGGATATTCCATTCATACCAGAGAAGATGGCGGTGAATGGGAAGATGCGTTGAAGAAAGACGGTCAGAAATATAACAATGCTGCTGTCGACACAAAGAAAAACTACACAGAAAATGCAAAAATCACATCACAGACATCTACTGGATTTACAATGAATATTACAAGTACAGGCTCCAGTGCTAAATGGGATCCAATTGGCGGACTTGACAAGAAAGGAAATCCTATTTACTTATGTACAGCAAACAACCCATGGGGAGTTACAGCAAAGAAGATTTTAAAGATTGATAAAGGTCGTACATACACAGCATCTTTTAAAATCAAGAGTACTCTCAAAAATGAGATTGTAGAGCCTAAAGATCGTCCTGACGGTACAGGATACAATCAGCCGACAGGAAAAATGAATTATGTTAAACATATTCATGTTAAGGCATATAAGAATAAAGAGATTGATGGCGATCCTGCACACAAGGGAACAAAAATTACAGCAACATACAAAGGAAAGAGCGTTTTAAGCACTATTAAGACAAATAAGCAGAATGACAAAATATCTGTTATTGCTTTAGACAGCAGAAATGATGATTATGTTAATGTTACAGTGAAATTTACAATCGTAGGCGATAATATTGCTTACAAACAAAAAACTGCAGGTATTATGCTTGCCTTTGGTGCATTAGCATATACTTTCCCGGATGAGAATGACATGAGCGGAACAATTGAAGTAAAAGATTTCAAGGTTATCGCAGGTCCTAAGGTTGCTACATCCAAACTGAAAAAAGTAAAAGCAGGAAAGAAAAAGATTAAAGTTTCCACAAAGAAAGTAAAAGGCGCTAAATCTTATGAATTCCAGTATGCTAGAAAGAAATCTTTTGTTGGAAAGAAAACTGTTAAGTCAAAGAAACCTTCAACTGTATTAAAAGGAAAGAAGATTAAATCCAAAAAGACTATATATGTCAGAGTAAGAGTTAAAACAAAGACTGGATACACAGTTTGGTCAAATCCAAAGAAAGTTAAAGTAAAATAATGCATTTTATTCTTTTATTTCTAAAGAATTTGTGATATTATATTGAATGATTTCACATGCAAGGAGAAAATTATGTCTTCAAAAAACTATATAGATGTTATTATTGATGGGAAAATATACAATATTGGCGGCTTCGAAAGTGAAGCATATCTGCAAAAAGTTGCCACATATATCAATAATATGATCTTAGATTTCAAACAAAATGAAAGTTATCGTATGCAGAACATGGATATGCAGAGGATACTTTTGGAAATTAATATTGCAAATGACTATTTCAAAGCAAAGAAACAGGCAGATTTGCTTGAAGGGGATTTAGAGTTAAAAGAAAAAGAAGTATATGATTTGAAACATGAGTTGATTGTTTCTGATTCAAAGGCAGAGACAGCGACCAAGGAGTTAAATGAAGCGTTAGAAAAAATTAAAAATCTTGAAAAAGAGATTATTAAGCTTCAAACAGAACTTAAAAAGTAATTAAGACGATCAGACTTCGGTCTGGTCGTTTTAATTATTACAGATATTTTATTTATAATAGGAGTAAGGCAATGTCAGTAGAATTATTAGCTCCCGGCGGTAATTATGAAAGTGTAATTGCTGCAATTAATGCAGGTGCTGATGCTGTATATACAGGCGGTACTATGTTTGGAGCAAGGGCAAATGCACAAAATTTAACAACGGATGAATTATTAAAAGCCATTGACTATGCTCATCTGTTTGGCAAAAAAATATATTTGACTGTCAATACACTCATAAAAGACAAAGAAATAGAAGAACAGTTATTTCAATATATTTTACCCTTATATGAACATGGCATTGATGCTGTCATTGTACAGGATATGGGAGTTTTGCTGTTTATAAGAGAAAATTTTCCTAATCTTCATATACATGCAAGTACACAGATGACCATCACGGGGAGTCTTACCCTGCATGAGCTGGAACAACTGGGAGTATTTAGAATTGTTACGCCGAGGGAATTATCCATTGATGAGATTAAACTGCTCCATGACAATTCTAATCTTGAGATTGAGAGTTTTGTTCATGGTGCCTTATGTTATTGCTATTCCGGGCAGTGTTTATTGAGCAGTTTTATTGGTGGACGAAGCGGAAACCGTGGACAATGTGCCCAGCCATGCAGAATGGAATATGACGTTATACAGAAAAATAAAGTATTAAACGAAGGAAACTGTAAATATGTTCTCAGCCCAAAGGATATTTGTACGATTAATATTTTACCGGATATTATAGAGGCAGGAGTATATTCCCTTAAAATTGAAGGACGTATGAAGAAACCGGAATATGTGGCGGGGGTTGTGAGTATTTATAGAAAATATATTGATATGTATTTGTCAAATCCGGAAAAGTACGTTGTACAGGAAAAAGATATAAAACTGCTTGCCGATTTGTTTCACAGAAATGGTTTTAGCGAAAGTTATTATTATAAACATAATGGAAGAGAAATGATTTCATTAAAAAAGCCTGTATTCCGAATAGAAAATACAGACTTTTTAGAATTTTTAAAGAAAAATTATATCGATAAAAAAAAGAAATATCCATTGGATATTAGTATTTATATTGAGCAAAACAGCCCGATAATGATTTCTACAAAGATTGACGGAAAAGAGATTACAGAATATGGAGAAACGCCGCAAATTGCTGAAAACAGACCGGTTACCAGAGATATGATATATAAACAAATATCAAAATTAGGTAATACGGATTTTGAGTTAAATACGATGAATATTCACTTGTCAAACAATGTATTTGTTACAGTGGGAGCCCTGAATCAGTTAAGACGGCAATTTATAAACAAAGTAAAGGAAGCTATTTTGTTTGAATACAAAAGAGAAAGTATTCCGGAAAGAAAATATACAAAATCTGTGTATAATAACAGTGAGTTTAGTATTCATGTTCTGATTTCTAATACAAACCAGTTAAAACATATTATAAAAAACAGATATGTTAAAAGAATATATATGGAAGAGTTTGCAGTGAATACAGGTGATATAACGGACATAATAGAACAAATACATGACGAGAAGAAAGAAATTTTTCTTGCAATGCCGTATATATTCAGGGAAAAGGATAAAAAAATATTTTATGACAAAGTTCATGCGCATATAAATGAATGGGACGGCTTTTTAATAAGAAATATAGAACAATATTATTACTTCGCCCAAAATAATATGGAAAAAAATGTAATTTTTGATTATAATGTGTATACATATAACTCCAGAGCAAAAGATTATTATTTTGCCAAGGGAATCAGAACAACGGTACCCCTTGAATTAAATTATATGGAATTAAAGAACAGGGGCTGTGCAAAAGAAGAATTTGTTGCATATGGATATATACCGGTAATGATTTCAGCCGGCTGTTCACTAAAAACATGCAATCAGTGTGACAAATCTAATACAATGTATGAAATAAAGGACAGATTGAATAATATATTTAAAACAAAATGTGTATGCGATTATTGCTATAACATCATGTATAATTGTAAACCTCTGTCTTTATTAAAATATAAAAATGAAATCAGAACTTTAAATGTAGAAAGTATCAGATTGAACTTTACCACGGAGACGGAAGGTCAGGTCCGCAATATTTTAGAGAAATATATCGGGGTGTTTATAAATAATAAAGAGATAAGTGATAATACAGACTCAACCAGAGGACATTTCAAAAGAGGAGTATTGTAATATATATGGAGATAGAACAATGAGTACATTTTTAGTTATTGTAACAAAATACCTTTTTATTTTATTAATGTTTTTTTATGTATGGGAGTGTTTCAGCGCTCTCAGATGCAAAAATCCATATAAAGCATCAGGTATTTTTCAAAGGCAGAACGGAATAATATTTTTAACTTATTTCCTAGGTATTGCTACAATATTTTTAAACCAAAAAGATACAACAGACATTGGAGTAATCGTATTAGGCGGTGCACAGTTATGTTATCTGATTGTCGTGTTAGGCATTTTCCCTATTATATATCCTAACATTAATAAGGCTATTCTGAGTAATATGTGTATGCTCTTAACCATTGGATTTATTATTCTTGCCAGATTAAAATTCCAATACAGCATCAGACAGTTTATTATTGTTGCGATTGTTTCCATGGCATCTTTGATTGTACCGTATTTAATGAGCAGATATGAAATGTGGAAATCATTTACATGGATATATTGCTTTGTAGGACTGGCATTGTTAATCAGCGTTCTTATTCTTGGAGAAAAAACCGGCGGAGCAAATCTGTCCATTCAGATTGGCGGCTTTGCCTTTCAGCCATCAGAGTTTGTAAAAATTATTTTTGTCTTTTTTTTAGCGGGACTGCTCAGTCGTTCTACAGAGTTTAAAAATATTGTTTTATCGGCTGTGATGGCAGGAATATATGTATTGATTCTGGTTGCTTCCAGAGACCTTGGCAGTGCATTGATTTTCTTTATGGTATATGTTTTTATGGTGTATATTGCTACAAGGAAGGCGCGATATATATTTGTGTGTTTAGGTGGATTATCACTGGCTTCAGTATTTGCCTATCATATTTTTTCCCATGTCCGTGTCCGTGTGAGTGTATGGCAGAATCCGTGGGCTGACCCGTCAGATACCGGATATCAGATTATACAGTCATTGTTTGCTTTAGGTAATGGTGGATTTACCGGAACCGGTCTGTATCAGGGACGTCCAAAAGATATTCCTGTCGTTGACCAGGATTTTATTTTTTCAGCAATTGGAGAAGAATTTGGAGCGATATTTTCAATATTGCTTATTTTACTCTGCCTGACATGCTTTATTGCTTTCCTCAATACAGCAATGCGGCAAATAAGCTTGTTTAATAAATTAGTCTGTGTCGGGCTTGGTGTACAGTATGCAGTGCAGATTATTGTTACTGTGGGCGGAGCAATTAAAATGATACCGTCTACCGGCGTAACATTTCCATTGTTAAGTTATGGCGGAAGTTCCATATTAAGTACCCTGATTGTATTTGCAATTATACAGGGACTGGCAATCGTTGGGACAATAAAGCATCCAACAAAAAGAAAAATACCACAAAAAGGAGCGAAAAATGTCAAGGAGAGAAATACCCAGCAAATCAGAAAAATCGAAGACACGCAGGAAATCAGAATCCGTTAAGCGGGAAAAAAGAAAATTAAACAGACAGGCAATGGTTACAACGATTGTTATAACCTTGATTTTTATGTTTATGATTGGCTATTATGCTTATTTTGTGGTAGTTGAGAGCCCGAAAATAATGAATAATACATATAACTACAGAATTGATGAAAAAGCATCCACGGTCATCAGAGGAACAATTTACAGTAGAAGTAAAAAGAAACTGGCATACACGGATACAAAGGGGACAGATGATGATTTAACAGACGACACCCGGGAATATCCATATGGAAAAACTTTTGCCCATGCTATTGGAATAACGTCACACGGTAAATATGGTTTGGAAAAGATGTGTAATTATGATTTGTTATCTTCCCAGACCAGTGCGTTGGAAAAAATTATTAATGATTTTTCTAATACAAGAGAAAAGGGGTGCGATGTCTACACCACACTTAGTGTCAGTACCCAAAGAGCTGCCTACAATAGTCTAAACGGCTACAAAGGTGCTGTTTTTGTGATGAATCCTGATACCGGCGCTATTCTTTCCATGGCATCCAGACCATCTTATGATCCTTACACCATTGATGATATTTGGGATGATTTGGTAAAAGATTCCAGCGACTCGAGACTGGTGAATCGTGCCACACAGGGAAAATATATTCCGGGTTCTATATTTAAGATTGTAACAACGCTGGAATATATGAAAGAAAATGATAATTACGATAACTTTAAATATTATTGTGATGGAAAAGCAAACTTTCATAATTTTTCAATTAAATGTTTTGATGGTACAGCCCATTATAATGAAAATCTTGAGGAGGCTTTTGCACATTCATGCAATAGCGCATTTTCTACCATTGGTAAGGACCTAAAGATTCCGCAGTTTAGGAAAACAGCAGAAAAACTATTATTTAATGAACCTTTACCATTAGATATGGATTATAATGAAAGTGTGTTTGCGCTTACTAGAAAATCCTCACAGTTTGACATTACACAGACCAGTATCGGTCAGGGAAAAACTACCGTTTCGCCGGCGCACATGGCTATGATTGCCTCCGCCATTGCAAACAATGGTGTATTGATGAAGCCTTATATTGTAAAATATGTGGAAAACAGCAGTGGAAATATTGTAAAAATGACAGATACAACAGAATACAAGAGACTTATGTCTAAAGCGCATGCAAAACAGTTAAAAAAATATATGTCTGCTGTTTGCGAATATGGTACGGCAAAGGTATTGAATTATGCTGATTATGAGGCTTATGGAAAAACAGGTACAGCAGAAATTGATAAAAAAAATAATATAAATTCATGGTTTGTCGGATATGCAAAAAAAGGAAAAGATAAAATTGCGATAGCCGTTGTTCTGGAGAATATGCCGCAGGGAAGTAATTCTGCCACAAATTGTGCCAGAGAAGTATTTGACGCTTATTTTAAATAGCTTGCATTGGTATAATTATTCCTGTATACTTAATGTAATATTTATTATTAACACACTATAGGAACAGGAGGAATCGCTATGGAAAAAGCGACCAGTTGCGGCGGTGTGGTTATTCACAGAGGAAAGATTTTACTGTTATACAAAAATTTTTATCATAGGTATGAAGGATGGGTATTACCGAAAGGGACAGTAGAGTCTGGAGAAACCTATCAGGAAACGGCATTAAGAGAGGTAAAAGAAGAAACTGGAGTTAGTGCGGAAATTAATGAGTATGTGGGAAAAAGCGAATATTCTTTTAGTATTCCGGGAGATGTTGTTGAAAAGGAAGTACATTGGTATCTGATGACTTCTGATAGCTATTATAGTAGACCACAACGCGAAGAATATTTTTATCATTCTGGTTATTACAGATATATTGAAGCCTATCATCTGTTAAAATTTGCTAATGAAAAGATGATCCTTCAAAAGGCTTACAGCTTATATTTGAAAAAAAACAAAAAGGCTAAAAAAAGATACAAAAGTTTTAATTACAAAAAATAAGACAGGATTGTCCTGTCTTTTTTGCAGAGAGGTTGTATGAATAAAATAAATTATCAGAAGGAATTAGAAAAAATCATTGATTTTCATGTAGAGAAAAATGAGGTTCCCACATTACTGCTTCATGCCTGCTGTGCCCCTTGCAGCAGCTATGTATTAGAGTATTTATCCCAATATTTTAAGATTGATATTTTATTCTACAATCCCAATATTTCCTCTCCGGATGAGTATCAGCATAGAGCGGAAGAATTAATTCGGCTTATTGGAGAGATGAATTTTAAACATCCTGTCACGCCTGTTATAGAAACATATCATCCGGATGAATTTTATCGTTATATAGAGGGATTAGAGCAGTGCCCTGAAGGTGGTGAAAGATGCTTTAAATGTTATGAGTTACGACTGACCCATACGGCAGATATTGCAAGCAAAAAGCATTATGATTATTTTACAACGACACTTTCCATTAGTCCTTTAAAAAATGCAGAAAAACTTAACAGTATTGGTAGAAAGTTGGAGAATCAGTATCATGTAAGGTATTTATATTCAGATTTTAAAAAGAAAAACGGATATAAGCGCTCTGTTGAATTATCCGGAAAATACCGGTTATACAGACAGAATTTCTGTGGATGCAGGTTTTCAAAAAGAGAAACAAATTAATTTTTATTGAATTGAAACCTGTTTCATAATATGGTATATTCATTTCAGTAAACATGATATTTCTAATAAAAAGAAATAAATTAGGAGGCAATAATATGATATGTCCAAATTGTGGCTGTGAGTGTGATGAAAATTCAATGTTTTGTACAAAATGCGGTACAAAAATTAATACTTTTGAGAATGATATTACACCTACACCGGTAGACAAAACATATGATGACACCTTTGCAGGAATTACTATCGAAGCCGGAAAAGAGGATACAGGAAAACTTTCGAATACGGAATCAGAAAAAAAGAAAGTTGATGAATATATGGATGACACGGATGATGATATTGATGATTTTGATGAATCTTATATTGCTCCGGTAAAGCATAAATATAAAAGTGTCGAGCAGTCTTATTCAAAAAATAAGAAACCTTTATACAATAAAACAAAGTTAACCAAAAAAAATGTTATTATTATTGCAGCGATAACGGTTGCATTGATTATTATTGCTGTCTTTACGACATATACAGTTAAAAAGTCAATTATGACAGAAAAATTTAATAAATATTATTCCAGCGGAGAAAAATTCTTTGATGAAAAGAATTATGAATATGCTAAATCCCAATATATTCTGGCATCCGGCAATGCATTTACAAAAGAGCAGAAAATAAAGGCATATGAAAAGGTTTATGAAGTGGATGGGCTTCTTGGAAATTATGAACAGGAACAAATTCATTATCTGGAATTATTAATTGAGGTAGATGATACTAATATTGATTATTATAAAGAACTGATTGTATTGTACCAAAATAATGATATGAACTCTCAAATCAAGTCATTAATTGCCGGGGCACCGAAAGAACTCCGGGCAGAACTTGAACAATTTGGCGGGACAATACCGACAGCAAGCGTCGCAGAGGGAACATATGATAAGCCGATAGAAGTTAAACTGGAGGCTGGTGATGATGTAAAAATCTACTATACGCTGGATGGTACGAATCCTACGGACAGCACTTCCAAAAAAGAATATACCGAACCGATTAATCTTTCTACAGAAGGAATATATATATTAAGAGCATATTCTGTTGATAAAAACAATAAGGGCAGTAAGGACAGTTCATTTAAGTATATCTTACAGTTTAAAACTGTAGACGCACCGACGGTTGAACCAAAAAGCGGAGAGTATGAGTCGCAGGAAAAAATTACGGTAGATGTACCGGATGGCTGTAAAGTCTATTATACAAAAGACGGTTCCATGCCAACCAAAAAGGATAAGGTATATACAAAACCAATCAAGATGCCAAAAGAGAATTCTTTATTTTATTTTATTGCTGTCAATGAAGAAGGTATCAGCAGTCAGGTTGTCACCAGAGCATATAATTATGCACCGAACAAGATTTCCTACGATCAGGCAGTGAGCGAGTTAATGGATTATTTAATATCCATTGGTAAATTCGAGAATGATTACGGAGAATTTAAAAATGGAAATGTAGGATATTTGGAGTATAAAGAAACCAAAGAAATAGATTCTTCCGAATATTACATTATCAACTGTGAAATTGAAGACAAAGACGGAAACAGCGTGTCTACAAGCACATATTCCGTATCATGTGAATCCGGTTCCATTAAAGGCGGAACTTCAGATGATTCCAATGATTAAAATATAAAATGAGCAGACAAAAATCCCTTGGTAAAGGACATTACGAAGATTAGTTAACAAAAGGGGCTGTAAAAAAAGTCTCTAAATAACAGAACTGCATTGGCCATTGCCAATGCAGTTCTGTTTCTCTATGTA
>CANQPJ010000011.1 GCA_947625755.1 uncultured Lachnospiraceae bacterium | reverse complement strand
GACATAGAGCAATTATATCATGGGCATTAGCAAACCGATTGATTAATTAAAGTAACTATTAAATTTTAATATAAAAAATATTATACGAGGAGGAATATATATGAACAGAGGAATTAAAAAGATATTATCTCTCGTTATGGCATTGGTAATGGTACTTACTGTCTGTCCGCAGACACAACTGTTTACTGTTACAGCAGCAGACGAGGATAATACACCATACAATCTTTCTTTAGACAGACCTGTTTATGTCAGCTCCGGAAGTAATGAAAGTGCTGCGGTAGATGGAAATGAATCTACAAGATGGCAGGCAGATGGGGATGATAAGAATGAATGGATGTATGTAGATTTGGGAAAAGTAGCAACCATTGATCACATATATTTACATTGGGAAGCGGCTTATGCCAAATATTATGACATACAGGTGTCAGATGATGAAACAAATTGGACAACTGTATATACGAAAGGAAAAAATGTAGGCGGCTATACAGATTTAGCTGTTTCCTACAAGTATATAGGTACCCGTGAGGATACCGGAGAACATCAATACAATATTAATTGGACTGGTGTAGATGATGCGGTTTTTGATGTTCTGGTAGATGATCAGATTGCTTATGCGGCAGGAGATAATTATAGATTTGATCATTGTGACAGGACTTGGGGTGATATTAGAATGAAACCGGGTACGCATACCTTGAAAGTAGTTGCTTACAACAAAACATCGGATGCTGTTGTAGGAAGCGGGGAAGTTACTTTTGAATCCAAAGAGGACGCCAGCGGAGATAATGGCATCAAGGTGGATACAGAGGCTGCCTTAAAGCAGACTATTGACTCCAGTGAGCTCAGCAAGACTACAGGGCGGTATGTAAAAATAATTACAACACAAAGAGCTACAAACTATGGCAGCTCTTTATGGGAATTTCAGGTTTGGGGAACCGGCGGAGCGAATAAAAGACCGGAAAATTATGGAACGAACCTTGCCCTGAATCAGCCGGTGAAATGTTCCGGAACAAGAGATGAATGGTGGATGAAAGATTCCTCCGGTAATATTACGGAAGATGCATATAATCAGATTAAACCGGAAAATGCAGTGGACGGAAAAACAGACACTTCTTTTACATCCTATCAGGGAGAGGAAGACCAATGGCTGTATGTAGATTTAGGAAAAGCATATACGATTGGACGTGTTGTTGCAAGATTTAATGATGATGCCGGTAAAATATATGATTTTGAAGTTTCCAGTGACAGTAAGACATGGAAGACCATTCACAGACAGTTTAGGGGATATACCGGTATTATAGATAATGTTACCTGTTACCAGACAAATGTCAGATATGTGAGAGTGCTGACCTATTCAAAAGTAGAGCATGGAAGCGGCTTTGGATTGAGAGAACTGGAGGTATACGAATATAAAGAGGGCGACAGCAAGACCAATGAGAGTATTGCGCCTCTTCCAACCAGACAGATTATTAATAATCCGAATGGAAAGGGTTCTTATATTTCCGGGGAAATAAAAAAAGAGCTGAACAAGCTTCCAACATTCGTAAATGAAGAAAAGGTAAAGGTTCCTATTGATTCTAACAGCTGGTGGTCATCCGCAATGATTAAAACCTATGGAAATATGGATGTTATCCATCCGCTAAAAGCGGTATATTCCAAGAAAGGTCTCGGCGTGATTTTGGCGTCCCAGGGATTTATGGACGAGAGAAAAGAAGAAGACCTTGGTGTGGGATATTATACGGAAAAAACCATAGATTTTTATGTAGCGCCTGACAATTTTCTGGCAGCTACAGGTTATGACAGGGTAGAAGGATATGGGGACTACTCTGTAGATTTAGGACTCTGTGATGAAGAGGGACTGAAAATGAAGTCCACTTTTGTTAAGGGTTCTCCATATATTTTTACAGAATACAAAGATAATCAGATTGTATTTATTAACTCAAATTCCATTAAAGAAATTTTTGACGGAAACGGAAATACAATTTTGAACAATGCAGGAGAAAGCATTATAACTGACCATCTGGGATTTAAGTCTGTAGATGAAGAAAATACAAGAGCCGGAAATGATGGTTCATATTTTGCAGTAACCGTACCGGAGGGAACAAAGTTTACTGCAGTTACGGTGGGTTCAAAGACTACATTAAAGGTAGAGTTTTCATCGAAAGATAATGCATATATGTCCTTTGGAGCCATGACTGCAAAGGCAGACTTAAATACATATTATCAGCATGGTTACGCATTTGTAACAGATACCCAGGTTGGGTACACTTATGATAAAAAAACATCAAAGATTGATACAACATACACAGTTTCCACGAAGGTAAAAAGAAATGGATTTAGTGATGTGACAATGCAGGCATTTTATCCGCATCAGTGGAAACATTCTACGGATACAGACAATCCGGATGCGGTATATGGTTCAATCCGGGGAAAAATGAAAGCAAAGTTTGCAAATGTACTGACTACAACACAGCAGTTCGCAGGACTGCTTCCAACGTTTGCAAGACCAAACAGTAGTATGTTTGACAGTTCTGAAGCAAAGGACTATCTAAATGTTGTATTAAACCAGTTAGGCACCAATCCAAATGCGGATGCTTACTGGCAGGGAAAAGCAGTTCACCCATTGGCAATCAGCGCTCTGATGGCAGACCAGATTGGTGAAGCGGAAATTCGTGACGGATTACTTAAAAAATTGAAAAAAATTATGGTAGACTGGTTCACCTACAGTGGCGATGGTGACAGGTGTTATCTGATTTATAATAAGGACTGGGGTACATTATATTATCCGGAAAGTTCCTTTGGTGCCAATGCGGCAATCTGTGACCATCACTTTACCTATGGATATTTTATGTTTGGTGCATCTGTGCTTGCTAGTTATGATAGGACTTTCTATAACGATTATAAGGATATGATTGAACTATTGGTACGGGATTACGCTGACCCGGAAGAACCGGAAAATGACGGGAATATGTTCTGTAAGTTCAGAGCTTTTGACCAGTATTCCGGACATTCATGGGCAGGAGGATACGCAGATAATGACGATGGAAACAACCAGGAATCAGCAAGCGAATCATTGTTCAGCTGGGTAGGAATGTATCTATGGGGTGAGACCTCACAGAATCAGAAGTATATTGATGCAGGTGCATACGGGTTCACCACGGAGATGGAAGCGATTGAACAGTATTGGTTTGATTATGACGGTGATAACTGGCTTGAAGGCTATCCATTCGAAGGAACAGGACAGATTTATGGCGCAAGTTACAGCTATGGTACATTCTTTGGCGGACAGCCGATTTATGTATATGGCATTCAGTGGCTCCCGATTTCAGAATACCTGACCAATTATGGTATGTATCAGGACAAATGTAAAAACATGTATCAGGGACTTTGGAATGACACGGAAGATGCCAGAAGAAAAGTTCTGATTAATATGAACAAGCGGGTGGAAGAATATCGCAATCAGGGCAAATCTGAAGAAGAGATTAATGAATATATTGAGAAAGAACAAAAAACAGCCGAAGAATATCCGACACCGGATACCGGATGGCAGCATATTACATGGCCAATGCTTTCCCAGACTGACCCGAAGGCAGCTTATGAATTATTTGAAAAAAATACAGACAAGGTGCAAAGTGAAGACAGAGCCAACACGTTATGGTTTATTTCTGCAATGGATCAGTTAGGATATAGAACAAATGACTATGTGATTGTAGGACAGACATTAACCGGTTCCGTATATAAGAAGGGTGATGAAGAAAGCGGTTATACATACACCGGTGAAGTTTGGAATCCGACAACAGCCACAAAGACTGTTACAATCGTGGAGCCTAAGTCAGGTGATGTGATAGGAAAAGCAAAGGTAAGTGGAAAATCACTGGTTCACTTTGATATTAATCCGGCAGGCGGAATGAACTATGTACAGACAGCCACGCCAACTATCCGCTCGATAGGACTTCAGGATGGTGAAGTAAAAGAGAATGCTTCCGGTACCGTCCGCTTTGAAGATACGCAGATTGTTGAGTTAAACTGTAGTACGGAAGGAGCAAAAATTTATTACACGACAGATGGAACAGCTCCTACAAAAAATTCCACAGAGTACACGGGAAGATTTATGGTATCCAGTAATTGTACTGTAAAAGCTATAGCAATTAAGGATGGAAATATTGATTCCGCATATGGCTCGGCAGCTTTTGAGATTAATGGTGATGCAATCGAAAGCAGTGAAAATCTTGCTCTTGGAAAGCAGGTCACGGCAAGTTCTAAACAGGATACGGCATATACTATTGTGGATGGAGACTATACATCATCATGGCAGGCTGCAGAAGAAAATGATGAGTGGATACAGATAGATTTGGGAAGCGCAAAGGCAATTAATACCGTGAAAATCAACTGGGAAACAGCCTTTGCCAGCAAGTATAACATACAGATTTCTACAGATGGCTCAACATGGACCACAGTAAAAGCAGAATCAGGAGCTGTGGGAACTGTTACTACCACATTTGATGCAGTAAGAGCCAGATATGTGAGAATGCAGGGAGTTAAGAGAGCTACGCAGTATGGATATAGAATTTTTGAATTTGAAGTATACGGTGCAAATCAGGCAAAAGCCCCGACTATCACACCGGCTTCCGGTACTTATGATAAGGCACAGACCGTTACCTTATCTACAGCAGTAAAAGGTGCTGAAATTAAGTACACCACAGATGGAACGGATCCTACAGAGGATTCAGAAACATATACGAAACCGTTTGTTGTAGACAGCTCTACACAGGTCAAAGCGGTGACTTACAGAGAGAAAATGCTTCTTTCAGATGTTACGGTTTCAACCATTTTAATTAAAGGCACTTTGGGACTCAATCTTGAATCTGCTAATATTGCGATTGGAAATACAGTACAGCTTGCTCCACTGACAGCAGAGAAGGTAACATGGAGTTCGAGCGCAGACCGTATCGCATCAGTAAATGAGAATGGTTTGGTAACAGGAAAAGCAAAGGGCGAGGCTGTCATTACAGCCACTGTTACAGGCGGCAGGAAGGCTACATGTAAGGTTACTGTCAGTGAACCAAAACATGTAACAAAAGTAGAAATTAAACCTTCCGTTCTTACTATGAAGAACAAATCATCTGATACAGTAGAAGCAGTTATTACACCGGCAGATACAACGGATGATACAACTGCTAAATGGGCTTCTGATAATGAAGGTATTGTATCAGTTAACGATAACGGTACACTGACGGCAAAAAGCGAAGGAACAGCAACGATAACCGTAACAATTGCAGGAAAGAAAGGTACATGTACCGTAACCGTCGGTCCGCAGGCTACCATTAAGGAAATGATTACTGATGCAAAATACAATCTTGCACTTGGCAAGTTCTCTTCCGTTTCTTCCATGTATTCGGGAGAAGGCAGCCAGACAACCGGAGTACTAACCGATGGAAACATAGACGGTAATTTTGTATGCACCGGCAGAGATGCCTCACAAAAATCAGAGTATGTATTAATCGATTTGGGTGCAAACTATAATACAGATGGAATTGATACAGTAGCAATTAAATATGTTAATGTTCTTACATTCTGTGGAGATTATAAGATTTCATTATCAGATACGGGAATTGATTTTGTAGATGTTGATACAATTAAGGGGATGACCTATGAAGGCTCTGACAATGGATTGTTTACAATTCCATTGAAAAACTACTCTGACAAATTAAGTACAACCCGATATATTAAAATCACACTGGAAGGACACAAAGACTATGGATTCCAGATGCGGGAAGTAGCTGTTTTATCTACAGAAATGTCTGCAAAAGAGGTAGAAATCGAACACTGTGATAATCCGGAAAACTTTGTTGTAACATCAACCAATCCATTCCAGATTGACTATGAAATTATTGCAGGCGCCGGACAGAACGGATATAAATATGTACTTTTCTTAGACGGCGTGAAATCAACAGATTTGATTAATGCCGGCAAGGGAACCATGAAGGTAACCGCTGGAAAGCATACCGTAAAAGCAGTTTCTTACTATGACGGAAAACTTTCAGAGGGGATTTCCAGAAGTGTAGATGTAGATGACGGTTCCTTGAGGGATTATGTAGACACAGGAAGGAATTTTGCAAAAGGAGCAAAAGTAAAGGTAGATAAAATCTACACTTTAGAAGGCAGTCAGGACCCACAGGATCTGACGGATGGTGATATTAATGGCGATAAGGTTGAAACCGTATGGGGTGTAGAAGATGCATCCATCACCCTTACACTTGGAAAGAGTGTTGCAGCGGAAGAAATTGAAGAAGTATTGCTGGCATTTGACAATGAGAATACTTATGCAAAAGACTTCACGATTGAATTTTCTAAAGATGGAAGCCAATATGAGACAGTAGCTGCGGTGCAAGATATAGCTTATGCATCGCCGGTAGAGGTAAAAGTAGATACAACACGGTATACCCAGACAGATGTCCAGTATGTGAAAATTCACTTTACAAAGAAATCAGCAGGATACGGGTATCAGCTCCGCGAGATTGCAGTGATGGGTAAGGCAGATAAATTCATGCCGAAAGAACCATACGGATTGTCATTATCCAGTCCGGCAGATGGAGCAATTCAGGTATCCTTCCAAGGCGATAACAGTAATGGCGAAACTTATAGAATTTACATTGATGATGATATTAAGGATATGAATCTGGAAGTCGCCGGAACAAGAACATATACTGCATTAGACGGCGGTTCTCATACAGTAAAAGTTACCGCTGTATTAAACGGTATTGAGTCAAAGGGCGTGACAGGTAAAATCAGCATTAAAGAGGGCAGCAGACCGACAGAGTCGGATCAGGATGATGATGTTGATGACCGCCCGGTTGTAACACAGGATGTTACTACAAGGAAAGAACAG
Organism: uncultured Lachnospiraceae bacterium; assembly: GCA_947625755.1. Classification (GTDB taxonomy): domain Bacteria; phylum Bacillota; class Clostridia; order Lachnospirales; family Lachnospiraceae; genus Eubacterium_G. Next base: position 53,866 of record CANQPJ010000011.1, on the reverse strand, counting down.
AAAACTACGGAAAATGACAATCCGGCAACAGAGACCACCACGAAAAAAGATGGTCAGGCAGTGGAGACCACCACGAAAAAAGTTGTCACATCCACACCGGAGGCAAAATCTACAACATCGGTAAAGGCACCGGGTAAAGCCAAAATTAAGAAAATTATAGTTAAGAAAAAAGCTGCCAAGAAAGTCAAAATCAGATTAAAGAAGATTACCGGAGCAAAGAAATATCTGGTAGTAATTTACAAGACCAGAAAAAATGCGAAAAAGAACAAAAAGGCTCTTGTCCGGAGAATTTCGAAGAAAACAAAAATAACAATTAAATCCAAAAAATTAAAGAACAGGAAAAAATTGTTTGTAAGAGTCCGTGCTTTTAAGTTCGATGGAAACCGGAGAGTTAACGGAAAATGGTCAGCAATTAAGAGAGTCAGAATAAAAAAATAATTAGGGACTGTAAAAATGTTCTTGTTAGCAGAACCTGCATCCGCATTAGCGGATGCAGGTTCTGTCTTTGTTGATTTCCGTGCGAGTTTTAAAATTACATCTTTTGTAGGCTCTGTTTCCTGCCATATTTATAATTTACATATATTATTACTTTATAGTTTTATATAAATATGTAATATATTTTCACTTGCTAGGGATTTCTCAAAATTTTACATATGTGTCTGGCTTGTTTTGTAAAAGATATATGTAATGTATTCTCCCTAGTTAGGAATTTCCCCAGAATTTACATATAGACTTGGCTTGTTTGGCAAGAAAAATATGTAATTGATTCCCACCCACCATGGATTCCCACAAATTTTACATATATACTTGGCTTGAATTATAAAAAGTATATGTAATTGATTCTCACCCACTATAGATTTCCAGAAATTTTACATATAGACTTCGCTTGAATTACAAAAAATATATGTAATTGATTCCCACCCACCATGGATTCCCGCAAATTTTACATATCTACTTGGCTTGTCTTTTAAACAATATATGTAATTGATTCTCCCCATCATGCATTCCCAAAAATTTACATCTATGCTTGGCAACTTGGCAAAAACAGCTTGCTTATATTCCCAAAAAAAGATAAAATTTACTGATAAAGAAGCAGATAAATTATTTAAAGATGCAACGAAATGGAGAAGAACGATGAATCATATCATAGAAGTAAAAAATCTGGTGAAACAATATAAAGAACTAAAAGCCATTGATAATTTGTCCTTTGAGGTTCGCGAGGGAGAAATATTAGGACTGCTCGGACCCAACGGAAGCGGTAAATCTACGACAATTAATTGTATTTTATCTTTGTTAGAGTTTCAGCAGGGTACAATTAAGATATTTGGCGAGTTAATGCATCCGGATTCCTACAACATAAAATCAAAAATTGGCGTTGTGTTTCAGGAAGTATCGGTTTTTGATGAACTGACCGTATATGAAAATATTGATTATTTCTGCGGTCTTTATATAAAGGATAAGACTGTAAGAAAAAAATATATTGAAGATGCAGTCAGGTTAGTTGGATTAGAAGATTATAAAAAGTTTTATCCGAAAAAATTGTCCGGAGGACTGTTACGAAGATTAAATATTGCCTGTGGGATTGCACATAAACCGCAGCTCATATTTTTAGATGAACCGACAGTTGCTGTGGATCCGCAAAGCAGAAATCATATTCTGGATGGAATTAAACAGTTACGGGATAGTGGAGCAACTATCGTTTATACAACGCATTATATGGAAGAGGTAGAAATTCTTTGCGACAGAGTCATTATCCTTGATAAGGGGAAAGTCCTTGCTTCCGGTACGACGGATGAGCTGAAAGAACTTGCAAAAATTGAGGAAAAAGTTACTGTCGGTGTAACCGGTTTAAGCGAGCAATATGTGGAACAGATAAAACAGCTGCCTCATGTGGCAGAGGTCATATACAATGGAAACAGTCTGCTGATTACATATAAAGAGGGCAGAAATAATCTGGTTGATATGATTGATTATTTAAAAAAAGAGGGGATTCATTATACAAAAATCTATTCAGAAAGACCTACACTGAATGACGTATTTTTGAAACTGACAGGGAAGGAGCTTCGGGACTAAATGTTTTTACATCATTTTAAATATTCTTTCATAACACTTTTTAAAAATAAGATGCTGATATTTTGGACTTTTGCGTTTCCGATAATTTTAGGAACACTGTTTCAGATGGCTTTTTCCAATATTGAAAACAGTGAAAAGCTGGATGTGATTGACATAGCGATTGTTCAAAATGAAGATTTTAATCAAAATGAAACGTACAAAACCGCCTTTAAAGAATTGAGTGACAAAAACAATCCGGATCGGTTATTTTACACGCGGTATACTTCTGAAAAAAAAGCAAAAGAAATGTTGAGCGAAGGTGAAATCGTTGGATATATGAAAATAAAAAAAGAAAAGCCGGTATTATCTTTTGCCTCGAGTGGAATGGATGAAACAATATTTAAATATATAACAGAAGAAATAGAACAGACAGCAGACTTGGTAAAAAATATATCAGCGATAGAAATGAAAAAAGAAATTTCTTCCGGCAATGGTTTAATAGACACAAAGAAAATTGTACAAAAAGCAGAACAGTCGGTAAAAGAGAGCAATGTAAAATTAAAAAATATTTCGAATAAGAATTTAAGTGAAACAGTGATTGAATTTTATACGCTGATTGCAATGACCTGTTTATATGGAGGAATGTTGAGTATGGTATCTATTAATCAGGCTTTGGCAAATATGTCTTATAAAGGCAAAAGGATTGCAGTCTCACCGGCGAGAAAAGGTATGATTGTTTTAAGCAGTCTCTTGGCGGGTTACCTTGTACAGTTGATTGGACTTGCAATATTATTTATATATACAATTTTTGTCTTAAACGTAGATTATGGAAATCAGACCGGATTTATTATCTTACTTGCATTGACCGGAAGTTTTGCGGGGTTGTCCCTTGGCACTTTTGTGGGAACAGTGTTTAAAGCAGAAGAAAATACAAAGACCGGTATTTTGATTGCATTTACAATGCTTGGCTGCTTCCTGTCCGGAATGATGGGAATTACAATGAAATATGTTATAGATAAAAATATTCCTGTCATCAATAAGCTGAATCCTGCAGGTATGATTACTGATGGATTTTATTCTTTATATTATTACGATACATTTGGAAGATATTGGTTTAACATAATAAGTTTATTGATTTTTGCTTTCCTGCTTATTTCAATTTCATTCTTTTGTTTAAGGAGGCAGAAATATGATAGTATTTAGAACATTTTTAAAAATATTAAATAAAAATAAATTTCTTGTAATTTTATATACAGTCATTTTACTTGTATTTGGTATCGCAAATATGCAGACGAGTGAAAACAATATGAGTTTTACTCCCAGTAAGCCGGATGTTTTGATTATCAATTATGATGAAAAAACAGGGATTACAAAAAATCTGATTCAATATATCACAGATAACAGCAATATCATTGATATAGAGAATGATGAGGAAAAAATTAATGATGCTTTGTTTTACAGAGATGTGAGTTATGTCATTTATATTCCGAAACACTATCGTAAAGACTTTATGGATGGGAAAAATCCGGAACTTAAAATAAAAAGTACCGGAGATTATAAGGCATCCTTTGAAGAAATGATTTTATCAAGGTATATAAAAGTTGCGAATACATATCAAAAAAGTGTAAAAGATGAAGAGGAGTTAATTCGTAAAATTCATAATACCTTATCGAAAAAAACAGAAGTAGAAATGACTTCAGATTTAGATACAAATGCATTATCCAAGGCGACTTATTATTATAATTTTGCAAGTTATAGTATCTTGGCTTGTTTATTACTGATAGTCAGTCTGATATTAAACAGTTTTCATCAAGAAAAAATAAGAAAAAGAATTGCAGTCAGCAAGATGAATTATAAAAAACATAACAGATTATTATTGTTGTCCAACTGTTGTTATTCACTATTACTATGGATTTTTTATGTAGGTATCAGTTTTGTTCTTGCAGGTGATGTAATGTTCAGTCTGCATGGTCTGATTTACATAATAAATTCTTTTCTGTTAACTGTCTGTGCAACAACAATCGCATTTTTTATCGGAACTATTGTTCAGAATAAAGAGGCAATCAATGGAATTGTCAATGTGATTGCATTGGGCTCCAGTTTTTTATGTGGTGTATTTGTTCCAATGAAATGGCTGCCGGATACGATTCTTCAAATTGCACATGTAATTCCTACTTACTATTATGTAAGTATCAATGATGCATTACAGACTTTAGAACAATTTAACCTTGAAACGTTGAAACCGATTCTCATTAATATGGGTGTGCTGGCAGCATTTTCAGTATTTTTTGTTATACTGACCAATATCGTTGCCAGAAGAAGACGAAAGATAGGGTAAGAAAATATAAGAGCCATAGTAAAAATTAGCAAATAGAGGAAGTTTCATAAAAAGGAGTGTGAAATTTTTTCATAATAGTTTTTGCCAAGTTGCCAATACATGTAAATTCTTTGGGAATTCATAGTGGGTGAGAATCAATTACATATATTGTTAGCAAAACAAGATAAATGTATATGTAAATTCTTGAGGAATCCATGGTGGGTGGAAATCAATTACATATTTTTCTTGCCAAACAAGCCAAGTTTATATGTAAATTCTTGAGGAATCCATGGTGGGCGAGAATCAATTACATATATTTTCAGCAACACCAGCTAAATACATATGTAAAATTTCTGGGAATTCATGATGGGCGAGAATGAATTACATATATTGTTTACAAAACAAGATAAGTCTATATGTAAATTCTGGGAAAATTCCCAACTAGGGAGAATACATTACATATATCTTTTACAAAGCAAGCTAAACACATATGTAAAATTTTGAGAAATCCCTAGTAAGTAAAAATATATTACATATTTATATAAAACTATAAAATACAAATATATGTAAATTATAAATATAGCAGAAAACAGAGCTTACAAAATACAGTTAAAAAAGTCTAAAAGATGTAATTTTAGGACTTGCACGGAAATCAGCAATTAAAAGAACCTGCATCTGCGTTAGCGGATGCAGGTTCTGTCTAATAAGGAGTTTTAAAATATCTCCTTTTCATACTATTTATTTCTTCCAAAAAGTTTTTTCTTTTTCTTAGGCTCATATACCGGACCACGGATTCTCCGAAAAGACGTGATATAAATACCGCTGACCTTTGCTTTTACTTCCTGTTTTGGAAGAATGGTCTCATAAACTTTTGCATCGGCAATCAGATTCATAACTTTAGGACCGGCTTTGACTTTTACAATTGGCAGTTTTGCCCGTCTGGCATATTTTGGCGCCTGCTCCATTACAATACTTGGCAGACCGGCGTCTTTTAAACGTAACTTCTTTTTGTCCAGAACATATAAGCTGATCAGCTGGGAATTTTCCTCCATAATATGCTGTTGTTCAGACTGTTTTTTTTCTGCTTTTTTACCTACGAAATATAGTACAATGACAGCTGCTAAAAGTACAACTGCAATGACAATAAGCGTAATGGAAAGCCATCCAAGGGCTATCAATGGTGTGTTGTAAATCATTTTGTACCTCCATATTTAACTAATCTTGTGATATTTTAACATTTAACAGGTTAATTTACAATAGATGTTAAAAGGTTCTATTCCTGATTGGAAAGTTCCTTTACTTTTTCTTTTACCATTTCAGGAAGACATTTGGTTTCTGCACGGCTCATGGTTTCCGTGAAAATAGGTTCACCAAAATTAATAATGACTTTGGATGATTTGATAAAAGGAATATGTTTTTCAAAAATATCATATGTTCCCTGAATACCTACCGGTATAATGGGACACTTTGATTTGGTGGCGATTTTAAAGCCGCCGTCTTTAAATTCAGCCAGCCGGCAGTCTTTGGAACGCGTACCCTCGGGAAAAAGAAAAATGGATATTCCGTTTTCAATCATTTCTACAGCTTTAAGAACAGATTTCAGACCATCCCGGGGATTATCTCTGTTTATAAATATACAATTAACAAAATACATCCACCAGCTTAAAAAAGGAATCTTTTTCATTTCCTTTTTTGCGATATAACCTGTAGGACGCTGCATTAAAGGATATGTAACAATGATGTCATAATAACTGGTATGATTTCCTATAAATAATACAGCCCTGTCTTTTGGAATATTGTCATATCCGTTTACTTCCAGCTTTACACCCGATATCCATAGGACGCATTTTAAACCAAAATTAACAAACGCAAGGCTGCTTTTGTTTCTTACATTCATATTAAATTTTTCTATTATCAGTTCAGCCAACTGTATCGGCAAAGAAATCAAAAAATATATAATAAGAAAAATAAGTAGTAAAATGAAACGTATCATAAAAACCTCCGATAATTGTATTTTATCTAAAAATATGTTACCACAATATTCCATGAAATCAACTGAATTCCATTTATGTTTAGTAAATTTATACAGTTCATTGAAAATAAAATTAGTGAAAATTCCGAAGTAATAAAAAAATTGTTTTTATTTATTGAATTAATCATAGGTTCGTGATATAGTAAGTTTAAATAGCGATAGTTCGCATTTATATTAAGAGGAGGAACATATAATGAAAACTTTTAAGAAGATTTCAGCGGCAGTTTTAGCACTTGCTCTTACAGTTGGTATGTGTGTAAGCACTTTTGCAGCAACAGCCGGATGGACAGATTATTTAGGATTTGATGGAAAACCGGGACATACCTGGTATGAAGCAGCCGACGGAGTAGTTAAAAATATTACAGAATCAGGATGGACAGCAGAGCTGAAACAGGTAGGCTGGGGCGGTATCTGGGGAGCCCAGATGACACGTAAAGTCGACATTGTAAAAGGTAAAAAATACCATATTACATGCAAGCTTAAATCCAGCGGTTGTGATAAATGGGTATTTATCAAGATTGCAAAGAAAGAAAGTTTTGCTTTTGGAAAATGGATATGGTTGACAAAAGGCAGTGAAACAACTGTAGACGAGACTTTCACAGCTGAAAATAACGCTGATACAATCACTTTCGGATTCGGCGGTGATTTTGGTGACAGAGAGAGCACAGACGGAAAGGCACACTATGCATATGCAGGTGGAGCAAAGAAGATTGCAGCCAAGAAAGATGCAGGCGGAGATTCCGGTCCACATAAGAAAGTATTTACTGTAATTACATGTAGCGATTATTCTCTTGCAGAAGAAGGCGCAGCACCGGCAGCACCTGCAGGTGGAAATGAGGCTTCAACACAGAGCACAGTCAGCACAACTACTACATCAGTAGCAACCGGTGACTTTACACCTATCGCTTGCGGAGCAGCAGCAATTCTTGCAGCAGCAGTTATCGTTGTATTTGCCAGAAAAAGAGAAAACGACTAATTTTTGAAATATGTATATAACACATATTGAGGCAAAAGCGTACAATATGTACATAAAAAGGAATTTTCAGAAATGAAAATTCCTTTTTTCTTTTTTTATAAAGTTTGAATGACTTTTCTATATCATGTATTTCAAAAAAACATTTTTCTATATCTAGTTATTGTGAATAAAGTAAATACGACTTATTTGTAGAAAATAGTTAAAAATAATGCTTAAATTATGTAAACGATAAGAATAGATTGTTAAAAAAGTACAATAAAAATCGTTTTAAAATGCTTTTCTATTGTTGATTTGTACATATTGTTGTGATAAAATTATTAACAAGAATATCACTATGTGAATTCTAATGTAGGTGAAAAAATTTTTTCAAATAAGGAGGATGAATAAAAATGAAAAAATTAGGCCGTAAAGCATTAGCTTTATCACTAACAGTTGTTCTGGGCTCATCTATGATATTAGCAGGATGCGGCAAGGACAATGGAGGCAAAGTTAGCGAGAACGCTAACGAAATCGGAGTAACTACCGGATTGAAATCAGATACAAAAGGCGAGGTATCTATCATGGTATGGTCCGGCGATGGAGAGTACTATGAGGATATTGGAAATCCGGACAGTGCAGCAGGAAAAAAATTATCTGATATTAAGAAGATTACAGCCAGCAATGTTGCACAGGTTTATGCGGTAGCTAAAAAATTCCATGAAGCATATCCGAATATTAAAATAAACCTTTGGTCCAAAGCCGGTGATCCGGATCAGTATAACACTCCAAAATGGGAAGAGGAAATGGAGAATTTCAAAGCAAAATACGGAAAATATCCTGATATTTGGGGTTCCACAGATGTTATCAGAGATATTAAGAAAGGTCTGGTAGCTGACCTGTCTGTATATAAAGATGATGATCTTTATAAAGCATACAATCCATCTCTTATGAAACAGTTAAATTACTTTGGATTCCAGGCAGGACTTCCATCATACACAATTCCACATGGTATCTGGGTAAATAAAGCGTTGGCAGAAGATCATAACATTAACGTTCCTGACCCGGATTGGGATATTGACGAATTTACAAGATTTGTTAAGAAGGCAGACGGAACCAGCTTCTGGGGAGCAAAAGGAACACCTTTGGATATTGTAAGCATGGGTTGTGACAGTATTAACAAATCCATCACAGAAAATGACACAGTAGATTTAAACAGCGAGCAGGTTAAGAGCTTACTGGAGTACCTGCCAAAATGGGCTGAAGTATCAATTGATGTTGCGGACGGTGCAGGAAAACTTACAAAGGACATCGTTGCAGAATCAAGCGCATATTCATGGTTCTATTTCTGTAACAACAGAACATTGGTTAACTTTGAAGACCCTTGGTACTTAACAGCAGGTGCTGATGAATCCGCGAAAGAAAGCGATGCATACATCAAATCAACAGATTGGGATTTCTATCCATACCCAAGTACAGATTATGCTGAAAACACAATTCGTCTTGTAATGGATCCTATTTGTTTACATAACTATGCTTTAGATGACAAGAATCCTGAAATGAGTGATTCTGAAAAAGCAAAGCTGGATGTTACATACACATTCGCTTCATTCTGGACAGCGACAACTCAGGCAAAACAAGCTGTTTTCGATCAGGAATGGACAGAAAACAATCAGACGAAAAAGGCAGCCGGAGATACACTTCCTGTAGTAAACGGAGAACTTTATGACCAGCAGATGGATATTTGGAATAAACTGGATGCGCATAAGGTTTATAAGGATAAAGAAGGATGGAACAAAGTTCTTGAAATCTATAAAGAAGGAAGTACATGGGATTACATTGATAAATGCTGGTATTCAACAGTTACAGAAAACGGCGAGTCAAAAGCAACTCTTTATGAATGGATTAACTGTGGTCAGGAAAGCGTAGCAGGAGCATGGTTTACAGATAAGAACTGGGCAGATAATGTTAAATCAAGATTATCTGATTGGAATACATCATGTAACAAGAGAATCCAGACAGCGAAGAAACAGCTTCAGGATGCACTGGTTGAATATTATAACTTTGATTCAGCAAAATTTAAATAAAAGGTTTTAGTTGAAATATATTATTAATCAAATATGCAATTGCGGAATTACCACTTATGTAGTTCCGCTTTTGTGGCAAAAGGAAGGACAACAATGAAAAAAAAGATTATTACTGGTGTTATTGCATTAGTTATCATTGTTGCGGTTGTATGTGTTTTCTTCCTCAGAGGCGAAGACGCTACATACATCAAGGATGTAGACGGTCAGAAACTGGAAGAAGCATATAAATTACTTAACACATCATATTTGAGTAAAGGAGAAAAGGCGGAGGTATATTACACCGATTTTATTAAACAGAACACCAAAACCGGCAAGGGAAAATATGATGCAGAACTAAACAACGGCATTAATGCAAAACAATATTACAAACAAAATAAAAGCAAAAGCTCTGTCCCGAAAAACGTACAGGATTATAAAGGACGGATGAAAGAATTAGATTATAAAGACACTGCTACATACAAAGTAAATGTTTCGGAAGCAGGTCTGTATTATCTGAATATTGATTATATCTCTGTTGGAGAGTCGTTGTCAGATTATACCGTAAGTGCAACTGTAAATGGAAAAGTACAGTATACTGAAATGAATACCATTGCACTGCCTATCATTTGGAAGGACACGCAAGATGATAATTTTGTAGGCAGTGAAGACAAAAAAGAATTTCCGTTAGACAGCTACGGTGATGAAATGGCACCGAGCCAGGAAAGAGTACAGGAATGGATTAATACATATCTTTACAATAATACATATGTTTCGACCACTCCGTTAGCCTTTATGTTGGAAAAAGGCGAAAATACCATTGAAATAGAAAATGTATCATCCGGCGGATTGGCACTTGGAAATATGAAGGTGGAAGCTGCTATTGATGACACAGTTTCTTATAAAGAATATGCAGCACAGCATAGCGATGCAGAGTTAATTAAAGATTCGGAAAATGCAATGGTTGTGGATGCAGTATATTATTCAAATAAAAATTCAACAGATGCCGTTTATGGCACAGATGCAGAAGATTCACTTACAAGATTCAACATAGATTATGAAAAATTAAATACATTAAAATGGGCTGCGGCAGGTATTGAAGTTACATACAAGATTAATGTAAAAAAAGCAGGTAATTACAATATTACATTCCATTATTCTAATGAAAAGAAAGAGTTCCAGACTTTTGAAACCATAAAGCTGGATGGAGCAGTTCCATTTAAGGAGTTATATAATTATGCATTTGCTCCTGTGGCATCAGGATATGAGAATCTGACATTGGCTGACAAAGACGGAAACAACTACAACTTCTATTTGACCGAGGGAGTTCACACAATTTCCATCAAACAGGAAAATCAGCCGGTGATGGAAGCATACACATATGCTTTGATTATGCAGAAACATATTACAGATTTTCAATTAGAAATCACAAAGATTACGGGCAGCGATGTCGATACGGAACGTAACTGGAAGATGACAAAATATATTCCAAATATTGTTAAGTATCTGAATGCATATGAAACAATTATTCAGCACATCAGATTTATGCTTCAGGATTATTCACCGAATGGAAACAGCGGCGCAATTCTGACATATCTGGACCAGGCGGAAGAATATATCGATACAATGAAGGAATATCCGGACGATATTGCACTTCATACAGAGGAACTCACCGGAGCAGATAACTCCATACTGGTTGCGTTGAGTAACTTTACAACAGAAGTAACCTCAAATGGTTTTACGTTGGACAGAATATATGTTACAGCTGACAAGGGACAGATTGGCAGAGCCAATGCTTCCATGGGAGGCTCGCTTTGGACATCTATCAGAACGCTGGTAAATACCTTTACTTCTGAAAAATACGCTACAACGGTTGATAATGATGAAAATACAATAACTATTTGGGTTAACAGAGCGATTACGCATGTAGATTTGTTACAAAAGATGGCAGATACAGAGTTTGTTCCATATTATAAGGAAAAGACCGGCAAGGATATTAAAGTAAAAATTTCTACCATGCCTGATCCGGCGAAACTGACGTTGGCGATTGCAGCGAATGAGACTCCGGATATTGCACTGGGACTGATGTCTTATTTACCATTTGATTTATCAAGCCGTGGCGCTTTATATGATTTAACAAAATTTGATGATTTCTGGACAACAGCCAGAAGATTCCCAACGGGTGCATTTGTATCATATGTATATAATGAAGGAGTTTACGCAATTCCGGAGACCACAGATTTCAATACGGTGGTATACAGGTCCGATATTTTTGACAGTCTGGGACTGAAAGTACCGGATACATGGGAAGAGCTTATTGATATTCTCCCAACATTGCAGAGATACGGAATGAACTTCTACCACAATATCGCTAATGGCGTAACAGGATACAAGTGGTTCTATCAGACAGCCCCTATGGCATTGCAGAATGGAGGAGAGCTGTATGTACAGGACGATAAAGGATTGGTTACTACGGGTATTGATACAAAGAAATCCGTGAAGGGATTACAGTTATTAGGAGACTTATTTACAAAATATTCTCTTGAGACATCCGTACAGAACTTCTTTAACTCATTTAGATATTCTGTAAATCCTATCGGTATTATCGGTATGGAAGATTATACGTTGATTAAAAACGGTGCCCAGGAATTGAATGGTAAATGGGCTATTTCCAAATATCTGGGAACCAAACAGGAAGACGGTGTCATCAATAGAACTTTCGTAGCAAATGGAACGGGCGGAGTTATTTTTAAAGCCTGTGACAGAAAAGAAGCAGCATGGGAGTTCATGAAATGGTGGACCAGTAAAGATGTTCAGACAGAATATACATATACACTTCGTTCTTCCTATGGAAAGACATTCTTCTGGTTATCAGCAAACAGAGCGGCATTGGATAATAACCCTATGGATGAAGCTGATAAGAAGATTATTACAGAACAGATAGACTGGGTAACTGACGTAACGAGAACACCGGGACAGTATCTGCTTGAAAGAACAATTTCTAATATTTGGACAACAATGGTATTTGACGGCACATCAGCGCAAGTAGCTACAGACGAGGCAAAGAATGATGTTAACAAAGAAATTGTCCGTAAGATGCAGGAGCTTGGATATTATGACAAAGACGGAAAGATGATTAAGAAGTTCAAGTTACAAGGTTATGACTGGATAAAACAAAATCAGGAGAAAGCAAAGGCAGATCCGGGAGAGGAGGTAAGTGCAAATGACTAGTACAACTGTAGCTGTAGAACAGCCGAAGAGTTTCAAGAAATTCACTCAGTCGGAAGGATTTCATTCATTTTTACTTATGCTCCCTTACGCTTTGTTGTTTTTCACATTTATCCTGTTGCCGATTATTATTGCAATAGGATTGTCATTCACATATTTTGATGTTATTAATACACCTTCCTTTGCAGGAATGACGAATTACATAACATTGATTACAGGTGATGAAGTATTTATGAAATATGTACTTCCAAACACAGTCCTCTACGCTATCGTAGTAGGTGTGGGTGGATATGTATTATCATTTATTATGGCATGGATTTTGGCGCAGGTTACTCCGAGAGCAAGAACCCTATATGCCTTGGCAATGTACACACCTTCCATGGTAGGACAGATTATGATTCAGGTTATCTGGAAAACAATCTTTTCCGGTGACCAAAGTGGTCTTGCCAATGCATATCTGCAGAAATTAGGATTTATCAATCAACCGATACAATGGTTGATTTCCTCGGACTACTTTATGATTATCATGATTTTCGTATCGTTATGGTCATCGATGGGTATCGGATTTTTGTCAATGCTCTCCGGTATCATGAATATCGATCAGGAACTTTACGAAGCAGCTTATGTGGACGGTATCAAGAACAGGGCACAGGAAATTATTTATATCACTGTTCCATCCATGAAACCGCAGATGTTATTCGGTGCGGTTATGTCCATCGTAAATGCATTCAACATGGGCTGGATTGGTGTAGCTTTGGCAGGCGCCAACCCGACACCGGAATATTCCGGACAGTTGATTGCCAACCATATTGATGACTACGCATTTGTACGATATGAGATGGGTTATGCAGCGGCAGTTTCCGTAGCGCTCTTGTGTCTCGTATGGATATGCAGTCAGGTAGCTAACAAGTTATTTACAGAAAAAGATGAGTATTAGAAAGGAGGAAAAGTAAATGGCAAATTTTCAAGGTAATAGAATTAATCCTTCAAGATTTTCAAAGGGACAGTTAAAGTTCCATGCTATAGCGTTTCCTTTATCAATATTCATGATTATTCCTGTAATATATTTGATAAATCAAGCGTTTAAGCCACTTGGAGAATTATTCAGATTCCCACCAACGATTTTTGTACAGAATCCTACAATGGATAACTTTAAAAATCTTATGAATTTAGCGGGTTCTACCGGCATTCCAATGTCGAGATATTTCCTGAATTCATTGATTGTTACAGTACTTACGGTGGTATTAAACTTAATTATCACAATTATGGCGGCTTATGTTTTTTCCAAGAAGAAATTCAAAATTAAAGGCGCCTTGTGGGAAATCAACCAGATGGCTCTTATGTTTGTGGCAACAGCAGTTGGTATTCCACGTTACTTAATTATAGTAAATCTTGGTGCATACAATACATGGTTTGCACACATTCTTCCATTGATTGCCATGCCGGTAGGTTTGTTCCTGGTTAAGCAGTTTGTGGACGGCATACCGGATGCACTCATTGAAGCAGCGGTGGTAGACGGAGCGGGAGATATTGTAATCCTGAGAAAAGTTATCATTCCTCTTACCAAGCCGGCGCTGGCAACTTCCGTTGTTCTTACATTCCAGCAGGTATGGGGCAACGTGGAAACATCAAACAACTATATAACAAACGAAGCATTAAGAACATTAACATATTACGTGAATTCCATTGGTGTTAATAACGCAGTGGCAGCAGCCGGTATGGTGGCAGCAGCCAACCTGATTATGTTTATTCCAAACCTGGTAATATTCATATGTATGCAGTCTAAGGTTATGAACACAATGGCAAGTTCCGGTATCAAGTAAGGAGGCAGAAAATGAAAAAAATATTAAACAAATCATTGGTTCTGTTCCTCGCACTGGCATTTGTGGTAATGTCGATGCTTCCTGTTTCGGCTTCACAGGCTACGAGTTATTCCTATACATTGGATGATGAAGGCGATTTAGTAAGAACACAGGATGCTTATTTACCGGACAGAACAATTACAGATTTGGGGTTACAGAATCCGGAAGATATGGTTATTGATGAAAATAATCTGGTATACATTGCCGACACCGGCAATGCAAGGATTGTAATCTACAATCTGGATACTGAAAAAGTTGTGAAAATACTGAATCAGGACAGTGTTCAAGACAGTAGATTTGCCGGATTTAAAAATCCAAAAGGAATCTACAGAACAAAAAACGGAGAAATCTATGTTGCCGATACAGGCGCAAAAACAGTTTTCCGTTTTGATAAAAACTACAAATATGTAAGGCAGTATGATAAGCCGACAGCTCCGATATTTGCTGACACCAACTATGAACCAAGTAAGATTGCCGTAGATAGCGGTAATAACTTATATATTGTTTCAGAAGGTGTGTATAACGGTGTTATCCAGTTAGCAAACACAGGCGAATTTCTGGGATACTTTACATCAAACAAATCAAGGCTGTCGCCACAGCAGGTATTTCTGAAACTGATATATACAAAAGAACAGGAAAAAAATTCAGAGCTGCTGAACACATTGCCGTCAACATTTTCCAATGTATATGTAGACGGAGAAGGTACTGCTTATTCAACCTGTATGGGTACCGGAGACGACCTCTTAAAGAAACACAGTACAAATGGTACCAACATGTTTAACAATCCTGTTACCACATCTGATGCATTAACCGATGTGACAGTTGATGAAAATGGCGTTATCTATACTTGTGATACAAAAGGTTACATATGGATATACACAATGTCCGGAGAAATGATATTCAACTTCGGCGAGGAAGCAGGAGAAAAAGACGTATCCGGTCTTTTCTCATCGCTTACTACTATTGCGATTGACAAAGCAGGAAATATCTGGACAGCAGACGGAGAGAAAGGATTCCTTCAGTCATTTACACCAACAGAATATGCAACAACCATTTATGCGGCGCTTAAGGAATATGAAGATGGCGATTATGAGAGTGCATTGAAGGATTGGAGTTATGTATTAAGACTGAACCAGATGTCCGTGCTGGCACATAATGGAGTAGCCAAAGCATATTTCAACTATGAAGAATATGATAAGGCTATGGAGCATTTTGAAATTGCAGGAAACAGAACCGGTTATTCCGATGCTTTCTGGGAAGTAAGAAACAAATCATTGCAGCAGAATTTGAGTATTGCCCTGATTGTCATTATTCTTCTTGTTATCTTAAAGATTGTTATCGGACTTATAGATAAGAAGAAAGTAATAAAAAGAAAACGGAAA
This sequence comes from uncultured Lachnospiraceae bacterium, assembly GCA_947625755.1. GTDB lineage: Bacteria > Bacillota > Clostridia > Lachnospirales > Lachnospiraceae > Eubacterium_G. The sequence continues at coordinate 37,978 of CANQPJ010000011.1, read as the reverse complement.
GCATTGGGGCAGAAACTGAAAAAACTTCCTGTTATCGGAGAGATTGGATATTCATTCAAATGTACAAAACATCCGATTGACAGATATTATGACATTAGAGTCGGAAAGAACGGTTCCCCACTGGCTGCATTAGTGATATATATCATATTCTTTGGAGTATACATGCTATATCAGACCAGTAAAGGATTTATATACCAGTATACAGATGTAGAAGATATGGATATGGGAGCAGTTGTTGTAGGATTTTTCGCAATACTTATTTTATTCATTATCTGTAACTATCTGGTAACATCTATTACAGATGGTGACGGAACATTGAAACAGGTATTTATGATTCCGGCATACGGACTGATGCCTGCCATGTTCAGTATGTTGATTACAATTGGAATGTCATATGTATTAACATACAACGAAGCATTTATACTGACAGTGATTATGATAATCGGTGTAGGATGGACCGTGGCAGTTATTTTTGAAGGTCTTGCAACAGTACATGACTATGATTTTAAACAGATGGTACTCAGTCTGATTATCACAGTTGTATTCATGTTGATTGCAGCCATTGTTGTCCTCGTAGTAATTATCATGTGGGAGCAGTTATATGACTTCTTATTAACAGTAGGAAAGGAGATTATAAGAAATGTTACAGGCTAGTAGAAAAAGAAAATTAAAAATTACAGTCTTTGTTGTGAGCATCTTATGTGTCCTTTCATTGGGAGTAGCAGTAGGAGCTGCATTCCTTAATACAAACAGAGATACAAGACCTGCTCCGGACAAAGTGACATCTGATTTGGAGGTCACTTCGGCATATCAGTTGTTATGTCAGGTAGGAGATTACAAATATTATTTCCGTGACGACAGAGATATTATCGCAGTCGAAAACACAAAGACAGGATATGTTTGGAAAACAGGTATTGATACACCTCTTCCGTCACAGATAGAAGAAGCGTTTGACATTGTAAAAGACGCAAAAGAGGAAGGTAACAACGAGGATATTATTGATTATGCTGACGAATTGGATTTGGAAGGCAGCAATGCACAGAAAATAAAGCAGGTAGAAGAAATTGCCAATTCACCAATTGATTCTTCTTTCCAGAATGACCAGTTTGCGGCATATGCCAATTCCTTATTAACAGTGGAATACTTTACCGGAAGCGGTAAGAGTATGAAGACAACAAGAGTTTCATCAGCGGCAGAGGATGATAGTGACGGAACATCCGGTCTGCAGGTAGAGGATGAGGCAAATCATATCTACAAGTTAGAATGTAAATTTGATTTAGATGATAAGGAACTTGGAATGAATGTATATATTACATTTGGCGAAGAGGGAAAAATCAACTATAGTGTGCCATATAAAGAAATTACAGGTGATGGCATAGGACAGGTAAAACAGGTGCTTGTTACACCTTTCCTCGGAGCAAGCGGCGGCGCCTTAAAGTATTTTGACAATAAAGAAGAAGACTGGGTAAAGGTTAAGGCAAAGAAAGTTACGCCAGGTTATGCACTGATTCCTGATGGAAGCGGAGCATTAATCAGATTCCAGGATAACAAAGCAAAATTTACACCATATGAAGGCGCAGTATATAATGCAGATCCATCCAAGCAGCTGACATATCAGTCCGTGGCTGATGATGTAGTTCCGGTTAAAGATCCGACAATGCCGGTATTTGGTATTTCTCAAGGTGATGGAACACAGGCAGCATTTCTGGCATACGCTGACAAGGGCGATGAATATATGACACTTAATGCAGTGCCGGCGTCAACAGATGATGGAGAAATCAGATATACATACGCTTATGCGGCATTTACATACAATGCAGAATTTTATCAGGTTATTAATCAGGCAGGAGAATCTTACAGAAAGATACAGGATGATCCTAACACATTTGATATTGATTTGACGTATCAGTTCCTCAACGGTGACGGCAGTGATGGAACGCCATCTGCTGATTATGTAGGAATGGCAAAGGCATACAGACAACACCTGATTGATGAGAAAGTTTTAACGGAGGTTAACCAGCAGGGAAATGAAATTCCAATCAGAATAGATTTCCTTATGTCAGACTCAAAGAAGGGTGTATTCTCAACACAGGAAGTTGCAGTGACATCTGCCGGCGATGTAGATGATATATTAGCGACTCTTATGGGAAAAGGAATTAAAAACATCAACACAGGTCTGATTGGCTGGCAAAGTGGCGGCGAGACATTGTCCAAACCAAATAGTACCAGTATTTCAAGCAGTGTAGGCTCAAAGTCAGAATTCAAAGATTTGATGGATAAATATACGAAACAGGGCGTAGATATATCCTTCTCCAGAGAGTTTACAACAATCAATGAGGATATGCTTGGTTACTATGGCAATGCTGCAAAACATCTGAATACAAAATATTTAGAGGTAGACCAGTCTACTGTACTTCCGAAGAATGTACCGGTTGCAGAATTTGGTTACGCATTACCGGAGAAAACAGCATCATGGATAACAGATTTATATGAAGATATGGGAGACTGCAGTAAGTCGTTTACGATTGATGGCGCTTCAAATGTTCTGGTAAGTTCTTATGACAGTGATGGCGTTGAGAGTACTGTAACAGATGCCATTACATATTACCAGAAGGCTTTAGATGATATGAAGAAAAATGATACCAAAGTAAATCTGGTATCTCCAAACAAATATTTGTGGAAGTATACAGACCGTTACTTACAGTCAGCGGTAGGAACTTCACAGTATGTATATGAAACAGACACAGTTCCATTTTTACAGATGGTACTGCATGGAACAATGGAAGTATATGCACCTTATGCAAACTTCTCATTCTACAGTGCAGCAGACCAGTTGAGAATGATTGATTATAATCTGAATCCATCTTTTGTATTGACAAAACAACCATCATATTTACTGTCAGCAACAAAATCTTCGGATTACTATTCAACGGAATTTGAGCAGTATGAAGATTTAGTGCATGATATTTACACAACAGTAAATGAACCATTGTCACAGGTGATTGGTTATAACTGGACAGGAAGAAAGGTTATCGCAGATGGTGTCATTGCCAATACATATGAGAAAGACGGCAATATAAAAACAATTATTATCAACTATACAAACGATAATGTAACTGTAGGCAGCAGCAAGGTAGCAAAATTAAGTGCTCAGGTTGTGGAAGGAGGTGTTCAATAATGGCTGAAGAAATGAAAAAAACAGCAGAAGTTAAGACAACTCCAAAAACAGAGAAAAAGCCGAAAGTAAAGAAAGAAAAACCGGCAAAGACCAAGAAGATGAGAACATACCAGCAAAGACAGGACCGGTCAGGCTATATGTTTATGGCTCCATGGATTGTGGGGTTTGTAATCTTTACACTGTTTCCGCTGTTCTTTACGGTTTACCTGAGTTTTACCAATGTAAAGACGACGGCGTTAGGATATGATTTTACCTTTACAGGCGTGAAGAATTATATTAATGCTTTTGTGGGAAACAGTGAGTTTTCACCGGCAGTGCTTAACTACCTGAAAATGATTATTCCATATACGTTTATTGTTGTGGTGTTATCATTTATCATTGCTTACCTGTTATCCAAGATTAAAACAGGAAAAGGAATTTTAAGAACATTGTATTTCCTGCCGGTAGTAATTATGTCAGGTCCTGTTATGGAACAGATTATGACAGTACAGTCTGCAGGAGAAACGGTTTCAGCCGCTGACCAGCTGGCTGCGGCAAGAGAGCAGGCAACAGCTTACTCAAACATTTTTATCATGCAGATTATTGAAAGCTATTCATCCGGATTGGCGCATGCGCTGGCGGGGATTTTTGACCAGCTATCCATTATACTTTGGTTTACCGGCATTCCAATCGTATTGTTTATCAACGGACTGCAGAAGATTAACGGAAGTATTTATGAGGCTGCAAAGATTGATTCAGCTAATGCATGGCAGATTATGTGGAAGATTACTATTCCAATGCTGAAGCAGACAGGACTGATTATTACAGTATTTACGGTAATTCAGCTGGGTATGTTTGGTTCCATCAATCCTCTTTATGACCTGATTGAGGAAAAGACTGGTGAAACCGGTACCGGACTGGGTTTTGCAGCAACCTACGCATGGATTTACAGTGTTATTGTTCTGATTATTGTCGGATTTGTGTTTATCTTATTTAAAGACAGAAAACCAAAAGACATTAAGGCAAGACAGAAACAGGAAAAGAAATTAAAGAAGCTGGAAAAACAGCAGCAGAAGAGATTAGCTGCCCAGCAGAGACATCAGAAGAAGGAGGCAAAGTTATATGGCAAATAAAAATAATATAGCAAAGAAACTTAATTTGTCAGTGTTGAAAAAGTTTAACTTTGCTAAATTCAAAAAGTTTAAAGGTGTTCAGATTGTATCAAAAATAGCAATATATTTTGTTCTTATCTGTATTGGATTTATCTTTTTGGAGCCAATACTTGAGATGCTGTCAAAGTCAATCATGCAGGCAAGAGATTTGATTGATCCGTCAATTACATGGATTGCAAAGCATGCAACTTTAGACAATTTTAAGAATGCAATATCAACTTTAGGAGTACCGGGTTCCTTGTTTAGTTCCATATGGTTCTCCGCATTGCTGGCAATCTGCCAGACAGCAGTATCTGCAACCACAGCGTTTGCAATGTCAAGATATACATTTAAGGGACGCAATATCTGGTTCGTTATGCTGATTATTGCATTTATTATACCAATTCCACTTGTAACAATTCCTAGAATTATAGTATTTACAACAGTGGAAAACATAATTGGAATTAAACTTATTAATACGGTGATTCCACAGATTTTAATGTCTGTATTGGGACAGGGTACATATTCAACAATGTTGATATTAATATTCTATAACTTCTTCAATATGATTCCAAAATCATTAGACGAAGCAGCAATGATTGATGGGGCAGGTTCTTTGAAAGTGTTCTATCACGTAGCTATCAGATTATCCATATCAACCATATTAGTAGTATTTCTGTTTTCATTCGTATTTAACTGGAATGAAACATATACAACTAACATTATGACAGGTGATGCGCTTACTTTACTTCCGGGCAAACTGGCGGTATTTGATAACGGTATGGCATCCACAGGAAATTCAGTCAATGAAGCCAATCGTATGGCGGCTACATTGATTGCGATAGCTCCGCTGTTGTTGTTGTATGCATGTGTACAGAAACAGTTCATTGAAGGTATCGAGAATACAGGTATCACAGGTGAATAAAAAAGATACGGATTCAGGTGCCTCTGGTACCTGAATCTGAAAATTCTATGAATGAAAGGGCAAAACAATGAAAGTATTAAAGAAAATTATGACTTATGTATTAGTTCTGGCTATGGTTGTTTCAGTAATTAGTATCAATCCTACAGAGACCAATGCAAAGGTTACAATTAAATCAAAGAAAAAAGTGACTCTGGTGGTAAAGAAAACCAGCAAGATTAAAGTAAAACAAAAAGGCGCCAAGTTTACATCAAGTAACAAAAAAATTGCAACAGTAAATAAAAAAGGTAAGATTACGGCAAAGAAACCGGGAACATGTAAAATTACCGTTAAGGTAAAAAAATCAAAAAAGAAAGTAACAGTAAAGGTTATTCCGGCAAATGTAACAGGATTAACAGCTAAAAACCTTACCGACAAAGGTGTTCAGTTGAAATGGAGCTCCGTAAAATATGCAACAGGATATACGGTGTACTATTCAACAAGTTCTACTGGCGGATTTAAGAGCGTTAAGATTGGAAAGACAACCACATACGTGTTAAATAATTTAAATCCGGGTTCAACATATTATTTCAAAGTAAAAGCCAATGCAAAATCAGGCAATAAAACATATGACAGTGCAAAATATTCCAGTGTAGTGAGTGAAAAAGTCCGCAAGCTGGTATGGAATGATGAGTTTAATGGAAAAGCACTTGACACTACAAAATGGAATAATGATGGCGCAACTGGTGCCGGCGGATATGGCAACAATGAGCTTCAGAATTATCAGATGGATTACTGTGAGGTAAAGGATGGCAATCTGCTTATCAAACCACAGTTTGAGTATAATCCCAAAACAAAGAAAGTAGTCAATGGACAGATTTTCTCAACAAAACTTTGGACAAGAAATCAGTATTCATTTACATATGGTAAGGTAGAGTTCAGGGCAAAACTTCCAAAAGGACAGGGAACATGGGCAGCCTGCTGGATGTTAGGCAATCAGTCTAATTATGGTGCATGGCCAAAATGTGGAGAAATAGATATTCTCGAAACAACAAAGGATGCGTCAAAGACAATGATTCCGCAGTCGATTCATACGCAGAAATACAATGGCATGCCTACCAGCCTGGGCAATAAACATGAAGATACAGTACTTTCCACTGCTACTTCCGCATATCACACATATGGAATCATATGGACATCAAATAAGATTACCTTCACGATTGACGGTAAGGAAACATGGACATACGATCCAGGCAGATATGGTGGAACAGGCAATAAGGATGTATGGCCATTTGATAAACCGTTTTATCTGATTATCAACTGTGCAGTTGGAGGAACTTTGGGCGGACAGGTTGGAACCAACTACTGGACCAAAGTAGGAACAAAAACATATGATTCCGGTGCAGTAAATGATATTTATCAGGATAAGATGTATGTAGACTGGGTAAGAGTTTATCAGTAGAGAGATGCTGTTTTACGCTTAATCAATAGAAATGGGAGGTTATTGTATGGTTACAATAAAAGATGTTGCCCGCGAAGCAGGCGTGGCAATCTCAACAGTATCGAATGTGTTCAACAATGCGGACATCGTAAGTGAAGAGACCAAACAAAGGGTGCTGAATGCTGTAGAAAAACTTCATTACATACCCAACATGAATGCAAAACTGTTAAAATCCAATAGAAAAAATACAATAGGCCTCTTTTTAACAAGCTTACAGGGTGATTTCTATAACGTATTGACGCAGGCAATTCATTTACAGTGTAAGTTAAATAATTATTTACTGAATATTTACGTGAGCAATGATAACTCACCGGATGAAATTTACAGAATGATTATTGCATCAGGTGTCGCAGGAGCGATTATCTACCATGAAGATTTAACGGGAGACTATGTAAAAAGAATTGCCACAGTCAATATTCCTATGGTATTTATTGACAGAGATAGTAAAGGAAAAAATATTTCCGGCGTGTTAGTTGATGATAGGCTCGGAGCCTCCATGGCAGTAGATTATCTGGTCAAATTAGGTCACAAACGAATTGGATATATGCATGGAAATGACTCGGGAGATGACAAACATCGTTATCAGGGATATGTTGAAATGATGCAGAAGAACAATCTCCCAATTGATGAAGACATTGTTTTAAGAGGCTATTATGAAGAAGCATTGGCATACAGTGAGATGCGTTCGGTATTATCCAGCGGAATTAAATTACCGGATGCAATGTTTTGTGCGAATGACGAGATGGCATGGGGATGTATAAAGGCATTACAGGATGTAGGAATAAAAGTTCCTGCACAGGTAAGCGTAATTGGATATGATGACAGCACAATTAGTGCATATTACAGTGTACCTTTGACAACGGTACACAGCCCAATCACAGAAATGGGTAGTGCAAGCGCAAATGAACTATTCAGATTGTTAAATGATGAAGGTGACAAGAGTGGTACTGTTACGAAACTTTCACCGAAAATGGTTTACAGAAGTTCATGCGAAAAACGCAAATAAAAGGAGATTATTATGGAGAATTATAGACTTGAAGGACAGACATTTGTAATAGATGATTATGATAAAATGCCCGCTTTTTCAAGCTTTTTACCGGGTCTTGCAGGTGTAAAAGGTATTCCAATGTGGACATTTTACACCAACAGAGGACAGGGCATGAACAGTTTTGGTATTGACAACAAAGGCAATGCCATTATGGAGTTCAATTCAGCAAATACAGCTTTTGAAAATACAACAGTGAAAGGTTTTCGTACATTCTTAAAAATAGATGGCGAATATTATGAACCGTTTTTCAAATATGAAAAAGAGGCAAAACGCCAGATTAGAATGAACAAAAACAGTTTTAAAATTATTGAAACAAATGAAAAGTACGGAATTGAAGTGACAGTAAATTACTTTATCCTTCCAAATGAAAGCATTGGCGCTTTAATCAGGCAGGTATCGGTGAAAAATATTTCAGATACGGAAAAAGAAATAGAAATCATCGATGGTCTTCCAAAAATTATTACCTATGGAATTTCCAACGGAGAATTTAAAGAGATGTCCAACCTGTTTAAAAGCTGGGCATATATCAAAAATCTGGACAACAAAGTTCCATATTATACCTTGAGGGCATCCACAAAGGATTCCGCAGAGGTATCCGATGTTGAGGGAGGCTATTATTACCTTACAATCAGAGACGGAAAATTACAGGATGTCATCTATGATGTAGATACTGTGTTCGGATATGATTTGTCCCTGATGACGCCGGTAAGATTTGTTGAAGGTGGAATTGAGGCAGTCAAGGCGAAAAAACAGTGTTTTGCAAATAAAGTACCATGTGGATTTACACCTTTGAAAGAAAAGGTGGCTGCAGGGGAAGCGATTACTTTTGACACAATGATAGGATTTGCCGGTTCAGAAGAACAGATTAACGCAAAGATTGACACATTTACACAGCCGGGATATATTGCGGATAAGTTTGTGGAAGCAGAAGAGCTGGCAGACAGTTTTACTTCTGACGTAAAGACACACACGGCTGCCGGAAAGTTTGACCAGTATATTGAACAATGTTATCTGGATAACTTCCTCCGTGGCGGTTATCCGTATGTTCTCAACAAAGACGGCAACAAATCAATTATTCATTTGTTCAGCAGAAAACACGGAGATCCGGAAAGAGATTACAACTTCTTCTCCATTGCCGCAGAATATTATTCACAGGGTAATGGAAACTTCCGTGATGTTTCACAGAATAGAAGAAATGATGTATTTTTCAATAAAGATGTCGGAGAGTTCAATGTAAAGACATTCTTTAGCTTAATACAGGCAGATGGTTATAATCCATTGGAAGTAAGACCAAGTCTGTTTGAGGTGACCGCAGGAAAAGAGGCAGATGTAAAAGCATATGTAAAAGAAAATATTAATGGTGATGCTTCTGCCATTGAAAAGATTGTAGACGGTAAGTTTACACCGGGACAGATTTCAAATACAATCGCAAAGCTGGGACTGGATGTAAAAATTGATGATGGTGATTTCATTGCAGAAATATTAAATAGCTGTGAGCAGAACATTGAAGCCGGATTTGGTGAAGGTTACTGGAGTGACCACTGGGATTACAACATGGATTTGATAGATAACTATCTGAGTATTTTCCCGGATAAGCTGGACGAGTTATTGTTTGAGGATAATACATACAAGTTTTATGACAGTGTTGCTTTCGTAGTACCAAGAGATGAAAAATACGTCATCAATAAAAAAGGTGATGTCCGTCAGTATGGTATGGAAGTGGAAGATGAAGAAAAACTTGCACGTCCGGGATTTAACAAGTGGGCAACCAACTGGTTAAAGGAAGAACCAAATCATGAAGTGGCATATACTACGCTTGCAGTCAAAATGATTATACTGGCGCTGTCCAAGTTTGCACAGTTAGATGTTGACGGTATTGGCGTGGAAATGGAAGGCGGAAAGCCGGGCTGGAACGATGCCATGAATGGACTTCCGGGATTATTCGGTTCCGGTACACCGGAGACATTCGAGTTAAAGAGACTGGTTAAATTCATTGTAGATAATTTTGAAAGCGGCAAAGAGGATTATATCGTAATGCCGGTACAAATTGAAAAATATATGGATGATGTCTACGCTTTATTACAGGAATATAATGCAGGCAGACTGGATGACTTCCAGTATTGGGATGAAGTAGCATCCGTTAGGGAAAAATACAGAGAATCTGTAAAACTGTATCTTTGCGGAGACAAGAATACAGTTGGCAAAGCCCATATTGTAGAAGTATTCAAGGCTTTTGCAGAGAAGATTGATAAAGGTATCGAGAAGGCTGTTGAGATGGGAAATGGACTTGTTCCAACCTATATTACGCATGAAGCAGTAGATTTTGAACCGGTTGTAGATGAAAACGGAGAGGCTGTTATCAGCCACTATGGACTACCAAAAGTAAAGGTTAAGAAATTTAAGTCAGTTCCGCTGCCTTACTTCCTCGAAGGACCGGCTCGAATGATGGGATATGTCGATACAAAAACAGCCCGGGATATGTTCAATAAAGTGAAACAGACAGGGCTTTATGATCAGAAACTGGCAATGTACAAGACCTCCGCATCCATCGAAGAATGTTCTATGGAAAATGGACGTTGCCGTGCATTTACACCGGGATGGCAGGAGAGAGAAAATGTGTTCCTGCATATGGAATATAAATACATTCTGGCGATGATTAAGGCAGGACTGTATGATGAGTATTATGAGACAATTACAAGAGCTCTGATTCCATTTTTAGATCCAAATATGTATGGAAGGAGTACACTTGAAAATTCATCCTTCCTTGCTTCCAGTGTCAACCCTAACGAAGATATTCACGGAAGAGGTTTTGTTGCAAGACTTTCCGGTTCTACGACAGAAATGATTTCCATGTGGATTGAAATGATGATGGGTGGCAAGGTATTTACATATGAAGACGGCAGACTGGTATTAAACTTTGAACCAAAGATTGCCAACTGGCTGTTTGATGAGGGAAAAGTTACATTCAGACTTCTTTCTACATGTGATGTAACATATGTAAATAACACAGGAAAAAATACTTATGGCGAAGATGCCGCAAAAGTTTCAAGAGTTGAAATAAACGGTGAGACAGTTGCCACAGAAAGCAGGATAACCGGCGAATTGGCAGAAGCTGTCCGTGATGGAAAAATCAATAAGATTACAGTTTATTTTGAATAAACAATATAATAAGAGTTGAGGAAAGTCCCGGCACACAGATGTGTGCCGGGACTTCTTGCATATAGTGCAGTGCCGGGGCTTGTTACATATAAAGCAACACTAGGATTTCTTGCATATAGAGCAGCGCTGAGGCTTGTTACATATAAACCGACACTAGGATTTCTTGCATATAAAGCATCGTCGTGGCTTGTTACATATAAAGCAACAGTATTAAAGCAAAAATATATGTAATTTTTCACCCTGCACAACGCATTTGCCAAATTTTTACATATACATTTCCATTATTAAAGAGATGTTATATGTAAAAAAGAAGAATAGAGTTATCCGACAAGAAAAAATTACATATAAATCAATGTAAGTAAATAGAAATTTATATGTAAAAATTCAATCGTGCGGGGAAATTTACATGTAAAGATTCAATCATGCAGGAAAGTTATATGTAAAGGTTCAATCATGCAAAAAATGTCATATGTAAAAGTTTAATCATGCGGGCAAGTTTACATATAAATGCTTCAATGATTAATTTATATTTCACCGATTCATACTTCTACCATAGAATATTATTTTACAATGTAGTGCTGACCTCTTAATTTACCAAAGATAAAACAGTTAATAAAAAATTTACAGATTACACATAATATCTCATAAAATATGTAGTTTAATACATATTAAATTAACGCAAAGTGCAAAATATACATTGGTATAGGAAATGAGAGGTGTAATTGATTAAGGAAATACTGGAAAAGGAATTGAAAATTTTGAAAGAATGGGAAAAAAGTGGGCTTGCACAGATTGAGTCGGCACCGGAAGGGACAATCGTTGTAATTAAAAATCATAATACATATCAATATTATCGGAAGACAAAGGAAACCAGCGCCCATGGATGCTATATAAAAAAGAAAGACAGAAATCTTGTAAAGGAAATTTTGCAAAAAGAATATGTAAAGAAAAGCTTGCCCAAAATAGGTGAACAAATAAAAAATATTGAACATTTTTTAAATTTATACAGTCCGGAGAAAATTGAACAAATATATGAAAATATGCCGGATGCAAAGCGGATATATGTCGAACCCTACATTGCGCCGATGAAGTTATATGCGAAACAATGGGAAGATAATAAGCTTAAAGAAAAAGATAGTTTGTCAAAGTTTATAACAGACAGGTATGTACTAACTGAAGAGCAGGGAGTTTGGACAGAAAAGGGCGAGCTTGTTCGCTCAAAGTCAGAGAAAATACTAGCAGATAAATTTTATGGAATGGAAATACCCTATGTATATGAATGTCCGTTAATGTTAAAAGGGTTCGGTTATATACGTCCGGATTTTGTTCTGCTTAATAAATATACGAGAAAAGAGTATTATTGGGAACATTTTGGATTAATGAGTGATAAAGATTATTGTGAGAAATCAGTAAAAAAGATTAATCAATATATAAAAAGCGGTATATATCCGGGAGATAAGTTGATTAGCACATATGAAACGGAGAAATGTGTCTTGGATTTTAAACTTGTTGATGAAATCATTGAAAAATACTTGATGTGTTAATACAAAATAAGAATTACATATCTATTCGTGGAAAAATGAAAAATGTATATGTAACAATCCCCGAAAAGTATGGAGAACGAGAAACAATTACATATCTATCCATGGAGAAATGAAAAATGTATATGTAACAATCCGGAAAATACATGGAGAATGAGAAAGAATTACATATCTATTCTTGAAGAAATGAAAAATGTATATGTAACAATCCCCAAAATACATGGAGAACGAGAAAGAATTACATATCTATTTTAGAAGAAATGAAAAACATACATGTAACAATCCAAAAGGTACATGAAAAATGAAAATATGTTACATAGGGATAATGAACAAATACAAGTTCATATATGTAAAAATATAGTTGTAATGAAAAGGTTTTATGGTATTATAATCAAAAGAGACATATTCAGAGAAAGAGAAAAAGTTGAAAGAAACTTTCAACTGTGGGTTTGTGCTTCAGATGGAGGTGCAAGCGCTTTCATTTGAGGTATTAGGAGGCAAATTATGAGTGATTTAAAATACTTGGATAAAAAGGGAACATTTACATTGGACAATCCTGACCTGACCAGTTATATGTATTTCCCATTGGCGAATGAAGCAGGAATGATGAGTTCCATCACACCGGATTTGGGTGGCGACATTAAGCTGAATCAAAATACATTTTTATTGGAGCCGGTAAGCAGTGAGAACCTGCATAACAACAAATCTTCAAGAAATTTCTGGGTGTATGTGGAAGGAAAAGGGGCATGGTCGGTCACCGGACGTTCCAGCAGGCAACAGGCAAAACTCTTTGATGAGGACAAAGAAAAAGTAAAATTAACTGCCGGAATTATGTGGCATCAGGTAGAGAGAGAATCTGACGAAATGCAATTAAAGGCAGTAATGACCAGTTTTGTTCCGGAGACAGAAGAAAAGGTCGAGCTGACAAAATTTGAAATTATCAACACATCAGATCAGCCGCAGACTATTACAGCAACAGTGGCAATTCCAATGTACGCCCGCTCTGCTTCAAATATCAGAGACCACAGACATGTAACATCTCTTCTCCATAGAACATATACAGTAAAAAATGGTATTATGATTTATCCCACACTTACATTTGATGAACGGGGACATAATAAAAATACGATATATTACGGAGCATTGGCAAAAGAAGAAGTGGATGGAGAGATGGTTTCTCCAATCAGTTTCTGCCCTGTTACGGAAGAGTTTATAGGAAAAGGTGGAAATTTTGAAAATCCGTATTACATAATGAAAAATAAACCATTGCCATATCAGGCAGGACAACAGGTGGACGGATATGAAACTGTGGCAGCTATTCGGTTTCAGGATGCCACATTACAGCCACAAGAAAAGAGAAGCTATATTGTAGCTTTGGGATATGGGGAATCCGAGGCAGATATTACAGAAATCAGCAAAAAATATTTAATCACCAAACATTTTGACAATATGTTGTCTGAAACAAAACAACATTGGCAGGACAAAATTAATGTAAGCTATCGTTCTGCGGATACCGATTTCGATAACTGGATGCATTGGGTAAACTTTCAACCAATGCTTCGGAGAATTTACGGATGTTCCTTCCTTCCCCACCATGATTATGGTAAAGGTGGAAGAGGCTGGAGAGATCTTTGGCAGGATTGTCTGGCTCTGCTTATTATGGAGCCGGAGCAGGTACGTCAGATGTTAATTGATAATTTTGGCGGAGTCCGGCTGGACGGAACAAACGCTACAATCATCGGTTCCAAACAGGGAGAATTTATTGCAGACAGAAATAATATTGTAAGAGTGTGGATGGACCACGGAGCATGGCCTTATCTTACTACCAGCCTCTATATACAGCAGACCGGAGATATAGAATTTCTCTGTGAGGAAAATACATATTTTAAAGATGCGCAGATTCACAGAGGAGAGCAATGGGATGAAAGATGGAACGATTCCAGAGGCAATAAGCAGATGACAGAGGAGGCGGAGCCTTACAGGGGAACTGTTCTGGAGCATTTGCTGATACAGCATCTTACATCATTTTTTGATGTGGGTGAACATAATCATATTAAATTACGCGGGGCTGACTGGAATGATGGTCTGGATATGGCAGAGGAGCGTGGAGAAAGTGTTGCTTTTACAGCCTTATATGCCGGCAACCTAAAAAATCTATCCAATGACATCAGAGCGTATTCGGAGAAAACAGGAAAGGACTCTGTTTTTCTTGCAAAAGAATTGATGATATTAATTCATGCAGATAAGCAGATATATGACAATATTGGAGAAAAAAACGCAGTCCTGAATGAGTATTGTGAGGCGGTCCGTCATATTATCACAGGCGAAAAGGTGGAAATAAAGTGTGATGAATTATGCGAAGTATTGGATGCAATGTCATACTGGATTGGCAGCCATATCCGGGAGACAGAGTGGATTCATGACAAAAAAGGAAATGCATGGTTTAACGGATATTATGATAACAGCGGTAAAGCAGTAGAAGGAGATTTTGAAAGTGGCGTGCGGATGATGCTCACCGGTCAGGTCTTTACCATTATGTCAGAGGTTGCTGACAGGGAACAGGTATCAGAAATCATAAAAAGCGCAGATGCGTATCTGTATGATGAAAGCATCGGCGGATACAGACTGAATACGGATTTTAAGGAAGTAAAAACAGATTTTGGAAGGATGTTTGGATTTGCCTTTGGACATAAAGAAAATGGCGCAGTATTTTCACATATGGCTGTTATGTATGCCAATGCGCTGTACCGCAGAGGATTTGCAAAAGAAGGATATAAAGTAATTCACACATTGTATAGGCATTGTAATGATTACAATCAAAGCGGAATTTATCCGGGAGTGCCGGAATATGTAAATCAGAGAGGTCAGGGAATGTATCATTATCTGACCGGTGCAGCCAGCTGGTTGTTATTGACGGTTCTCAACGAGATGTATGGCATTAAAGGAGAGATGGGAGCCATAAAGCTTCAGCCGAAACTGCTGGCAGAACAGTTTGAAAATGGAATGGCAAGTGCCACATGCATGTTCCGCGGTGTAAACATTACCGTTACTTATCAGAATCCATTTGGATTGGAAGCAGATAACTACAGAGTAAAAGAAATATATATTGACGGAGAGTTATACGGACAGGTGGACACCATCGCAAAAGAAGATGTGGACAAGCTGGGAGATAAGAGTCAGATTACGGCAATTCTTGGTTAATGAAGAATAAAATACAGTAAAAAGGAAAGAGAGGTACATGAAGATGATGGAATGGGGAAGAGCCATCTGCTATTCAGGATATAGAGAGGGACAAAGTCCCAAGACGTGTCAGTATCCTACATATGAACAGATTGTAGAAGATTTAAAAATTTTAAATGAATTGGGATTTCAATATATCAGAATGTATGACCCGATAGATTATTCCAGAATGACGTGTCAGGTAATAAGAGATTTGGGGCTTGATATGAAAATGATGCTTGGTCCTGATTTGATTTCCGAAGTCAATAATCCGGGATGCCCATGGATGAAAACAGATTTTTCCGAGGAGGAACTGGCGCAGAGAGCAGAACGCAATGATGGAAATATTGAAAAACTAATCCGGATTGCAAATGAATACTCTGATGTAATTAATGTAGTCTCTGTGGGCAATGAAAATACTCCGGGATGGGGTGCCAATAATGTGCCGGAAAAACGATTGATTACATTCGCAGACAGGCTAAAAAAAGGAACCGGCAAACCGGTAACATTTAATGAAGGAGCTTTCGAATGGGAGCATTTGAAAGAACTGGCAGAACATCTGGATATTATAAGTATTCATTCCTATCCATTATGGTATGGAAATACAGTAGATGAGGCGTTAGAAGTCAATAAAGAATGGTATGCCAAAATCAAAGAAATGTATCGGGACAAGTTTATTCTGTTTTCTGAAGTGGGATGGGCAACGGACTGCGCAGATTTCACCCAGATGAAAGAAGGACAGGCAAACGAAGAAAACCAGAAGAAATATTATGATGCGTTCTGGAATTGGACGGACAGTGAAAAAATTATCGCGTATATGTTTGAAGCCTTTGATGAACCATGGAAAGGTGGAAACCGTCCAAACGAGGCTGAAAAAAATTGGGGAATCTATAAAGTGGACCGGACACCAAAGCTTATAATGCAAAAATGAAATACCGATATTAAAAAAAATACTGTCGAAATTATATAAATTAAAACGTTTTTATAAAGTAAAATTAGTTGAATTGCACATATACTTGTGTTAAAATAATTATATCATTGGATAAAAGGGTAGTATTACCCTAAAATGAGTAAAAAAATGAAAGGAGAAATCTAATGAAACTTAGTAAAACAATGAAAAAAGTATTAGCGGTTGTATGTGCAGTCGCAATGGTTGTAAGTTCATTGACGTTTTACAATGACACTGCAGTAAAAGCAGCAGCACCAGAATGGAGTGGTGTTGATTTCTTGGGCGATGGTGCCGGTGGCGGAACCTATACAAACAAGTATAAATTTTACTGTGAAGATGGCAGAGTTAGTCCGGTTAATATCCAGAGACCGGGATTTGCAACGGCGGATAGTATTTATGTGACTTTCCCGGCAGCCATAACAACCAGCTCTTTAGGAGAGGAAAATTATGATTTGCAGGGTGGAGGTATTGCAATTCACCTTGACGCATTTACTGCACAGGAAACAGAATTTACTGTAACAGATGCAATGGGAACATATACATGTTATGTTTACTATGCAGATGGAACCGCTGGTGAAATTGTAACACCATCAACTACACAACAGGAAACAACTACACTTCCTATGGATGAGCAGGGCAGAGTGATAGTAGATGGTGAGAGCTTGGGCGAAACACATCTACAGTCTTCAGAAAAACCTGATGAACAGTGGGACTTCTATGTAGGAGGAGCCGGTGGACAAAAAGGAAAATTATATTTTTCTGAAGCAACAGAATCTTCTATCGTAATTGATGTTGAAAAATCCTCAAATATATTGTGGGGAATTCAGGTGAAATCTCCTCTGAAACAATTGACAGAAGGAAAAGATTACGAGTATAAAGTTGATTATACTGTTGAAGGAGAAGCAGGAAAATTAAACACAAAAGAAGAAAAATCCAACTCTGTACTGACCGGAAATTCATATACTGCAGGTCCTAACGTTGCTACAGGTAAATTCAAGGCGAGTGCACAGGGTGCTCAGATTATATTCGAGTTTTCAGAAGTTAAGGATAATACTAAAATTACAATTAATAGTATTACATATACGGAAAATGATAATCCGACTTCACCGACTACAACGACACCTGCTACAGCAGATGAAGAAGGGTATTATTCTACACAGAGTTCAGTGTGGACGGATACTACTCCTTGGTCAGCCTTTGCAGGAAGCGATGCAAATGCAATGAAGTACAAAGGTACTGTAGAAGGAACAAAGATTACCTTTGATGCAAAAGTATCAGCAAATAATAAGCAGACATGGCAGCTTCAGGCAAAGATTGATGGTGCAGCAGAGCTTTTGAAATTAAAAGCACCTGACCAGAAGTATAATATTAAGATTAATTATACAACGGATAAAGCAGGACAGTTTAACTTCCAGATTAATGGGCAGGATAATAGCGTAACTTTAGAAGAGGGAACGCATGAGATTACTATTCCTTATACTTCTAACGTAACTGCTCCAACGATTGTCTTAGGTCTTGACGGAATAGAAGCTGATACAAACTTTAACTTCACTGCTGAATTTGAAGAAGATGTAGCAGAACCTGAACCGGAGGAAAAAGGTGATGTTGCACTTTCAGGATATAAGTGGTCACTTCAGACAGCAGATACATCAGGTTTAGAGCCTTCAGAGTATAATGGATATGGATTTAAAGTAGAAAATATTCCGGCAGATGCAGAACAGTATAATTATGGCGCACTGTTAGAGAATATAGCAGTAGAAAACGGACAGACATACACATTGACCTTAAAGATTCAGTCAACAGAAAATAAAGTAGTTCCGATTGAATTTACAAATGGAGCAGCAATTAACAGAAATGTTACTGCAACACCGGAAGGTGCTACTTTTACATATAAGTTTACTGCAAAAGCAGATACAGTTAAGATTTATATGCCATTAGGTAAAAATGCTGATGATGGAGAGATTTCAGCACCATATACAATTACAGTATCAGATGTTCAGTTTGATATTTCCGAGCCGGATCCAACAGAGACAGCTACAACTCTTCCGGCAGATAAAGAGATAACAATTAATGAACCTACATTCTCTTATGATAAAAATGAAAATAAGAAATATTATGAAGTTCATTGGGAAGAAGTAGAAGGTGCAAAAAATTATACTTCATATATTGATGTAGAAGATGAAGAACATATTGCAACAGCATATCACAATGGATGGAAATTTGAAAAGAGAGACGCAAAAAGTGTAGACCATATTGCCGGCGAACCGGGAACCACACAGAAGCTTATTGTTGTAGCATATGATGAGGGCGGTCAATTAATTGCAAGAGGAATTAAAGAAATTCAAATTCCTGAATTGACACCGGAAGAAGCGGCATCAGCTCAATTAGCAGCCAAATTCACATCTGAAGACAACTATGCAAAGAATAAAACAGCTTTTGTAAGTTCAGGAAATGATGCAAAGAATATTGTAGATGGAAATCTGACATCAAGATGGCAGGCATCACCAGCAGGAGAAGATCATGCTGTAGGTCAGGAATACTTTGGTGTCAACCTTGGCGAAGTTAAGACAATTGGTCAGGTACTCATCTCGTTTGAGGCTTCTTTTGCAGCAAAATTTGATGTATATGTAGCAGGAGCAGATGAGCAATATGGCGACGCACCAGTTGCATCCGGAACAGCAAGTGCAGAAAATTTAATTTCGGAAGTAAACTTTGAAGAGGTGGAAGCACAGTATGTTAAAGTTGTAGTAACAGAATTTAGCGTAAATGCAAACTCATATGGCACAAGCGTATATGAGATGGCAGTATTTGCAAAAGCTGAACTTCCTAAAGAGCCAATCGAAGTAACCGGCGCATCCGTTCAGTCACAGGATGGTGATACTGTTACATTTACATGGCAGCAGAGTCCGGAACAGATGGAATTAGGACAGGTATATAATGTATATATTGATGGCGTGTTACAGCCGGATTGGACTGGTATTGAACCACAAACTCTTACATATAAGTTTGAAACACCGGGCGAGCACACAATCAAGATTACAGCAGTACTTAATGGCAAGGAAACAGAAGGTCAGACATTAACAGTTAATATTGAAGACAAAGGTTCTACATCAGAAACAGAATCTGAAACAGAACCTGAATCTGATTCACAACTTCAGCCACTTCCTACAGAGGGATTGACAGGTGTTGCAACTTATCCTGCTGCAGAAGGTTTAGATACAGGTTGGTACACTGTAGGTGGTTATAATGTATATGAAGGAACATGGAGCGGTACAGCATCTGCTGCAATCGATCCGGAAGATCCTGACCACATTGCAGTACGTCATGATACATGTAGTAATTGGAATTACTGGGGATTACAGCTTCAGAAAGTTGTTACAGGATTAACACCTGATGCAACATATAATTTCACTTGGGATATATATTCATCCGGCGTTGATGGTAAGTATCTCTATAATTCAGGCGAGACAAAAGTTCTGGGTGCTGGCGAGAGAGCAACAGAGACCATAGAAGTAAAAGCAACTGCAGAAGGAACTGCAACAGTTACATTTGACTTAACATTTACTGCTGTAGATACAGTATTAGATTTTGGTAATCTGAAAGTAACAGATGAAGAAGGAAATGTAGTATATCCTACAACAGTTAATCCAGAAACTCCATCTGAGACACCAGAATCACAGACACCAAGTGATGTTGATCCACAGACTCCGTCTGAAACACCAGATGCCGGTGGAGTAACAACACCACAGCAGTCAGATAAGCCAAGTGTAGGTCCTGAAACTACAACACCAAAGGCAACACCAAAACCAACGACAAAGAAAGCCCTGAAGAAGACAAAAGTAAGAAAAGCATATATGAAGAAGGGCTCCAAGAAGGTTAAGATTACTTTCAAGAGAGTAAAAGGTGCGAAGAAGTACAAAGTACAGTTCTCTACAAAGAAGAAATTCAAGAAGATTCTTGTTAGAAAAACAGTTAAGAAGATAAAAGTAACTGTTACAAACAAGAAGTTCAGAAATAAGAAGAAACTGTATGTAAGAGTAAGAGCGGTTGGAGCTAAAAAATGGTCAAAACCGAAAAAAATTAAAATTAAAAAGAAATAATTAAATGATTCGTTCATTTATTATTTGAAGGGGCTGTAAAAAGTCCTTGGATAGCAGAACCTGCATCCGTTAATTCGGATGTAGGTTCTGTTTTTCTATATTTATTGGATAATTATTCTGAATAGTCTTTTGTAAACTCTATTCTCCTGCTATATTTATAATTTACATATATTAGCATTTTATATTTTGATATAGATATGTAATATATGTTAAGTTGTTATGGATTTGCCCAAAATTTACATATATACTTGTCTTGTTTTGTAAAGGATATATGTAATTGGTTCTCTCCAGTTAGGAATTTTCCAGGAATTTACATATATATCTGGCTTGTTTTGCAAGAAATATATGTAATGCATTCTCACCCATCATGGATATTTCAAGAATTTACATATATATTTGTCTTGTTTTGTAAAGGATATATGTAATTGATTCCTATCCATCATGGATATTTCAAGAATTTACATATATATCTGGCTTGTTTCGCAAGAAATATATGTAATTGCTTCTCCCAGTTAGGAATTTTCTCGAGAGTTTACATATAGACTTGTCTTGTTTCGCAAGAAATATATGTAATTGGTTCTCCCCAGTTAGGAATTTTCCAAGAATTTACATATATATCTGGCTTGTTTTGCAAGAAATATATGTAATTGCTTCTCCCAGTTAGGAATTTTCCCGAGAGTTTACATATAGACTTGTCTTGTTTTGCAAACAATATATGTAATTGATACTCACCCATCATGGATATTTCAAGAATTTACATATATATTTGTCTTGTTTTATAAAAGTTATATGTAATGCATTCTCGCTCATCATGGATTCCCCAAGAATTTACATATATATTTGTCTTGTTTTGCAAGAAACATATGTAATGCATTCCGCCCACCATGAAATTTCCATAGATTTTTCGTGCTTGCTTATTTTATTTGTAAATGATAAAATCTTAAATAAGAATAGTGTTTGAATTGAAGGTGTTATATATGAGAAAATGTTGTGTAATTTTATTTACAGTATTTATATTGGGAATTACAATTTCGGTAGCCGCCAGTCAGGATAGTGATGGTGATGTGTGCCCGAATCCATGGCAGCAGTCACATACACCGGCAACATCTACAACATCTGTTCAGCCACCTTCCGGTGAAACAGCCACTACAGATATAGAACAGAAGATAACTACAGATACAGAACAGAAGATAACTACAGGTATTGTTGCCACAGATAAGATGACCTCTGGTACGGATTCAGATATTACTACCACTAGTACCCCTCTTCAAACCACAAAAGGAGTTAAGGTAGGAAAGACAAGAGTAAAAAAGGTAGTAAGAAAAAAGGGGTCTGCAAAAATATCTTTAAAACTGAAAAGGATAAAGGGCGTAAAAAAGTATCAGGTACAGGTTGCCAAAAATAAAAAATTCAAAAAAATATTAATCCGGCGGACAGTAAGAAAAATAAATACAAAAATTTCCGATAAAAAAATAAAGAACAGGAAAAAACTTTATGTGAGGGCGAGAGCGGTCAGAATGGTTAATGGAACAAAGTATTATGGTCGATGGTCCGGAGTAAAAAGAATTAAAATAAAAAAATAAAAAATAAAAAGACGGAAAGGGTGTACATAAATAACAGAAGTACACCCTTTATTCATATATGGAAAAGCATGAAAATATATATTCAGGAGGTTGTTATATAATGAAAAATAAGAGTAAAATAATCGTATCTTTCTTTTTATCAGTGATGCTGATTGTCACTTCAGTAAATGTAATGCCGGGCTGGATTAGAATGTCAGATGTGAAGGCAGAAGAGCTGTCTGTGGATTTGACAGGTGTGACAGTGGAACAGAAGATTGTAAACGGGGGAGATAATGAGATTGTTGGGGCATTATCGTCCGGCAACATGATGATTGAAGGAATATCATATCAAAATTATGCGAAATATGACGGCGTAACAGCTTATGCATCATCAGAGAAAGAGGCAGCCGCCAAAGCGATTGATGGTAATATGACAAGCAGATGGGAGTCAGAGCACGGAGAGGACCCTCAATATTTAACAGTAGATTTGGGTAATCTGTATTCTGTAAAGGATATTGCTATCTACTGGGAAGCTGCTTCAGCAAAAGAATATAGGGTGGAAGTTTCAGCCGATGGAAATATTTTTCAAACGCTCACCCAGGTGGTTGATACGCATGGAAAAAGAACGGATAATCTTACACTTTCTAAAGAAATTCAGGTGCGCACCATAAGAATTTACTGTATAGCCAGAACTACGGGGTATGGGGATTCTATTTATGAAATTGGATTTTTTGGAAGAGACCCTCAAGGAGAAGTAGTTCCGGTATTATCCAATCTCAAGGTTAGAGATTATTACAAATATACCGGAAAATATATGATGTACTTTAACGAGGCGTCAGAGTCTTATGGATATAATGTATACATTGACAATAAACAAAATAAAGTAAAAACAGTTGAAGGTTCGGGATACTGTCTGACAAAGGAAGATGTTGGAAATTTATCGGAAGGACAGCATACTTTGTATGTGGCAAACACAGATGCTTCCGGAAAAGAATCTGCCATGATAAGCGCCGGATTTACTGTCAAAGGAACTGCCGGAACTTATACGGATATTGCCCAAATTTATATTGATACGGAAAACAGCATATCGAACGAATATCATAAAAATCCGGATGTTACGGTTTCTGTAATAGATAAAGATGGAGGAAAGAATGATGCGTTGGTGGACAGCAGTAGTAATATAAAAATCAGAGGCAATACCACTGCGGGTGCACCGAAAAAACCTTGGAATATAAAATTGAGCAGTAAGCAAAAGTTATTAGGCATGGGAAAAGCAAAGAAATGGTGTCTTCTGGCAAACTCATTTGACAAGTCGCTGATTAGAAATAGTCTGGTATATGATTTTGCAGAGGAGATTGGCGTACAGTATAACTGCGAAAGCCGGTTTGCAGAAGTATATCTCAACGGAAAGTTCTGTGGAAATTATCTGGTGACAGAAGCTGTGGAAGCCAAGAAGGAAAGAGTGGATATTGATGCGTATAATGCAGAAAGTAATGACATTCTTTTGGAACTCGGCACAAGAAATGAACCGGATGTAGACCATTTTACAACAGATGTATTGAGAACTACATTTGATGTTAATGACCCGGAAAAAGGTGATGATTTAACGGATGAGCAGGTAAATCAGAAAATTGAAAAAGTAAAGAATTATCTGAATGATTTTGAAACAGCGCTTCAAAGTCAGAATTATGATGAGATTTTAAATTATATGGATGAAGACACTTTTGTCAATTTTTATATTGTCAATGAGTTGTTTAAGAACGCTGATTTTAATTTTAGTTCTACCAGATTTTATATCAAGGATAATAAGGTGTATGCAGGACCGTGCTGGGATTATGATTTGTCCAGCGGAAATTGTAAGTCTTCTTACTATACCGATTATTATGTGGACGGTGTCAGCTATAAAGGATATTACTGCCAGAGTATGAATTGGTATCGGCAGTTGTTGAAACATCAGACATTTTACAATAAGGTAAAAAGCAGATATAAGGAATTGCAGTACAAAATTCAGAATATTTACAGAAGCGATTCAGAAACAATAATAAGTATCCGGAATCTGTTAGAAAATTATGGGAAGTCTTTTGAAAGAAATTATATGAGTGAGGAAACGTTAGGCGCAGGCTGGTCTTTGACGAATGATGATGGCTACAGCTATGCGGCAGAATCCGGATGGACTACATGGCAGCAGCCGATTACATTTTTACAAAACTGGCTGGACAATAGGAATATATGGTTGTGCAGTGAGTGGGGAATTGATATGGAGCAGGCATATGAAGATAGCAAGCCGGAACCGGTTCCGCCGGTTACTGAAACAATGCCGACAGAGACTGTTACTGAAACAATGCCGACAGAGACTGCTACCGAAGCAACTCCAACGGAAGCTACTACCGAAACAATTCCAACGGAGACTGCCGGAAAAGTTACAACTACGGCTGTAGTTTTGGACGACACGACCCAGCAAACAACGAAGTCAAAAGAAACCAAACCTTCCGCTACAGGTGGAAATGGTACGGATGCAAAGCATAAAAAGATTGCAAAAGGAAAAGTAAAAATAGCATTAAAAAAGAAGAATGCCGGAAAAATAAAACTTACATTTAAGCGGTTGAAGAATGTCACAAAATATCAGGTGAAAATTTCTCCAACAAGAAAGTTCAAAAAAAAGAAAACAGTTGTGAAACTGGTTAAGAAAGCAAAAGTCCTGTTACCTGTCAGAAAATTCAAAAAGGCAAAAAGGCTTTATGTCAAAGTACGGGGAGTAAAATTTGCAGGCGGTAAAAAGACATATGGCCGTTGGAGCAGGAGAAAAAGGGTAATAATGAAATAAAGGAGTGAATGGGTGTATCTATTCTGTGGATATATCCAATAAAAATATGAAAAAAACAGTTGGAAAAGGTTTTCCGTATGGAATATCGTTTGTGGTGGTATTGCTGATGATTTTGAGTATTCCCGGCTATTGACATTATCCAACTATTTTACTAAAATAATTATTGGTTTTGAATTATTCTTAACAAAGACGTTGAAAGAGACAGTAGTTTATCAGTAAACGTTACAGAGAGTCTGATATGGGTGGAAGTCAGATACCAGTAGCTGATAAATGAATATCACTCCGGAGTCGCAGCCCGAAATATGATGATAGCATGCAAGTAGGCGCTGACGGTTTCTCCCGTTATAGAGAACACATATAAAAGGATGGATTTGGGATTCCCGAGTATGCTGTTTAAGATAGTATAACAAAGTATTTTCAGGCTTTCGTCCTTAACAGGGACGGAAGCTTTTTTCTTATTTTTAGTTACAAAATGAAAGGAGTACAACATGTACAAAAAAGTATCAACAAACTTAAACTTTGTGGAGCGGGAAAAAGCAACAGAAAAATTTTGGAAGGACAATGATATTTTTGGCAAAAGTATGGATAACCGTAAGAAGGGCAAAACATATACATTCTATGACGGTCCTCCTACCGCCAATGGTAAGCCTCATATTGGACATGTTCTTACCCGTGTCATTAAAGATATGATTCCGCGTTATCAGACCATGAAAGGATGTATGGTTCCCAGAAAAGCAGGATGGGACACTCATGGACTTCCGGTGGAATTGGAAGTAGAACGGTCATTGGGATTGGATGGTAAGGACCAGATTGAAGAATACGGACTGGAACCATTTATTGATAAATGTAAAGAAAGCGTGTGGAAATATAAGGGAATGTGGGAGGATTTCTCGGGAACTGTAGGTTTTTGGGCAGATATGGATAATCCTTATGTCACTTATGATGATAATTATATTGAGTCAGAGTGGTGGGCGCTGAAAACCATCTGGGATAAAGACCTTCTGTATAAAGGATTTAAAATTGTACCTTATTGTCCACGCTGCGGTACGCCGCTTTCTTCTCAAGAGGTGGCACAGGGATATAAAGATGTGAAGGAACGTTCTGCGATTGTCCGTTTTCAGGTAAAGGGTGAAGACGCCTATTTTCTTGCATGGACCACAACGCCATGGACGCTTCCAAGTAATGTGGCGCTTTGTGTAAATCCTGTGGAGGATTATGCAAAGGTAAAAGCTGGGGATGGAAACGTGTATTATATGGCATCTGCGCTGCTGGATACTGTGCTGGGCGGTCTGGAAAATAAAGAAGAGGGCGTGAAAGCCTATGAAATTTTAGAGACATATAAGGGAAAAGACCTTGAGTATAAAGAGTATGAGCCATTATACGAATGTGCATATGAAAAAGCAGAAAAACAGCGCAAGAAAGGCTTTTTTATCACCTGCGATTCCTATGTAACACTGACGGATGGTACAGGCGTTGTCCATATTGCACCGGCGTTTGGTGAAGATGATGCCAATGTGGGAAGGAATTACGACCTGCCATTTGTGCAGCTGGTTACAGAAAAAGGAGAGATGTCAGATGAAACTCCGTTTGCAGGATTGTTTGTAAAAAAGGCTGATCCTAAAGTGCTGGTAGATTTAGATGAAAGAGGATTATTATTTGATGCGCCGAAATTTGAACACAGTTATCCTCATTGCTGGAGATGCGACACGCCATTGATTTATTATGCCCGCGAGTCATGGTTTATTAAGATGACTGCGGTAAAAGATGATTTGATTCGAAACAATAATACGATTAACTGGGTTCCGGAAAGTATCGGAAAAGGACGTTTCGGAAACTGGCTGGAAAATGTTCAGGATTGGGGCGTAAGCCGTAACCGTTATTGGGGTACGCCATTAAATATCTGGCAGTGTGACTGTGGCTGTATGCAGTCTATTGGCAGCCGCCGTGAGTTGTTTGAAAAATCCGGTGATGAAAGGGCAAAGACAGTCGAGTTACATCGACCATATATTGATGAGATTACCATGCCTTGTCCGGAGTGCGGCGGTGTCATGGAGAGAGTTCCGGAAGTAATTGACTGTTGGTTCGACAGCGGCGCTATGCCATTTGCACAACATCATTATCCATTTGAAAATAAAGATTTGTTTGAACAGCAGTTTCCTGCAGACTTTATATCGGAGGCGGTGGACCAGACCAGAGGCTGGTTCTATACGCTGTTGGCAGAATCCACGTTATTATTCAACAAGGCTCCGTATAAGAATGTTATTGTTTTAGGACATGTTCAGGATGAAAACGGACAGAAAATGAGTAAGTCAAAGGGCAACGCCGTGGATCCTTTTGAGGCGTTGGATAAATATGGCGCAGATGCCATTCGTTGGTATTTCTATATTAATTCTGCTCCATGGCTTCCTAACAGATTCCATGGAAAAGCTGTAGAAGAGGGACAGCGGAAATTTATGGGAACACTTTGGAATACCTATGCATTTTATGTACTTTATGCAGAAATTGACCAATTTGACCCAACGAAGTACCAACTGGAATATAATAAATTATCCGTGATGGATAAGTGGCTGTTGTCCAAGATGAATTCTATGGTGAAGGCTGTGGATGACAACCTTGGAAATTATCGTATTCCGGAGGCTGCAAGGGCATTGGATGAATTTGTAGATGAAATGTCCAACTGGTATGTAAGACGCTCCCGCGAGCGTTTCTGGGCAAAAGATATGCCGCAGGATAAAATTAATGCATATATGACGCTTTACACTGCATTGGTTACAGTGGCAAAGGCGGCAGCTCCAATGATTCCGTTTATGACAGAGGATATTTATCAGAATCTGGTTCGCAGTGTAGATAAAAATGCAGAAGAATCGATACATCTTTGTGATTTTCCTGAAGTAAATGAAGCGCATATTGACAAAAAATTGGAAGATAATATGGAAAGAGTCCTGAAAGTGGTTGTTCTTGGACGCGCCTGCAGAAATAAGTCAAATATTAAGAACAGACAGCCGATTGGAAAAATGTTTGTAAAAGCTGATTTTGAACTTTCGGAATTTTATAAGGAAATTATTGCGGATGAGTTGAATATAAAAAAAGTAGAGTTCACAGATGATGTGAGAGCATTTACATCTTATTCATTTAAACCACAATTAAGAACTGTTGGACCAAAGTATGGCAGATTTTTAGGAAAGATTAAGGAGGCATTGGCAGGATTGGATGGTAATGCCGCAATGGATGTTTTAAATGCCGGAGAACCATTGAAGTTTGATTTTGATGGAAATGAAGTTGTCTTGGAAATGGATGATCTGCTGATTGATATGGCGCAGGTAGAAGGCTATGTATCTGAAGGCGAAGGAGAGCTGACAGTGGTTCTTGACACCAATTTAAGTGACGAACTTATAGAAGAAGGTTTTGTCCGTGAAATAATCAGTAAAATCCAGACCATGAGAAAAGAGGCAGGATTTGAAGTCATGGATAAAATTATGGTAAATGTTGCTAACAATGATAAGATTAAGAGCATTATTAAAGGCAATCTTGACGAAATTAAATCTGAAGTGTTGGCAGATAATATCGAATTTGATAGAATAAACGGGTATGAGAAGGAATGGAATATTAATGGCGAAAAAGTTACATTTAGTGTTTCAAAAAACTCGTAATCAGCTAGTTGAACGGACAGGAATGAATAGAAAAAGGAGCGGTTTATATCGTTCCTTTCACATTGAAAATAGGAGAGGGACAATGAACAAAAAAATGACAAACAATCAAAAGGAAAAATTTAAGGCAGAATTTAAAAAACGTGTAAACGACCAGGCAAAAATGCTTTATCGGAAAACTTTGGATGAAGTCAGTGACAGACATAAGTTCGTCTGTGTAGCTTATGCAGTAAAAGATATTGTAATTGACCAGTGGATTGCTACGCAGAAGGCATACGATAAAGCTGATGGCAGAACGGTTTATTATCTTTCCATGGAATTTCTGATGGGAAGAGCATTGGGAAATATGATAATCAACTTATCCAGCCGGGATGAAATCAGGGAAGCTATTGAAGAATTAGGTCTTGATTTGAATGTGATTGAGGATCAGGAACCGGATGCGGCTCTTGGTAATGGTGGTCTTGGACGTCTTGCAGCATGTTTCCTTGACAGCCTTGCTACGTTGAATTATCCTGCATATGGCTGTGGTATCAGATACAAATATGGTATGTTCCAGCAGAAGATTGAAGACGGATTCCAAAAAGAAATTCCGGAAGACTGGTTAAGACATATTAACCCGTTGGAAATTAAGCGTGAGGAATATGCCTGCGAAGTAAGATTTGGCGGAACAGTGAAAATTGAACACAGAGACGGACGTAACTATTTTGAGCAGGAAGGTTATCAGGCAGTTATGGCGATTCCTTATGATATGCCGATTGTTGGTTATGGAAACAATGTTGTCAACACATTAAGAATCTGGGATGCAGAGCCGGTTGTCCATTTTAATCTGGACGAATTTGATAAGGGTTCTTATATGGCGGCTGTTGAGCAGGAAAATCTGGCAAAAACCATTACAGAGGTTCTTTATCCTAACGATAACCATTACGCAGGTAAGGAACT
The DNA here is from genome assembly GCA_947625755.1 of uncultured Lachnospiraceae bacterium. Classification (GTDB taxonomy): domain Bacteria; phylum Bacillota; class Clostridia; order Lachnospirales; family Lachnospiraceae; genus Eubacterium_G. The sequence goes on along the minus strand of CANQPJ010000011.1, from coordinate 8,280 downwards.
GCGTTTGAAACAGCAGTATTTCTTTGTGTCCGCTTCACTTCAGACAGCTATTAAAAAATACTTAAAGAACCATGATGATATTAAGAAATTATATGAAAAAGTAGTATTTCAGATGAATGATACGCATCCTACACTTACGGTTGCAGAACTTATGAGACTGTTGATGGATGAATATTATCTGGAGTGGGATGAAGCTTGGGAAGTTACAACAAAATGTGTTGCTTATACAAACCATACAATTATGGCAGAAGCTCTTGAAAAATGGCCGATTGAGCTGTTCTCCCGCCTGCTTCCAAGATGTTATCAGATTATCGAGGAGATTAACAGAAGATTCTGTATTGAAATTGAACAGAAATATCCGGGAAATCATGATAAGGTGGCTAAAATGGCTATTATTTATGACGGTCAGGTTAAAATGGCACATTTGGCAATCTGTGCCGGATATTCAGTAAATGGCGTAGCAAGACTTCACACAGAAATCCTTAAAAAACAGGAGTTGAAGGATTTCTATGAAATGATGCCGGAGAAATTTAACAACAAGACGAATGGTATTACACAGCGTAGATTTTTACTTCACGGAAATCCGCTTCTTGCCCAATGGGTTACGGACAAAGTAGGAGATGAATGGATTACCGACCTTTCAAAGATTAAAGGGATTGAAGTTTATGCGGATGATAAAAAAGCACAGGCTGAATTTATGAATATTAAGTATCAGAATAAGATACGCCTTGCAAAATATATTAAGGAGCATAACGGAATTGATATTGACCCGCGTTCTATTTTTGATGTACAGGTTAAGAGACTGCACGAATATAAACGCCAATTACTGAATATTCTGCATGTTATGTATTTATACAATCAAATTAAGGAGCATCCGGAGATGGAATTTACTCCAAGGACATTTATCTTTGGCGCAAAGGCAGCAGCAGGTTATAAGATTGCAAAACTTACGATTAAGTTAATTAATTCTGTGGCGGATGTTATCAATAATGACCAGTCAATTAATGGAAAAATAAAAGTAGTCTTTATTGAAAATTACCGTGTATCCAATGCAGAAATCATCTTTGCGGCATCTGATGTTTCAGAGCAGATTTCTACTGCTTCCAAAGAGGCGTCCGGTACCGGCAACATGAAATTTATGTTAAACGGTGCGTTGACATTAGGTACAATGGATGGCGCCAATGTGGAGATTGTTGAGGAAGTAGGAGAAGAAAATGCATTTATTTTCGGTCTTTCTTCAGATGAAGTCATTCAGTACGAGCAGAATGGCGGATACGATCCGATGGAAATTTTCAATTCTGATATGGACATCAGAAAGGTTCTTATGCAGTTGATTAATGGATTCTATTCACCGGAAAATCCGGATTTGTTCAGACCGATTTACAATTCACTTCTTACAAAGGAAGAGACAGGCTGCGCAGACCGCTACTTTATCCTGAAAGATTTCCAGTCCTATGCAGAAGCACAAAGACGCGTGGAGGAAGCATACAAGAATCAGGAGGGATGGGCAAAGTCAGCAATCCTGAATGTTGCAAACGTTGGAAAGTTTACTTCCGACAGAACAATCGAAGAGTATGTCAAGGACATCTGGCATCTTGAAAAAGTTGAAGTAAATCTGTAAATTTTCATTTAACGGATATAATTACAGCGTATAGAAACAATACTTTGTATCAGATATTTGTTTGATATGAAGTATTGTTTTTTTATCGTAAAAGCCTGAATTTTTTATTTTTTCTGTTCATATATTACAGATAAGAAAGTACGAAAGATTTGCTATGTTTAAAAAGATTGTAATTGTTATTGCTATTGGCATGATATTTACTGTGGCAATTACATTTATTACCAGTGGAATGAATGGGGAAAGCAGAAAGTATTATCAGACAGGAAAACAGGTTGTAATCAGTAATGATAAATATCAGGTAACGATGGATGTGGAACAGTTTATCCCCTGTGTGTTAATGGCGCAATTAGATGTAGATAGTCCGATAGAACTGTTAAAGGCACAGGCTGTCGTCATTCGTTCATATATTTTATATTCTATGGGAAATAAAGAGGAAATCAGTGCACAGGAGTTGGGACTGCCTTTTTACAGTTATACAAAATTGCAGGAAATGTGGTTTGAAGAATATAAAAAAGAAAATGCAGCTTCCGGCTGGGGGATGTTTTACAATTTTACAGGTTTAGGCAAAACGAAGGTATATGAAGAAAAAATGCAATGTATTGATAAAGTATTGGAGAAGACAAAAGGAAAGGTTTTAAAATACAATGGAAAAATTGTTCTTCCGCTGTTTCAAAGAATTAGTAACGGAGAAACAAGAGAGGGAGAAAAATTATTAGGAAGTGATTATGGATATTTGAAAAGCATAAAATGTCCAAGTGACGAGCAGGCAGATGAATTTTTAAGTGTAAAGTATTTTTCATTGAAAAATTTTATTGAAAAGTTAAGGAAAAATGGGATTGTTATATATAAGGACAAGAAGGAAAAGTTTGACGACAGTAAAAGTGATGTGCAGGAGCTAATCCGTATGATGGATTTTTCTAATATTGATGAGAATGGTTATCAGTTATGGGTGAAAATAGGTGACACAAAAATAAATGGTGATTTGTTTTCTAAAGCGTTGGGACTTAGGTCTACATGTATGAAAGTGGAAGAGTATGAACAGGGAATCAGAGTCACAACAAAAGGATATGGACATGGTTTTGGCATGAGTCTTTCATATGCCCGGAGCCTGGCGGAAAATGGGTCGGATTGGAAAGATATTCTGCGGAGATTTTATCGTTGTGTGATTGTCGATTACTAAAAAATGTATAAAAGTGTATAAATCTGTAAAACATGGGTCATACTATCATTGAGGTGATGAGTATGGATAAAAAATTTATTGCAGCAGTGATTGTCTGCGTCATAGCATTAACAGCCGTAGCAACAGGCACATATTTTATAGGGCAGAGAGGCAATAATGTAAATTTAAGAGAGGCAGAAAACACTGTAACGACTGCGAATGAAAAAAATATTGAAGTGGCACAGAAGATAATTGAGGAGACAACAACAGAGGGCGACAGAGTAGCAGACGACAGTGAATATAAAGGCAGCCAGCCGGGTGAGACAGAAGTTGTTGGTGCTAATAGTAACGTAGTGGAAGCCAATACGGAATCAAACGCAACAGGCGATGATTATATGTATGGTTTGTCATCCGAAGCAGCGGCACAGATTAAAGCGTTAGAGTTTAATAAAGACAGTCAGTTATTATGGCCTGTGCAGGGAAGCATTCTTATGCCATACGATATGGAGAATACAGTATATTATTCAACATTAGATGAGTATCGCTGCAATCCGGGGCTGGTAATTCAGAGTAAGCAGGGTACAGCCATTAAGGCTGCAGCAGATGGTGTTATCACTACCCTCAGCGAAGATGATGAGCTGGGCGTTTGCATTAATCAGGCGATTGGAGACGGTTATATTGCAACATACGGACAGATTGTCAATCCTGAAGTGGCAGCAGGTGATTTTGTTGAAGCAGGTCAGACAATAGCATATGTAAATAAGCCTACAAGATATTATACAAAAGAAGGGGACAACATTTATTTTGCAATAGCAAAAGATGGTGAACCGGTTGATCCTTTGTCATTCATTGATTACGAAGATTAACTAAAAGTAAAGCTGCCGGAAGGTTTCCAGTGAAATCTTCCGGCATTTTATATGTGCGGAAAATTGCTTTGTAATTTTCTTGATAAATCATATAAAAACAATTAAACTAAAAGTAGTTTGTGTACGGAGGATAAAAATATGGGAAGATATATTATGGCGTTAGATCAGGGAACTACCAGTTCAAGAACTATTTTATTTGACAGACATGGAAATATTGTATGCCAGGCAAGTAAGGAATTTATGCAAATATTTCCAAAGGCAGGATGGGTAGAACATAATCCGGAGGAAATCTGGATGACGCAGCTTGGCACAATGCAGGAAGTTATGAAACAGGCGCAAATCGATGGGAGTGACATTGTGGCAATAGGAATTACCAATCAGAGAGAAACAACGGTGGTCTGGGATAAAGAAACCGGAAAGCCGGTTTATAATGCTATTGTCTGGCAGTGCAGACGGACGTCTGAAATAATTGATAAACTGGTAAAGGATGGTTATGGTGAAACAATAAGAAATAAAACAGGGCTGGTACCTGATGCATATTTTTCCGGGACAAAAATCCAATGGATATTAAATCATGTGGAAGGCGCCAGAGAAAAAGCAGAGAAGGGACAATTATTATTCGGCACCATTGACACATGGCTTATGTGGAAGTTGAGTGGCGGTAAGATACATGCTACGGATTATACCAATGCCAGCAGAACCATGATTTATAATATACATGAGTTGAAATGGGATGAGGAATTACTTAAAATGCTGGATATTCCAAAACTAATGTTACCAGAAGTAATGGCATCCGGCGGGATGTTCGGTTATACTACGACGGATATTGTCGGAGCAAAGATTCCTATTAGCGGCGTGGCAGGAGACCAGCAGGCAGCGTTATTTGGACAGTGCTGTTTCGATAAAGGTGATGTGAAGAATACTTATGGAACAGGTTGTTTTCTGTTAATGAATACAGGGAAAAATCCGGTTCAATCAAAGAATGGTCTGATTACAACAATCGCAGCATCTACAAATCAGGTGGAATATGCTTTAGAGGGAAGCGTGTTTGTGGCAGGCGCAGCAATCCAATGGCTTCGTGACCAGATGCGGCTGGTAAATAAAGCACCGGAAAGCGAAGAGATTGCCCGGCAGGTAGAAGATACTGGAGATGTGTATGTAGTACCGGCATTTACAGGAATGGGCGCACCTTACTGGAAACAGAATGCCAGAGGTATGGTAGTGGGACTGACCCGGGGCAGCACCAGAGAACATTTTGTCCGGGCAACGTTGGAGTCGCTGGCATATCAGACTTATGATGTTCTCAAGGTAATGGAGCAAGACGCAGGGGTTTCCATTAATAAGATAAAAGTGGATGGCGGTGCCAGTGGTAACAATCTTTTGATGCAGTTTCAGGCAGATATTTCCGGAACAGAGGTTATAAGATCATCAGTAATTGAAACCACAGGACTGGGCGCGGCATATTTGGCAGGTTTGACTGTAGGTTATTGGAGCAGTAAAGAAGATATTATAAAAAATAACAGGGTTCAACATGTCTTTGTTCCTCAAATGGACAAATTGGAGGTAGAGAACAGACTGAAAGGCTGGAGGAGAGCTGTCAGGTGCGCATTGCTGTACGCAGAAGAGGAATAAAGAGGATTTTAAAATATTTCCCACATATCTGGTCTTGTAAAATTATAATAAATTGAATATATAAGTAATACCACCCGCTGATATAATGATATGGTATGAAGTACATTATAAATACGGGGAGGATTATACAATGAATAAAAAAATAACAAGATTGGTTCTTACAGCTTTATTTGCGGCGCTTACCTGCGTTGCCACCTCAATTATTAAGGTTCCTACAGTGGGTACCAATGGATATGTGAATATTGGTGATACGGTTGTTTTACTTTCCGCGTGGCTGATTGGTGGAGTATATGGAGGACTGGCAGCAGGAATCGGTTCTGCCCTTGCTGATTTGCTTGGAGGATATGGGAGTTATGCGCCGGGTACGTTTATTGTCAAATTTCTTATGGCAGTTGTCGCGTTTTTAATATATAAAACTGTAATAAAAATGAAAGTTTATCATATTGCCGGGTATGTACTCAGTGGTATTGCAGCAGAAATTTTGATGATAGCGGGGTATTTTCTTTATGAGAGTATTTTTCTCGGTTACGGACTTGCTGCTGCGGCTTCTATTGGAAGTAATGCCATACAGGGAGTGACAAGTCTGGTACTTGGAGTTGTGGTTGTGTTGATTTTGCAACAGGCAAAAGTTATCCAGCTTGTAAAAAAATATGTTTAGGTAAGTTTATCATAGAAATATAATATGGATGTCAGTAATTTTCCGCTACAAATATTGCTTTCGCGATTGAATCAAAATTGCTGAAATGTTTGAGAAAGGAAAGAAAATGTATCAATTAATTAAAAAACAGGCAGAAAATACTGCAAGGGAAATTGTAGAAAAAGCAGGATTGGAAAAAGGACAAATTCTGGTGACAGGCTGTTCTTCGAGTGAGGTATGCGGAGACAGGATTGGGAGTAATTCCAATGTCGAAGTGGCGCAGGCAGTTTTTGAAGGAATTTATAGTGTTTTGCAGGATAAGGGAATTTATTTGGCGGCACAGTGTTGTGAACACCTGAACCGTGCCATTATTGTTGAAAAAGATGCAGTTCCTTATTTAGATATTGTCAACGTGGTGCCGCAGCCAAAGGCGGGAGGTTCTTTTGCAACAACCGCTTACAGGAATTTTTCGAATCCGGTTGCGGTGGAGGAGATAAAGGCAGATGCGGGGATTGATATTGGAGGAACATTAATCGGGATGCATCTGAAGAAGGTAGCTGTACCGGTTAGATTACAGAACAACAAAATTGGAGAGGCAAATGTTCTTGCTGCCAGAGTGAGACCGAAATTTATCGGTGGCGGCAGAGCAGTTTATGATGAAGAATTATTATAATATATGTAAAGATTATGGCACATTTATATTTTACCAGACATGGTCAGACAATATGGAATGTAGAAAATAAAATATGCGGGGCAACGGATATTGCGTTGACTCCATTGGGACATCAGCAGGCGATAGCTTTGGGCAAAGAGATTCAAAAGCAGGGAATCTGCATTGATGAAATTTTGTATTCTCCTTTGTCTCGTGCGGCGGAAACAGCACGGCATATATCGGAGGAGACGAAAGTTCCGATGAGAGAGGAAATTCGCTTAAAGGAACAGAATTTTGGAAAATATGAGGCTACTCCCAGAGATGGAAAGGAATTTAAAAAAGCAAAGGAGAATTTTGTTAATTCTTTTGACGGAGGGGAGACGATGCTTCAGTTGGCGGCTCGGGTATATAATCTGTTAGATGAAATAAAAGAAGAGCCGGACAAGACATATTTGCTGGTGGCACATAATGGAATTTCCAGAATTATTCAGTCCTATTTTTATGATATGACAAATGAAGAATTCGCAGCTTTTGGAATAAAAAATTGTGAGATTCGAGAATATGAGTGGTAGGAAACTACCGGTATAACTGTATATTTGCAGAATAAATTTATTATTTGCGTTAGCCCAATTCGCAAGAGCGGAAAAGTAGTAGCAATAGAAAAGAAAAATGAATCAGTAAATCATTATTATGAAAGAATGGGATTGATAATAAATAAAGAATGACAACATAAGAGTAGAGTTGGAAGAAATAAATGTCACATATTAAATAATAGAATAACATAAATAATTTGTGAAAAAATATTGCGTTATATTGTTAAATTTGGTAAACTTATATCGGGTGCTACCAGAAAACGGTAGGCGGTTAGTCCTCTGGCAGAGGGGCGTGTGGTCCAGTGGACCACGCAAGAGCCGACCGAAGCGGAGCGTAGACCTGAACCCTCTGATTACATAGAAATTCTTGTAAAAGAAAATCTAGGAAAGGAGGGCTTTACTTAATGAACGATTTTGAAATCCTTTCTATTGTTTTTATGGTTATTTCAATCATAGTTACAGTTTTAATAGAATATATCAAGACACTAAAAAAGTAACCGCCTGACCAAGGAAAGGTTACTTTTTTTAATTTAACTAATTTTTGGACTAACCGTCTATCGGTAGCACCTCTTCTATCTTTATATTAGCAAATCCCCTTTAATAAGTCAATTAGTAAAAAAACAGATTCTTTTGAGAGAAAATAAAATTTTGGTAAGCTACAAACCGACATACGAAATTCAATAAGTAAATTGGATAATTATATAGTGAAAAAAACAAAAATAATACAATAATAGAAAATAAGCTCTTAACTTTACTTGGGGGGGGGAGGTAAAGTTTAGAGCCTATAATTACGAGCAACCTCCAGCTCGAATCCACTTCGTTACTTCTCGCTGGTGATTGTCGCGCATTAACATATAATTACGAGCAACCTCCAGCTCGAATCCACTTCGTTACTTCTCGCTAGAGATTGTCGCGCATTAACATATAATTACGAGCAACCTCCAGCTCGAATCCACTTCGTTACTTCTCGCTGGAGATTGTCGCGCATTAACATATAATTACGAGCAACCTCCAGCTCGAATCCACTTCGTTACTTCTCGCTAGAGATTGTCGCGCATTAACATATAATTACGAGCAACCTCCAGCTCGAATCCACTTCGTTACTTCTCGCTGGAGATTG
>CANQPJ010000010.1 GCA_947625755.1 uncultured Lachnospiraceae bacterium | reverse complement strand
GCCGTTCCGTAAACTATTCGTTAAAACCAAACTATTCGTTAAATCCAACTATTCGCTAAATAATTCTTTTTCGAGTTCATAGCTTTTTTCTGCTTTTGGATTGCCTGATTTTTTTTTGTTCTGCTATTAAATCAACAGGGATTTTTTTGCAAAAAAAATAGGCATAAATGCCTAAATAAAAAAGCACAGTTGTAAACAATGGTTCACAACTGTGCAAGTATCTCGATTGTTTTACTATTTCAACATTTCCAATATTTTCAATAGTAACTCCCATGTCCTCTCTGTTGAAGAAATACTCAATGTCTCTTCTGTTGTATGAACGTTTTTCATGCTTGGTCCAAAGGATATGGCATCCAATCCGTCAATTTTATCGGCAAACAATCCGCACTCCAGACCTGCATGAATCCCCTCTACAACCGGTTCTTTGCTGTACAGCATCTCATAAGCCTTCACTGCGATGTCCCGAAGCGTAGAATCTGCTTTATACTCCCATCCCGGATATGCACCGGAAACTTTTACTTCTCCGCCAAATATTTCTGTGAGAGAACGAAGTTTCTCGATTAAATAATTTTTTTCACTCTCTTTGGAGCTTCTCACAGCATAGGACATTGTAATATTGTTTTCATTTGTTCTTAAAACTCCCAAATTCAAAGAAGTCTGTACCATTTCCGGCATGTCAGGATTCATTCTCTGAATTCCATTCGGCATATTTACCAATGCGATAATCGTAGACAGAGTGGCTGGACCGGAAAGTACCTCGGACAAACCTTCATCCATAACGTTCAGCTGAATTTTCGCATCAGGGTCAGTTACTTTATATTCATCTTTAATCTCTGCAAAAGTATTTTCAATTATCTCTTTTGCTTTATCTACTGTTTCCGGAAGCACTGCGATAGCCGCCTCACTGTTTTTGGCAATGGCGTTATCCTTCTCACCACCGTTTACAGTCATAATACGCATTCCCACATTTTGGAATACATTCAAGAGAATCCGTCCCAGTACGCAATTAGAATTTGCTCTCCCTTTGTTAATTTCCACGCCGGAATGTCCGCCCGCAAATCCATCTATTTTTATTTCGATAACTTGGGCGCTCACGGACTCTGTCTTAAATGGAAGCACACACTCCACCGTAGCGCCGCCGGCACAGCTTACAGTAAACACTCCTTCATCTTCGGAATCCATATTTAAAAGTTTTTTTCCTTTTATATCTGATACATCCAGATAATTTGCACCCAGAAGCCCTATTTCTTCATCTGATGTAAATACAGCTTCCACCGGAGGATGGGCAATATCATGACTGTCCAGTACTGCCAGCGCATATGCCACAGCAATCCCGTCATCACCGCCCAGTGACGTATTGACAGCGCTGAGTGTGTCTCCGTCTACCTGAAGATCCAGTCCTTCTTTTTCCATATCTTTTATGCAGTCGGCTGTCTTGACTGCCACCATATCAATGTGTCCTTGGAGAATTACCGGCTCTGACGTTTCGTATCCTGCTGTTCCTTCTTTCCAAATTACTACATTCTGTTTTTCATCCTGACGATATTTAAGATTTCTTTCTTTGGCAAAATCTACCAGATAATTGCTAATCTTCTCCACATTACCTGAACCGTGGGGAATGTTTGCAATGGTCTCAAAAAAATGAAACACCTTTTCAGGTTTTTTCCCATCTAAAACACCCATAAATTTCTCCTTTCACAATTTCAAAATTTTTGCAATTTACCGCATTACTTTTTATTGTTAATCTTTTTATATCTGCTTCCTTCCTGTTCTATCTGCCCTGTCTTTACCATGTACTGCAATAACTTTGTGGAAAAGTCTTTTTTATCTTTAACAATCGCTCTGTTACCCGAAAATGGCTGTTTTGCTTCCAATCCATCTGCCATCTTCTCCACATCTTCAACTGTAACATATTCATTTTTCTTTAAATACTTTTTTACTTTTGCATTGCCCTTGCTGAATAATAAATTCATCAGGTCTGCCGACTGGTTTTTCTGTCTTACCAATCCCCATCCATATATTATCATGGTAGCTATGGCAAAAAATATTACACCCAAAATAATTGTAATTGGCTTCATTTATTTTTCCTCGTTTACAAAAATGATATATTTATTATGTTCCAATATCCCCATAAATTTTGCCAGTCTTTCATATAACTGGTTTGCTGCCTTTTTATGTTGTGATTTCAAAATCTGACCGATTTCATATATGGTTTTCTCTCCGTCAATCTGCTGCCATACACAGCTTCCATATTCATCTAATTTGATAAAACTATATCTTGGTTTTTTAAAAAATTTCTGGGCGATTTTATGAAATACCCCTTTATTTTCAACGGTAATTTCTACTTCTCCCTGTTCGGTCAACTCCCATTTTTTATTTATCTTTGGGATATTGTCCAAATAGTTCTTCTCCTTTTTCAAAATTATGCCTCCCTTTTCCAAATCAGAATAAAGACCTTGGATAAACCAATGATAGCTTATCCAAGGTCATGAAATCAATGTTGATTAAGCATCCATATCTTTGGAATCTACTTCTACCACCTTTTTCTTTCTGCATACAAAGAATATTGTTGCTACCAACAGCACAAATGCTGCAAGACCTACCCAGTTACCTGCTGATGTAATGCTTCCTGCAATATTTGCCGCGTCACCGTATATTCCTGAAAGATTAATGTCGAGATTCAGCACAGCTACCAGTGCGAGTAAAATACCTACGATACCTTCTCCTGCAATCATACCTGCTGAATACAGCGTACCCATCTCTGCACAATGTTTCTTTTCCTGTTCACTTCCATATTTCTTACGGTCGATAAACCATTTAACAGCGCCGCCCACCATAATTGGAGCGCTCAAGTGAATAGGTAAATACAATCCAATGGCAAAAGCAAGCACCGGAATCTTTAATATTTCAACTACAATGGCAATGAATACGCCGATAAAGATTAAGGTCCATGGCATATTGTCTCCTACAACGCCTTCTACTACCATTTTCATCAGAGAAGCCTGCGGAGCCGGAATTTCCTTGGAACCAAACTCCCATGCATTGTTTAACAGGTACATAACGCCGCCAATGGCAAAAGCTGATATAACCGCACCAATCAACTCGCCAATCTGCTGTTTAATCGGTGTAGCGCCCACAATGTATCCTGTTTTCAAATCCTGGGATGTATCACCTGCCATAGCAGCAACAATACAGATAATCGTTCCAATAATAATGGCTGCTGTCATAATGCCGGCTTCGGCGCCACCTGCTGTTTTTAACAGAATGGTTGTAATAATTAAGGTAGCAATAGCCATACCGGACACCGGATTGTTACTGCTTCCTACAATACCAACCATACGGGATGATACCGTAGCAAAGAAGAAACCAAATATAATAATGATAATTGCACCGATAAGACTAACAGGAATGCTAGGTATTATCCAAAGTGCAAGAATTAATACTAAAATTCCTCCCAATACAATCGGAAGTGGTAAATCCTTTGCAGTTCTGCTGTTTTCGCCTGTGTGACCAAATCCCTTGATAGCATTCTTGAATGTTTTAATCATTGTAGGGAATGTCTTAATCAGACTGATAATACCTCCTGCAGCAACCGCGCCGGCACCAATATATCTGATATATTTACTCCAGATTGTTCCCGGGTCCAGCTGATTAAATGCTAACGCCTTTCCTGCTTCATCTGTCACAGAAGATAAACTGTCTCCGCCAAAAAACGCAATGGCTGGCATTAATACCAAGTAAGACAGTACACCACCGGCAAACATATAGCTGGAAATCTGCGGTCCGCAGATATAACCCACACCGGCTAATGCAGGAAGAACATCCATACCTACAGCTGTCGTAAATGTTTTATTTTGAAATGAAAAATCAATTTCACTTGGGAATAAGCAAAGTCCGTCTGCTATAAACTTATAAACTGCAGCAATTCCCAGACCTGAAAATACTACCTTTGACTTGCTTCCGCCTTCCTCACCTGCTAACAGAACTTCTGCACAGGCAGTTCCTTCCGGATATGGCAGAACACCATGCTCCTCAACAATCAATGCCGTACGCAGTGGAACCATAAATAAAACGCCCAGAACACCACCGCATAATGCTACCAAAGCAATAATGATAAATGATGGCTGGGAGAATTCGTCCGGTCTCTCGATAGCCCACATAAACAATGCCGGCATTGTAAAAATAGCGCCTGCCGCTAGTGACTCACCGGCTGAACCAATGGTCTGTACCATGTTATTTTCCAAAATAGAATCTTTTCTAAGAATAACACGGATAACACCCATGGATATAACAGCTGCCGGAATAGAGGCAGATACTGTCATGCCAACTCTTAATCCTAAATAAGCGTTGCGGCGCCAAATACCACTGCCAGAATAATACCTAAAATAACAGAAGTCACTGTAAATTCCGGTAAAATCTTATCTGCAGGAATAAATGGCTTAAATTCTTTTTTGTTGTCCATAATTTCTTCCTCCTATGTGTATTAAACGGAAAAGGATTTCCCAAGATGAGAAATCAACCAATAGCTACGGACTAATTTGAACTATTTTCCGTCTTTAATATATTTCATAATGGAATTCCATCTTCCATTATGTTATATCTGGTACAATTACTTATAATTATACAAAAAAAATTAAAATAATTAAATAGAAATTTACTTTTTTCTTTCTATTTAATTATTTTAATTAATTATTTTTATTATTTATTGAATTATTGTCAGATAAAATTTTTAAATGTTATTGAACTCCTGCTGCACCGTCGTCATCTGCCTGCGCTTCTTCTGTTGGTGCTTCTGTCATCTCTTCCGTCGGCGCTTCTGTAATTTCCTCTGTTGGTGGTTCTATCGGTTTTGTGGCAACCGGTTTCTTTTTCTTTGTGGTTTCAGGAACTTTTTCAGGCTCGTCTGTTTCAGGCGCTATTACCCTTGTTGGCTCCACTTCCGGTTCATCTGTAACATCCTCATCATCCCACTCATCCACTGTTGTAGTTTCCTCTATGGTAGTTGTTTCTTCCGTGGTCGTTTCTTCATTATCCGTACTGCCAAAAGTCAATGATAATGCTACTGCTGCAATTACAATGATAATGATAATTCCTGCAGAAACTGCTATTGCAATAATATTCATTTTTTTGTTTTGATTGGTAATTGCCTCCTTGCCGGCTTCTGAATCCTCCTCGTCATCATCATAGAACTCTTCATCTTCGCTCATTTCTTCAGCTTCTTCAAATTCAAACTCTTCCGAGCCCATATCCTCCGGGAAATCAAATTTGTCTTCTTCAACATATTCTATTTCTTCCGGAATTTCAACTAATTCATCCTCTGTATCTAATCCATCAACAATCGTGGTTTTTGCAAGGTCCTCCTGAAGCTCTTCCATTGGTTCTCCACAGTATGGGCATACTTTATCTTCAGGCTGCACATACTTGCCACATTTTTTGCAAAACATGCTGTGTCCTCCTTTATCTTCTCAATGTTATATATTCCTTTACCATATAAAAATATAACGAAATTAACTTTTATTTTATTTCATACTACACATTATAATACGAAACTTTTCTTAACATGGCAAGAAGATTTACTTTGTAAATCTTCTTGCCATGTTAATTATTGTTTTATATATCCCTGATTAGCCGAACCTGCATCCCTGCCATCTTTATAATTTACATATATTAGTTTTTTATAATTTTATATAGATATGTAATATATTTTCACTTGCTAGAGATTTTGCAAGATTTTACATATATTTGGGTGGTTTTGTGAACATATATATGTAATTCATTCGCATTTATCATGAGTTTCCCGGGATTTTACATATATCTAGCTTGTTTTATAAAAAATATATATGTAATCTATTCGCACTTATCATGAGTTTTCCGGGATTTTACATATATCTAGCTTGTTTTACACAAAATATATATGTAACTTATTCGCACCCATCATGAATTTCCCAAGACTTTACATATATTCTTGACAGTTTAACAAAAAAATATATGTAACTTACTCGCACCCACCATGGATTCCCGAAGACTTTACATATATACCTGACAGCTTTACAAAAAAATATATGTAATTTATTCGCACCCACCTTCATGGATTCCAAAAAATTTACATATATTCTTTGCAGCTTGACAAAAACTTTTTTACAGTTCATATATCAATTATTTTTTTATATGTTCCTGAATATATTTCTCTACTTCTGTAGGTTCTATTCCCAGTGCAATGGAGAATTCATCATGGAGATTTTGTTTTGCTTCTTTTAAATATCTGTCATCCACATAAGTAATCCTCTTTCCCTGTGAAATTCTCTCCTGATTTCTTGCATACAATGTCTTAATAATACAAATCAACTGCTGACAGTCACACGAACCTATGGCTTCTTTATATTTTTCCTCCCGCTGTCTGTCATTGTCAATCCACATAGGTTCAATATCCCCAATACACGATACTATTTTTTTTGCTTCCTCCTCTGAAACAACAGAACGCATCACCACCCGATTTCCATCGACCGGATAAAATATTTTACTGCTTTCGGATCTCATTGGAACTAAAATATAATATAATTGGTTTTTGTCTGCTCCTGATATGTCAAGTTGTGTTATGTCAACCACCTTGCAGACACCATTTCTTCCGTGAACAACATAATCTCCTATATTAAACAATTTATAACACCTCTATTTCTATTATTATGTAATTAATTGTTTTCCATTATTATTGTACAACTTTTAAAGAATAAATGTCATAGGCAGAATACACAAGATTTTTCATCCTGTAACTGTCTATATTGTCAGCTATTAACACTCCCCATTATTTTCTTTTATATCTCTCTCCCATCAATAAAAAGTACCCCCAGCGTTCCCGGTCCGCAATGACTGGAGATTACACTGCCGGCTCTGGTTTCTATAATGGAATGAAAATATCCAAGGCTTTTCAGGTAATCTTTCACGCTGTCAACAATTTTCTTATCACAGCCGGAATGTGTAATAAACACCCGGTCCTTCTTTGCGTGCAGCAATTCCTCTTTCATATCTGTTACATACTGAATAATAACTTTATCTAAATTACCGCGGTATTTCCTATCTGCGTCCATCTTGCCGCCTTTTACCACGATACGCGGTTTTAATTTGAGAAGACTGCCTACCAGTGATGACGTGGCAGAACATCTTCCTCCCCGATGTAAATATTTTAGTGTATCTACTACAAAACTGGATCTCACACGCGGCTTTAATTGTTCAATCGAGGTAACAATCTCCTCTACCGGCATCTTTTTCTGAATCATATGTGCCGCCTCAACAATTAAATGTCCTATACCTGTCGACAGATTTGCCGAGTCAATAATATAAACATGGTCCTCATAATCCAACTCCTGCGCAGCCATTCTCATAACATTGGCTGTCGTAGACATATCCTCTGAAATTGCAAACATTAAAATATCATCGCCCGCCTCTGCATAAGGTCTGATGGCATTCATTGCATCTTCTATGGACGGAGCCGATGTTTTCGGCGTGCTGTTATTTTTTTCAGACCAGAAAAAAATATCCTCCGGACTGATTTCCAGTTTATCTTTATATTCATGCTCTCCTAAATGGATATACAATGGTAATGTATCAATATCATATTTTTTCAATATATCCTCTGATAAATCACTCGTACTGTCTGTAATAATCTTTATCATCTTTCTGCCTCCTAATCTGTGCCTTATCTTTCATTCTTTACTTCATTAATATCATACGGGGTAGTTTGATAAACATAATAATTAATCCAGTTGGTCCAAAGCAGCTGTCCGGCAGATCTCCAGTTGACAACCGGCTCCTTTGACGGGTCATCATCCGGAAAATAATTGACCGGAAGTTCCGGCTTCATTCCTTTTTCCGTATCTCTTTCATATTCCAGCTTCAGCGTGTCTGAATCATACTCCAAATGACAAAATACAAACAACTGTCTGCTGTCTTCTGATTTTACAATGGCTACACCCGCCTCATCCGACTCTGCCATAAGCTCCAGCTTCGGACATGCCAAAATCTGTTCTTTTGTAATCTCTGTTGCTCTGGAGTGCGGTGCATAAAACACATCATCAAATCCTCGGAATAATGGAGATTGTTTGTTTAAAATTTTATGACTGTATATACCGGATAATTTTGGAACTCTGTCTCTCTTTTTTATGCCATAGTGGTAATACAATCCTGCATAAGCTCCCCAGCACAAATGGAAAGTACAGTGTACATGCTTCTTTGACCACTCCATAATCATACATATCTCATCCCAGTAATCCACATCTTCATAATCAATGAAATCAAGAGGAGCGCCTGTGATAATCAACCCATCAAAATAATGGTCCTTTACTTCATCAAAAGTTTTATAAAATTCGTCCAAATGGCTCACATCTGTGTGCTGGGACTGATATGTAGCTGTTTGTAAAAACTCAACCTCTATCTGAAGAGGCGTGTTGGACAGTTTCCTAAGAATCTGGGTTTCCGTGACAATTTTTGTAGGCATCAGATTCAAAATCAGGACTTTCAGCGGACGAATATCCTGAGTCATGGCTCTTTTTTCTGTCATAACAAATATGTTTTCATTTTCCAAGATGTCCCTTGCCGGTAAATTCTGTTTGACTTTAATTGGCATATCAACTTCCTCAATTTTACAAATAATTTTGAATTTTATTTTAACATATCCGTATTGTTTGTTCAATTAATTTATATTTTCACCGTTTGGGCAAAGACTTTTGAGCAACATATCCAGTACATGCTCCACACTTTTTTCACGAACCACATTACGTCCCAAATCACCGAAATGCACTGTCTCTGTTTTTGTATCTCCCTGCACACAATAACCAAAGCATACTGTGCCCACCGGTTTTTCATCTGTTCCGCCTCCCGGTCCGGCGATTCCCGTAATGCCCACTCCGATGTCTGCATTATTTGCCCCGGCTGCGCCTTCCGCCATTTCTTTCGCTGTCTGTTCACTGACTGCGCCATAATTATCTAATGTCTTTTCAGAGACATTGACATATTTAACCTTTGCCGCATTAGAGTAGGTAATAAAGCCGGCATTGAAAACTTTAGATGCATCTGCCACATCAACAATAGTTCCTGCCATCTTTCCTCCCGTACAACTCTCTGCAAATGAAATTGTAAATCCCTTTTTAATTAAAATCCTAACTAACTCTTCCTGCTTTGTCATAACTATCCATCCTTTTTTATACTGCGCTCTTTCTCCATTATACCTTAATTTTCTATGTTTAAAAACCATATTTTCATCCATTCTACTACTATATAGGAGAATGCCATGTTTTATGTAATTGATGATTTAGAAAATAGTCTTAATACAAAGCCGGATAAAGATTTTGTCGCGATTATCCCGTTTGACAAAGCAAGCAATTATGACATTATCAATTATTATATTCCAAAAATTCCTATGCTCTTTATGGATTTTCATTTTTCAAAAATAGAAAGTTTTCAGGATTTCTATTTTTGCACAATTAATATTCCTGAAATTTTAGTGTCCGAACGTTCTATTATATGCTTTATTCTTACAAAAAATTATGTGATATTTATAGACCGTGACGAATATATGAAAAATAATTTTAAAAAAATGCTGGAAACCCATAGGGAACACATATCTTCCGTCGGCACAGCAGTATATTGCTTTCTTGATTATATTATGTCCAAAGATTTAGAAAAAATTAACAGTTTACAGCATAATCTTGTGGATTTGGAATTAAATGTACTGAATAAAAAAAAATTAGACCAGATAAAGGAAATAACCGGTTATCGGAGCCGTACCCTGCGCCTTCATCACTATTATGTACAGGTTGAGGGGATTTTCGGAGATTTGATAGATGACCCGCAGAATATTCTGGATGAGGAAACAAAACAGCTGTTTCAGATTCTTATCCGCAAGATTACCCTGTATGGACATGAATCTGAACAAATATGGGAATATACCTCCCAAATACGTGATATTTACCAACAACAGCTGGACGTTCACCAAAATATTATCATGAAGTTTTTAACTATTGTCACTACACTATTCATGCCTTTGACTCTGATTGCAGGGTGGTATGGCATGAACTTTGAATATATGCCTGAATTGCATTGGAAATACGGTTATCCTTTAGTATTTACCCTCAGTTTCCTTTTGGTAATAATTATGTGTATTATATTTAAACGAAAAAAATGGTGGTAATCAAATTGCTGCAACTGTCTGACTACCACTTTTCTCCAATTCTGCTTCCATAAAGCACTCTTGTTTCTATATCATTTTTTGTATTTTCAAAATAAATTTCCGGAAGCCTTACTTTGTCTTTTTCCAGCAATAATACGATTGTGGAGCCCCCATACAAAAACATTCCTTTTTCGGTTCCCCGGACTACTTTTCCCGATGTCTGATGATTGCTGATTTTTCCAATCATCATGGCACCTACTTCTATCTGCGCTATCGTTCCGAAATTTTTTGTTTTGATAATAGAATATTCCCTGCTGTTTTGCGTAAACACCGGATATTTGTTTACTGCAATCGGGCGTACCGTGTGAAGCCTGCCTTTTACTGCCTTATTTTCAATGATTTCTCCTTCATCTATATTTCCGTATCTGTGGTAATCATCTACACACAACCGAAAAATCAGACAGATACCTTCTTTATAATCCGGAGCGCAAACGCTTTCCGGAATCAAATCGGGCACTTTGTAGGCGCTGTGTTTGATGTGAAATACAGAGTCTTCATTGATTCGGTATGCGGAAAGTCTTGCGTCACATGGGGATATGAGCGCATTTTCATCCATGCATACCGCCCGCTTTTCCGGCAATATTTTTCTCGTAAAGAATTGATTGAAACTCCCATACTCTGCCTTTTCATATTCGTCCATATCAATAGCATTATTTTTTATAAACCTCTTGATATGAACCGTTGACAGGGCAGAATCCATATAAGCCCCACCAATTTTAGAAATGATGGGGCTTGTTAACAGCTTCAGTACCATTCGTCCCGGTACCGTATGATATAAAAATTTTAATAACTTTGATTCATTACTTTTCACGATATTTCACTCTGTTTTATAATATTCATCCACCTTTGCGGTAAGATGCCGGAATTATCCTTTGGCTTATCTTGCAAGAAACTTCAGGATAAACACTGCGAAAAATTCTATCGCGCCAATCAGCACCATAAAATAAATCATCATCTTTCCGGGCTTCTTTAACTTAAACTTCAATACAAACAAAATTGCTACAATAATTAATAATATATAATATACAAATGAGATATTCACGCCATTGATATATAAAATATGACGTGCCAATAAAAATGTAGGGAAAATCAACGCTGTGGACGTTACCGGCAGACCATAATAATGTTTCTTGTCTCCCAAGCCTTCGCCCTGTGTCTCTTCTACAGTAATATTAAAATACGCAAGCCGAACCAATGCCGCCAGAACGAACAATACACTTACGACAATAATAAATGCCAGCGATACCTGATGGAGTATACCGGGATTTTTCAGCATAGCAGCGTGCTGCATTGTTCCAATATTAAATAAGTCTCTTCTGTACAATGCCATTCCCACACATACAGGAAGCACTCCAAAAGCTACCAAATCAGACAATGAATCAATCTGTACTCCAAAATCCTTTTCCTTCTGGGTTCTGTTTTTCTTCGCTCTTGCAATTCTTCCATCAAAAGTATCACACAAACCGCATAGGAGTAGAAACATGGCGCCCAGATAAGGATGTCCATGTCCGTTAAGCGCTATCAGTATCCCTGTTGTAGCAGACAGCAGCGAACAATATGTCAGTACCACTGTATAATCCCAAATTCCTAACATCTCTTCTTTCGTCTCATTCCTTTCAATCCCCTGAACAGATATGCTGCCAGAGTAATTAATCCGCACACTATTATGCAACAGTAGAAAGATATTCCTCTACTCAAAAGTTCTATACTTACACTATCTTTAACCAAATGTCCAAAGCCATCTATAAATAAATAGTCGGCTGCTCCCACAGCTCCCGGAATGGGAACACTGTTTGAACCTAATACAACAAATCCCTGTGCCACGAATGCATCTACTATCTTTGTTCCGCCAACACCTATGAAAACACAAACCGAAACCATAATCAGAGAAAGTCTCTGTAACAGGTTAAATATGAGTGCAAAAAATATGTGTTTCTTATGATCTCCAATGGCGCGCGCACATTCTTTATATTGTTGTTCAATGCGTTTTAATTTTTCCTGTTTTCTTTCTATGCTTTTTACCAGATGCATTTTCTTTAGTATTTTAAGTGAAAAATCTGCACATCTGGTAATGATTTTTTCTTTATATACAAGCAATAAAAAGAGTGTTAAAAGAATAAACTGGACGCATATTCCAACCCCTATCATTATTTTTGATATAATGCTGAAATTTGTAATCATTGCCGGTCTTGCAATGAAACAAATAATCCCTATTATAATAATCGAAACGGTGTATAGAGTCAAGTTTACCAATAGGATAATTGTGGTTACTGCTCCCGGAATTTTATCTTTCATCATAAAATATGCCGAAGCCGGCTGACCTCCTGTGGCGGAAGGTGTTATTGCTGAAAAGTAAATATCAGAAGAGGAATAGACCAGACTCTTTTTCAACGGTCTTTTATAGCCGAATGCATCACAAAGTACCTGCAGCGCCAGAGCCTCAAATACAAAGAACCCGCACATGCAGATAAAAGCGGCAATTATCCATCCGAAAGATGCTGATTTTACATATGTGACAAAGCCTTCCAGAGTAAATGACTTGTTACTGCCAATAATTGTATAAATTGTCAATCCTATCAGCACCACCAGTACGAGAGACCAAAGTGCCTTTTTCTTTCCATCATTCATAAACTACCTTACTTTTTTATCCAGCCTTTTTTCAATATTATAATAAATTCTTTCTAAATTCAATTTTTTTACCGCAAATAATCCGATTTCTGCCACTGCAACTGCTGAAACGACATCTAAAAACACATGCTGTCTGACCATTAGCGTAGATGCAAATACCAGCATGGCAGATATAAACATTCCTATTCTGAATCCTGTTCCCACTTTCTTACATCTCATCGCACCCCTGAAACATATCCAGTTTTCAAGACAATGGATAGAGGGCAGTAAATTATCCGGACTGTCTATCGTATATATAAATTTTGTCAGCCAGTCAAATATTCCGTTCCCTGTAATTTCCGGTCTTACAATGGTACTGGGTATGATAAGAAACGCAGCCAGACACATTAATTTTGCAAGCTGTTCCGCCGTACATATCTCATAGCATACCTGTCTGCTTTCTCTTCCTATTATAACAAATCCGACAACCCATGATACATATGCCAGAATATAAAAGATAATCATAAATGGTGCAAACGGAATCATATCATCCAATGGTATACTAAAGTCATAATGATACATACCGGTGGTAAATATACGCGTTCCAAAATAGGTAACTGCATTAATCAAAATACAGCATATCAATGGAACAAATGCATATCGGGGTAATATTCTATAAATCTTCTGCAACTTCAATCCTCTTTTCATAAATTACAATAATATCCAATCCTGTTTCAAGAACAATATCATATAACTTCATTCTTAATTGATAGTTTTATCACATTTATGTAAGAACTGCAACACGTTATATTTTATTTTTATATTGAAAATAATACAAAAATAAGTTATTCTAATATTAGTTTCCATACGACTGGCGGATTAGTGGAGTTTACCACAGGGAGTATGGATTGTAATGTACGTCGACCGCCTGGGCAGCCAACTTGGTTACTCAGGTGGTTTTATTTTATTTTTATATGGAGGAAAGAAATGGAAATGTTATCTCTTGCAAACGAACTAAAAGAAAATTCATATCCGGGACGTGGAATTGTTATCGGAAAATCACCCAATGGGAAATTCGCTGTGACAGCTTATTTTATTATGGGACGCAGCGAAAACAGCAGAAACCGTATTTTTGTAACAGACGGAGAAGGGATTCGGACAGAAGCGTTTGACCCTTCCAAACTGGTTGATCCCAGTCTGATTATCTATGCGCCGGTTCGTGTTCTTGGCAGCAGCACCATTGTGACAAACGGTGACCAGACGGATACTGTTTATGAATTGATGTCCCAGAACAAAACTTTTGAGCAAGCGCTTCGCACACGCACATTTGAGCCGGACGCTCCAAACTACACACCTCGTATTTCCGGTATCATGCATATAGAAAACGGAACCTATCATTATGCAATGTCTATCTTAAAGAGCAATCATGGAAATCCGGATTCCTGCAGCAGATACACTTTTGATTACTCAAACCCTGCTGCCGGAGAGGGGCATTTTATCCACACCTATCAATGTGACGGTTCTCCACTGCCTTCTTTTGAAGGAGAACCAAAACCTGTTTCAATGATGGATGATATAAATGCGTTTACAGATATGCTCTGGGAAAATTTAAACGAGGATAATAAAGTTTCGTTATTTGTCAGATATATTAATATTGAAGATGGAACATATGAGACAAGAATTGTGAACAAAAATAATTAAACTATATAACCGTTGATCAATAAAATGATAAGGAGATTTAAAATGAAAGAACTAGAATTAAAGTATGGATGTAACCCAAATCAAAAACCTTCCAGAATTTATATGGAAGAAGGCGAACTGCCAATTAAAGTATTAAATGGAAAGCCGGGATATATTAATTTTCTGGATGCTTTCAATGGCTGGCAGTTAGTAAAGGAATTAAAAAAAGCGACAGGACTTCCTGCCGCCACCTCATTTAAACATGTTTCACCAGCCGGTGCGGCTGTAGGGCTTCCGTTAAGTGAAGTAGAAGCAAAAATTTACTGGGTGGATGATTTGGGAGAATTATCACCATTAGCTGCTGCATATGCCAGAGCAAGAGGCGCTGACAGAATGTCATCGTATGGGGATTTCATTGCATTGTCAGATGTTTGTGATGTATCCACTGCCGCTTTGATTAAAAGAGAGTTTTCCGATGGAATCATTGCGCCGGGATATGAACCGGAAGCGCTGGAATTATTAAAAGGGAAAAAACGTGGCGCTTATGCCATTATCGAAATTAATCCGGATTATATTCCAAAACAGTTAGAAAGAAAAGAAGTATTCGGCATAACTTTTGAGCAGGGACGAAATGAATTAAATATTGATGATAATTTCTTCAGTAATATCGTTACAGAAAATAAAGAACTCACACAGCAGGCAAAAATAGATATGGCAATTTCAATGATTACCTTAAAATACACACAGTCTAACTCTGTCTGCTTCGTCAAAAACGGGCAGGCTATCGGTGTCGGCGCCGGACAGCAGTCACGGATTCACTGTGTAAGGCTTGCAGGTCAGAAAGCTGACAACTGGCTGCTCCGTCAGTGTCCTAAAGTTCTGAATCTTCCATTTAAAGAAGATATGAAAAGAGCTGACAGAGATAATGCCATCGACCTCTATATCGGCGAAGAATATATGGATGTTCTGGCAGACGGTGAATGGGAAAAAGTTTTTACCGAAAAACCGGATGTATTTACAAAAGAAGAAAAACAGGCATGGCTTTCCCGGGCAGAGGGAATTACATTGGGTTCTGATGCGTTTTTCCCATTTAGCGACAATATCGAAAGAGCTGCAAAAAGCGGTGTGAAATATGTTGCACAGCCGGGCGGTTCTATCAGAGACCAGGAGGTAATTGATGCATGTAACAAACATGGAATGGTTATGAGCTTTACAGGACTTCGATTATTCCATCACTAAATTGCAATGCTTTTCGTTTTCTGCTATTATATCTTTGGTATGAAATAAAACTATGGGAGGATATTGTATGAATATATTATTTTTTCTGACACCAAAAGAAAACGTTGCACATATAGATGATAAAGATACTTTACGTCAGGCACTTGAAAAAATGGAACATCGCGGTTATGCAGCCCTTCCCATTCTTACACAGGATGGGAAATACATAGGAACCGTTACGGAGGGGGATTTACTCTGGCATCTCAAAAATCAGAATTTTCCGGATTTAAAAGAAATGGAAGAGATTTCTGTAATAGATGTAAAAAGACGGCGGGACAATGAAGCTGTTAATATTTCGATTTCCATGGACGGTCTGGTAGATAAAATTACAAACCAGAACTTTGTCCCTGTCGTTGATGACAACAATGTTTTTATCGGTATTATAACCCGAAAAGATGTAATTTTGTATCTGACAAATAAAGAGCTTGTAGATGTAAGATAAACAAAGCATCGAATGACAACAGATATTGTTATCATTCGATGCTTTCTTTTTATCCCAGTGTTACATCCAGCATCATCATAATTGTAAAACCTAAAGAGAAAAGCACTGTTCCCACATTAGAATGTTTTCCTTCAGACATTTCCGGAATCAATTCTTCCACCACTACATATATCATTGCACCTGCCGCAAAACTCAACAGATAAGGCAGCGCCGGAACAATCACTCCGGATGCCAGCACCGTAAGTAGTGCTGCCAGAGGTTCTACCACGCCTGACAGGGTTCCGTACAAAAATGCCCTGCCTTTTCCTACGCCTTCTGCCTTGAGGGGCATAGAGATAATTGCACCCTCCGGAAAATTTTGTATCGCAATGCCAATGGCAAGCGCCATAGCTCCCATCATACTTATTCCGCCTTCTCCGGAAATCATACCGGCAAACACTACACCTACTGCCATTCCCTCCGGAATATTATGTAATGTAACTGCAAGGACAAGCATTGTTGTTTTTTTTAACCGAACTTTCGGTCCTTCGGATTCCTCACTATTCAAATGAAGATGCGGAATGCTCTGGTCTAAAACAAGTAAAAATAAAATACCACACCAAAATCCGATAAAAGCCGGGAGAAATGATAATGCCCCCATGCCGGAGGATTGTTCAATCGCCGGAATAATCAAACTCCAAATAGATGCTGCTATCATCACTCCTGCTGCAAATCCAGTCAAAGCCTTTCTTACTTTGTTGTTTAATCCACTTTTCATAAAGAGCACACACGCCGCTCCCAATGTTGTTCCGATAAAAGGAATCAATATTCCTTCTGCCACCTTTAATATCATTTTACCTCCTTATCCTTTTATCTCTCACTATCTTTTATCATTTCCCAATTGTACACTTTTATAATATTCTAACATAAAGTTTTCGATACACAAGATTGCATTTTTCCTTTTTCCATTTTTTTACATGTATTTATTTTTCATTTATGCAAATAATATCTTTGTAAGTTATTTATAAGTTTTCTTTTACAAAAACGCAAGGAGGGACAGATATGGAATTATCAGAAAAAGAACTTTCAGTAGTTCAGGATTTATTAAACGAAGAAGAATTATTAGTTAAAAAGTTTCAGATGCTGGCAAATCATAGCAAGGACGAGACTGTAAAACAGCAGATGCTTGATATTGCAGACAAACATCAGGGACATTTTAATGCTATTTATTCTTATTTAAACTAATATGGAGGTCATTATGGGAGAGATTTATACAGAAAAAGAAGTTTTGAGCGATGCTTTAAATTCAGAAAAAAATGCAACTACTCTTTATAACCTTAGTGCAAATGAATGTATTCATGAAAATCTTCGCTGCACTATGATGGATTTACTTCAGAAAGAGCATGAAATTCAGGTTGATGTCTTTAACCAGATGCATACAATGGGATATTATCCTACTCCTGCTGCTGAATCAAAGAAGATGCAGGATGCTAAAGCAAAATTTGAGTGCAGTTATAAAGCTATATAGTTAAACATATCTATTTGCTGCTGATATGTTATAACAAAAAAGGTCTTTCCAGAGAAAATTTATATTTGGCAGATATAAATTTCTATCCCGAAAGACCTTTGCTTTTTTAATTTATTTTTTTATTCTAACTCTTTTGACTTTTGACCATTTTGTACTGTAATATTTCCTGTTTCCTATCTTCTTGTAAGCTTTTGCCCTTACATAAAGTTTTTTCTTATTTCTTAATTTTCTTCGTTTAATTGTAACTTTTATTTTTTTGACATACTTTGTTGCTAATATTTTTTTAAACTTCTTTGTCTTTGAAAACTGAACTTTATATCCGGTTGCTCCTTTTATTCTCTTCAGTGTCAGTTTGACTTTCTTTGAAGCCTTCTTTTTTGTCGCTCTTCTGACTTTGGTCTGTGCCAGTTTAATACCTGTTTCGCTTGTTTGTTCCATCTGTCCTGCTGTGGTAGAAGTCTTGGTCGTCGTCTGCGGAACATAGCTTGGATCCGGCATTGTTGCATTTGATACGAAAGACAGATTTTTTACATTTATCGTTACGGCGCTATTGTCGGCAACTGTATCACCGTTGGTTTTACCCATTCCAAATTTCAGGCTGACCGTACCGTTAAAATCATCAGGTATCTCTACATCGGTTTGGTAATTATAAGGTACGCCGGCTTTTAACTGAATCAGACCGCCTGCCATGACTTCTTCGTCCTGATCTGCTACTTTTACAAAAATAACTTTATCCTTATCCGATGTGATGGTACATGAATATGTGTATGTATTTCCCGGATGATATTTTATTTTTTCCAGATTCGCCTGTGCTCCCCATACGGAGTCATTTTGTATATTTCCTACGGATGAGAGATTCATCGTAAATCCTGCCGCAGGGGTGCTTTCTACTTTGAGTGTTCCGTTTGCCGGAACCCAGTTGATACTGCTTCCAAAAAATGATGTCCATGTACCTGTATATTCTGCTACAGCGTCATGTTTCACAGTGACTGTAGGTCCGTTATACTTGGTGGTCTGTGGTTCTTCTTTCTGATAAACCCTTACATAATCTACTTCCATCGTTGATTTTGAAGGAAATGCTGTATTATCAATATCATGTCCCGGCCAATCTCCACCTATAGCGAGATTAAATATAATAAACTCCGCTTTTTGAAATTCATCTAAATCGGAACCGCTAATATCAATCTCATTAAACTGTGTATTATCCACATACCATTTTATTGCGGATTTATCCCATTCGATACTATAGGTATGCCACTGGGTTCTGTCAAAATTAGACGGAACTGCTCCCTCTGAAGATTTACCATAGTCGGCATGTCCTGTGTAATCAGCAGAAGAGGTATACCAGTGCACGTGTCCATGGGTAAAGTTTTGCGTATTTATCGCTTCCATAATGTCTAATTCACCACATTTTGGCCACCCGACACTATCATAGTTCGATCCCAGCATCCAAAATGCCGGCCATGCTCCGGTAAAACTTGGAAGTTTCATTCTTGCTTCCACTTTTCCATATTTAAAACTTTTCTTTCCTTTGGTATTAATTCTTCCTGATGTATAATCTTTATTTGAATATCTTTCTTTTAACGCATTTATTTTAAGTGTGCCATTGCTTACATTGATATTTTTGGTACTGTCAAGATAATATTGATGCTCATTATTTCCACCGCCGCTACCGTTGACTTCCACATTCCAATAATCCCTGTTAAGTGAATTGCCCTCAAACTCATCACTCCATACCATTTTCCATTCACCGACCGCTGCTTTTACATCTCCGGACTGATGCGTAGTAATAACAAGTCCGGAAACTGCCATAGCCAGGGATAATACAACAGCTGTTAACTTTTTACATAACTTATCCATCCTTTTTCTCCTTTACTACATTTTTTAAAAAACTATATTTACATATAAACAAATAAAAATGTTTTTATCAATACTTTTCAGTAAATTTGTATAAAAAAATTATAATAATATTGTGATATGCCCTATTTATCTTTCATCAGTTTTTTAATCCCTGCCTTTAATCCATCTACTGTCAGAGGGTACATATCCACAATTTCTTTAATCATCCGTTCGGATGCCATCCAGTACATTCTGGTCAAATCACCATGGTAAGACGGATTCAGCCATATGGAATGTGGATATTTTTTACGGAATAACTGCACCCACTCATGCCCTGACAATCCGTCATTAGGTCCACTGTAGTTTCCATTCTTATCCAGATATTCCTCTTCTGCCATTCCGGCATCTCCTACAATAATAACTTTGTAATCTTTATCATAATTTTTAAACGCCCATGTGGTATCTATCCAGTCTCCTGTAACGCACTCCGGCGTTTTGTATAATTTTGCATAAATACAATTATGAAAATAAAACGTTTTGACATCTTTAAAATGATTTGCTTTGTGCACTGCCTGAAACAGCTCATTACATAACTGACTGTAGGGATACATGGAACCTCCGCTGTCAAACAGCAGCATTAATTTCACGGAATTTTTTCTCGGCTGCTCAAACTCCAGCTTCAGGTATCCGCCCCGGTTGCACGTAGATTGAATGGTACCGTCAATATCCAATTCCGTTTTCGGCAAATCCATTTTTCTCGAATACTGGCGCAGTTCCCGCAAAGCTACCTGAAACTGTCTCATGGTCAGTTTTTTATCCCGCCGGAAATCCTTATATCTGCGCTCACCCATGACCGCAAAAGCTGTCTTCATTCCGGAATGATTTCCCAGCTGGATACCGCCTGCGGTTCTTCCATTTTTCCCGAAAGGGGAACCGCCTCCTGTTCCAATCCAGTAATTTCCTCCGTTGTGCTCGGTATGCTGTTCTCCTAAACGCTCCCGAAACATTCTGTGAATTTCCGTTGCTTCTTTTTTTGTCCTTTCATCCTTAAAATTATCCGGGTCTGTCAACTGAACTTTATCACTGTCATTATGAAGCCATGCGTTTAGCTTTTCCATGTTTAATTTGTCGGTTTTGATTTGTTCAAAATATTCAAGAAATGCCGCATCCAGCTTGTCATAATCACCCTCATTTTTTACCAGAACAGTTCTGCACAAATAATAAAAATCCGTAAAACTTGCGTGTGCTAATCCCCTGTCTAATCCTTCCATCAGGGTAATCCACTCGGTTGTCGAAATATCTAAACCATTATTTTTAATTATATAGAAAAAAGGTGTAAACATTGCTTCTCCTATCTTCGTACATTTCGTATGGTTTCCAAATCTTCATCTTTTTTGATAAGCACTCCAAGATATGGTAATTTTTCTTCTATCACATCAGGCTCTATTCCGCCAATCATTAAAGCTCTCAACCAGTCAATGAGTTCTGATGTGCTTGGCTTTTTTCGCAAATCACGAATACTTCTGATTCGGTAAAAAGTATTCATTGCCTCTTCTAATAAATGCTCGTGAAGATTTTCAAAATGCGCATTGACAATCTGGCGCATCAAATCCGGTTCCGGAAAACGGATATAATGAAAAATACATCTGCGTAAAAAGGCATCCGGCAGTTCTTTCTCTGCATTGGAAGTAATAATTACAATCGGTCTGATGTTAGCTTTGACTGTTTCCTTCGTTTCATTAATAAAAAATTCCATCTTGTCAAGCTCCCACAAAAGGTCGTTTGGAAACTCCAAATCAGCTTTGTCAATCTCGTCAATCAACAGCACGACCTGTTTGTCCTTTTTAAATGCCTCTCCCAGTTTTCCTAATTTAATGTATCTGCCTATATCATCTACGCCCGACTCACCAAACTGACTGTCATATAATCTCTGAACCGTATCATAAATATACAGTCCGTCCTGCGCTTTTGTGGTAGATTTTATATTCCATACCAGAAGTTCCATGTTAAGCGCTTTTGCCACTGCATCAGCCAGCATGGTTTTCCCTGTGCCGGGTTCTCCCTTTATCAGCAATGGTTTTTGCAGTTCCATTGCCACCTCCACAGCCGCCATCAAATCGTCTGAAGCTACATAAGTATCTGTTCCCGTAAATCTTGTTTCCATTGACATATGCACAATCCTTTCTAATAAATTTATCTCATCATATCATCTTTTTTCTTTATGATTTTTTCATTGTTTCAAACAATATAGTACCATATAAAAAATACAAATGTCTATTGCAAAATTACTCTTCATGGAAAAGGGAAATAATGTATAGAATTTTCCAAGATGTCCATAACATAAATAGAGTGAAACAATGAAAAGAGGTCAGTATGGAGAATACAAAACTGCATTTAAAAAATGATTATGGATATTATGAGATACGCATTGAGAGTATTGGCGGTTTAGGCGCCAACCTGTGCGGAAAAATGATGGGAGAACTGGGCATCAAATATCTGGGACTTAACAGCGCCAGTTTTTCCAGCTATGGTTCCGAGAAAACCGGAACCCCGGTCAAGGCATATATCAGATACAGCGCTCCGGAAACTGATATTAGAGTACATTCGCCGGTAATCCATCCCCATATGCTCTGCATTTTTCATCAGGCACTTATGCAGAATACAGAAATTTTTCATGGATGTTCCAAGGACACCACCATTATTATCAATACGGACGTGGCGCCCAAAGATATTGTAGAGCATTACATTGTTCATAATGAAATTTCAGCAGACAGAATAATATGTATTCACGCGCAAAAAATTGCCATGGAAACAAAATCCCGAATCAATGTGGTTATGATGGGAGCCATGGCAAGGGCAATGAGGTTTGTGACATTAAAAGATGTCTGTGAAATTTGTACCAATACTCTGGGAAAGAAATATCCCCATGCTTTGAAAGGAAATCTTGAGGGAATTCGCCGTGGATACGAAGAAATAAAAGAAGTTAAATGTCCGCAGACAGATGTTTGTAAGCATAGCAAAAAAATGAAAGATAACTGCAGCCAAAAATATACCCAGGGAAATCTTGGATACAGTAACGCGCCCCTTGGAGGCGTCAATTTAAATTTTGGAAACAGCGTGGCAAACGATTTGTCTCCTTCCCGTCAGGGGTATATTCCTATCTTTATTCAAAATCGTTGTATTAATTGTGGATTGTGTGACATTACATGCCCGGATATGGTATTTCAGTTTGAACCGGGAGAATATAAAGGAAAAAAAATGATGGTAAATAAAGGATTGGATTATTATCACTGTAAAGGCTGTCTGCGGTGCGTTTCTATCTGCCCTACCCATGCACTGGTAAAAGATTTAGAGGATAATTATGAACGAAAACCGTGGTTTGTTCCTAATAAGGATTTAATTCGAACACCGGATTATTACGAAAAATCCGGGGCTGACGGGTACATTACATCAGAATCTTATTTAACAGAAAAACGGATTGAGGGTGGTGAAGTATAATGGATACGCAATGCACGGAATTTGCTTCAGGGAATGAAATTGCTGCCATTGCAGTCAAACAGATTGGTTATGATGTTATGGGGTATTATCCCATTACTCCATCTACACAAATAGCAGAAAATCTGGATTTGATGCGGGCGGAGGGAAAAACAGATATTATTATGATTGCCGCAGAGGGAGAACATAGTGCCGCAGGAATTTGTTACGGCGCTTCCGTGGCAGGAGGAAGGGTTTTTAACGCTACCAGTGCCAACGGACTCTTGTATGCTTTAGAACAATTTCCCGTACAGTCAGGAACCAGATACCCGATGGTAATGAATGTTGCCTGTCGTACTGTATCCGGACCTTTGTCCATCAAAGGTGACCACAGTGACATTATGTATCTGCTGAATTGCGGATGGCCTATTTTCTTTGCCCACAGTGTACAACAGGTCTATGATTTTAATTTAATGGCGCTAAAGCTGGCAGAATGGGTGAGCCTTCCGGTCGCTGTGGCATACGACGGCTTTTTTACCAGTCATCAGAAACGGAAATGCTACCGTTTTTCTGATGATGACTCTGTAAGAAAATTTATTGGCGAGAAAAAACAGGAACATCCGTTATTTGATTTTGACAATCCAATTACCGTAGGTTCATATATGAACGAGCCGGATTTAATTAACAACCGGTATCAACTGCATCTGGCAATGATGGAAGCTGAAATAGTTCTGCCTAAAATTTTTAAAGAATATGCCGCCCTGTCCGGTCGCACTTATTCGACTTTTGAAAGCTACCGCTGTGAAGATGCAAAGACCATTCTCGTTTTACTAGGGTCCTCTTTTGATACTGCTATGGTGGCGGTGGATGAACTACGAAAGCAGGGAGAAAAAGCAGGGGTATTTACCCTTACAATGTTGAGACCTTTTCCGGGGGAGAAGGTTTTTGAACAGTTAAATGGAGCAGAAAAAATTATTATCGCTGACCGTCAGGATAGTAGTTATGGCGCCATGGGAGGAAACCTGTCTATGGAAATTCGCGCCTCATTGCAGAAATACGGATGCACCGCCAATGTAGAATCTGTCATATACGGACTGGGCGGAAATGACTTTTTTGTAGAAGATGCTATTCATCTGTTTCATTGGTCGGGTGAAAAAAAGCCTGCCTATTATGGTATTAACCCCGGCAAAGCAGACGCCCGGCGGGAAAACTTTTTTGAGCCTGTGCATATGGAAAAAATAAAACCGGGGCTTACCGCTGTCACAGAACAGGACAATGAATTAAAGGTTCAAATCAAAGATTTGGGCAGTTCTACCGCTATGCCAAAGCGTATTGCCCCGGGACATGGTGCCTGTCCCGGCTGTGGCATTTTAGTCAATGTAAATCTTTTACTACGTGCCATAGAAGACCCGGTTGTTCTGTTATTTCAAACAGGATGTGGAATGATTGTAACGACTGCATATCCAAAGACCAGTTTTAAAGTACCTTATGTACACAATTTATTCCAAAACGGATCTGCCACCTTGAGCGGTATCGTGGAAGTCTGTCACAGAAAGCAGGAAAAAGGAGAAATTCCAAAAGGAGATATTGTGTTCATCATGGTAAGTGGTGACGGCGGAATGGATATTGGTATGGGCTCTGCACTTGGCACAGCATTGAGGGGACACCGAATGATTATCTTTGAATATGATAACGGAGGTTATATGAATACGGGTTATCAACTGTCCTACTCCACGCCAAAAGGTGCAAAGAGTTCGACTTCCCATATCGGTAAAAATCAATTTGGTAAAACTTTCTTCCACAAAGATATGATGCAGATTATGGCAGCGACAGGGATTCCTTACGCAGCGACTGTTGCTGAATCCCATCCTGCAGACTTTATGAAAAAAGCTGCCAAGGCCGCCTATTATGCCAAGTATAAAGGTCTTGCTTATATTAAGGCAATTTCCGCATGTCCACTGAACTGGAATGATAATCCGGCAGAGGAGCGCAATGTAATTGAAGCTTCTGTCAATTCCTGTTATTTTCCTTTGTACGAAGTAGAAAACGGCAAGACAACACTAAACTACAATCCACAAAAAAACAATAAAGTTATCCCAGTGATAGATTGGCTGAAAATGATGGGACGAACAAAACATCTGGTAAAAGAAGAATATACGGAAATTGTTTCAGAATTACAAGACGAGATTGATAGAAGATTCCAAAGACTGGTGGAAAAATCAGAAAGCAGATATTTATAATCTTTTGTGATATGTTTAAAAAGCCTTTATTGCAGGGTAAAAGGGGCTGTAAGAAAAGTCTCTGATTAGCAGAACCTGCATCCGCTAATGCGGATGCAGGTTCTGGCTTTTTATATTTATGATTTACATATATTAGCATTTTATAATTTTATATAGATATGTAATATATTTTCACTTGCTATGGATTTGGCAGGATTTTACATATGTATTTGGCTTGTTTTTCAAACAATACATGTAATTCATTTTCCCTTGCTATGGATTCCTCAAAAATTTACATATAAATTTGGCTTGTTTTTCAAACAATATATGTAATTAATTCTCACCCACCATGAATTTTTCAAAAATATACATATAAACTTGTCTAGTTTTAGAAACAATATATGTAATTAATTCTCTCTTACTATAGATTAGCCAAGAATTTACATATATATTTGGCTTGTTTTGTAAACATTATATGTAATTCATTTTCACCCATCATAGATTTTACATATATCTAACCGCTTGGCAAAAACTTAAACTTGATTTCCCCACTCCTGCCAAAAGGTTGATTTTATTCATCCAGCTGGCTGGTACAATGCGGACATCTGTCTGCATCAATATGTACCTCGGACATACAATGTGGACAAATCTTGGTAGTTACCGGCGCAGGTTCTTCTTTTCTTAATTTATTCATGGCTTTTACAAGAAGAAAAACAACGAACGCCATAATGATGAAGTTAATCAGACCGGAGATAAACGTTCCATAATTCAATGTTGCCGCTCCTGCCTTTTGTGCCTCTGCCAATGTGGCATAGTGTTCTCCATCCAATGCAATAAACAGATTGCTGAAATCAATCTTTCCTGTCAGCAATGTAATCACCGGCATAATTACGTTGTCCACCAGAGACTTTACAAGGTTATTAAAAGCCCCGCCAATAATTACACCTACTGCTAAATCAATCATATTGCCTTTCATGGCAAATTCTTTAAACTCTTTTAACATCTTTCCTTATCTCCTGTATTTTTTTATGTATTATAATAATACTTATAGTTCTATTGTAAAAGCTAATGACACATTTCGCAAACATTTTTTTAAATTTATATTTATATTTTTCAAACATTTTTTTAATTTTATATTTTTATTTTGAAAATATTCTTTCCGGGTTCTTACACTAATTTTTGCAGTATGGATTGTCCGATAGTATTTTCCGGCATTTCCACACCGAAATTTTCTGCGATTGTAGCCCCAATGACCGCCATCGTGTCTGCCTCTTCCAAGGCTCCGCCTTGTTTCATCTGTCCGGAATATGCTATCAAAGGCACATATTCCCTTGTGTGGTCTGTGCCTTTATAAGTAGGATCGTTTCCATGGTCTGCTGTGATAATTAACAAGTCATCATCCCGTAATTGTTCCAGAAGAATACCCAGATTGACATCAAATTTTTCAATCTCCCTGCCATAACCTGCCGGGTCTCTACGATGTCCCCACAACGTATCAAAATCCACCAGATTGACAAAACATAATCCATAAAAATCCGTTCCGCAGATTTCTATTGTCTGTTCCATTCCCTGAACAGAACTTTTAGAGCGATAAGATTTGGTAATACCCTCGCCGCAGAAAATGTCACAAATCTTACCGACACTGATTACATCCAAACCTGCATCTTTCAAAGCGTTTAAAACCGTCCGGTTCGTTGGTTTTAAAGCGTAGTCATGGCGATTTGCGGTTCTTTGAAACTCACCCTTCTTTTTTCCCACATATGGTCTGGCAATCACCCGCCCGACTTTCCATTCATCTTTTAATGTAATATCTCTGGCAATTTCACAACATCGATACAAATTTTCCAAATCAAAAGTTTCCTCATTGCCGCATATCTGCATAACCGAATCTGTAGAAGTATACACAATCATTGCGCCCGTAGCAATCTCTTCTTCTCCCAATTCTTCCAGAATCTCCGTACCACTGGCACATTTATTTCCAATGACTCTTTTGCCACATCTCTTTTCTAATTCTGCAATCAGCTCTGGTGGAAATCCCTTCTCCGTAAAAGTTTGAAAAGGCTTCTTTGTCTTTATTCCCATCATTTCCCAATGACCTGTCATGGTATCTTTGCCATTGCTGGCTTCCGCCACGCGCATATATCTTCCTAATGGTTTTTCCACACCTTTCATTTCTCCTGCCGGGTGCAGGTTTAACATTCCTAATTTTTGTAAATTAGGAATATCCAATGTTCGCATAGTGTTTAGTATATGTCCAAATGTATCTACATTTACGTCACCAAAATTCTCTGCATCAGGCATAGCGCCGATTCCCAAAGAATCCAGAACAATTACGAATATTCTTTTATATGCATTCATTATTTATCCACCTTCCTACGCCTGATAATCTTTTCCGCTTAATTTTTTCCGTAATCTTTCTTTTTGCTCATCATTTACAAAAGCTACATCGACAGCATTTCTCATCATACGCTGAATTTCACTATCACTGACCCCATACATCTTTTGAATAAAATCCAGTTCTTTTGTCATGGATGTATTACTGACCGTACGATTGTCCGTATTAATTGTGACCAGTAATCCTTCATCCAAAAATTCACGAAGTGGATATTCTGCGGAACTTTTCACCGACTTTGTCTGCAAATTGCTGATAGGACACAGCTCAATTCCAACGCCCGCTTTTTTGACAGCCAGCTGTATCTCTTTTTTCCCCCGCATGGCAATTCCATGACCGATTCTTGCCGCGCCCACTTGCAATGCATCTAAAATATTCTCTGCGTTTCCGCACTCACCTGCGTGGATTGTAAATGGCATTCCCAATTCTTTTGTCTTTCTGAATAATTCCATATATTCCCGCATAGGATATTGTGCCTCCGCTCCAGCCAAATCTGCCGCACACACACCCTTTCCTAAAAATTTAACTGCCTTTTTTATCATTTTATAATTTTGTTCCATGCTGTGATGTCTCATAGCACATACAATCACATTATATTCCACACCCAAATCTTTCTTTCCTTTTTCCAGTCCTTGCAGTAAAGACCGGATGACCTGTTCCGTATCCATATATTCTGTCACGGACAGCAATGGGGCAAAACGTATTTCTGCATAAATAACATTTTCTTCATGCATTGTCTTTAGTACATCATAGCCCGCCTGTTCGAGTCCCTCTTCATCCATCAGACACCGTCCCGGCAAATCAAATTTTTCCAAATATTCATCTAAACTTTCACAGTCTTCTGAAACGCTTAATTCACTCTGTTTTATTTTTGCTGATAACTTTGTTTCAATAAATTCCTTACTAAGAGAGCCATCCAGATGACAGTGTAATTCTATTTTCGGTAATTTTTTGATTTCTTTGATTGTCATGCTGACTCCTCCGATTTTTGCTATCTGCCTGATTTTCTATCCTTCTGTATCAGTTTCCGCACAGCTCCCACTGCTACCTGAACTGCCCGGTCTGTGTCACGCACGACAGGATTTTCCAGCCCCAGTTTTTCTCTTTCCTGATTTGCCATTACTAACATACAGGAGCCTGCGCGCACCTTCTGACTTGCGGCTACAATAAATAGCGCCGCTGATTCCATTTCTGATGCCAGACATCCTAATTGTTTCCATGCTTCCCATTTATTCAGCAATTCATAGCCGACAGGTTTCTTCTCCGGCTCGTGTTCTCCATAGAAAGAATCCTTACATTGTACAACACCTGTATGATATGAAAATTCTTTTTCTTTTGCAGTCTCTGCCAAAGCATTGACTACATCTAAATCAGCCACTGCCGGAAACTCAATAGGCGCATATTCCTTTGTCGTTCCTTCCATGCGGACAGCTCCGGTGGCGACAACCACATCTCCGCTTTTTACCTCCGGCTGAATCCCGCCACAAGTACCAATGCGGACAAAAGTATCCACGCCGCACCTGCAAAGTTCTTCCACTGCAATCGAGGCAGACGGACCGCCAATTCCCGTGGATGTTACGCTTACTTTTTCCCCATCTAATGTTCCTGTATATGTTACATACTCTCTATTGTGTGCAATCAACACCGGATTATCTAAATACCGGGCAATCTTTTCACATCTTCCCGGGTCTCCCGGCAAAATTGCATACCGTCCTACTTCGCCTTTTGCCACCTGTATGTGGTATTGTCTCGCAGGGTCATCTGAATAATTTATCATATTCGCTGTCTCCTTCCCTATATCATAATTGCTACTTACTGCCTGATAAGCTGACGCTCTTTTAATCTGACAGCTTCAGACTTAATTCATATTGGAATGAATCTAATTGATTATTTTTAATTTCAGGCGCTTTGGCAATATCATAATCTATTAAAATATCATTCTTAATTGCTACAATACGGTTCTGCTTGCCATTGTTTAAAATTTCAACTGCATAGGCGCCCATTAAAGAACCATACATCCGGTCTTTTGCCGAAGGGCTCCCGCCACGCTGAATATAACCTAATACAGAAACTCTGGATTCAATTCCTGTTCTCTCACGAATCCTGTCTGCCAGTTCTGGGGCATCTGTTACCCCCTCCGCTACAACTACCAGATAGCTGTCCCTTCCATCTGCGTGCCTCTTCTTAATCGCTTCCGTCACACTATCGTAATCTCCTTCCCATTTTTCCGGAAGGATAATTGCATCTGCCGCGGTTGCCATTCCTGCCCACAATGCGATATAGCCACGTTTTCTTCCCATGACCTCCACCACACTGCATCTGCCATGCGAGACTGAAGAATCCCGTATTTTGTCAATGGCATCTGTTGCTGTATTGGCTGCAGTGTCAAAGCCCAATGTATACTCGGTGCAGGCTACATCCCGGTCAATGGTTCCGGGAATACATACAATATTGATTTCTTCTTTTTGAAACTCTATTGCTCCCCGCAGTGTTCCATCTCCTCCAATAGCTATAACGGCATCTATCTCATTTTTCTTTAAGTTATCTGCTGCCTGTTTTCTGTACTCCGGCTGAAGAAATCTATCGCTTCTGCTGGTATAAAGAATTGTTCCACCCTGATTATTTATATTTCGAACCTCATCTAATCCCAGAGGCTTTGTCTCCCAATCTATTAAGCCCTCATATCCGCGAAGAATTCCTACCACTTCAATTCCAAACTGATACGCGCTATAAACCACTGCGCGAATGGCTGAATTCATTCCCGGAGCATCACCGCCACTGGTTAAAACTGCTATTTTTTTCATAATGTCCATCGGTTTCTGTCTCCTTTTTGATGCTTATCATATTAATAATTATATCACAGCTTATTAAATCCTTTTAAAAAAATTATAAAACACTATTCAGTATTTCATCCTTTACAACTGCATAATACCGCGCATGAGCGATTGTGTCCTTTACTTCTGAAATACCTACAGCGACTTCTTCTTTTGAGCAATCAATTCCCAAAGCACGTTTCATATTATATTCAAGCCATTCCAATCTTCCAAAATTACAGTCATATAAAACTTCCCAGTCGATTGGAAGTTCGCCTCCTGCTTTTTCATAGGCTGAAATAAATGTCTGGAACAAATTAAAATCTATATTGCACTCTTCATATCCGGACCAGCATAATGCCAGTTCGTACATTTCCATATAGGGACTGGAATAAGACAAACACTCCAAGTCAATAATTCGACATTCATCACCTGCCCATAGTACATTTTTAGCATCCATGTCATTGTGACAAACCGCCTCTTTTTTTGGCATATATTTTAAAGCCTTATTCCCCTTTTCCTGACTCTCGATAAGAAGTTTTCTGTTGTTAACCAATAACTGGTACAATTCCTTATTTTTAATGAAAAATTGTTCCGCATAATAATCCCAATCAATATGTATTTCTTCTGGCAGATAAGAATCCCTGCGACAGTCCAGCGCATGAATACGGGCAAGAATCTTTCCAATTTTTTTGCAATGCTTTTCTTTGATATCCTGTCCTTTAATTACTTTTCCATCATACCACGGATATAAATAAAAATACTGTCCATCTGTCTGCTGCATTTTCCTGTCTCCAAAAGAAATCGCAGGAAGTATCGGCAACTTATTTTTTTCCAGAAGCAGTTCTAACCGTTCCGCAGTCTGGAAATTTTCCAAAGCATCTGCTCTCTGCATAACATAAGGGTTCAATAACTTAACTGCGTATTTTCCTTTTTCCGTAAACAGAGCATACATTTTATGCATAAAACCTCCTTTTAATGCAAATGGCGGTTTTATCAACACTCCCAAATCATATTGGCGACATATTTTCTTTAATAATAAAATGTCATTATTCTGCTCTTTCATAATTTTTTCCTATATCTGTATTTTTAAAGCAAGCGAAATCTCTAAACAGCTAAATTCCATCAAACCTTCTTTTTTGATTTTACTTTAATTTCTGTAAGGCTTGGATTGATATATTCTTCTTCCAAAAGAATCTCGCCAATATCATCTGCAATAATGGTTCCTGACAATGGATTTTTTACTCCTTCAATTACTCCATGAACAACAGCGTGCACTTCACTCCGCTCAAAGGAAAGGTCTGTGTCCTCCATCGTACAGTTTTCCAAAATCAAATTCTTACAATAACATAATGGCTGTGTTCCTATGATTTTACATCGGACTAATTTTAAATTTTCTGAATACCAGCCCAAGTATTCTCCTCGAATCACACTATCTGTAACCGTAACATTTTTGCTGTGCCAAAAGGCATCCTTTGTGTCAAGATTAGAATGTTCTATCGTCATGTTTTCTACATATTGAAAAGAATATTTTCCTTTCATCGCCAGTTTACTGATTGTGACATCATTACATTCAAAGAAAGGATATTCCGACTGCATTGTCGTATTTCTAACTGTCACACCCCGACATCTCCATAAAAATTCCGGTGATATTACATCACTACCCATTAAATTAATGTCTGAACATTCACGAAGAGCCTTAATTCCATATAATTTGCTATTTTCAATGGTAATATCCGTATCATACCAAAGAGCTGCCCGACAGGTCTTTGACATTACACTGTTACTGATAATTCCTTTATGTACATGCCACAATGGATACCGGAGCTGAAACAAACTATCTTTTACAACAATATTTTCACATTCTTTGAGAGCAGACTCCCCATCTGCCGGACCGGCAAAGGTACAATGTGTTATTTCTGCATCCCGGAGTCCATATAGCGCTCTTTCTTCATCAAACTGTCTATCTGTTATTTTCTGCATTTCCCCTCCTGTATTTTCTCTGTCTTCTGATAATAAAATCTATACAATCTATTTCAAATTATACTACATTTCAATCATCCGGAACAGAGATAATAAAAAAAGAAGTGTAAAAAGTTTTGTCAAACTGTCTAGTATATATGTAAAATTTGAGAATGCATGATGGGTGAGAATGAATTACATATATTTTTTGTAAAACAAGATAAGTCTATATGTAAATTCCTGAGGAATGCATGGTGGGTGAGAATGAATTACATTTATTTTTTGTAAAACAAGATAAGTCTATATGTAAATTCCTGAGGAATACATGATGGGTAAGAATAAATTACATATTTTTTTATCAAAACTGTCAAATATATATGTAAATTTTTGGGAAACCCATGGTGGGTAAAAATAAATTACATACATTTTTTGTAAAACAAGACAAGTCTATATGTAAATTCTTGAGTATTTCATGGTGGGTAAGAATAAATTACATTTATTTTTTGTAAAACAAGCTAAATATATATGTAAATTATCAATATGAAAGGGAACAGAGCTTACAAAAGTCCATTCATAAAATGAAAGTTGTAATTTTAGAACTTGCACTGAAATCAATAAATATAAAAAGCCAGAACCTGTATCCGCATCAGCGGATACAGGTTCTGAAAACCAGAGACTTTTCACAGCCCCTTTTTTTATTTTTTAACTATAATCTTTACCGTTATTTTCTTTGCGCCGGAACGAATTGTTATTTTTGTCTTTCCGACTTTCCTTGCCCGAACTACACCCTTCGCATTAACCTTTGCAACCTTCTTCTTTGCGCTCTTAAAGCTCAGTTTCTGCTGTGAGGTAATTGGCATCAGCATCGGTTTGAGTTTCAGTTTTTTACCTTTTTTCAAAGTAACTTTCTTCGTCTCGATTGTTATTCGGGAAGTCTTAACTTTCTTCTTTTGTACCCGGACTTTAACTGTCTTTTCCATTCCGCTTACAAGTTTAATCACAAGAGTCGTGGTTCCGGTCTTTTTCGCTTTTAGTGTCACTGCACCACGTCGCGTAAATTTCTGTACTTTCAATACAGACGGTTTCTTGGACTTCACAGATATTACATAATCACCGCTGGTCATAGAAACAATACGGAATGCTTTTGTTTTCTGTCCTTTCTTCATAATCAGTTTTTCTGCGGTAAGTTTCATTGTCGGTATAGATCTTGTACCATTTGTTTGTACTTCCTTGCATACAGAACAGGTCCGCGTTTTGAACTGCGCATAAAATGGGTTTTTCATAAAATACCATGGACCCCACTTGTGACCTGCTGCCGGAATTTCCTTCGTATTTGTCTTGCCGCAAACCGTACAGGTATAAGTTTTCACTCCTTTTTCTGTACAGGAAGCTGCTTTGGTTACTTTCCCATTGTCCCATGAATGCTCTGTCGTCATTTGAATTTCTTCTATTTTCTGTTCACCACATTCTTTGCAGGAATAGGTCTTCACTCCAAAATGTTTGCATGTCGGCTTTGTTGTGACAATTCCATCATCCCACTGGTGGGTATGCTCTCCAGCAGGCGCCGTGTAACCGCAGACGTTACATTCTCCATTTTCACCATACTGATGTTCCTCGTAGGAGCCTTCCTGATGTTCTCCACACCGGCTGCATGCATACCAGTGATGATATTCATCATAATCCTGAACAAAATCATGTTCACGTTCTCCCGCAGGAATCTCCTGACCATAAGCCTTTACCTGACTACAGCCAAGACAGTACACATCACCTGTATAACCCGGTGTATCGCAGGTTGCATCCTTGTATCCCAGCACGGATTCCTCACCAACATGATATTCCGGATTTTTTTCACCATATTGTGCATGACACAATTCACAAAGCGCAGGGCTTACACAATTTGCAATACCGCCGGTATGCTCTTCCTCCGCACTCTTTCCGTTACAATTCTGATTTTGGCAAAGCCGGTAATGTCCATTATCTCCTGCCCAATAAGGCGCATTGTCAAAATTATGTTTTTTTGCCTCCAACAACACTCTATTGCAGACACTGCAGCGAAGTTCCGTCTCGCAGTTATGGTCATTTTCTTCCGGTATATGAACTGCTGTTTCCACATATCCGCATACTTTACAGCTCCTGAAATGTTCTGTCTCATCGCTTTCCCATTCCGTAAACTCATGCTCCGCATAATCATCACTTCTGGAAGAACATTTTTTACATTCCTTCCAATGATGCGTTCCGTCATTTTTCCATGTATCATCATAAATATGGTCATGTGGCTTGTATGGAATATCTTCTCCTTTTTCTATAATTGTCTCACAATCCAGACAATAAGTATCTCCGGTATATCCCTTTTCGGAATCTGTAGAATCTTTATAATTGCGGACTTCTCTCTCTCCCATATGATTTTGCGGATTGACGCTTCCGTAATAATTTCCACAAATATCACAAAGCGCTTTTGTTTTACAGGTTGCCATACCTCCGCTGTGTTTCTGTGCAGATTCTTTCACTGTACAGTTAGGATTCTGACACTGATGATAATGTCCTTCTTCACTGTTAAGCCACTCGCCTGTAAA
Source organism: uncultured Lachnospiraceae bacterium (assembly GCA_947625755.1). Classification (GTDB taxonomy): domain Bacteria; phylum Bacillota; class Clostridia; order Lachnospirales; family Lachnospiraceae; genus Eubacterium_G. Next base: position 36,092 of record CANQPJ010000010.1, on the reverse strand, counting down.
ATCATGCTCGATCTGTGCCGGTTCCATAATATGTCCACAGCCCGCAAAGGAACATTTTATCGGTGTGGTACAGTCTCCATCATCTTGCTTTGCAGTATGAGGTGTTAGAATAATCTGGGCGCAGTTTTTACAATGTCTGTAATGCCCTTCATCATTCCAAGACCAGAAGCCATACGGCGAATGAGATTTTGCTGCAATGTAAGCATAACCACACTTATTACACAACGTTGGTTTTTCACAATCATTGTTAAAAGTACCCGCATGCTCTTCCGGTTCTGAACGGTAAGTACACCCTTCATTCTTACAGTAAGAATAATGCTCTGTCGGCGTAGTAACCCACTCTAAGTTATGCGTTTTATTTCCGGACTTTACATATCCGCAAATATTACAGGTAACAGAACCTGTACAGTCCGATTTATCAAATTCCGGAAACTCATGCTCTACGGAATCCATCTTATAATTACATCCCTCATTTTCACACTCCTGCCAATGTCCGTTTGCATCCGAATGATAAGCCAACGCATGTTCTTTCCGCGATGTCACATCTTCCGTGCCGCATTCTGAACACTGCATTGGTGTGGTACAGTCATGGTCATGGTCCACCCACTGATGCTCTGTCATTGCAATGGACATAACACTCTTTTCATCCCATGTACCACAGGTCTTACATTGAACTGCTGATTCTCCTGTCTGTGAGCAGGTCGCCTCCTTGCGAATCTTGCGTTCCGACCATGTGTGCTGTGGAAAAATTTCAATACTGCGTGTATAACCACAGCCGAATTTACATTTTTGCTCCTGCCTTCCATTTTCTCCGGTGCCACAGTCCGGCTGTTTAACAACCTGAAATTCTGTCATGCGGTGACCGGTTACCTGGATCGGTTTGTATGTATCTTCATCTACATATCCGCAATCACTACACTGCTGGTAAGTAGACCCTTCTTTTGTACATTCAGGCTCATTCACTATCGTCTCATAGGTATGCTCATGTCCTGCCATATCTTCAAAGGTAATTTCTTCAAACCCACAAGTATTACAGACTCTTTTTGAGTAAGGAATCCCTTCTTTTGTCTCACCGCCCAGCTGTTTTTCTCCAAACTGATGTCCCAGAGGCTGTCCTTTGCTTGTCTGCCACTGGGAAACAACCTTATCGCAATACTTACATGGAATCAATCCTACATATTTTTCCGGCTGTGTACAGGTAGCCGGAACCGTAAATCCCTGTCTTCCTATAAGAGTATGTGCTATCGTAAATTGAACGTTTGCAGAAAGTCCGGCATCATTTGTCGCTGTAATCCGGACATTTACATACTGTCCCTCTATTGGAACCCGGACAGTGTTCTCCTGATACTCCGTTTCAGTTTTTGTGCCTCCTATATCTACTGCAATTTTCAATGAACTGCTCTCTTCGTCCGTCACTGTAACAATCGGTGCTTCACAATAAGTATTTTCGTGCTTGTGCCCCTCTGTCACTTCTTTTACCGTAATGACCGGCGCTGTTTTATCCGAACTTTTTCCACTGTCAAAACTTTCATCTGCGTACACCGAAAGTCCTGATATATTTGACAATATCAGCATTCCGCAAAGTATTAGGGCAATTCCTTTTTCCTTCATTCTTCTTTTTCCCATAGTTTCCTCCTTTTCATATATTGAATCATCGTTTTTCTTTCTATGATTCTACTTTTTACATTCATTAAATATTTTCCGATACCTGACCATTAAACACGTCAGTTGTTAATTCAAATATAGCATTGAACATATTTTTAATCAATATGGAGAAATCTGGGATATAAAAAATTGACATTGTTTTCCATCATGTTAGAATAGAGAATAAGTAATAGAGAATCCTCTAGTACGGATATTTTTTTATTAGGAGGTACTTTTTATGAAAAAGTATATTGCTGAATTTATTGGCACTGCAGTTCTCGTAATTTTCGGCTGTGGAAGTGCAGTTGCTGCAAACACGTTACTGGATGGTAAAGCCGATAGTCCTTTGGCTTTTTCCACCCTGCTGATTTCATTTGCTTTCGGGCTCTCAATCGTAGCCATGGCATATTCCATTGGAAATGTTTCGGGATGCCATATTAATCCGGCTGTCTCATTAGGAGTATTTCTTGCCGGAAAAATGTCGGTAAAAGATTTTATCGGCTATCTGATTGCTCAGTTTATCGGCGGTATTGCCGGTGCCGGACTTTTGGTATATTTCTTTGGCAGCAATCAATCTTTAGGGCAAAACGGCTATGGTACGGAAAGTGCTCTTGGCACACCGACAGTTACTGCTTTTATTGTTGAAGTTGTTCTCACCTTCGTATTTGTATTATTAATTTTAGGTGTGACATCCAAAGCAGAATTTTCAAATGTAGCAGGTTTAATCATTGGTCTTACTCTTGTCCTGATTCACATTTTAGGTATTCCATTTACAGGAACTTCTGTAAATCCGGCAAGAAGCTTTGGACCGGCGCTCCTTGTAGGCGGAGTTGCTTTAAAACAGGTTTGGCTGTTCATTCTTGCTCCTCTTGTTGGCGCAGCAATCGCAGCAGTCGTTCACCGTTTCGTTCTTGCATCAGATGCTGAATAATCTGCATACATAATTATAAAAAAACAGGTACAGATGTGGAACCTGATATGTACCCAGAATTTTGGACATATATCAAATCTTGTTCCGACTGTGCCTGTTTTTTATATTAATAGTATCTCTTACCGCTTTTCAGCGATATTTTCTATTCCATATACCGTTTTCCTGAATAATAAAGTGCTAACAATCCAACAAGAAATACTGCCATAATAACAACGAATGGCATGTATGCCTCGACATCTCCTGTCTGTGGGGATATTGTGCTTTTGTTATAGTTGGTTGTTGAAGTTCCTTTATTGGTCTCCTCCGAACCACCGTATCTGATGCCTGTATCTTTCTTTACTTTCAAATATTTTATGGTGGTTTTACCGGATGTTATTTTTACTTTCTGTGTTCCCGGATTATTATAACCATTAGGTATGCTCGTTACCCTCACTGTATAGGAACCGGGCTCCAAATTTTTAACAAAAATATCTCCATTTTCATCTGTAGTAGCAGCTCTCACTATCTCGCCATCTTCATCTACAATGTCTACCTTTGCGTTTGGAATTCTTTTTTTAGTCTTTTTATCATAAATAGTGACATGAAGATTTCCTTTTTTCTTATCTGAATTGTTTACCGTCCTTCCATTATTGTGACGATTTTTTCTGTCTGGCGGTGTTACTGTTTCTTTTGGTGTTTCCGTCTCTTTTGGTGTGACACTCTCTGTTGGAGTTTCTGTCTCTTTCGGTGTGACATGCTCTGTTGGAGTTTCTGTCTCCTTTGGTATAACTCGCTCTTTTGGAGTCTCTGTCTCCTTTGGTGTGACGCTTTCTGATGGAGTCTCCGTCTCTTTTGGTGTAACGCTCTCTGTTGGGGTTTCTGTCTCCTTTGGCGTGACGCTCTCTGATGGAGTCTCTGTCTCTTTTGGTGTAACGCTCTCCGTTGGAGCCTCTGTTTCCTCCGGCGTTATCCGGTCGCTTATAATATCCCAACGATGAGATTCATCACCTGTATGATTTACATTTTCTGCAATAACTGTTCCGTTTACAGCACCACAGGTAACATCGGCGCCCGGTGCTAATACCGTTCCATATTTTACACCGGTCCATGAAATCTTTCCATCATATATCCGGTCAGGTTTGCTGCTGTCATAAAAGTTCCACACGAAACGACAAACTCCGTAATGATCAGCGCCAACTTCTTTATTATTTATGCTCATTCCACTAACATTATCGCGAAGCGTGCAGCCTTCCATTGGAAACGACAGCGCCGGATTCGTTTGTCCCTTCAAATCAACATTGAATACCACTATTCCGGTATGTGCAGTATTACCGTCTATTCCCCAAATGGAAACTTTATTCGTTGAGGCTGTTATTTCTTCATATGGAACATTCACAAAAGTTACACCGGAATCCATATTTACATTATAAAGCTCGATTGCACGCAAATTATGGTCTCTTGTCAAATCTATTTTTGCATTTGAAGAGGATGGCATGTAAGACCACTCCGCAGAACGCTCTTTCAGCTTTGTGAACTCACTGTCCAAATCAATAATATGATTTCCCTCTTTTTCAATAATTACATTACTTTTTTTCACCGTTCCCAGTACAATAGGTTTATTTTCCGTTTTGTCCTCCACAATGGTCTGCCCTGCGCCATCTGCAGATGTTACCTGATAATTGGAACCCAAAATGAGAGTTCCTACAACAGAAGCAGGTTCCCATTGCTTTATTTTTCGCACATAAGTTACCTCTGTGCTTTCGTTGCCAGAATAAAACTCTGGTCTGGTACCTAATCCGGCTCTGCAATTTAATATATTGCAGGCTACATTCCCATGCGTATGAACGTCTATAGAGACATTTTCATGCGCAAAAATATGAAAATGGGTTGCCGCATATAATGGAGCACTTGTTGAATATGTATATGTTCCAGATGATGCGTCATATCCCGCCCAGACAATCATTCCAATGCCGGGAATAATACTTAATGATAAAGTGATTGCCATAACCATGGCAATAAATGATTTCGTAATCTTTTTCTGCATTCTTCTTTTCATCATAATCTCCCTTCGTTGTTTTGTTATTTAAACCCCCTGGGAACACGTATTGCCAACATCTGCATATTAATGTACTGTCAACACATAGATTATGCATCTATTTTTTTTAATTTGCAACACTTTTTTATCGCATCCTTGTGATGCGTTTTTATCCAGATAAAATAAATTACGGTAGATTTATTCTGCGCAGAAAAAAAAGGGCGGTACCTTTCTAATATGAATACCGTCCTTTTTTTGTTAAATTTTCAATCTGATTTTTTTGTTATGCCCTTTTTTCTTTATGCTGCGCAACCAGTGTTCTGATACTGTCAATCGTGATGACAATCGCTAATACTACTAACAGAACTGCGATGACAAGCCGGACAATACTCCATGACTGATCAATCCCTGCCGAAACATTTTTGAAATTATTGATAATGGTCTGGCACAGAGAAGTAATTGTAACAACAAGCATAAATGCCATTGGAATAAAGAACATCTTATTGTTCTTTCCAACCTTTCCAAGCCATGCAGCAACAGCCATAAGACTTAATGCAGCCAAAAGCTGATTTGCCGCACCAAACAATGGCCATACATTAGCATAACCGGTCATGCCCAGTCCGATTCCTAAAACAACTGTAATAATTGTAGCGACATACGGATTGGTCAAAACTTTCTTATATCCCTTTGCATCCTTTAACTCTTCTCCCGGTTCTAACCAGAATTCCTGGAACATATAACGGGCAAGTCGTGTTGCTGTATCCAAAGATGTGAGACAGAATGCTGAAACTGCCAGAATCAACATGGAATAAATCACATTTTCTGCCCCTTTCAAAAATGGAATGGTAGCGCACATCTGGGAAATACCGGTAGCAAATACCGCAGTCGGTGTTGTAATACCGCCCGGAACATACTGCTTCCATATGTAACCTACTGCGCACAAAGAGATAATTGCCAGAACACATTCAATTAACATGCCGCCATAAGCAATTGGGCGCGCATCTGTTTCTTTGTCAAGCTGTTTTGCAGTTGTACCGGAACCAACCAGTGAATGAAATCCGGAAATAGCACCACAGGCAATGGTAATAAATAATGCCGGGAACAACATTCCCAGAGAAGTACCTACACCATGCTGTGCATTGTCAACAAATCCGGTAAATGCAGGAATATCCATGTTTGCCTTCCCCATAACAGCGGCACCGATAATACCTACAACAGCAACAATCATCATAAAGTAAAGCAGAAAAGAACTGAGATAATCTCTCGGCTGGAGAAGAATCCATACCGGTGCAACAGATGCAATCAGAATATAAATTCCTACGATAACCATCCATGTTGTACCATTAAGATAAAGCGGATGGAAATTCATACCGATTACCATACAGACAATAATTGCAAGTACGCCAATGATGGTGGAAACCAACAGAGACACGTTTCTGCGATACACCAGCAGACCAAAAATAATGGAGATTACAATAAATAATATTGAAATCATAGCAGTTGATGCGTTTGCCGCAGAAGCTGTAACGTCTAATGCCCCGCTTTCTGTATAAGTAGCTGTAAAGGTATTCGCAACAATAGATGCAAATGCCGCTACTACCAGAATTAATGTGAGGTATGAAAATACAAGGAAAATCTTTTTAGCTTTTTTCCCCATGGCATCTGCAATTACCTCGCCGATAGACTGTCCCTTATTTCTAATAGAAGCAAACAGGGAACCAAAATCATGAACTGCGCCAAAGAAAATACCGCCAATCAATACCCAGAGCATTACCGGAACCCAGCCGAATACTGCTGCCTGAATTGGTCCGTTAATTGGTCCTGCGCCTGCAATAGACGAAAAATGATGTCCCATCAGCACTGGCGCTTTTGCCGGACAATAATCCTTACCATCTTCTAATTCATGTGCCGGTGTTTTTCTTTTTGGTTCAACACCCCACTGCTTTGCCAGCCATCTGCCGTAGGTGACATATGCAACAGCAAGAATCAGAATTCCTAACAATAAAATAACTACTGCATTCATAAAAAATCCTCCTTTTTTTATCTTGGAATGTATTTTTGCTATATATCAAAAGGTCATTCCTTTTACAGCCCTTTTCTTAATGTATTATAATTTTTCTTTAAAAATCTTCCGATAGCCTTTCACCAGCTCTTTTGCCGCCCGATTTCCATATATTTTTTTGTTTTTCACATCGAACACCAATAATCTCGCTTCTGCATAGCCCCGAAATCCCAATCGGTAATTTTTAAAAAAACGAAATCGTCTGATTGCTTTGTAATCCTCTTCAGAGATACCTTCCTCACAAAGAAATATGCCGGTAATATATGTATACATATGATCTTTTTCTGTACATTTTTTGCCTTTGCGAACAAGTTTCGGTTCTATATAATCTATGATATGCTGTTGAAATTTATGTAAAGTCTGTTCATGCAATTCCTTTCTACACGAAAAAAACGTATGCTCATAACAATTTGCCCGCCATAATTCTGCCTTTTTTATTAAAACGTACTTGGCACTGGTCACATTGAATGCCGCATACGCATCAAAAGTGTCACCCTGAATTTCAAACGAACGGGTAATATCAAATGACGACTGGTATAATTTCAACAATTCTTCAAGAAGTTCCTGACAATTCATACAGCTTCTCCTCTATCACTTTCAGCCTTTTCGATTTTATGTAAGTTACACCACGCACCGCATGGTTGATTTTAATGGGCAGTTGTACCTATATTTTATTAGAATAAATCCTGCCCGTGGCAAAATAAATCTACTTCTTTAGTTTACTCTTGTCTGCATTGTTTTGCAAGACTTCAACTTTCTTTAATTTTTTCAACCAGTCCTAAATTTGCCGGAAGCCATTCCACACTGTTCAAATCCATTTTATCAAGCCATCTCGCCGCCTTATGCTCCTTCAAAACAAGATGCCCTTTCTCTACTTCGCACCAATAACATTCCATGAATAAATGAAAAGTCGGATAATCATACTCCACAGTGTCTATGAGCTCTCCTACTTTTATCTGTGTATCCAGCTCTTCTTTTATTTCCCGGACTAAAGCCTGCTCTGAAGTTTCCCCTGCTTCAACTTTTCCACCCGGAAATTCCCATTTGTCTTTAAATTCGCCATAGCCTCTCTGTGTGACAAATATTTTGTTTTCTTTTCGTATCACCGCAGCTACTACATGAATTGTTTTCATTGTATTTTTGTACCTTTCAAATAGTTTTGCATTTGCACTACCAATTATTTATGGAATAGTTTTGCAATCCACAATGCTGTTACTCCCAAAATTATCAGAAATAAAGCAAACGTACAAATCATATTTTTCTGACATCACTAATTTCCCTTCGTGTTAGTTTTTTCATCCTGTCAACCATTCTTTTATTAGCAATGATTTTCAGTATAAAAGATAGCAGTAAACCTATTAAGATTAATCCGATTATGATACCAACAATTCCTCTGCCACTGCCCAAATGCTGTATTCCAAATCTGAAGCAATAAATTCCCAAAGCAGTAATTGCAACAACTATCCAACCCATATCCATGTAAAATGAGTTTAATACTTTTGTTCCTTGCAAAGGATTCGGTATTTGTTCAGCTTCCTGCTTTATATTATTTATTTTAATCACGGTATCCAATATAACATCTTTATCTGATTTGTATTTTGCCGGAAAATAATCAATTCTTATACCATTTTCAATATCTTTTTGACATACAGTATATTTGCAGCGTATTGCATACGGTTCCATCTTCTTTTCTACATAATCTGCCCCAACATTTAATAATATACATCTTAATATTACTGATAATATATGAAAAGGAAAAAACAATAAACTCTTTCTTACTTCCGCCTTTGTTACCTGCTTTGTATATATCGTGATAGTATCTCCTTGACTTACATCAATAATATTGTCAACAATATCATCTAACTGGATTTCTTCTTTTTCACTTGCAACATATAGAGATGTTTCGGTTTGTATTCTACCTAATTCTATCTTCATTCCTAATTCTCCATCACAAATTCTGCCAGATTTTTTATTACATTTTCCGTAAGATATACTTGTTTCTTCTATTAATATATTGTAGCTTATAATTACATATTGGGCAATCAGAATAATACATTCATAAAATCTTATAAATATATTAGTTTAAATTAATAAAAACTGCCTTTTTGTATTATTGCAATTCAGCCATCAATTCCTGTTTTATTTCTTCTTTGATTTCTTCTTTTCTTTTAAGAATATCCATGACCGCTTCCTGCTCATTATGAGGCATCATCTTTTTACCGCTTTTCTCCAGCTCATGTGCTTCGGCACTATGTTCTTTTACTTCTTTTCTTAATAAGATTGAAAATAAAAATCTCACAAAAGGCTGTATGAAAAACATCTGTGAAAAATAAGCAAATGGTAAATTATAACATACAAGTTTCAGCCATTTGCATAATACTGCCATAAATCCAATCTGTGCCTGACCATACGGATAATAAAAGAATGCTGCCAGCAGACTCATGGACGGACACATAAAGCATACTGTTGCGCATATAATTGCACTCTCAAAAAGCATTGGATGATTCTTCGTTGGATTAAATACTCTTGACGCTAATTTAAAAGTCAATCTTCCATACAGGCACGCAAGCGTAAATGCACAAATAAATTCAATGGCTATAACACTCCATACCGGCAATATCCGCCCAAACATGAAAAGTCCATCTTGAGCCTTAATTGTTCCCCACACACTATTAATTCTGGACATTGCTTTTAGAGCCTCTCCCTCCACAACATAAACGCTGTAAAAAACAAATGCCGGAACTGTAATCATTACTGTTATAAACGAATATAACATTCTCTGTAAAATACTGTTTTTCATTTTAATTTTTCTCCTTGTCTGTAATCTCGAAGACTATTTTAAACGAAATTAAATTTTTTCGTAAGTAAAAATTTAGGCTTTATTCCTTCATATTTTAATCATAAAAAGAGCCATATTATCCATTACAGGCAATATGGCGCATATGGTTTTTATTATTTTTTCTGTTTTGTCATCCTACTAGCCATTTATATTTTGAAACACTGTACAAAGGAAGCCACGGAATTAAAATCGGCACGCTTTTACAATAATTCTGATATTCAGGATTTGCTCCATAATTCTTATTCTGACGAAGTTCCAGCCTTCTGGCTCCACCAAACATAATATAGATAATGCATAAGAGTCCGAAAACTCCAGCGCCCCATTGAAAGACTCCCTCATATATTGTAACTCCGGACAAAAATACTCCGAGCCATGTCAGAATTTCCCCTAGATAGTTCGGGCAGCGCACAAAGCGGTATAATCCAACATCACAGAATCTTCCCGGATTCTTTTTCTTATATTTATTTTTTGTATAGTCAGCCAAAGACTCTATAAATATCCCCAGAGCCATGACAATCAGACCTATGATTCCCATCACATCATCACTCTGTCCGTTAGACAGTCTGAAAAATATCGGCGCAGTTTCACAGCAATAGAGGAAAGCACAGGCAGCCCATGTTATAACTTTTAGTATCGGACGGATTCCTGCTCCGTCAACCATGTCGTCTTTCACTGTATTCCGGTAGGCTGCACTTTTTGTTTCTCGAAGAAAAAGGTATCCGCCCAGACGGATTCCATATAAAATCAACAAAACGGACATCACTCCGGTAACCACGGTTAAATGCTTCAAAAATAATGCCGGTATTGCAACACCTAATGCAGCAATGGAAAATCCATATCCAATGGAAATAAACCATATAAATTTTTTAAACCCAATGGAACTGACTGCCATTGCGACAAGAAATAAAATCAAAAATTTCATTTTAACCCTTTTCCCCTCCTATATATCTTAATTGATTTTTATCCGTTATATCTTATGCTTTAATAATCTTTTTTATTTTATAAAAAGATAACGTACCATTAAAACAATTATACTCTATCTACAGTTTTTTGTATCCAATCTCCACCCATGCAGGCGTAAAACCACTTTTGAGAGCAACATTCCATGAACTGTAATTGGCAAGGGTAGTACCGTAAAAAGGAATATTTCCCTGCTTTATAATTTTATCCTTTAATAAAGTAACTAAATACGTTGCGATTCCTTTATTTCTGTATTGTGGCAAAACATCCACGCCAATCTGATACCATTTTGGCGCATCTTCCGAGCAGCCTGCCATTCCCATAATTTTCTCACCATCATATGCGCATACGACAATTTTATCCGGACGATTTTTATTAAAACTTTTAGAGATTGCATTAGGAAATTGATTTTGCCCATAAAAACAAAAAATTTCTTTATCGTAAAACCATTTCGTTGGGTAATGATTTTTTAATTCGACTTTTGTTCTTGGAAGAAACATATGCCATGTGGACGTTAAGCATTTATTGTATTTTTCCAACTCTTTATTTAATAAAATCAGACTTTGTGTTTCAAAGAGTTCCCTTCCAAGTCGGTCTTTCGAAAAATCCAAAAGAAATTCCTGCAGGTATGTATCAGCCGTAATCACTGCATTTTCTCCAGTTGTAACCATCTGAAAAAAATATGGTTCATTTTTCTGTTCCTTTTTTTAACTACTCACCACAGTCGGATTTCGCTTTATAAACTACGTTGTCTTAACGCCTCGTATTATCATCAATATGGTCATATTCGTATCCCACTGTTTTATTCCACGATTATATAATGCTATCCGCTGGTCGTATTTTTCGTTAATCCGGTTTTTCAATTCTTGTACTTCTGAATCTGTTACTTTGTCAGAAGCAACAGATAATAATCGGTCTGCGCCTTCCAGTTCTCCCATTCTATTTGCATTTATCATTAAATGCGCCATCTGTTTTGTATAGAAAGGATTATCCGGCGTTAAATTGATTGTAAGATAATCGGTAGATACATTTTTAAATCCATATGTTTCCATACATCGGGGTAATTCTATTTCACTTTGAGGATAATCACAGACATGATATTTTTCTTCGACCTGTTTTAAGCATGGCTGTACCCGCTCCCAGATATTTTTTTCAAAATCCGATTGTTTGGCAATGCACGGGGCTGCAAGGTTTATACTCTTTCGGACGGACATCACAAGACAGATACCCTGTTGTTTTAGCACTCGATATTGTTCCTTATAAAATTTAGAAGGCTCAATATGTTCTGCTACTGTATTAGAAATCGTGACATCAAATTTTTCATCTTCAAATGAAAGATTTTCAGCATCATCTTCTGAATAATAAATGTCGGAATTTCTTTTCTTTGCAAATTCAATAAAATTGCTGTCCTTGTCAATTCCATAAATCTGCGCTCCCGGACACCATCGAATTAACGCTTCACAAAGAGCTCCCGGACCGCAGCCAATTTCCAATATTTCTTTTTTACCTTCTATTTGAAATACTCTTTGATATTTTTCTTTAAAAATATCTGCGAATCGGAGCGAGCGGGTTTCGTAAAGTGTTTCAATTCCCTGCACAAACGTTGACCATACTGTATTCATTTCATTTTCCCTCGCTGGTATTATTTAATTCATTCTCATACTGTGCCCATATGTTCGGAAACTGCTTTTTAATTGCACATAAAATATTTTTCAATGGAAACTATTTTTACTAATTATCTTTTTGTGAGCTTTCTTATTATTTACAATAATTCCGTTCCTCTGTTTAAAATTTCCAAATATGTCGAAAAAGCATATCTCTTATTTCTTTTTTGATTAGGTGTAATATCAATTAAAATGCCGAAATTACAGAAAGTATCAATCATTTTAGATGCTGTTGGATGACTAATGTGTAACATATCTGCAACATCAGTAATTGAAATAAACGGATACATAAACATGTTATCTAATAATAAATTATATAATGCTCCACATCCGTTCGAAGTAATTTTGTTTTCATATAATGATTTTAATTTTATGATTTCTTTTGCTGTAGATGTTGCTTCGTCTGCTGTTACAGCTACTCCTTTTAGGAAAAATTTTATCCATCCTTCCCAATCTCCTTTTTCTCTTACAGCCATTAATCGATCATAGTATTCTGACCTGTTCTTTTTAAAATAATAACTTAAATATAACAAGGGACGAGATAATATTTCCTGTTGGCATAACCAAAAGGTAATAAGTAACCTTCCCATTCTTCCGTTACCATCTAAAAAAGGGTGAATGCTTTCAAATTGGGAATGAATCAAAGCAATTTTTATCAATGCCGGAATATTGTCGTCTGCATAGAAAAAATTCTCTAAATTCTCTAATGCCTTATGCATATCTGGAACTGTAGGTGGTACAAATCGAGCATCACTTAATGTACATCCAGAAGGACCAATCCAATTCTGTGTTTTTCGAAATTCTCCTGGATTTCTATTACTCCCTCTTCCTTTTCCTAATAATTTTTCATGAATTTCTCTTATTAATCGTAGACATAAGGGAAATTCTTTTAATCTCTCCAGCCCGTAATTCATTGCTTTTACATAATTAACTACTTCGCCAACATCTTCTTTCTTTTCATCTTTTGTATTTATTTCTAAAACATCCGTCAATGAGGCTTGTGTCCCCTCAATCTGTGAACTTAAAACAGCTTCTTTTTGAACATACATTGCTACAAATAATTCTGGATTTGGCAGAATCTGTGTTACCCCATCTAATCTCCCAAGTTTTCTATCTGCTTCTGATAATAAATTCAGCATTTCCCCATCAAACTCAATCGGAGGCTCTGGTGGCAAATCGTGTGGTAAAAAAGACTTAAATCCTGATGGCTGCATTATAAAATCTCCCGCCCTATTACTACTCATAATTATCCTCCTTTGTATTTTATTTAAATTTTCCCATATTTTTTAAATAAAATCAAGTATATTTCAAAAATAAGCTTTTATTTTTTGTATATACTTTTTTGTTATTGCTATAAATTTAAATATTCTTTAATATAAAAATTTTTTATATATTTATATTAAAAAAATCTGCGTTTTTTTTAATATAAATTTTCATTTTCCACTTATCTTAAATTATTTTTTCATTATTTTCTAACTTCACCTATTGTGTAGATGAAAAATAATGCAACTAATGTTGCACTATTTATTTCATTCTATCTTTTCTCATATGTAATGTTAATAATTTTTATTTATTACGTTTACTTTTTTATTTTTACCTCTCTAAATATCAGTTAAAGGCAGCCTTTTATTGGCACAGCAATTTATAAATCCGCTCTATCTCTGCATTAATGGCATCCGTATTTGATTCATCTAAAACACAGGACAGTTTAATCTTACGTTTAACATCATCTTCTACATCAGGAAGACTCATAATCTCCATATATATCCTGTCTACAAAATCATCCATTTGAGTAAGCGTTGATTTTGGAAATTCATATAATAATTGAAGTAATTTTTTAAACATATCATCTGTATGTAATGCCTTAAAATATAATGCCCATGCAACCATTTTTTCATAAAGCAAAGCTATTTGCTTTGAAACATATACCACCATTTCTAAATCGCTCGGTACTCCCGGTAAGCCAATTGCATCCTGAACGGTCGAATTCATAAGCGTTTCAAAAATTTGATTCAACTTTACAATCTCATTCAACTTTAGAGTAATATCACCCAACAGTTCTTTGGCACTCAAATTTACTATAGGGGTTGTAAAAAAACCGTACTTATAATTCCACCTATGTTTCTGTAATTTATCAAACTCTCCTTTGAGTACACATGCAAAAAACTTATATTCCCATGCATATGGTTTCTCAATCAAGACACGTTTCGCTTCTGCAGAAATATCACTATCCAAAAGATAAGGTTTCAGATTATCCGATATTTTTTTATATGTCAGTCCATCAGAAAATATCAGGCTTAATTGTTTTTTCATTGTATTGGTTATATCTTTCACAGATTCATATGTATAAATCCATTGCTTTGATTCATTATAAATTTCCGAAACAAACTGATAAATTTGATTATTATTAATCGAAAAATCTCCGTCTTTATTCGTTTTCCATATTTTTAATTGATTATGCAGCTGCCTGTCTACAAACACAAATATAGGAATCCCTTTCGATTTTGCATGTAGAAATTCTAAATTCGTAATAGATTTTCCACTCTCTTCCACACAGCCATATCCGGCTCCAACAATAAGTATAAAAATATCTGCTAATTTATCAACATTATCCAAACAATTCTCTAACGCATCAACACATGGGGTAATAGGTAACGAATCACCTTCGGAAAACATAACCTGAAATCCGTAATTCGTTTCAAAAAAATCTTTTAAATCTCCCCGAACCTGCTCCAGGTCATAACATATTGAACAAACAAAAACGATTGGTGTATGTCTATCTGCGTTCATAGCTTCTCCTTATCTACCAGAATATATTTACAGCTAATATTCCTTACACAATCAGTATATAATTAGATAACACGCTTTCATCTGACAAACGGAAAGTTATCCCTGCATTCCGTTAGCCTGTCTAATCATATCCTCAACAACAATGTCATATATTTCACCGATTGTATTGCAGTACTCAAGCACTTTCCACGGTTCATTTGTATGAAAGTGAATTTTTACCAAGTCCTCATCTCCTGCTGCAATTAAACTATTCCCCTCAATATGCTCCGTAATATAATCAGCAATTTCATCTTCATCTAAATCTTTGTCTCTTCTGTCAATCAATAATTGCGTATCATAACGATAAGCAAACTGATCTTCTTCTGCATCAATTGATGTAATACCCATTTTTATCCTCCCTCTTGGTTATTTTTTGATTTTATTATACACTACAACTTCTTTTCTACACAACGAAAAAAATATTATTTTACTTCCGGCACTCTCCTTATAATGCTAACTTAATAATATCACTGTCAGGAGTATATCGACAAAGAAAATTGAACTACAAATTTAATAGCTATAATAAACCTTCCCATTCACTTTCTTTGAACCCAACTAATATTTTATTATCATCTACAAGAATCGGGCGTTTTACGAGCATCCCATTAGTGGATAAAAGTTTTAACTGCTCCTCTTCACTCATTTCCGGCAATTTATCTTTCAATTTCATTTCTTTATATAGCAAGCCACTGGTATTAAAAAATCTCTTTAGTGGCAGTCCACTCTTTTCATACCAAACCTTTAGTTCTGTATATGAAGGATTGTCTTCCACAATATGACGCTCTGTATATTCGACATTATGTTCAGAAAGCCATTTTTTAGCTTTCTGGCAGGTTGAGCATTTTGGATAACATATGAATAACATTTTTACATTCTCCTTTCGTTGTTAGTTGTATTTATTTTAAAGTTCTTGCCGTCAAACAACTTTCACCTTCAATTTTCCAAGAAATACATTCTCAATTACTGATTATTTGCAAAGGCACAATTAAAGCAATCGTTCTTTCTTCCAGACATTCAATTCCACAAATCCGAAGTCATCAATCTAATCGTTCCATGATTTATTCTTTTTTCAAATTTATAATTACCGAACTTGTATGTGGTTTAATAGATACTCCGTTCCAAATATAATCATTCAATCCCACATCAGCCGGAGTTACAGATAAATATTCACCATCTATACCTGAAATACCAATCTGACTATTACCAATTTCCACATCAACATATAAAGCATGTTTATAGAATAAACAGCCCTTTAGATAACCATACTTTTCAAGTAATTCCTCAGAACTCATTATCTGAAATCCACACCAAACATAACCGGCTGAATTTACCGTATAATATGGGATACCTTCAGTGGTTTTGAAATCATCTCCGTGATCATGTCCGTTCATACACAATAGTATATCTTTGCCTTTAAATAGTTTTCTTATTTCTTCTCTATTAAAAATTCCTCTATCTCTAAAATCATTTATCAGGCTATGATGAGAAAAAATGACATACTTTTTTCCGTCACTCAATTCTTCTTCAAGCCACTTCAATTCTGTTTTTGGGAGAATCGGGTATACGGAATTTCCTTCTCTATAATTTCTACCCAAATAAGAAATATCCTGACCATCCTTGTTAAAGTAGCAAGAATTAAGAACAATGAATTTAATGTCGTCAAATTCAAAAGCATAATATGCACTTTTCATCGACAAAAATTCCAATGCGCTTGCCAAATTACAAGAATCAGTTTCGTGGTTACCAATCGTATGATATATAGGTATCCCTAAAGAATTAAACTTATCCAGTACACGTTCCTTATTAGAATCCATCATATCACACAAATCGCCTAATGAAACTACAAAATCCGGATTTATAGCTTTAATATGCCCAACTAATTCTTCTATCTGTTTATCCCCATTTGGTAATTCGTCATAATGAAGATCACTAAAAACTGTAAATTTAATCATATTCTGCCCCACTGGGAAATTCCTCCAATTTCATAAACCATTATAACATATACAAATGAAATAGATACATCAAATCCATACAATACAATAAACCACATTTTAATTCTCTAAAAAATATTTGCTGGATATTTTCTTAAACCCAACCTTCTCATAAATATGTGCCGCATCCGGTGTATTTGTTGTTAATGTAATATCATTAAAATGTTCTTTTTTGGCATATTCCAATAAATATTTGATAATTTCCTGCTGATACCCTTTTCCCCTATATTTTGGCTTGGTATAAACACTTACAACACAACAATGCCTGCTATTACTTTCAGTGCATATTGTAATCTGTGGTAATTCACATAATTCCTCAATGCCACACATCGCTATGGGGTTTTTATTGAAATACATTAGGGCAAAATACAATGACTTATTGAGGCGTGTTTCAATATGCTTTTTTGTAATTTCATAAAACTGCTTTGCATAGA
Source organism: uncultured Lachnospiraceae bacterium (assembly GCA_947625755.1). Lineage (GTDB taxonomy): Bacteria > Bacillota > Clostridia > Lachnospirales > Lachnospiraceae > Eubacterium_G. The sequence continues at coordinate 18,724 of CANQPJ010000010.1, read as the reverse complement.
TGGAAAAATCTTTCCCCAAGGTTTGTTCCCAATCTTCTATTTGCATTTCTACTCTTAAATCGACAATGTCATTGATATTTCCATTCTTTGCAATTACAATTTTCTTCATCGTTCATCTCCAATAAATTCCAGCGCTAAAAAATCTAATTTTTACTCCAAATCCAGTCTATAAAATTTTGCCTTGAACGTTTGACTGCCATCAAGTTTTTTATATTCTCCATAACGGTCAAATTTCAATCCACACTTTTCCATAACTTTTCCTGAACGTGGATTATCTACCGCATGTTCTGCGCATATCTTTTTTACGCCAAGTTTTCTCTATGCGAATTCAATGATAGCCTTCATTGCTTCAGTACAATATCCCTTATGCCAATAATCATAATGAAGATTGTATCCTATCCCCCAATAATCTTTCATTTGTTCATTGGGGCCTATTCCTCCCGTTCCGATTACCTTATTTTCTTTTTTCAAAACAAATGCCCAATTCCACTCCTTTTCATCAACAAGTGTAGACTTTATCCAGTTTATGGTCTGACTGATATCAGCATATGTAGAATAACTCATATATTTTGTAACTCTTTCATCGCTGTTCCAGCTAAAACAGGCTTCTGCATCATCAATCGTTATAGGCCGCAAAATCAATCTATCTGTTTCAATGATGGGTTCTTTGCTCATTCTCAATCCCTCCAATGTTTGATTTCTTATACTACAAGCGCTATTTTTTCAACTATATATCGTTTACACGAATAATCTTAGATTCACTTAGATTATTTTTTCATCAAGGTCTGATAAAAAGCCTCTTCTCCTTGCTTCCTCCAAAAGTTTCGGCTGAATTTCCGAATATGTCCAGTTTTCAGGCAATTCGTCCATAATTTCTATTTTCTCAATCTCGCTATGTAAATCTTTTTCAAAAGTATGTATATCCGCAAAAAATAACTTTCCAAACGTCTCTTTCCCATCAAAGTTATCCGGTGCCGTCACAGAATAAATACACACTGGATTGATTTCAAAAGATATGGCTCCTGTTTCTTCCTGTAACTCTCTTTTCGCTGTATCAAGAATATCCTCGCCATGCTCTCTATGTCCTCCCGGCACTTCCCACGTACTTCTTTCTTTATGCTTGCAAAATACCAATTTGCCATTATATTTTGCAATAATAACTGCAAACTTTAACAGCGAATCGTGAACATCATTGTAGAAATTTACTTTTGTCATTTAAAACTCCTCCCCTATCATTGCAAAACCATCAATCTTTACATTATTATCTCACTATCAAAATACTGTTCTACCAATAACAGAATTCATTTCCACTTACATCTTTTTGTAATTTTCTTCCAAAATCTGTTTCCTTATCCTTTCTGCTATTTCTGAATTTACAGTCTTTTCTTCACTACCATAAGTCCAGCCAAACCCATCTCCCACATATCTTGGAAAAATATGTATATGATAGTGTCCTATGTCATTAAACTCTCCACCATTTTGCATAATGCTGTAACCATTGGGATGATATATCTTTTTTAATGCTGCTATTATCTTTTTTGACACAATCATCAAATGTGCCAGCAATTCATCCGGAATTTCATCTGCATCCAGATAATGTTGTTTTGGTACCACTAAAACATGTCCCTCATTAATCGGCTGCATATCCATAAAAGCCATCACCAGCTCATCCTCATATACAAAATCAGTTATAATCTTTTCTTTATGACAAAATACACATTCACACATAATATTTCCCTCCGGTTAATATCTAATAACCCATTATTTCATACCTTCACTAGGATTTCCTGTATAAAATGCAAAATTCGGATTTATAGCTTTAATATGCCTCACTTTAAAATTCCAATTTCATAAACCATTATAACATATACAAATGAAATAGATACATCAAATCCATACAATACAATTAACAAATATTCTACTAATTTTTCCTCAATTTTTCTGAATCATATTGTCATTAATTTGTCCATATACATCGGTCTATATATATATCATTTCTTTCTTATTTCAAGACATACAAAAGGCATTCCCGAAATTTTCGGCAATGCCTTAAATACTATTGGATTTATTTCTCAAACTCTGGTTTCCAACCTGCAAACTGCATAAGCTGTTCATCTGTGCGGTGATAGTATCGTTTTTCCTTATCAAGTTCTGAAATCTTTTGCATTTCGTCATCCGTTAAATTAAAGTCAAGAATATCAAGATTATCCTTGATGTGGTCAACATTCTTACTTCCTGGGATTACTACAAACCCCATCTGAATATGCCAGCGGAGAATAACCTGAGCAGATGTCTTTCCATACTTCTTTCCAAGTTCTACAAAAATCGGCTCCGAGATAAGAGAGTTGTCTCCATGTCCCAACGGATACCAGCTCATTAGTTTTATATCATATTTATCAAGTATCTTACGAAGCTCTTCTTGTGTAAAGTATGGATGTGTTTCTACCTGAATAAATTGAGGAATAATTTCCCACTTTGTCTGTAACTCTTCGATATATTTTCCTTCAAAATTAGAAATACCGATGGACTTTACTTTTCCCTCCTTATACGCTTTTTCAAGCTGTCTATAACCCGCAAGCCAGTTTCCGGCAGGTTGATGTATATATAGAAGATCTATATAATCCACTCCGAGACGCTCTAATGTTTCATCTACAGCGTTTGCATTTTCATACTCTGACGGCCATAGTTTCGTAGAAAGAAATATCTCTTCTCTTGAAACTCCGCTTTCTTTGATTCCTCTTCCTACAGCTCTTTCATTCACGTAGGCATTTGCAGTATCTATCAGGCGATACCCCATCTTTAATGCCTCTCTTACACTATTCTCTGCATCCGCAGGTGAAAGCATAAATGTACCTATCCCGATTACCGGGCATTCTAATTTGTTATTTAATACTACTTTTTCCATTGATAAATCCTCCTAAATATGTTGATACTTTGGAGCTTGTAAACTTCCAATATTTTTCATATAAATCTTTTATATTATCTACATCATTTATTCTTTTTGTTCCTTTGGGTCCAGATAACGAATAACCTTCGCAGGAACCCCACCGACTATAGCATAGTTAGGAACATCCTTTGTCACCACTGCTCCGGCTGCCACAACAGCATATTCTCCTATTGTCACACCGGGACATATTGTTACATTCATTCCAAGCCACGCATTTTTCTTTACAGTAACTTTTCCATAAGTGTATGTTGTATGACGTTCATTCATATCATGATTAATGGTTGCCACACGAAGTCCCGGCGCTGCCATTGAACCATCCTCAAATTCAATACCACCTGACGCAGAAAGTATTGCTGAATGATTAATAAACACTCCCTTTCCAAACTTTACTCTGTTTCCAAAATCACAGATAAACGGAGTAAGAATTCTCACATCATCTAGTTTTCTTCCAAATAATTCTTCTAAATATTTAATATAGGACGGATCATCCGGCATTGTGGCATTTGCCTTTGCACATAAAGTTCTAGCCCTTATCATCTCTTCTGATGCTTCTTTAAAATATGATTCACGAACATCTGTAGGTCCACCCTGTTCCATTAATTCATATACATATCCTCTTTTATAATTCATCTTTCATTCCCTCCTAAATAATCCCATTTTTTTCAAACCATTTTTTGACATCAGCTTTAGAGTCTGCGGCTCTGCTTCCTGTAATGGATAATCCTTTTCTGATGTCCGCTCCTGATGTATATTTTCCTATATCTCTTTCGCTTGCTCCCATGCCACTTCCTTCATTCGTACAAAGCGGAAGAATTGTTTTGCCATTAAAATCAAATTTTTCAAGGAAAGTTACTACTGCCATCGGCATGGTTCCCCAATAGTTTGGGTAAGCTAAAATCACGGTATCATATTCGTCGATATTATCCGGGTAACTTACAAGCTCCGGTCTTCTATTCTTTCTCAAATCCTCTTTTGCCTCATCAATGCATGTCATATAAACCGGCGAATAAGGTTTCTTCATTTCAATTTTGAAACTATCTGCTGAAATAATCTCTTTCATAAGGTTGACAACCAGCTCTGTATTGCCAACCTTCACATATCTTATTGCTCCGCCAAAATAATTTTCATCTGCTCTTGAGAAAAATGCTATCAATGTATTTGCCATATCTTTATCCTCCTTTTTTTGTCTGCCTATTTTTTGTTTTCTTGTTTACATTATCACATGCATGTTATAAAATATCCAATACAAATACTTAATATCTTATTTAATTTTTAAATAGCAGGAGTGCCGTTATGAATACGAAACAAATTGATTATTGTATTGAACTTGCCAAAACAGAAAACTTTAGCAGAGGCGCTGAAAATATGTTTGTAAGTCAACCTACATTTTCTTATCAGATAAAGCTATTAGAAGAGGAAGTTGGATTTCATATATTTGAACGCAATGGCAAAGGTGCTACATTAACACCTGCCGGTCAGCAGTTTGTCACTTATCTTACAAAAATGCGTGAAGAAATGAAACGAGCCATTGAACAAGGTCAAAATTTCAGCGCGAAATATAAAGATAATATAACTATCAGCCTAATGGTACGTCAGGCGGTATATTTTCTGCCGGAAGCAATGCGCTCATTCAGCGAACAATATCCCGGAGTCCAAATCACTCCAATTTTTCAGTACGATAATGGTATGGACAGTTTTCTTAAGAATGAGTCAGATATTCTTTTTTCTCTCAAAGAACAGACAAAACAGCTCGCTGGAGTATCTGTCCATGAGCTGTTTGAAAGCCATATCTATTTGATTGTCAACAAAGATGATCCTCTTGCTGATAAAAATCTAATCACTGAGGAGGATTTATTTGAGCGCACTCTTATGGTGGGCGGTGGCTCTCCTCTTGCTCTTCGCAGTATACAACAAAAATTAATATCCTTTGGGAGAATCAGTTATTTTAACAGTCCTGACCATGACACGACTTTAACAAATGTCGCAGCCAGACGCGGAGTTTGTCTTGCACCTGGTTTTCTGAATGACCACAGTAATCAGTTTGCCTGGATTCCTTTTGACTGCAAACAAACTTTTTCCTGTGTACTACTAACACACAAAAATGATCATAGGGAGAGTCTGACCGTATTTCTAAACACACTAAAACAACTTTATCAAGAAGTGACAGCTTTTCCTTTATAGCGTAGGTTTTGATTATTTTTACTTAATGATTTCCGGCGATTGTGTATTCACATTCTATGTACTCTTTCGTTATCGGGAACATTTATTTCCTCTATTAGAAATACGCTCTCCCTGCTGTCATCCAGTATATTCTGGTCATCCATCAAATACAGTTAATCCTCACGCCTAAATTTTCCTTGAGATGTAAAGATTTTCATAAGAATTTTACTGGTCGCAATATCTTGCGGTACAGGACTCGGATATGGTATAAGAAATGCACCGTAACAGGACGATAAAAAACGTAGAAAGAAGGGATGGAAATGAAATTATTTATCAAAGGCAAAATGTTCGATAATCTGGATAAGGTGACTGTTACCGGAGAAAACGGCGATGCGCTCTATTATCTTGAGCGCGACACCTCAGCGGGAAGTCATATGATAACTGTAACCGGCGCAGACGGCAAAAAAACTCGGAGACATTGAACAGCGGGGTACCACAGGACGGGTTTCCTTTGCAGCTTTTAAGGACGGAGCAGAAATCGCGGTTGTCGAACGGAAATCGAAGTTCTCAATCCAGCCGAATTTTGTTGTTAAAGGTCTGGACTGGAACGTTTCCGGCAGCGTCTTCAGCACCAAATACAAAGTGACCAAAGGCGACAAAAACGTTGCGCTTCTCAAGGTAGCTCTCTTAAAGAGTACGCTTGATATTTACGACGATGCGGATCCTGTTGTCATACTGGCTATTGTCATGGCGATTCGCAATATGCTGTTTCGCGCTTCTATCGTGGGCGCTGCTGCAACAACAGCCGGGACGACTACCATCCACAAATAATGTGCCTTTTCTATCAAAGGCTATGAAACGGCCTCTGAAAAATTTGAACCTTCTTCTTCAAAGTCAGAGTCGATGTTCTACCATTGAGACTAAAGGGCTATAAGCACACAACGCAATAACTTTATCAGTTTTAAAATTTATATTAAATTTCTTCAACCCTTTTAGCTCTCCTCAAAAAACTTTCACATAGTTGTATCTTCCTATGTATTATTTAATACTGTGGCAAAATCTGTTCAAATTTAATTTTTTGCTCACTCACATTATATACCTTTGAATCATTTATTTTATATGATTTTGTTGCATCATCACAATCAAAAATCACTAAGTTCTTGTGTTCTAAATTGACAGAACTCTTAAAACAAAGTCCTTCAAATTTAAGTTCCCTAATATATTCACACAGATACTGTGTAGGTAAATATTCACTTTCGTCATTATAGTTAGGTGAGGAAAATAATTTTGATAAAGAATCTAATTTTATACCTATTCCCTCTTCTCCTTGGCGATAAATGCTAAAATCAAAAATTTTTATATCTCTATTAAGTTCAATTTCAGCAACACTGATAGGCAGATTTATTTTGGGAGCTATTTCCATAATTGCCGTTTCAACATCAAATGCAGTATATAAAAAACTGATATACTTTGCATTTGCTCGTCCATTTTCTGCATATCCTGCTGCAGGGGCATCCGATCCTTTTTCATCATAACCATAGAAACTCCCTTTATTTCCTTTTAATTCTGTAATTCTTTGATTAATTGTTTTTCCATCTTTATTAACAATATCCAAAAAAGAAATCATTAATGTATTTTGAAAATCTTCCAATTCCAAATCGATATTCGAAAAATTATTTTGAAATTCTGACAATATATATGGTAATTCATTCTTCGCATATTCTAATTTAGTATGGTACGAACGTGCTCTGTATAGTTTCGTACCTTTCTTGATTGTATTGGTTGCATACGAAATTACCTTTTTTATTTCTTCTAACAATTCACTTTTAGGGAAAAATCTCCTTTTTAGTTTTATTTCTTCTACATATTTCATCCATAATTTTTCCATAGAAATATCTTCTGTTAGCACTAAATAAAGCAGTGTAAGCACCATCATATCAATATCTTTATTTGAATCAAAGTTAACATTACTATTTTTTTTCATACATTCTCACTCCAATCAAGCCAGCTTTCACCTATTTTAATTCTTAATTTCTATACCTTAATACATAAAATATCGAAAATCGTACGATTTATCATAAACCACCAAATCTTGCTTAGCTACCCGCGATAATATTTTAGCAAATGTTCTTTTAAAATCTCATACCATTTGCCCACCTGATGGTATATTGGATGATACAGATGCTCCCGATTCCAAGAGAAAGACATACTTTTATCCGGTTTTATTTTAAAACTATTTACAAATGCGTTAACATCTATTATTCTCATGCTTTCCTCCTGTCCTTACTTAATATAATAAGCATTCTTTATCAATATAAATTTCTAAAACACCTATAATCTATAATATATCAACTAAATACCTTCCATCAATTAATGAAAATAATACTTTTGATGGGAATAATCTTTCACCTATATTTGCCATTCCAACTACATTCATTTTCTTCTGCTTTCCACCCTACAATTCCAGTTATAAAATTATCATAATAATTATTCGCAGTAACAGTTTCATAATTAATCTTTCTACTATGCTCTGTTTCATCATAGAAAAAAAAGTACTTCATCTTTCACATCTCTCTACTGATTATTTTTTGAATCACCATAATGTGCCGAATCTTCCGCAACCTTCATCACTTTATACTCTGGCTCATATTGATAAATCTTTGCAGAATTAGCTGCTGCATTTCCTACATCTTCTGTTATGGAATACTCCTCAAAATTCTCCACCTGTTCCATAACTTTATTAAATACTTCCGGACTATACTGTGGTGGATAACCATTCTTTACCAGGCAAATTTTTATATCAAGTTTTAATTGGTTACGAACATTCTGATTATTGAGCCAATCAGCAAATGAAGATTTTGTATCAATAATATCTTTTATCTTCTTAGCTAATGCTTTACATTTATCATTGACTACAACACCGTCAACTGCTTTATCTGTTCCATACTCAAAGTTATATTGATCACGCAGTGAAATCAAAATATCATAGAATGCTTTTTCTTCAAAGGTTAAACCAATTTTACGAAAACTTTCTCTGTTCTCGTTCATTTGACGTAGAATAGCTAAAGCCTGTTCTGTTGCAATCTTAATAATATCTTCAGATGCCTTTTCCTGGGCTTCTCCAGCTTCTTCTGCAGTAAGGTGCTTACGTCTTTCATGATATTCCGCAATAGTCTTTTCCAGCATTTCTTGGAATGTTTTTGCAGCTAACCGATTCACTTTACTGTATTCCTTAATCTGCTTTCGAAGCATTTTCACAAGAAGTTCTAACTTAGTCGCAGGCATTTTAACATCAGATAATTTTTCAAAGTATTCTGGTGAAAAAATATCTTCTTCCTCGCCATTTTCGAGAACACTTTCCACCTGATTGTATTTCAATGCTTCTTCAACCATCTTGGAAACTGCACGATTCATGGTATCTGTATCCACTTCACTTGTTCCACTCATTTTACGAACAAAACCAGCTATAGCCATAAAGCATTGTGCAAGTGCAGATTCTTCTTCACCAAGGTTACCTGAAGGCTGGCAGATATCGAAAGCAGTTCTCATTCGTTTTACTGTCTTTAAGAAATAGGTTTTAAATGAAACCTTCTGAATCCCTTTATTCCCTTCTGTTTGTAATTCCTGCGTTGATGCAAATACATACTCAGCAGCTTTCGCAAGAAGTGCATAACGCATGATAGGCTCGCAATCCGGATTTAAGAAAGGAGTTAAATCATAATCGGTAAACAGAGTTTTTAAGATTTCCAACTCCTCTCTGAACACAGATGTGGCCTGTTCCACATCATCGGACGTAGGGGCAACAGAAGTATCTCCACCATAAACCTTCATTGCTTCACGCATATTGTCACGAATGCCGATATAGTCAATTACCATGCCAAATTCTTTTCCAGGATATTTTCTGTTTACACGGCTAATTGTCTGTATCAACAAATGCTTTTTGAGTGGCTTATCATTATATAAGTACGTAAGACAAGGAACATCAAAGCCTGTAATCCACATATCTACAACAATAACGATATGGAAGTTTGATTTTTCCTGTTTAAAAGCAGCGTCAAGTTCTTCAGAACGCTTATCATTCTTAACACCACCCAAATAATTGTACATGTCTTCTTCATCGTTACTGCCGACACTAGACACCATTGCGATAAACGGCATTGGCTTCAATTCTTTCAATTCTTCTTCAGTTACTGAAACTCCGTCAGGTGATTTCTTTTCTTCGAACCACTCAGGATATTTATCCTTGAATTTCTGAAGTAACGCATACGCAATCTTTCTGTTTGAACAAACAACCATTGCTTTCTGTATTCTGTCCGGATCACCTTCACAGGAAGAAATATAATGATCATGAATATCTGTAGCAAGACGCTCTAATCGTGAAGGTTCCCCAAGAATTACTTCCATAGAACTCATTGCTTTTTTACTCGCTTCAATATCCTCATATGTTGCACCATCATCGGCACATTTTTTATAGTAATCTTCAATTTCTTTTACTTTTACCTTATCAAGTAAAACCTTTGCAATACGAGGGTGATATTTGATAGAAACAGTCAATCCGTCTGCAACTGCCTGATCCATTGTATATCGATCAATTTCGTCACCAAAAGTCTGATAAGTCTCTGCAATAGGAGTACCGGTAAATCCAACAAAAGTTGCCTGCGGAAATGCCTCTTTCAATACCTTTGCATATGGTTTTGAAACCATAGCTTTCATATTTTCATCGGCATCCTTGCTAAACTGAATCTTCCTAGAATGTTCAAGCTGAGTTCTGTGTGCCTCATCAGAAAAACATATAATATTCTGTCGGTCATTAATAAGACCGATTTTGTCTTCCTTTCGATCACAGAACTTCTGAATAGTGCAGATGTAAAAACCTCCACTTTGTCTTGCGCCTAGCTCTTGTCTTAATTGTTCTCTGTTCTTTACAACAGATACTTCACCGATGTTTAAAAATTCCTTGCTCTTTGTAAATAATTTTGCTCCCTGTTTTTGAAGTTCGTCACGGTCGACAATCAATATAATTGTGGGCGAACCAATTTCAGGAATGTCTGTGCATCTAAGACTAAGCTGACGAGCAAGAAATGCCATTGTATATGTTTTTCCACATCCAGTAGCACCGAAATAGGTTCCACCTTTTCCACTACCTGTAACGACAGAATTTACAATGCTTTGTTTCAATAGTCTTGCCGCAAAAAATTGCGGATAACGACATACGATTTCACGTTCTTCATTATCATAAATACTATCTTGAAAATAGATATAATCTCTAAAAATCTCCAAGAAGCGCTCAGGTGCATAAACACCTTTTATCATGGTTTCTGTTTCTGCAAAAGGCAGAGTAGATACTGCATCACCATCATTTACTCTCCTCCAAGCATAAAAGTGTTCATAAGGAGTTCGAACTGTTCCAAGTCTTGTTTTCACGCCGTCAGAAATGCAAGCCAAAGGACAGTAATGCAATAAATGTGGTATATCTCTCCAGTAACGAATATTTATTTGCTCCCAAGCATCATAAACTGTCGCATTTTCATCTGCGGGATTTTTTAGTTCTATTACACACAGCGGCATTCCATTGACAAACAAAATCACATCAGGTCTGCGATTTTCTTTCTGACCATTATTCACGTACTCAACCGTAAACTGATTAACAACACGGAATATATTTCTGTCAGGATGTTCAAAATCAATCAACGAAATCATACGTGCCATACCATCTAAAGGAATAAACTGAATACCATCTACCATCCAGCCATAAACCTTATGCAATGCTGCAAAATCGCTTTCGCCGCCTACAAGACGAATCATATCATAAATCTGCATTACATCATCTTCCGTCAAATCAGCATTTGTATTTGTAATAAATGTCTTGAAATCATCCGCAATCAAAACATCACTTTTGGTAACACGATTTATTCGATTGCTTGCGAGATATTCCCAGCCTTCTCTTTCAAAAAAGCTAAGAAAGGCATATTCATATTCTGATTCGCAGTAACGACCATTATATTCTTTTAATTTAGCCATAGGCTATATCTCCTTTGTTTTTCTCGCCTCTTCAATAGAGCCTTTTATTAAGATAGGACAGATAGCTTTTATCTGTGCTTTAATATTTTCATTAATATTGCATCTTACTTGATAACACAAAAAAGTTCCTACAATACTTTCTTGAATCTTTATATCAGGAAGTGGTATTGATATTTCTTTCATATCATCAAATGTAAAAATATCTCTAGTAGTTCCAAATGAAATAAAGCCAGCGTATCTTTGTGTTTCATCTCGATTCAACCAAAGCAAAAGATATTTAGGTATCAATTTACTTGTGTTAATCACTTCAAACACCTGATAAGAATTAGAAACAACACAGTCTGGACCTTCTCGAAGCGCAATAGGTAGTTTAGTATTATGCGCCTTCATTACTTTGTTAAATGCAAATTGACCCGTTCTTACTACACTTCCACTTTCAGAGTTCTCAGCAACTCGCTTTGGTTCTGTAAACACATGATCAACATTAACCCCCTGAAACAATGTGATAGCATTATCAGCATTTTTTTCGTTTCGCTCTTCAATATACGGTTCAATAGCTTCACAAGGCATTTGTCTTCTCAAATTCTCAATATATGCATCACAAACAAGCTTTAAATCATCCAAACCACGCTCATAACTTTTCTGATTTTCAAGCATGGCATTATAAATCTCGACATACTTACGTTGAATCTCAATATCTGGAAGAGGAATAATAATATCACTCATATCATTAAAATTAAATTCTGGTCTTTGGCTTCCAAAATTTCTAAACGATACTTCCCTGCAAAATTCGGAACGTCTAAAATAAATATATAACCATATTGGATCAATTATTTTCTTGCCTTCGTCTGTTAAATAAAAAACTATATATAAATGAGATACTATGCACAGTCCCTCTGTACAATATGCAATTGATCCCAATTCAAGTCGAGTTGGATTGTACACAAAAGCTCCATTTTCAACTATTTTATATGGTTTCAGATTTACTCCATCTGTATTTCCTTTAGGAGTTGTAAAAACACCTTGACTGTTTACACCAGCTATCAAATCAACTCCATATTTTAAGTCTTTATTATTTATTGTAGAACGTTCAATATAATCCCCTAACCTAATATTAGTCAATCCCATATCCAATCCCCCTAAATGCATCTTCCAGCATCCGCTGGGATTTCTTTTCCTGTTTCATAATTTCTTTCATTTCCATCTGAATACGAGCCATTTCCTTTTCGTAGTCAATTTCTAAATCGTGGTCAATAAACTCGATATACTTACTTGGAGTAAGTGCCCATTTCTTTTCTTCTATTTCTGCAATTCCTACACTGCGATAAAGTTCGGGCGCTTCGTATTTCGTTCCATCAGTTCCTTCACTTTGCCAAGTGTGATAAATGCCTGCTACTCTTTCAATCTGTTCCGTTACCAATCGTATCTTCTTTTTACTTTCTCCCTTAACCGAATTTTCTGTCCATGTACGCAAATCCATAAAGAGTATTTCATGCTCACGATTACGTAATGTTCTACCGTGATATTTACCACCTTTTTTATTCTGATTCAAAACCCAAAGAGTAACGCTGATATCTGTTGTAATAAACAACTCTCTCGGAAGAACGATGATAGTTTCCACCTTATCATTTTGAATCAACCTTTTACGAATTTCTAACGTATCACTATCATTCAAAGCGCCATTTGCAAGAAGGAATCCAGCCACACCATCTGCTTTCTTTAAATGAGAAAGTATATGAAGAATCCATGCATAATTTGCATTGCTTTCCGGCGGCGTCATATAATCTGACCAACGAGCATCATTCTTCAAATTTTCATCATACCAGCCTTTAAGATTAAAAGGCGGATTCGCCATGATATAGTTGAAATATAACCCCTTATGTAAATCATGAGTAAAGGAAGAATCATTTGCTTCACCAAGATTATGACTAAGTCCACGAAGTGCAAGATTCATTTTTGCAAGACGATACGTAGCAGCGTCTTTTTCCTGACCATAAATATTAATTTTATTTATATCACCCTGTTTTGATTTTACGAGAGCAGCACTCTGAATAAACATACCACCCGAACCACAGCAAGGATCATATAAAGTTCCATCATACGGTTCTATCATTGTTGCAATTAACTGTACAACATCATGTGGGGTGTAGAATTCTCCTTCTTCTTTTGTTGCATTAACTGCAAATTCTTTTAGGAAATATTCATAAACACGACCAATAAGGTCTTTTTCTTCACCAAATGCTTTATGACTAATTTTATTAACTTCATCAACAAGCTTCTTTATATCATTGGGTGCAAGGTTACGAGTAGTAAATGTACCTTCTATAAAGCATCCTTTCAAATCCTTAGATTCCGTAGCAATGCTGTGAAGAGCTGCATCAAGCACAACATTAAGTCTAGGTGCAGGAGTGTTAATGATAGTAGTTGACCATCTGGCTTCCGGCGGTAAATTATATGTTCCATCTGTAAAAGTAGCATCTTCAAAGAATGCTGCCCGGATATTCTCATCTTCAGGATCAAGTCCCTGCTCAATCAAAGTTTGACGGAGTTTTTCGATTCCGTCTTCGTATTTCTCACCAATAAAACGCAAAAATACAAGCGTAAGCATCATATCACGCTTTTCAAAGAAAGAGCCTGAGTTACGTGCAGCACGCAGAATATCCCTGCAATTAAACAAAATGTTATCTATGTTCAATGCTTTTTCAACATTTTTCTTTTTAGCCATAGTGTTATTCTTCCTTCCCTGTTTGAGCCCATGTTTCTTCTAATACGTTGAAGTTAAAATTATGATTTTCACAAAACTTCTTAATCTTTTTCATAGCAGACATATTAAGTCTACTTTTTCCAGCGGTTGATGATGAAAACTACACACCAAGTTCTCTTCCAAAAACCTTCTGTGGCAGAAAACATTTCTGATGAATCTTCTTTATTTCTTCTGAATAAGCCATGTCTGTATTCTCCTTTATTCCTATGTCAATGATATGGCATTATTATAGCATATTTTATGAATTTTTCTACTATTCAATACTTTTAAATTCTTGTGTTTATCTGCTATATCAGCAATTCCTTCATATGTATATCTTGACAAATACATCTTAAAATAATTTAGTGTCTGTCTATCTTTGCTTAATAGGTTATTTTCCTGTCTAACTCTTTATATCTCATTTTGATACTTTTGCATTGTCCCGAAGTTCTCCCTGCAGAACTCCAACCACATGCATATGCGGACTTGCTTCATCATAATGTGCCACTGCATTGTCTACAACAAAGTCAGGCATCAGTTCCTGCAGTTTATCCAGTATTATTTTATACACTGCATGAATCTGCTTTTTCTCAAAATAATGCTCTTTCCTTACTATCCATTTTGCCATCTCACTTTAGTACCATTTTAGTACCAAAAGACAAAAAACAAGCCCGCAACTACCCATTTTATAGACCTTTGCGAGCTTTATTAAATTACTCAAACTCTTGCACAGATGATGTAATTACCGTTCATTTCGGTACACTTTTGTGTCTTTCTATTCATTTCATCTATGTATTATTTATATTTTCTTGCTCAGTGCGATTTTTTAGAGCCAAAATAGAGCCAATCTTTCTTCTTATATCCTATTCAAACTCCCCAACTATCAATCGGAATTCTGATAATACCTACTTCTTATCATTTAATACCATTCATATTTTATCATCAAAAAGTCCGCAAATCCCTCAAAACCTTGCCTATATCGCTATCAATGCAGATCGACTGGTTTTCTATTTCCGTTGGGCAAACTGCTTCCCCATAGTTGATACACGCATAAGTTGCCTCTTTATTCTGCGCAGTCATGCGCCAAAATGGATATTTGATAATGACTGGCGTATTGTAGCCGACACCCAGCTCCAAAAACAATATTCTTTGTTGCCCTCGTGTCCGCAGAAAATTCTCGTACCTCTCTGCCGCCCGATGCCAGCCCTCGTCCTCCACAAACTTATCGTCGGAGCGAAGATTCATGGTCAGGGGCTTCCCGCAATGAGGACAAACGGGCAGAAGATGGGACGGAATACGCATATCCTTTTGCTGTTCCATCATCTGTCGAATGATATCTTCGTTATCAAAGGTTTCCTGACAACAAGGTTCGAAGCATTGAAACAGCCCGTAGTCGCCCTGCGTATAGAAAAGCCGCTTTTTATCCACGCCTGCTTTCTGAAAACAGTGATCCACGTTCGTGGTAATTACAAAATAATCTTTGTCTTTTACCAGCGACAGCAGATTGTCATAAACCGGTTTCGGTGCATCCATATAGCGATTGATGAAAATGTACCGGCTCCAATACGCCCAAAACTCCTCCGGCTCAGGAAACGGATAAAAACCACCGGAATACATATCCCGGAAGCCGTATTTAACTGCAAAGTCGGAAAAATACCGTTCAAACCGTTCCCCGGTATAGATAAATCCCGCCGAAGTAGATAAGCCTGCTCCCGCACCCACTACAACGGCATCCGCAGCATCCAGCGCTTTCCTAAGCCGCCGGATATTATCCGAGTAATTCCCGGTAGATTTCGTAATCGACATCTTTGAAAACATTAAAGATTACCTCCGTATTCCCTTTATATTTCCGCACCGTGTCCACGGCGATTTTTGAAGCTTCATCATTCGGAAAGTGAAATTCTCCCGTAGAAATACAGCAGAACGCCACGCTCCCTATCCCGTTTTGCCGTGCCAGTTCCAGACAGGAACGATAGCAGGAGGCAAGCAGTCTGCAATCCTTCTCGGTTACACCGCCGTATATGATGGGGCCGACGGTATGGAGAACATAATCGCAGGGCAGATTGTAGGCGGGCGTGAGCTTTGCCTGCCCGGCCGGTTCTTCATGCCCCTGCTTTTTCATCATCTCGGCACAGGCAAGCCGGAGCTGTACTCCGGCATATGTGTGAATTGCATTATCGATACAGCCATGACAGGGAGCATAGCAGCCGGTCATACCGCTATTGGCGGCGTTCACAACCGCTCCGCATTTCAAACTGGTAATGTCGCCCTGCCAGAGATAGATGCCCGGCTCAACCGGCATCAAATCGGTTATATCTGTAACACCTTTTCGGGCAGTTTCCTCCTGCAAATATTCATCCTGCACCATCAGAAAATCCTCCCCTATGGGATGTGGAGGACGGACGTTCATTAAAGAACGCAGTAGCATTTTTTGCTCCATTTCATTGACGGAAATCTGCAAATCACGATACCGTGGCTGTTCGTCACTCAACTTTTGAATGAGAAATTTTCTTTTTTCAGATTGTGTCATATCATCCTCTCTTTTCTATCGCCTTTACCGGGCAAACCGCAAAGCAATTTCCGCAATGTAGGCAATGATTTTGCTGAATTCGGTAGGGCGTTCCCGGCTCAATGCACCGCTGCGGACAGTTTTTCAGGCACTTGCCACAGCCGATACATTTATCAAGAATAACATATCCTTTGTGTGTGAGATTCCCCGCACCAATCGTGTAGCTCTCCCGGAAAATCGGATTGACGCCAAGATTGAAATACTCGATTTCTGCGTCCCTGATTTCAAAGACAATTCCCGCCAGCTTTCGGGTGTCGCCGGGATAGACGTTCGAGAGATAGGGCTGTTCTGCAAAGATTGTGTCAATCCATTTCTCCTGTTCGTCCTCCGGGACGGAAACCGCCTTTGCGGACAGGCGGATCATTTCTTTATACTTGGTGTAGCCCAGCACCTGTACACGTCCGTCAGTCAGAAGTTCCTCACAGAAAGCTTTCCCTTTTGCTGTGAAGAAGATCATTCTGTCCGGCTCGTAGTGGATTGCGGAGATATTGCGTATCTGCGGCGCACCGTTCTTGTCCACCGTGGCAAAAGCCAGTACGCCGACATATTCTAATTTCTTCAAACAAGTTTTTGCATCCATGTTAAACACCTCATTCAATGATTTTACTTCGTTGCGTTTTTCTCGATTTTGGCTGCGGATATTCGCCCTCACAGTAACCCAAAAGGACAAAACAGCGGGCAATATAGTTTTCAGGAATATTCCATTCTTTCAAAAGAGCCACACCAATCTCACCCGAAAAGGTTTCTTCTCCCCTTGCAATCACGCAGGAAGAAATGCCAAGCTCCGTTGCCATCAGCACCATGTTTTCTGCACAGCAAAAGGCGTCCGGAATGCTGTAAAGGAAATTTTTCATTGCGAAAACAACGCAGACAGCGGGAGCGCCATAGAATCCGCTTTTCATGGTCGGATCGTCAATGATACTGGGCTGGTCGGCAGAAACATAACTGCCGCACAGTTTTGAACGGTCAAACCGGGCGACATTCAGCCTGCCAATCTTCTCCGCAAGCTCCGCATTTCGGATGCCGACAATAATACTTCGCTGACCGCCTCCGGCGTTTGGCGCATAGGTTCCCGCCTCAATGATTTTTTCCATATCTTCACGGGAAATCTGCCTGTCTTGATACCTTCGAATCGAACGGCGGTATTTCATAAGCTCCAAAAGTTCCATCAGTCTACCTCCTTCCAGCATTGCGGGTCTGCTTCATAGAAGCTGCCGTTTGTCCCCTTGGCAACGGCGGGGCAGCCACGGCACCACGCCTTCAATTCACATTTTCCACATTTGACGAATTTATCATACTCCCGGTACTGCTCCATCCCACATACCCAAACATCAGCCAATCGGTCGGTGAATACATTCCCTACTTTGCTTTCTGCAACGCGGCGGCAGGCGTACACATCGCCGGTGGGCAGAATCGTGATGTGGCAGCTGCCGCAGTTGCAACCGCCGTAGATTATGTCATCTTTTGCGTCTTCAGGAATTTTGAAAGCCCCTGTCTCATATTCGTAGAGCGTCCAGAGATGATCTTTTTTATTGAAATAAGTCTGGCAGCCCTCCGCCTCATACTCCTTGAATTTCTTATCGCAGATTGCCAGCAGTTTCCGGTATTCCTTCGGTGTCATGGAAGCGTCCAAGTCGCCGCCGCTGGGAACATAACGGGAAAAGGCAAATACGTTTGCCCCTGCTTCCACCGCTGCATCGATAATGCCCGGCACCTCCATGCAGTTTGTTTTCGATACCGTCGTCATGATTACGCTTCGCATACCTGAACGGTTGATGCAGCCGATTTTTTCCATCGTACAGTCAAAAGAACCCGGCTTGCGGAACCAGTCGTGCGTCGCATGGAGGCCGTCAAGGGAAAGCTGGTACTTTTCACAGCCGTAGTATTTCATTTCCCGGCATATCTGATTGTTCAAATGAAATGGATTTCCCATGATGGTAAACGGAACTCCCCGCTCTTTGAACAAAGCCAGCAGCCGCCAGAAATCCGGGTGCAAGATTGGATCGCCACCGGTGAGATAGAAATAGGGCAGGCGGCCATACACCTCGCAGAAATCCAGACAATTATAGAAGGTATCCTCTATCTGCGTCCAACTCATGGAATCCGTTTTTTTACAAACATCGCCGGAGAAAATATAGCAGTGCCTGCACCGCTGGTCGCATTCGTCCGTAATATGCCATTGAAAAGAAAAATACTGCTTCATACCATACCTCGCTGTTATGAAGTGACCTCTTGTCAAGAGTTAATTTTACATTAACAAACTTTTCTCTCAACAATCGTCACA
>CANQPJ010000009.1 GCA_947625755.1 uncultured Lachnospiraceae bacterium | reverse complement strand
AATTTTCAGGGATGGTTGCTGTTCAATTATCAATGTTCTTCTGCTCCGCTTTTCGCGACAGCCTATTTAATATAGCATATCGGTTTTTCCCTGTCAACTACTTTTTATTATCTTTTTTTACAGATTTTTAAGTAATTTCTTGAGTTTACCGAAAAAATTCCACCCACTTTTTTAGCAGGTGGATTTTAATATTACCATTGTTATTTTATAATGTCAACAAAATTTTCATAAAAATTTTCTACGTTTTTTCTATTAAAAATAGAGCTCGCAAGATGTATGTATTTGGCATAATTCAAACACAATATCTAGTCTTCTTTTTCAATCAATTTTCCAACATTACATTGATGTCCTCATCTGTAATAATTGAAAAAACTTCTGCTCCATATTTTTGACGAATTCTTTCTTCTCCGCTGTGCATGGTTTGTTCCTTACGATTTACAACAACGATAACCGCTGCCAC
This sequence comes from uncultured Lachnospiraceae bacterium, assembly GCA_947625755.1. GTDB lineage: Bacteria > Bacillota > Clostridia > Lachnospirales > Lachnospiraceae > Eubacterium_G. Next base: position 77,939 of record CANQPJ010000009.1, on the reverse strand, counting down.
CGTAATATCTGCAATCGTTTTCAGCTGCTCTATCCGCTGTTCTAATGTTTTTCCGGTAGTCATCACATCATCAATTATCACAATGCGCTCTCCGTTTTCCGGTGTATGCCCGCAAATCGTTCTCCCTCTGCTGTCCGGTGTTTTCCGGTCATAACAATAGTTTACTGTTGTTCCGTATTTATTAAACAACGCTGTTGCAGTCGCGGCAGAAAAGGCAATGCCATGATAAGCAAGTCCTATCAGCGTATCAAACTTTAAATGATTCTCCTTAATACAATCAGCAAAATATTCTCCAATCTTTGCTATTTGAGAGTTTGTATTAAAGTTTTCAGTGTTTACATAATATTCTGCTGTTCCGCCATACTTCAGTTTGCTTTTTCTCAAACATAATATCTGATTGTTTTTCATAAATTGAATCAATCGTTCTTTATTTGTCAAAGCATTTAGTTTATAGCCGAATAATTCATCAATACTAATGCTAAAATACTCTGCAATTTTAGGTATCATCTGCACATCCGGGAATCCTGTATTGTTTTCCCATTTTGAAATTGCCTGATAACTGATTCCTAATGCTGCTCCCATTTCTTCCTGCGTTACCCCTTTTATTTTTCGCAGATTTTTAATTTGTTTTCCCATTGCGTCTGTCATTATTGTTCCTCCGTTTTTTTATTTGCAGCTGCTAATGTAATTATAGCAAAAGGGGATTTTGAAACAATAACTTGATTTTTGAGTTTCATGCAACGGTTGGTTGCGTGTTCCGTGAAAATTATGTTGTTATTATCGCTTCATTATAATTCATGATAATATGGACAGATGTTTTCATAATATCCGTCTTTCGTTCTAAACCCGTTTGGAATAATTCCCAATGGAATGAATCCAAGTCTTTCATATAAATGCCTTGCATGAATATTACTTTCAACGACTGCATTAAACTGCAGTATCTTAAATCCGTGTTTTTTTGCTTGTTCAAGACAATCCAAAACAAGCTGTTCACCAATATGTCTACCCAGCTTTTGGGAAAAAACTGCATAACTTGCATTACATATATGCCCACAGCGACCTATATTGTTGGGGTGTAAAATGTATAAGCCAACTACTTCCTGATTTGTTTCTTCCACTGCAACAGCACAATACGTCTGCGAAGAAAAAAACGCAACACCCGTTTCCTTTGTTAATAAATCCTCCTGTGGAAATGCAATACCACTTTCTACTACTTCGTTCCATATTTGAATCATTCTATTGATGTCTTGTGGTTTGTACTCTCGTATTATCATATCGTCAAGTGCTCCTATAATGAATATGAAGTTATATATTTATATCTTTTTATAATCTTTCAATGGAAAATTATGTCCTTTTCTATTTTACAGCGAGTGCATAACTTATATCAATCCGCTCACAAATTTCTTCTGTAGAGACAGAGTTATTAAGCAGGATTGTATACCAGTGTTTTTTATTCATATGCCATCCGGGAAAATATTTTACATTATCAATCGTTTGTGCCACCTGTTCCGGCTGCAGGCGTAAATCAATGATTTCCGCAATTTCATTTGAGGCAAGACCGAGTTTCTTTTTGGATACCGTCAAAATAGCTCCGTACCATTTCCGGTTGTCTTTACGTCGCCAGATTGCATTGTCCGGAACCCTTTCCCATAAATATTCCATCTCATCGCCATATTTCTCACGCACATAATTTATGACAGCTAATGTTTGTTCTCCATGAAATATATTTGCCTCATAACATTTCTCTGAAATGTCCGTTAATATCGCCTCGCATTCTGTCCTAACCATCCCGACAAAAGAACCGACTGAAGATGGAACTTTATAAAGCGAATATTCCTCATTTTCCAAACAGTCTATCATTTTTGTGGAAACCGCGCCATTGCTATCAACAAAAACATACAGCAAAAACTGACCGTTCATTACAGAAGTGATATATTGGTATCTGTCTGCTTTTTTGGTAAAGCCATAGTTTATAAGTTTTTCATCATTCTTTTTTCTGCGGATAAAAAATTTTTCCTCAAACATGGTACTTCTCCAATATTTCCAAAATGTCTGTTTGAAAAATGTTATCGTTTAAAACATCTCCGCTCGGGTTAATACTTATCGCATGTATATCTCTTGGATTCTCTGTATATGGGCTGACATCTTCTTTATCTAAATCAAAATAATCACTAAAATACTTTCGCGCATTTCCACTTAGCCAAATCACATTTCCGTCATTTTCCTGAATTCCATCATCTTTAAATAGTTTGAGTATTTCCACCGTTTTGCGGTTATATGGATTATCATGCTCTTTGCTTACAAGCCACGCAGGCTGCACTCTAATCTGACCCCCTACTTTATAAATCTCATCTGCAAACATTTTCACCGGCTCAATAGGAATTGTCTCCTGATGAAAGGCATCTACGGAAAGCAGAATATCATTCACTCCGCTTTGTATCAGGCTTTGCGCCACAGATTTGATTTTATCAATATCTTTACTAAAAAATCCATTTGTAATAAGTTGTCGCTTCGGTATTTTCATTTCTGCTGCCATAGAATGAATTGCACAGACTGTTTCCGGATAAATGAGCGCTTCTCCTCCAAACGTCATAAGTGAGTTAATTTGATATTTTTCTGCAACACTTTTTACTAACTCTCTCGCTTTTTCATTATCAATATGTTCTTTGAATCCAGTATGGCTTCCCTGTGAACAATGCTTACAGCAACCTGTACATGCATATGTAATAACAAATTCTATACGATTCAAATTTTTAAGATATTTATTCATTTGTTTATCCTCCAAACAATCGTGTTATTAGTATTATAAATACAAATTTTTATTATTGGTTCATTGCATTAACAAAGCCTTTAAGGTATGACTGATCAAATTCACTCTCAAATTTTAATTCCTGCTCATATCCATTTCTGCAATGACTATTGACATTTCCGGTAACATATATATGCCCATTAATCATTGCTCTAAACATAATAAAACTATTTCCATAAGTCTCTTTTAGTTCAGCACAGCCTTGTAATGAAGTATAAACGTCAGATAATTCTCTGGCAAACTTTTGGAACATTTTTATATCTATATCCATTGTAGTAACTGCGCTAAAATTATCACTATATATTTTTATATTAAATATGGAATTTACTGGAATATTAACATCTTTATCAAATACTTTAAGATCCATTTCTAATATAAAATCATTTGTTTTTAATTTATATTTTTCTATTCTTCCCAAAATAACCTCCTGTAAAATTCTATTACTTTAATGCTTTCGTCTTGTTCATAGCTTTATTAATATCTGACTCTATGTTGACATCCCGCATGGTATATTTCTCTGCTGATACTTTTTCTTTGTATAGAGATAATATTATTTATGAATATACATTCTTGACATATCCGGCTCGCCATCTCCCTGCACCATACACAGAAATTCCCAGCCGTACCTTTCATAAAAACCAACATGGTCTGTAACAAGATAAATCGGTGTGATTCCTTTTGATTTCATATCCTCCACAACCATATCCAGCAGGTGTCCTGCAATTCCTTTACAGCGATATTCTTTTTCGGTGTATACTGCGCAGATATTCGGTGATAAATCTTTCCTATTATGGAAATCATTTTCAATCAATCCCATTCCGGCTATAATTTTTTCACCATCAAGACATAGATACCAGCCAAGTTCCGTTTTATGATTAAGATAATCTTCTATACACTCCTGATAGGCTTCCTTTGGCACGCCCCATTTATTCTGAAACCATTCGGCTGCCATCTCCTTTAATTCCGGCTTTTCTCTTAACGTATAATATTTATATTCACTCATATTTTCCTCCATATATTTTTCACAAACTTAAAATACTTTTCTGCATTTTCCATGTGATTGTGACAATGGCTATTTAGACAAACAGGTTATAAATGTTTTTCCATTAAATAAAATCTTCCCTTTCGCCAGTCAGCATTGCCTACTTTTTTATTTGTTACACTCTATAATTATTCTCATGCTTTCGTCAACAATTTTTTCTAACGACTGTGCTCCATCAATTACATAATCTGATGATGGCAAAATATCTTTTAGCATTTGTACATACGCAGTTCTGGCATATTTTAAATAATGTTGCATTTCGTTTCGTATTTCCTCACCAGTCGCATTGTCCATATCCCGAAGTATTCTTCTTGCCATTGCGATGTCCAGAGGTGTATCAATAAAGATAGCGTAATCAATATAGTTTTTTAACTGATTATGTTGATAAGCAAATGGATAATCCAAGAGCAAATAATCATATTTTCCACTCTCTTTAATTGCAATAATATCCCTTTCTAATGGAGATAAGTCCCATACATTATAATCAGCGCCTTCTAAAACCCACTGATAAAAATCCTCTACTTCACCTTCAAAAGAATAGTCATCAAAGCAAAGTGACGTTGCCTTTGGAAGTTTCCTTTTTAATTCATTAACAATCGTAGTTTTTCCGCCGGCTGTTACAGCTCCAAACGCTATTGTTTTCATTTATTCATCCCTCCATCAATTCAACTCTATCGGTGTCAAGCCAAATTCCTTTCCCATCACCAATTAAAATATTCCTGATGTTTTCATTCATTTCACTTTCCGTTAAACCTTTACAAATAAGCGGTTGAATCACCTCTCGGCTTGTTTGGGTAAATCAGTAATGCGTCCCGATACGTTTTTTCCGCAGAATCATAATCGCCTTTTCGCTGATACTCAACAGCCTTTTTGTGAATATTATATCGGGTTTTCTCTGCGCGAATTGTATCCATTCCTACCAGCAAATCGATACTTGTTTCAAAAATATTTGCCAGTGCCGGTAAAAGTGTAATATCTGGATAGGTCTCGCCCCGTTCCCATTTGGAAACACTTTGCGCAGTAATTCTTAAATATTCTGCAACATCTTCCTGCGTAAGATTTTTTAAAATACGGTACTTCCTTAAATTTTCTGATAAATATAACATGGTTCTCTCCTTATGATTTATTATATTAAAATCATATCATGCGCATTGCCAATTTCAATAACGCAATGGTTGTCTTAAAGTAAACCACATCTTTCTAACCTTATTTTTTACTGCTTATTCAACAGTCTTAATATAATAATCTAATAGTTCATATATCCAGTCATGAAGTGTAGAAAACTGAAATCCCAACGCTTGTGCTTTTTCGGTATTTATGCTATATTCCGGCTCTCCATTATATGGTGCCATTTCCCCTTCTTTATCAATAATTGCTTTGTATCCTGTTTTCTTCTCAACATAATTTATAATCTCTTTTATGGAAATCGTTCCTTTAGAACTTCCGTTAATTGCTCCTTCAATATCTTTATCAACCAGAAATGCCATAAATTTTCCTGCCTCGTCGGAGCGTATAAATCCCATCTGACAATTCAAATTGTCTATATTCATAGGAATAGATTTCATGATATGTTCAACATAAAATAATAATCTCTTCGTGTAATCGTCTTTACCTATTGCAAAAGGATACCTGACTGCAATCCAATTACGGTGGGCGTATTTCTGCCATAAAGCATACTCTGCCTGCCTTTTTATCTGTTCATACGGAAAAGCAAATCTGTCACACCAGATAAGTTCTTTTGATGTTCCGTCAAAATCAGATTCTATCGTATTCATATGCTTGGGCTCATATACTGACGTGCTGGACATATGAATATATTTATCGCAATCCACAGTCTCCATCACATACTTTATATCATTCGAGCAATAGGCTATTTTATCGATAACAACGTCATAATGTGTTCCGGATAGCGCTTCTTTTACACTCTCTTCATTTGTCCTTTCAAAGATAATCCTCTTTACCTTATCACCATATTCATCAGAAGTTAATCCCCTTGTGGCAATCGTAACATCATGACCTTTTTCTAAAAGTTCTTTTACCATATGGATTCCAAAAAATCTGGTACCGCCTATTACTAATATTTTCATCTTAATCCTCCTCTATCTTTCGTATTACCCTGCATGGATTTCCCACTGCTACGCTGTCAGAGGGAATATCTTTGACAACAATACTTCCTGCGCCTATGACAACATTGTCTCCGATGGTCACTCCCGGCATTACCGAAACTGCAGCGCCAATCCAGACATTACTGCCGACCTTTATTGGATAGGCATACTCTAATCCCTGATTTCTCTGCCTGAAATCAATGGGATGTCCTGCTGTATGAAATCCACATCCGGGACCAATAAATACATCATCTCCAAAGGTCACTGTTCCTGCATCAAGAATAACCAATCCATGATTCGCATAAAAGTTTTCGCCGACACTGATATATCTGCCATAGTCACACCAAAAATCCGGTTCAATATGAATGTGTTCCCCTGTTTTACCCAATATTGTTTTTATCAGGCTTCTACGCGCCTCTAAATCCTTAATCGGCAGATTGTTATATTGCTGACAGAGAGACTTACATTCCTGCCGTTCTGCCAGCAGTTCCAAATCATTGTTTGCATCGTAAATCATCTGCTTTTCCATTTTTTCTTTTTCAGTCATTTTGTATTCTCCATTTCTTTATCAGCATTCTTAATTTCTTAAAACAGGTATTTAACATTTCAATATCAACATTTCCTGTTGTCCTGTCAAATGCGGTAGCCTCAACCGTATAGTCCCCGTCATATCCGTATTGAAAAAGATTTCTGAGAAACCTGTCAAAATCAATATGCCCTTTTCCTATCGGAAGAATATTGTAATTTCCCCAATCCATATATCCTCCGCCATAATCATTAATATGCAGATGTTTCAGATGTCCTTCTTTGACAAGCCACTCCCATTTCGGTTCAAACAGTTTCATCGTTTCTCCGTGAAACTCTGCCATTTTTGTATCATAGACAAAATCGGCGTCCGGATATACATGATGTACTTTTTTCATATTATATAGTGGGCTGTTTGTATTGCAGATTACATTTTCCACCATTAGGGTAACACCTGCTTTTTCCGCCATATCTTTTAAAATCCCAAAACGTTCTACATTCTTGTCCATATTTTTATCAGAAGGAAGTCCGTTCCACAAATGCAAAACCATTTTTTCTGCACCAAAAGCATTTGCAATTTTGAGATTGATAGAAAATAGCTCTATTCCCTTTTGAAACCATGCTTTATCTTCTTTTTCCGTCATGACATATTCCGGATATTCGTCCCCTTCATGCCAGACTTTCATGCCGCACAAATATTCTCCCAAAGATTTTTGCGCATGAATAACCGGAATATTTAAATGAAAGGACTGCACGCTTGAAATTAAATTTTCCAATTCCGAATACCATGATTCATACATCATAAATTCAAAACCGTCACATTCAAGTTTTGATGCAAGATTACCAAGCAGTCTGTAATCCCTATGATTTGCTCTGCCAAGCAGTGCTCCCGTAGAACATAATATTTGACTCATCGGTTTTGCCTCCTCTTAATTGCAATAATACAAATTCAATTCTTCAAATTTCTCCTGAACAGGCATTATCGGTATTTCCATTTCCCTGTTATTATACTATACTTTTGCATATAAATTGTATATAAAAATTAAGAACCCTAATCTTGATACGGTCTGTATCAAAATCAGGGTTCTTACTGAAACGGAGAAGGAGGGATTTGAACCCTCGCGCCGCGCAAACGACCTACACCCTTAGCAGGGGCGCCTCTTCAGCCACTTGAGTACTTCTCCATGCCTAATTTATAATCCAATATTATGCTTTTTCCACAATGCATGGATATTATAATATAGCTATTTTTATTTGTCAATTAGTTCTTTTTTGTCTCCTGTTCTATTTTATCTGTTATTTTTGATTTTATGTATGCAGCTATTTCTACTGTTTTCATATTTTTATATTCTTCATAATATAAAGGTTCTAAATAATGTATCTGAACATCCACCGTTTTCGTATCTTTTATATCAAATGGCTTAAAAGAGTCTATTAATGCCACGGGAACAATCGGTGCTTTTACTTTTACTGCGCTTTTAAAAGAACCGCCTTTAAACTCACCCGGGATATTTCCTTTTTTGCTTCTTGTTCCTTCAGGAAAAATAACATAATTTCTTCCCTTTAAAATTTCTTCAGACATTTCTTTTATAATCTGCATTCCCTGGCGGGGATCCTCTCTGTCTATTACTTTTCCATCTAAAGCCTTTATCACCTGTTTTAGTAAAGGAATCTTTGCAAGCTCTTTTCTCATTACAATCGAAAACGGTTTATCGCAGGTATCAATCATTAACAGAACATCAAACAACCCCTGATGGTTGGGTGTCAATATAAATCCGTTTTCTGTTGGCAGATTTTCTATGCCGGTGCATTTTATATTTACATGGGCATAAAAATTTACTTTATGACATACATTTTTTACTTTATTATATCTTTCCTTTATTGTATATTTTTTTGAATTGCCTGCCTGATTGATTTGCTGAAATAACCACGGAACTTTGTAAAATCTTCTTGTAAATAAATATGCAATACGATTAATTTTCATTTGTATACTCCTTGATTGCTGTTTCATATAAATTGTTTCCATTACTGTCAATGACAACAATAGATGGAAAATCTTCTACATATAATTTTCTAATAGCTTCTGTTCCAAGATCATCATATGCTACTATTTCACTGCTTTTAATGCATTTTGATAATATGGCTCCTGCTCCGCCAACTGCTGCAAAATAAACACAGCCATTTCTTATAATCGCATCTACTACCTCTCCGGAACGCTTTCCTTTTCCTATCATTCCTTTTAATCCCAAATCTAAAAGCCCAGGTGCATACTTGTCCATGCGGCTGGCAGTTGTGGGACCTGCAGAACCTATTGGTCTTCCCTTTCTTGCAGGCGAAGGACCCATATAGTAAATTATATTATTTTTCATATCTATTGGCAGAGATTCTCCTTTTTCCAGCGCTTCCTGCATTCTCTTATGTGCTGCATCCCTTGCAGTATAAATTGTTCCTGTTATGTATACATAATCTCCCGCTTTCAAACTTTTTGCATCTTCATTCGATAATGGAGCTGTTACTTTTTTGTTCATAATTCCTCCCTAATATATTTTTTATAAAATTCTTGTTACATGTCTGTTGACATGGCAGCATATATTGACTGCTACAGGTAATCCTGCTATATGCGTAGGGTATGTTTCTATATTTACTGCCAGAGCTGTCTGCGTTCCTCCTAACCCACCCGGTCCGATACCTAAATGATTTATTTTATTCAATAATTCTTCTTCCATTTCTTTTACATAAGGAATATCCGAACTACTATCTGCCGGTCTGGCAAGTGCTTTTTTTGCAAGAAAAGCACACTTTTCAAATGTTCCTCCAATTCCAACTCCTACCACCATAGGCGGACAGGCATTAGGTCCTGCATCTTTTACTGCTGTAAGTACGGATTCCTTTACCCCCTCAATACCATCTGCCGGCTTTAACATAAATACCCTGCTCATATTTTCGCTTCCAAAGCCTTTTGGTGCTATTGTTATTTTTATACTATCTCCAGACACAATATTGTAATGAATCACCGCAGGCGTATTATCCTTTGTATTTTCCCTTATAATTGGGTCATTCACTACGGATTTTCTTAAAAATCCTTCCACATACCCCTGTCTGACTCCTTCATTAATTGCATCTTCCAAATTTTGTCCAATAATATGAACATCCTGTCCGATTTCCATAAATACTACAGCCATTCCGGTATCCTGACAAATAGGAATTTTATCTTCTGCTGCAATTTTTAAATTTTCATCTAATTGCTCTAATATCTGACATCCTAAAGGAGATTTTTCGCTTTCTTTTGCTTGTTCTAATACTTTTACCATATCCGGTGAGAGATAATAATTTGCTTCGATACACATCTCTCTGATATTTTCAATTATATTGTCTGTATGTATTTCTCTCATATTTTCTCCTTATCTATGTAATCTTTTATTTATCATAACGAAAGGCGACTATAGTCGCCTTCCATTATCCTTTTATTCTTCTGACCCGTCAGAATCTTCTGCTTCTGCAAGTTTTTCCGCTTCCTTTGCATCTGCTTCTGTGACACTTTCCTTTACTTTCGTAATACTTGCCACAACAATATCATCCTCTTTTCCGGTATTCATCAGTTTTACACCTAATGTTACTCTTCCAAGAATGGAAATATCATCTACAAACATTCGAATGACAATTCCTTCATTCGTAATCATCATCACTTCATTTCCATCATTAACAGCTTTCGCGCCGACAACTTCACCTGTTTTTTCTGTAATCTTATAACATTTAACACCTTTACCGCCACGATTCTGTAATTTGAAATCACTAAATGGTGTACGCTTACCCATTCCGTTTGCAGAAACAATCAAAATACATTCGCCTTCTGTATCCAGCTGCATTGAAATAACTTCATCATTACCTTTTAATTCGATACCTCTTACACCCATTGCAGAACGTCCTGTTTCCCTGACATCTGTTTCGCGGAATTTAATTCCCTGTCCGTTTTTTGTAATCAGCATAATATTATTTTTGTTATCAGAAATGGTTACATCAATCAATTCATCATCTTCTCTTAATGTAATTGCCTGAATACCACTCTTTCTGATATTGGTATATGCAGAAATCGACGTTTTCTTAATTGTACCTTTCTTTGTTGCCATAATGAGATATTTATCATCCTCAAACTCACGCATCTGCACCATAGCTGAAATTTTTTCTTCCGGCTGTAATTGTAACAGATTTACAATCGCCATTCCTCTAGCTGTCCTTCCCGCTTCCGGAATTTCATATCCTTTTAGCTTATAGATACGTCCTGTATTTGTGAGGAATAAAATATAATCATGGGTAGAAACCATAAACATATCCTTCATAAAGTCATCATTTATGGTCTGCATTCCTTTAATTCCCTTACCGCCGCGATTCTGGGCTTTAAAATTATCCACAGTCATTCTCTTTATGTATCCAAGATTGGTCATTGCAATAACTGTATCTTCTTCAGGAATTAAATCTTCATCATCCAAATCTACATCAATACCTATCTTTGTTCTTCTTTCATCACCGAATTTATCCCTTACTATTTCCATTTCTTCTTTAATAACAGTAAGAAGTTTATTCTCATCCGTTAAAATGGATTTTAAGTAAGCAATTTTTTCTATTAATTCTTTATATTCGTTTTCGAGGTCTTCTCTCGCCAAACCTGTCAACTGACGAATACGCATATCAACTATTGCCTGTGCCTGTGCGTCAGAAAGACCAAATCTTTCAGATAAGGCGGCTTTCGCATCGGCGGTTGTTCTGGAATTTCTAACAATTTGAATGACTTCATCAATGTTATCAAGCGCAATCAATAATCCTTGAATAATATGTGCACGTTCTTCTGCTTTATTTAATTCATAACGTGTACGGCGGGTTACAACATCTTTCTGATGGTTCAAATATTCATCCAGCATCTGTAAAAGATTAAGAATCTTTGGTTCTCCATTTACCAATGCAAGCATAATAACACCAAAAGAATCCTGAAGCTGTGTATGTTTATAAAGCTGATTTAAAATAACATTGGCATTGGCATCACGACGAACTTCGATTACTACACGCGTTCCTTCCTGATCAGATTCGTCACGCAGGTCTGTAATACCGTCAATTTTCTTTTCTTTTACCAGACTTGCTATCTTTTCAACCAACTTTGCTTTATTCACCATATATGGAAGTTCTGTAACAACAATTCTGCTTTTACCATTGTCCATGGTTTCTATTTCGGAAACTGCACGTGTTTTTATTTTTCCGCGTCCTGTGCGATATGCTTCTTCAATTCCCTTTCTTCCAAGAATTGTAGCACCTGTAGGAAAATCCGGTCCCTTGACAATTTCCATAATTTCTTCTATTTCGGTACTTCTATTCTCATCTACTTTATTATCAATAATTTTGATAATAGCATTAATTGTTTCTGTTAAATTATGTGGTGGAATATTGGTAGCCATACCTACAGCAATACCACTGGTACCATTTACTAAAAGATTTGGATACCTTGATGGAAGAACGGTTGGTTCTTTTTCTGTTTCATCAAAGTTTGGAACAAAGTCAACCGTATCTTTGTTAATATCAGCAACCATTTCCATAGAAATTTTGCTGAGGCGTGCTTCTGTATAACGCATTGCAGCAGCCCCGTCACCATCTTCGGAACCAAAATTACCATGTCCGTCTACTAATGGATACCTTGTACTCCATTCCTGCGCCATATTAACCAATGCACCGTAAATAGAACTATCTCCATGTGGATGGTATTTACCCATAGTATCACCAACAATACGGGCGCACTTTCTATGTGGTTTATCCGGACCATTGTTCAATTCTACCATAGAATAAAGTACACGTCTTTGAACCGGTTTTAGTCCGTCTCTGACATCCGGAAGTGCTCTTGCTGCAATAACACTCATTGCATAATCAATATAAGAGGTTTCCATTGTCTCTTTTAAGTCTACTTCCTGAATTCTATCAAAAATTTTATCGTCCACTTAAATTTCCTCCTATATATCCAAATTCTGTACAAACTTGGCATTTGCTTCTATAAATTCTCTTCTAGGTTCCACTTCATCACCCATCAGTGTTGTAAATGTAAGGTCCATCTCTGTCAATGTATCCTCATTTATTTTTACCTGTTTTAAAATTCTGGTTTCAGGATCCATTGTTGTCTCCCAAAGCTGCGATGCGTCCATCTCTCCAAGACCTTTATAACGCTGAATTTTATTTTGATTATCACGTCCTATTTCCGAAAGAATATTGTCAAGCTCTGCATCACTATATGCATAATAATTTTTCTTATTTCTTGTTACCTGATAAAGTGGAGGCATAGCTAAATAAACATGCCCCTCATTAATTAATTCAGGCATAAACCGATAAAAGAATGTAAGCATTAATGTATCAATATGAGCGCCATCAACATCTGCATCTGTCATAATGATAATCTTGTCATAGCGAAGTTTTGAAATATCAAATTCATCATAAATTCCTGTGCCAAATGCTGTAATCATCGCTCTTATTTCTGCATTTTGCATAATTCTGTCAAGTCTTGCTTTTTCAACATTTAAAATCTTTCCACGAAGTGGAAGAATAGCCTGTGTTGCACGGACTCTTGCCTTCTTTGCAGAACCTCCGGCGGAATCTCCCTCAACAATAAAAATTTCGCATTTTTTTGGATCCTTATCGGAACAGTCTGCCAGTTTTCCAGGAAGTGCAGCAACATCCAACGCTGTTTTTCTTCGGGTAGTTTCTCTCGCCTGTCTGGCAGCCTCTCTTGCCCGCTGTGCAAGTACCGCTTTTTCACAAATAATCTTTGCTACTCCCGGATTTTGTTCCAGAAAATAAGTAAGCTGTTCACTCACTACACTGTCTACTGCTCCTCTTGCTTCACTATTTCCTAATTTTTGTTTTGTCTGTCCTTCAAATTGAGGGTCCTCTATCTTGACACTTATAATTGTTGTTAATCCCTCTCTAAAATCTTCACCGGATAAATTATCTTCTTTTTCTTTTAAGATTTTATTTTTACGGGCATAGTTATTTAAGGTTTTTGTTAAAGCCCTCTTATAACCTTCAACCTGCATACCTCCTTCCGGAGTATTGATATTATTTACAAAACTCAATGTATTTTCGTTATATGCATCGTTATGCTGCATTGCAACTTCAACATAAACATTATTTACTGTTCCCTCACAATAAATAACATCATCATAAAGCGCTGTTTTACCCTTATTCAAATAAGAAACAAATTCTTTAATACCACCTTCATAATGGAAAGTCTTTTCGATTGGTTTATCTTCTCTTACATCTCTTAAAATAATTTTAAGATTTTTTGTAAGAAAAGCAGTCTCTCTTAATCTTGTTTCTAAAATTTTATAATCATAAACTGTATCTTCAAATATTGTATCATCCGGTAAGAAAGTGACTTCCGTTCCTGTAAAATCTTCATCACATTTATCAATAACACTTAAAGGCTTTACAACATGACCAAATTCATATCTTTGATAGTACACGTTTCCTTCTCTGCAGACCTTTACTTCCAGCCATTTTGACAAAGCGTTTACTACTGATGCGCCTACTCCATGAAGTCCGCCCGATACTTTATATCCTCCGCCGCCAAATTTTCCTCCCGCATGGAGAACTGTAAATACAACTTCAACGGCAGGTTTACCTGTTTTTGCATTAATATCTGTTGGAATTCCTCGTCCATCATCTCTAACTGTAATAGAATTATCCTTATTAATCTGTACATCAATGGTATCACAATATCCTGCCAACGCCTCATCTACAGAATTGTCTACGATTTCATAAACCAAGTGATGAAGTCCTCTTACAGAAGTAGAACCTATGTACATACCCGGTCTTTTTCTTACTGCTTCAAGTCCTTCTAACACCTGAATCTGATCTGCTCCATATTCGTTTTCTACATTTGTGTTGTTACCCATTTGCAACTCCTTATCTTTTTTAAACTATCTTTTCTTTTACATTGCCATCTGCAACTTGAAAAATTTTGTTTATTTTAAATCTATTTTCAATAAATTCATCCAAACCGGTACATGTAATAATTGTCTGGATATTATTCAGACTTTTTAATAAATGGTTTTGTCTCTCTGAATCAAGCTCTGACAAAACATCATCTAACAATAAAACCGGTAAATCATTAATTATTTTTTTAACCAGTTCAATTTCTGCCAGTTTTAAAGATAACGCCATTGTTCTCTGCTGCCCCTGACTTCCATAAACTCTTATGTTCTGCTCGTCATTAAAAAATAATATATCATCTTTATGTGGTCCCACAGACGTGGCTTTATATTTTATATCTTTATCTCTGTTTTCCTTTAAATGATTTATTAAGTCTTTTTCCTCACAATTTTTTTGATAAACAATACGGATATTTTCCACTCCGCCGGTTAATTTTTTATGAATGGGCTTTATAATATCATTTATTTCCTCAATAAATCGGATTCTTCTTTCTATTATTTTTGCTCCATATTCTGCCAGCTGGCTATCCCATACATCTAATGTCTGTTTTAATTCCGGACGAAAATAAATATCTTTTAATAATTTATTTCTTTGAGCAATAATCTTATTATAATTTGTCAGATTATAAACGTATATTTTATCCAACTGACAAAGTTCCATATCCATAAATTTTCTTCTTTCAGCCGGACCTTTTTTTATAATATTCAAATCTTCCGGAGAAAAAATAACAACATTGAAAATACCAAACAGCTCACTTGCTTTTTTAATTGGAATACCGTTAATTGCAATTCCTTTCGTTTTATTTTTCCTAAGATGTATATCGATTCGCTGCTCCCTGTTATTTTTTTCGATAAAAATTTTAATATGTGCTTCATCAGAACCTAAATGTATTAATTCTACATCCCTATTTGTTCTGTGAGATTTTGTAGTGCTGCATACATAAACAGACTCCAAAACATTTGTTTTTCCCTGGGCATTGTTCCCATACAAAATATTTGTTTTTTCATCTAAATTTAATTGTAGTAATTTATAATTTCTAAAATTACTTAACTCTACTCTCTTAACTATCATTTTTTTACTAAAACTACAGTTCCTTCAAATTCAAAAGTGTCGCCCGGATAAAGTTTTTTTCCCCTTCTTATATCTGTTTGCCCATTTACTTTTACCTGTCCGTCCTGAATCAAAAATTTTGCATCCACACCGGAACTGACACATCCTGCCAGTTTTAATGCCTGACCTAATTTTATAAATTCATCTTTTATAGTTATGCTCATATTTTCCATTTTTATCCAATTATACTTTTATATATAAATACCTTTCTTTGTTATAATAAGAATTTTTACTGCACTACCGGAAGTACAATATAAATATAGCTTCCTTCCTCATCTCTAATAAAGCATGGAGCTTTCGAATTAGTAAAATACATACTTACCTGTTCCTCATCTAAAACCCTTAAAATATCAATAAGGAATTTTGGATTAAAACTAATTAATAAATCTCCACCCTCTTTTAATATAGGAATGTTTTCATCCATTGAGCCTATAAAGGTATTAATGGAAAGTTCCATTTCGTTGTCTTTCATTGATAAAAATACAGGCTTTTTATCTCCCTCTTTGATAAGAAGTGTAGCTCTGTCAATACAATCAGCCATTTCTTTTTTATTAATGGTTATCTTTGTCTTATAATCATTACTAATCATCTTATCAGTATCAAAGAAATTGGTTGATTCAATCAGTCTGGAAACAACAATCGTCTCATCAAATTCAAAAAGTACATGATTGGATGTAAAATAAATATTTACATCATCCTCTACCCCTCCAGTAAGAATCTTGCTTATTTCATTTAAAGATTTTCCCGGAACCAATACTTTATAATTTCCGTAATCTTCTTTTAATTCAATATTTCTGATAGCGATACGGAATTTATCGAGAGCTACTACTTTTAATTTATTTCCATGAACTTCAAATAACTCACCTGTAAGCAATTTATTTTTTTCTGCTTCATTAATTGCAAAACTCGTTTGTCTTATAATCTCTTTTAAAGAAAATTGTGAAATTGTAATTTTTTCTTTTTTCTCAATTGCCGGAAGATAAGAAAAATCTTCCGCTGACTTTATAAGAATATTAAATTTAGCATTTTCACATGTTATATGAGCGGTATTTTCATCTCTAACTTCTATTACAACATCATTATCAGGAAGTTTTCTTACAATTTCTGAAAAAATCTTTGCATCAATCGCAATTCTTCCGGCTTCTGCTATTTCTCCGGTAACTTTTGTTTCTATCCCAAGTTCCATATCGTTAGCAGTAAATTTTATAACTCCCTGCGTTGCATCAATTAATATACATTCTAAAATAGACATTGTAGTTTTTGATGATACCGCCTTCATTACGATATTAATACCTGTAATCAAATCTGTTTTTTTGCAAATTAATTTCATAAAAATATCTCCTTTGTTTGAAAGATTAATTTTACACGCATAAAAGGTGTAATTTTATAAATAAATATATAATTATTTAATAATAATAATAAGCAGCGAGAATAAGATAAAAAAACGTTTTGATAATAATGAATAAAGGAAATTATAAAATAATAACTTGTTAATAATCCATGATTCATTAACAACATCATATAAATTATTATCAAATAAAAAATTACCAATAAAAATCAATGTGTGATATAGTAAAAACTTATTAAAAAACTATTAACACTGTTATTAACTCAAATATGCAGGTAGTTATCAAACTTATTAACATCTTCAGAGATATAACAGAGGTTTTAAATAAATAAATGATGTGTCATTCTTAATTAGGATTAATTTTCTTTTTTAAAATATCTATTGTTGATTTTATGGAAGGATCTGTTTCTATGGATTTTTTTATTTCATTATATCCATAGCTGACAGTAGCATGATTTTTCTTTTTTAAGTATTTTGCTATTGTTTCTAATTTTTCATCAGTATATACTCTGCACAGATACATACAAATCTGCCTTGGAAAGGCAATGTCATTACTTCTTTTTTTGGAACAAATATCTGCTGCTGTAATTTGAAAATGTTCCGCAACAATATTGATGATTGTCTGACATGTTATTTTTTCTTCAGAATTATCTACCTTTAACGTATCAATAGCAAAGTTCTTTGTAATAGGAACTCTGTTAATTTTTGAAAATGCAATAATATTATTTAGAGAGCCTTCTAATTCTCTTACGTTTGTAACAAAATTTGTAGCAATATAGTCAAGCGCTTCCAAAATATTATTATTATCAAAATCTTCCCTGTCATCTGTTACATTGATTCCCTGGGATAAAGCATGTTTTTTTAGAATTGCCATGCGCGTCTCATAATCAGGACTTTGAATATCTACAGTAATTCCCTGTTGAAAACGTGTTGTAAGCCTGTCTGCAATATCTTCGATTTCATTTGGTTTTCTGTCTGATGTAAAAACAATCTGTTTATGTTTTAAAAATAATTCATTAAAAATATTAAAGATTTCTTCCTGTGTTCTTTCTTTTCCGGATATAAATTGAATATCATCTATCAATAAAACATCTACATTTCTGTATTTATTTCTAAATTCAATAATTTCATCCTGATTTTTCTTTTGTCTTCCCAGTAAGTCAATTACTTCATTTGTAAAAGATTCGGTAGTTGTGTATAGAACTTTAGCCTTTGGGTTTGCTTTTAAGACATAGTTTCCAATAGACTGCATCAGATGTGTTTTGCCAAGACCTACGCCACCATAAATAAAAAGAGGATTATGTACTTCTCCCGGTGCATCTGCAACCGCTAGAGATGTAGCCTGCGCGACAGCATTATTTCCTACAACAAAGGAATCAAAAGTATATTTTTTATCAAGATGTGACTCAAATATTCTTTTTTCTAAAATAATATCTTCTGAATTAATTGATGAAACAGAAGATGTTTCTTCTTCCTCTTCTTCTTCCAAAGATGAATCTCCCGGAAGTAATATTTTTAAATCTATATCTTCTCCTAAAACGATAGATATAGAAATTTTCAAAAAATCAAAATATCTTTTGTTGATATATTGAAGACCACTGCTGCCACTTTTTCCGGTAAAAATTAATTTTACAGTTCTGTCCTTGTATGACTTTATATTTAAGGGTAAAATAAAAGTTTCAAAGGTTATATCTTGGATATCATATTCTTTTTTAAAAAAATCCAATATTTCAGGCCATTTTTTTTCTAAAACATCTAACATAGTGTCCTCCTAAAAAGTGTAAAAGGCACAAAAGCCCACACAATAATATAATACATCAAATCGGGCAGATTTTCAATATAAAATAGATATTATAATAGGAAGAAAGTAATATTATATATAGAAAAAATTTGGCAATAAATTTAATTAACATAAAATATTAATTATCGGAAAATTAATTAACATAAACATGACAAATTATGACAAAATATTATTCAAGTTATTAACATTAACCAAAAATAAAATAAAGAAATATAATAAAATGGAACTAAAATCAATAAAGTTATTAACATGCTATTAACATTTAGTTGATAACTTTATGTAAAGTAAGAAAATAATATGTAAACTCAAATATGATTTTGGCAGTAAAAATATAAAAAATATAAATAACAGAGTTGTAATTGCTTATTGTAAATAATTATAAAAAATACTTGAAATTATATTAATTTTGTGGTTTAATCAATAATTGACTGCGATTATTTTTATTTTGGTAATTGTAATGATGTTTTACTATAGAACAGAAAAGGAGGTGCCGTATTATGAAAATGACATTTCAGCCAAAGAAAAGACAGAGATCAAAAGTTCATGGATTTAGAAAAAGAATGAGTACAGCAGGCGGTAGAAAGGTTCTTGCTAACAGGAGAGCTAAAGGAAGAAAAAAATTGTCAGCTTAGGTCACATTCCGATGTGGCCTTTCTTTATATAACTGATTCAAATGGAGAGAAATATGAAAAATTATGTTTCATTAAAAAAAAATATTGAATTTCAAAAAGTATATAAAGAAGGAAAAATAAAAGCAAATAAATATTTAGTAATGTATGTTCTGCCAAATAATTTAAGCATTAACAGATTAGGTATATCCGTTAGTAAAAAAGTAGGAAATAGTGTAGTAAGACATCGCCTAACCCGCTTAATTAGAGAAAGCTACAGACTAAATTGTAATATGTTCAATAGTGGTTTGGACATAGTCGTAGTAGTGAAAACCACTGCTAGGGACGAAAATTATCATACAATAGAAAGTGCAATAATGCACTTGAGTAAAATTCAGAATATCTTGATAAAAAAAGATAAAATTCGTAACTAATTAGAAAACAAAGCCAACAATTAATTGTGAGTTGAAAATTATGATAAAGAAAGTTAAATTATTTTTTTCAGTTTTTAGTAAAGGAATTAATTTTGTATTTATCGGATTGATTAAATTTTATAAAAAATTTATTTCTCCGATGAAACGAACACCTTCATGTAGATATATTCCAACATGCTCTCAATATGCATTGGAGGCTTTACAAAAATATGGACCGTTTAAAGGATCTTATCTTGCCATAAGAAGAATTTTAAGATGTAATCATTTTCATAAAGGAGGATATGATCCTGTTCCTTAAAGGAGGATTCAATGGAAAATTTTATAATTGCCACACAAACAGGTGGTATTTTAAAACCATTTGCTTGGATTTTGGGAAAAATACTTGAAATAATCTATGATGGATTTGCATTCTTTGGTATTTATAATATTGGACTTTGCATTATTATATTTACATTGGTTGTAAGAATGCTTATGCTTCCTATGACAATTAAGCAGCAGAAGTTTACAAAATTAAATGCTGTTATGACGCCTGAAATACAGGAAATACAAAAAAAATATAAAGATAGAAAAGACCAACAGTCACAATTACAACAGCAGGAAGAAATTAGAGCGGTATATGATAAGTATGGAACGTCACCTACAGGAAGTTGTTTACAGCTTATTATACAGATGCCTATTCTTTTTGCATTGTATCGGGTTGTCATGAATATTCCTGCTTATGTTCAGCCGGTAAAAAATTTATATATTAAAGTTATACATGGGCTGGATGCATCTCAGATGAAACAGTTTTTTAATATTAAAATGGCAGGAAGCAAATTGTCTTCAACGCAGATTAATAATTGTATTGATGCAATGAATTCATCAAGAACCAACAGCAGTGTAAAACTTACAAAAGGTACGGAATTAAGTGATATTTTGGCTGTGGCAGACAAAGGAATTGCAAGTAAAATAGAAAGTTTAAATAATTTCTTTGGTTTAAATTTAGGTATGTCGCCTAGTGCAATGTTTCATGCAGGAATGATTACAATAATTGCTGCTTTAACTATTCCAATTCTTGCAGGTTTATTCCAGTTGTTAAGTGTACAGCTTACGCAAAAATTAAATAAAGTAGCCGGCAGTCAGGATAATCCAATGGCTGGTTCAATGAAAATCATGAATATTATGATGCCGCTTATGTCAGTATATATGTGTTGGATTTTATCAGCAGGTTTAGGTTTATACTGGATGGCAGGTTCTCTGATTATGATGCTTCAACAGGTATTTATTAATCTCTATATGCAAAAAGTAGATGTGAATGATATTATAGAAGAAAATAGAGAAAAGGCTGCACAAAAAGCTGAAAAGCGTAAAGAAAAACAAGGAATTTACAGAGAAAAGGTTTTGGAAGCATCTAAAACAAATACAAGAAATGTTACCGGCAGTTCTACAATGACCGCCAAAGAAAAAGAAGAAAAAATCAGAAAAGCAAAAGAATCAGCCGGCAGAGGCTCTTTGGCAGCAAAAGCGAATATGGTAAAAGATTATAATGATAGAAATAATAAATAGAGGTGGATTAATTATGGAATATAAAGAATATGAAGGAAAGAATGTAGATGAAGCAATAACAAATGCATGTGTTGATTATGGAATTGCAGCAGACCAGCTTGATTATGAAGTAGTTGAAAAAGGGTCTAGTGGTTTTCTGGGAATTGGCAGTAAACCGGCAGTAATTAAGGCAAAAAGAAAAGAATCCGTGGAAGAAATTGCAGTAGATTTTTTAAATAAAGTTTTTGATGCAATGGACCTTACTGTAAAACTTGATGTTCAGGTAGAAGAAGGAGAAAAAGAAAATACAATTAATATTAATGTAATTGGCGATGACATGGGCATTATTATTGGAAAGAGAGGACAAACTCTTGATTCATTACAGTATCTTGTAAGCCTTGTAGTAAATAAAGAAAGTGATAAGTTTAATAGAATAAAATTAGATACTGAAAACTACAGAGAGAGAAGAAAAGCAACTTTGGAAAATCTTGCAAAAAATATATCTCTTAAAGTAAAGAGAATTAAAAAACCTGTAGCTTTAGAACCAATGAATCCTTACGAGAGAAGAATTATTCATTCTGCGCTTCAGAACGATAAATTCTGTACGACAAAGAGTGAAGGAGAAGAACCATATAGACATGTGGTTGTTTTATTAAAAAAATAAAATCGCACCGGAATTTGAAAAATGTTGGTGATGGAGAGTGAATATAAAGAAGACTCTCATTTTTATGAATTAAATATTTATAAGAATAAAAAGCACATTGAGTAATCTAATATCAAATGTGCTTTTTATTTTATTTTTTGAATGATTATGGTATACTTTTATGTTAGAATATTATGCTTTGTAAAAGTAATATAAAATGTAATTGAAAAGGTGTCTTATGAAAGTTACAGATACAATCGCGGCGATTTCTACTTCTGCCGGAAATTCCGGTATAGGGATTATCAGAATTAGTGGTGATGAATCAGTTGAAATCGTGGATAAAATATTTAAGTCAGATAAAAAAGAAAAAAAATTGTGTGATGTAAAAAGTCATACTGTTCATTATGGATATATTGTAGATGATGAAAAAACAATCGACCAGGTGCTTGTGCTTGTTATGAAAAAACCTCATTCATATACAGGGGAAGATACAGTAGAAATTGATTGCCACGGTGGAATGCTGATATTACAAAAGGTATTAGAACTCGTAATAAAAAATGGCGCAAAGGCAGCAGCTCCCGGAGAATTTACAAAAAGAGCTTTTTTAAATGGAAGATTGGATTTATCCCAGGCAGAGGCTGTTATGGATGTTATTCAATCAAGTAATGATTTTGCGCTCAAAAGTTCCATGGCGCAGCTAAAGGGAGGAGTCTCTGACAAAATAAAGGAAATCCGAAGTGACGTCCTCTATCACATTGCTTTTATTGAATCAGCGCTGGATGATCCGGAACATATCAGTTTAGATGGGTACCATGATGAAATCTCTGGTATGCTGCAGAATAATATTTTTAAAATTAAACAATTATTAGATACCTTTGATAATGGCAGAAGGATGAAAGAAGGAATTAATACAGTAATTTTAGGAAAACCCAATGCCGGAAAATCTTCTCTTTTAAATCTTATGCTGGGGGAAGAACGTGCGATTGTAACAGATATTGAAGGTACAACCAGAGATGTATTAGAGGAAAATATTAACTTAAATGGATTATCTCTTAAAATAATTGATACTGCAGGAATCAGAAATACAGAGGATATAGTTGAGCAGATTGGTGTCAACAAGGCGAAAGAAACAGCGAATGATGCAGATTTAATTATTTATGTCATTGACGGTTCAAAAGAGATTGACGAAAATGATTTAGAAATTATTCAGTTGATCAAAGATAAGCAATTTATTGTTTTACTAAACAAATCAGATGTAGAAATCATTGCTGATTTAAGTAAAATAAAAGATTTGCCTGCAGAAGATATTATAGAATTTTCTGCAAAACAGGGTATAGGAATGGACAAACTGGAAAATAAAATCAGAGATATGTTTTTTTCAGGAAAAGTTACTTATAATGACCAGATATATATTACCAATGCAAGACACAAGGAAGCCTTGGAAAATGCTTATCACAGTTTATTAAAAGTAAAGGAATCTGTGGAAGCAATGATGCCGGAGGATTTCTATTCTATTGATTTGATGGATGCTTATGAACAGCTTGGATTAATTATTGGAGAGAGTGTGGAAGAAGATTTGGTTAATGAGATTTTTTCCAAGTTCTGTATGGGAAAATAAAAATGAATTATTCACTATTAATGGAGTAAATATTGAGATGTTAAAGATTGAAAAAAATTATGATGTAGTAATAATAGGTGCAGGTCATGCAGGATGCGAAGCGGCATTAGCTTCTGCCAGACTTGGATTTGATACGATTGTTTTTACAGTAAGTGTTGATAGTATTGCTCTCATGCCATGTAACCCCAATATAGGTGGAACCTCTAAAGGACATCTTGTCCGTGAAGTAGATGCTCTAGGCGGAGAAATGGGAAAAAATATTGATAAGACATTTATTCAATCAAAAATGCTCAATAAGTCAAAAGGTCCTGCTGTTCATTCATTGCGGGCACAGGCAGATAAGCAGGACTATACCAGAGAGATGCGAAGGACTTTGGAAAATACAGAAAATCTTACGATTAAGCAGGGAGAAGTTTCTGAATTAATTGTGGAAGATGGTATTATAAAAGGTGTAAAGACCGTTTCAGGAGCGACATACTTTGCAAAGGCAGTTGTATTAGCAACCGGCGTTTATCTGAAGGCAAAATGTATTTATGGAGATGTTTGTGAATACACAGGACCAAACGGGTTAATGGCAGCAAATTATTTGACGGATTCTCTAATAAAAAACGGAATTAAAATGAGAAGATTTAAGACAGGTACGCCAGCCAGAGTAGATAAAAGAACAATTGATTTCAGTAAAATGGAAGAGCAGTTTGGAGATGAGAAGATAATACCGTTCTCATTCTCTACAAATCCGGAGGAGATACAGAAGGAACAGGTATCCTGCTGGCTTACATATACGAATGAAAAAACGCATGAAATTATAAAAGAAAATATTGACCGTTCACCTTTATTTTCAGGAATGATTGAAGGGACTGGACCAAGATATTGTCCGTCAATAGAAGATAAAGTTGTAAAGTTTGCAGATAAAGACAGGCATCAGGTATTTATTGAACCGGAAGGGCTTTATACAAATGAAATGTATTTAGGCGGCATGTCATCGTCTTTGCCGGAAGATGTACAGGATGCAATGTATCACACAGTACCGGGACTGGAAAATGTAAAGATTGTCAGAAATGCATATGCCATAGAGTATGATTGTATAGAATACGGACAACTATTGCCAAATCTTGAATTTAAAACAATTAAAGGATTATTCAGCGCAGGGCAGTTTAATGGAAGCTCCGGATATGAAGAAGCAGCAGCACAGGGGCTGATTGCCGGAATCAATGCCGCAAGATTTGTAGAAGGAAAAGAGTCTGTTGTTTTAGACCGTTCCCAAGCATATATCGGTGTGCTGATTGATGATCTTGTTACCAAAGAAAGCCATGAACCATATAGAATGATGACTTCCAGATCAGAATATCGATTGTTATTGAGACAGGATAATGCAGATTTAAGACTGTCAAAAATAGGATACGAAGTAGGACTGGTATCTAAAGAAAGATATGACTATATATGTCAAAAGGAAAAGCTCATTGAAAAAGAAATAGAGCGGTTGGAAAATTATAGGATTGGCGCCGCAAAAGAAAATCAGGAATTTTTGATAAGTCTTGGCAGCACTCCACTGAAAACAGCGACAACACTTGCAGAATTAATCAGAAGACCGGAGCTGGATTATGATAAGATTGCAACGCTGGATAAGGAAAGACCACAGCTGTCTTATGATGTATGTGAACAGGTAAATATCAATATCAAATATCATGGTTATATTGAAAGGCAGAAAAAACAGGTAAAAAATTTTAAAAAATTAGAGAACAAAAAGATACCGGAAAATTTTGATTATTCAAAGGTAAACAGTTTAAGAAAAGAAGCAATGCAGAAATTAGAATTTTATAAACCTGTTAGTATTGGGCAGGCTTCCAGAATATCCGGTGTATCGCCGGCAGATATATCTGTCTTGTTGATTTACATGGAACAGCACAGGAGCAGATAAGAGGAAAAACTGCAGCATAAAAGATATGGCGGAGAGAAAAATATTATGCATGGAAAAGATTTATTGATAAATGGCATAAAAGAACTGGGATTGGAAATCTCGGATATACAGATAGAACAGTTTTGCAGATATTATGAAATGCTTGTTGAGAAAAATAAAGTTATGAATCTTACTTCTATCACCGATTTTGACGAAGTAGTGATAAAACATTATATTGATAGTTTATTAGTGGTAAAAGTTATTCCTATCAATGAATACAAAACAATGATAGATATAGGAACAGGCGCAGGTTTTCCGGGGATTCCAATAAAAATAATGTTTCCACACCTGAAAGTGACCTTGCTTGACTCATTAAATAAAAGATTAGATTTTCTAAATGATGTCATCAAAGAATTAGAACTAAAAAACATTACGACTGTTCACGGACGGGCAGAGGATTTTGGAAAAAAAGAAGATTATAGAGAGAAATTCGAACTGTGTGTTTCAAGAGCTGTGG
Organism: uncultured Lachnospiraceae bacterium; assembly: GCA_947625755.1. Taxonomy (GTDB): domain Bacteria; phylum Bacillota; class Clostridia; order Lachnospirales; family Lachnospiraceae; genus Eubacterium_G. The sequence continues at coordinate 51,996 of CANQPJ010000009.1, read as the reverse complement.
CAAATCTGTCTACACTTTGCGAATACTGTGTTCCCTTTATTTTAGAAGGAGGGCGTTTTGTTAGTTATAAATCACAGTTTAGCACAGAAGAAAAAATAGAAGCAGAAAAAGCCATTGACATTTTGGGTGGAAAAATTAAAGCAAACAAGTTAGTGAAATTGCCATTTACAGAAATTAATCGAAGTTTTATAATTATTGATAAAATAAAGAAGACACCGGATAAATATCCCCGCAAGGCAGGGATTCCTTTAAAAAAACCAATAAAATAAAAATTAGTTTCTACAAACAAAAAACTTACATTTTATAGTAGACTAACAGGAGAAAAGATGCTAACGGAATATTTAACGAAAAGAAAAAATATTTTGAAAAAAAGAATAAAAGAATATCAGGACAAATTAGACCATAACATGATAGCTATTGTTGAATCAAAAAACAAAATAGAAGAAATAGATTCTATGTTCGACGAAGCATCAGAGATGTTTTCTGTTAAAGCAAGGGAAGACACCGGATTTAAAAATCAGGAGATAAACGAGCTGGAAGTTCACATTTCAGCATATTTAACAGAAAATGAGTCGATAGAACAAAAGTTAGCTGATTTGCAGGAGGAATTATCAATAGTAGAGAAGTGTATAGAGCAATCAAATAATGTTTCACGTGAAACACCATTTGATAATGACAAAAAATACGATGACAAAATAATTGAAAAATTAAACTTTTGCAAAGATATAGTTTCCGTAGATTCCAACAGAGTAAAAATAGAACTGGATGAAATAATCCGCTTGTTGAAATGAATGAGCAAGTACATAACTACAATCAATAAAGATAATAGTTATGTACTTTTTTGTTTCACGTGAAACATTCATCTGTATAATATTTTAGTGGAAATGAATATTGTATTGTGGTAGAATGAACAAACGGGGATTTTATAATAATGGAATTGGAAAGGGATTAGTAGAGGATACTAATGATGGTATAAGAATGGGAAAAATAATTGCTATAGCCAACCAAAAAGGCGGCGTAGGGAAAACCACAACAGCAATAAATCTTGCTTCCTGTCTGGCAGAATTAGGAAAAAAGGTTCTGCTTGTTGATATTGATCCTCAGGGCAATGCGACAAGCGGTGTAGGTATTATTAAAAATAATATTGAAAATACAATTTATGAATTATTTTTGGAAGAATGTACAATTTCAGAATGTTTAACAAAAAGCAGTGTCGATAATTTAAATGTTCTACCATCTAATGTAAATCTGTCAGGTGCAGAAATAGATTTGATTGGAGTTGAGAACCGGGAATTTATTTTAAAGGAAATACTGGAAAAGATAAAAGATTTGTATGAATATATAATTATTGACTGTCCACCGTCTTTGAATGTTTTAACAGTAAATGCTTTAACTGCATCGGATTCGGTTATTGTACCTATTCAGTGTGAATATTATGCCTTGGAAGGTTTATCACAGTTAATTCATACGATTAATTTAATACAGGAAAGATTAAATGATAAATTGGTAATAGATGGAATTGTATTTACAATGTATGATTCCAGAACGAATCTTTCTAATGAAGTAATGGAAAATGTAAAAGAAAATATTCAGATAAAAGTATATGATACAGTTATTCCAAGAAATGTAAGATTAGCAGAAGCACCAAGTTATGGTCTGCCGATACATATGTATGATAGCAAATCTTCAGGAGCTGTTGCCTATGAAAAACTTGCAAGGGAAATCGTAAATGAAAAGTAAAAATAAAGGGATAGCAGAAAAATAGTACAAAGGGAATTTTAAAGAACACAATAAAAAGAGAGGTCGTTATGGCAGTAAAGAGAAAAGGTTTGGGAAAAGGGATAGATTCTCTGATTCCGACGACAGGTTCTTCCAAAGCAAAAACCGGCATAAATAATAAACCGGTAGTTAAAGAAGTAGTCAAGGAAGTGATTAAAGAAGTACAGGTTCCGGCGGATACAATGATGAAAATATCCGATATTGAGCCAAACAGAGATCAGCCCCGTAAAAATTTTGACAAAGAAGCGCTTCAGGAGTTAGCAGATTCGATTAAACAATTTGGGGTTATTCAGCCTATCGTTGTTCAGAAAAAGGATGATTATTATGAAATCATTGCCGGAGAGAGACGCTGGAGAGCGGCAAAACTGGCGAAAATAAAGGAAGTTCCTGTCATTATTAAAGAATATACAAAACAGGAAGTTAAGGAAATTGCCTTAATAGAAAATATTCAAAGAAAAGATTTAAATCCTATTGAAGAAGCAATGGCATACAAAAGCCTGATTGATGAGTATCATTTAAAACAGGATGAGCTGGCTCAAAAAGTGTCCAAGTCCAGAACAGCGATTGCTAATTCAATGAGGCTATTGAAATTGGCAGATGAAATCCAGAAAATGCTTGTAAACGAAGAGCTTTCTATGGGGCATGCAAGGGCATTGCTTGCATTAGACAGGGAAGATTTACAATTAGAGGCAGCAAAAAGTATTGTTGAGAGAGGATTGAGTGTCAGGGAAACCGAAAAGCTGGTAAAGTCGATATTGAATCCGAAACAGGTAAAACTTCCGATTCCATCTACGGATGATGTTGTCTATACGTCAATAGAGACAAAGTTGAGAGAAAAGTTTGGAACAAAAGTTGCCATTAATCATAAAAAAGGTGGAAAAGGGAAAATAGAGATAGAGTATTACTCAAAGGAGGAGTTTGAGAGAATACTGGAATTGTTTGAAAACATTCAAGAATAATTAATTTATTGGAATTATTTGAATGTATACAAATCTGTAAGAATGAGATAAACTATAATTATTAAGCTACCAAAGGAGTTTGTTATGAGAGATTATATATATTTAACAATAATTGCAGTTATGTTTTTAGTATTTCTATTGCTCCATATTCAGCAGAATAGAAAGATTACCAGATTAATGAATCGTTATGAAAAATTTATGAAGGGCAAGAATGCAGAAAATCTTTCTTCTGCGATTGAAGAAAATTTTCAGCAGATGGACAGACTGGAAAGGTCATATGAGAAAAATGAAGAGATGTTCCACTCGACTTTACATAATATTACATCAACATTTCACAAATTAGGAATTGTGAAGTATGATGCATTTAAAGAAATGGGTGGAAATTTGAGTTTTGCTCTTTGTCTGCTGGATGATAGTAATACAGGGTTTATTTTGAATACAATGCATGGAAGAGACAGCAGTTATACATATATTAAAGAGATTATCAAGGGCGAAGCCTACGCAACTCTTGGAGAAGAAGAAAAAGAAGCATTGGATAAAGCCATGGAATATTAAGTTATGTAAACTGACAAACCACAACAAATTTGGCGCAGGGTTTACATAAAATGATTGTCAAAAAATTTTAAAAAAAATATAAAAAATCCAATAAGTCAGAAAGGAATTGACTTATTGGATTTTTTATTGTAATTTATGATATTTTAATATTCAATTACAGAAATCAGACTGTTCAGTAATTCTTCCTCACCGGGATTTTTCTTTCCCAGTCTGGCTGCAGCAACAATCGGAATCCAATTCCGAACATAGCGGGAAGCAGTGTTTGTAGCATCACAGAATTTTTTCAAATATATATCTGCGTATTCCGGCATATTCATTTGCATCCAGATGTAAGTGCGGGCAACGTCTGCACTGGCACTGCCCTGCGCGGCATGATTCCAGTCAACAATGTAATCTCCTTTGGAAGAGATAACGACATTGTGAGGGGTAAAATTGCCATGAACTAATTTCTTATGTTTTGGGCATGTATTTAACATATCCAGAAGATCAATTTTTGTTCCTTCCTCTAAATCGGCAGCCTGAATGTAGTCAGTTAATTTATCTTTTTGAATAGGAAGCTTTGGACATTTAAATTTGTGTATGGAAGTATGAACTTCTACCATTTTATCTAAATAGGTATCTATATTTTCCGGATGTTCCTGCATCATGGTAAATAATGATTTCCATTCTATCGGTTCCGACTGAAAGGTCCATTGGTCATTTTGGCAGGTTACCTCCAAAATAGGAGGAACCTTTACGCCGGCAGCTTCCACTTCCGTAGTTATAAAGGCTTCAAGAAAAACAAGTCTTTTATCATACCCTTTATTGAAAATTTTGTATGTATTTATTCCATCGGAATAAATTTTATTGTTACGTCTTGTGTTTATTAATTCCAAATTCATAAGTATATCCCTTCGAAATATAATTTTCATATGTTGCAATAAAAATAGTATAGCACATTTGTATAATGTTTGCTACAATCCTTGCAAAAATAAGGTGTTCGGAGTATAATCGAAATACCGTTTATAAAAAATATATTATATCTGTAAATAAAAGGGAGAAGCAATATGTTAGATATAAAATTAGTAAGGAATCATCCGGATATTGTGAAACAAAATCTCAAAAATAAATTTCAGGAGCATAAGCTGCCATTGGTGGATGAAGTAATCCAGCTGGATAAGCGTAATCGTGAGATAAAAAAAGAAGTTGAGGCGCTTCGTGCGGAAAAAAACAGCTTGTCTAAATTAATTGGTGGTTTGATTAAAGAAGGAAAGAAGGCTGAAGCGGAAGAAACGAAGGCTAAAGTTGCTGCCGGAAATGCAAAGATTGATGAACTTACTGCAGAAGAAAAAAATCTGGCAGAAGAGATTAAAAAGAGAATGATGGTTATTCCGAATATTATTGATGCGTCTGTTCCTATCGGAAAAGATGACAGCGAGAATGTGGAACTGGAAAGATTTGGAGAACCGGTCGTACCGGATTTTGAAATTCCATATCACACGGATATAATGGAACGGTTTCATGGAATTGATTTGGAAGCCGCAAGAAATGTAGCAGGTAATGGATTTTATTATCTGATGGGAGACATTGCCAGACTGCATTCAGCTGTTATTTCATATGCAAGAGATTTTATGATTAACCGGGGATTTACGTACTGCGTACCACCTTTTATGATTCGAAGCAATGTTGTGACAGGTGTTATGAGTTTTGATGAAATGGATTCCATGATGTATAAAATCGAAGGAGAAGATCTTTATTTAATTGGTACCAGCGAGCATTCTATGATTGGTAAATTTATCGGGACCCATACAAAAGAGGAAGAGCTTCCGCTTACACTGACAAGCTATTCACCATGTTTCCGTAAGGAAAAGGGTGCGCACGGAATTGAAGAAAGAGGCGTATATCGTATTCATCAGTTTGAGAAACAAGAGATGATAGTTATTTGTAAACCGGAAGATAGTATGGCATGGTATGATAAGCTTTGGAAAAATACGGTGGACTTATTTAGGAGTCTGGATATTCCGGTTCGAACATTGGAGTGTTGTTCCGGAGATTTGGCAGACCTGAAAGTTAAGTCTGTAGATGTTGAGGCATGGTCACCGAGACAGCAGAAATATTTTGAAGTTGGCAGTTGTTCAAATCTGGGAGATGCCCAGGCAAGAAGACTTTCCATCAGAGTACGCGGTCCGGAGGGAAATTATTTTGCCCACACGCTTAACAATACAGTAGTTGCTCCGCCGCGGATGTTAATTGCATTCTTGGAGAACAATCTGAATAAAGACGGAACGGTAAGCATACCGGAAGTTTTAAGACCATATATGGGTGGAATGGAAAAAATAGAAGTAAAATAAATTTGTTATATTAAGACGAGTGTGTTAAAATATAAAAATGTAGAATATAAAATATTACGGCAAAGACCTCTTTGCCGTAATATTTTGAATAGGCATCTGTAGCTCAGCAGGATAGAGCAACCGCCTCCTAAGCGGTAGGTCGCTGGTTCGACTCCAGTCAGATGCGCTGTATTATATTTAGGTTGAAGATATAATACTTTTGAAAATTTAATATGGAGAAATAAGATGGATTATATTGTAATGGATTTGGAGTGGAATCAAAATCCTTACGGAAAAAATAATTATCATCAGGATATTCCTTTTGAAATTATAGAAATTGGCGCGGTGCGTGTGTCGGAGGACAGAAAGATATTAGATTCTTATCAACAGGTAATCAAACCAAAAGTATATAAAAAACTTCATTATAAAATCCAGGAGATAACTCATTTTTCAGAAGAAGAGCTCAAAGAGGGAAAAGGATTTAAACGTGCAATTATTGACTTTTTAGAATGGTGCGGTGATGATTACATGTTTTGTACATGGGGCTCAATGGATTTAGTTGAACTGCAGAAAAATATGAGACATTATAAATTAGAGCGCATTTTGGAGTTTCCATTATTTTATGTGGATTTGCAGAAAATGTTCAGCCTGCGGTATGACGATGGACATATGAAAAGGACGCTTATGAGCGCGGTGGAGTATTTGGAAATTCCGGAAGATAATGCATTCCACAGGGCATTGAGTGATGCCTATTATACTGCAAAGGTTATGCAGGTAATGGATTTTGAGAAGTATAAGGAAAGGCTTTCTATTGATACTTTTTACACTCCACGAATTAAGGAAGAGGAAGTCTTTGTCAGATTTGATCAATATACCAAGCTGATTACGAGAGAATTTTTAGACAGGGAAGAAATGTTTCATGATGCGGATGTGAGCACAATGCTTTGTAATCAATGTGACAAGCCGCTTGAGGTAATTATTGATTGGTTTTCGGACAGTGGAAAAACATATTATTGTCTGGGAAGATGTCCGGAGCATGGTTACGTCAGGGGAAAGATAAAAATAAAAAAGGTCGAGGACGACAGCTTTTTTGCAATAAAGATTATGAAAGCCACGGATGAAGAGGGAGCAAATTCTATTCATGAAAAACAGGAAAATATCAGGGAAAAGAGACGGGAAAGAAGACAGAGGTCTCTTGAAAGAGAAATCATCGTAGATGAAATTTGGGAAGAAAATGAAGAAGAGGATGATGACGATGATTAAAAAAATAAGCGTTGCAAATCGCAGAAGATTCGCAACGCTTATTTTTTATTTTGTCTCCTGATAATTTTTCATCAATGATTCCAGTTCTTCTAACAGGCAATCAACTTTTCCATAGAAAGAATCATTGTTTGCCGGATTATCAAGGTTATTTTTAATATCGGTAAGTGTATTAATAATATGATTTAATCTTTTTTTACCATTTCCGTTTAAATAAAGAAGGTATCTGCTGCGCTCGTTCTCCTGAGGCGTCATTTTTTTCAACACCACTTCCATATTTGGTTTTTCACCGATAAAACGATATGTAATGGAAGGTGATGCATGATTAAAGAGGTTCTGAAGATAATAGATGTCTCCAGTCTCCTTATAATATTTCCATGCAAATGTTTTACGCATTGTCTGCGCACCAATAGAACTTAAACCAATTTTATGTCCGGCTGCACGCAGAACACGGTATGCCTGCTCTCTGGACACCGGTTTGTTCGCTGTTTTATGACCCAAAATAAGATAAGCGTCAGGGTCTTTTCCTTTTGTATATTCATTAATTATCTTCTGTAAGTCTTTTGAAATAGTAAAAGTATTTTTAATGTTTTTCGTTCCAATTTTTACAGTTATTTCTTTTTTATTTGTCACATCTTTGTTTTTAAATGCAAGAATATCCTGAAGTTGAAGTCCGGTACCTACACCGAGCTCAAACATGATGTAATACTTATAATCCATTTCTTTTAATGTTTCCCCAAATAATTGTAAAGTTTTTTCATCCTTAATAGGTGCAACCCAATTCATATTAATACCTCCTAAAAATCTATTGAGCGACTGCGCTGTCTTTTCATAGCCCGAATTTTGTTTAGTTTTCTACGATGCAATATAAAAATAGTAACAATCGCAGCAACAATTATAACAACTAAAAGAGGAATCAGTATGGTCAATAAAGTAGAAGAATTCCCCCGTTTTTTAGTTTTATCATCTTTTGTTTTGCCGGCAGAATTTTTTGGGGATTCTGCTGATTTTGCCACAGATGTTAATTTTGTTGTGGATTCTTGCGTTTGTGCTGTAGTTGAAAACTTTTCTGTTGTAGTCGAACCAGAATTTATATATTGAATTTTTGCTGTTCCCATTATTTTATTGTCATATTTGTAAGTAATGGAAGCAAAAGAATCATCTGTCAGCCGGAATGATATTTCTGTGTCCAAATCAGAGATAGAAACTCCATTTGGAATAATAATATAAGCATTTTTGTCTAAAGAAACAGTTTTACTGTTGTCTGAAAATGGAGATACAAGATTATCAAAAGAAGATGTTTGAAATCTGGTATCTTTTTCCGAAATATTTACAAAACTGAAATTATCAAAACCATAATCTAATAATTTTCTTGTGTCATCAAAGACAATATCTCCTTCGGATTTTAAAACAACAGAGATAAGAGATACGTCTCCATGTTTTGCGTAGGTAACCAGACACTTGCCAGCCTGATCTGTATATCCTGTTTTTCCGCCAATAACATCTGCATCATAATATTGACTTGTGGGAAAAAGCATCAGATGTCTTTGTATCGACTGGTAAGGCTTTTTTCTTTTATTATTAGCCGGAATCGTATATGTGGTTGCATGAATCACATCCAAAAACATCGGATATTGAATGGCTTCCGCCATGATTTTTGCCATATCTGATGCAGTTACATAGTGGTTGTCATCATGTAGTCCGTTAGCATTTGCAAAATGGGTACCGGTTACACCGATTTCTTTCGCACGCTGGTTCATTAATTCGGAAAAAGCCTGCGTACTGCCGGAAATGTGCTCTGCCAAAGCGGTAGCAGTTTCATTAGCAGAAGAAAGCATCAGGGCGTAAAGACAGTCCTTCACTTTCATCTTTTCCCCGATTTTACACTCAATATTGGAATCTTCAGGTGTCAGACTGTCAATATTTTGTTTTGAGTAAACGACTTCTTCATCCATCTTACAATTTTCCAATGTAAGTAAGGCAGTCATAATCTTGGTAATACTTGCCGGATACCTTTTGCTGTCCGGATCCTTTTCATACAGAACCGTACCGGTATCAGGTTCAATTAATATAGCTGACGCACCTGTAATTTCAGGCGCTTTTGGCAGGGAAGGCTTTGCATATGTGGTAGTTGTAAATAAATGAGCAGATTGTCCCATAAAAAAAACAGCCATAATAATTAATAAAATATATTTAAAAATCTTTTTCATAAAAAAGCCTCTTCTTTATAAAAATATGTCTCATATTATTTTACTAAAAACCATATAAAAAAGCAACCGTGTGATTTTGTGATTATCGCTTTTTAAGATAAAATCTTTTAAGCAGGCAGAATAAATAAAAACAACCTGTGTAAAGGAGACAGCCCCTTTTCACAGGTTATTTTTTATTTACACGGGATTTGATAACTTTCAATCTTGTAAATTCTTCCCGCTCTTTTTCTTCTAAAGCGTTCTCAATATTTTTAACAAGCACCTCATAATTAGGAATCGTAATATTCTGAAGTGCATTGGCGCGCTTTTGGGTTTTCTTAATATTGTAGGCGAGACGGTAAGCAGCATTTTCTATCATAGAAAGCCGGATTGTCAAATCCTTTACCTTCTCAAAATTAGCTTTTGCTTCATCTAAAGATTCCGTTGTTCCATAGAAAGAGTAAACCGGATTCCTTACCTCTTCCACATGTTTTACCACGGGAATTTCAGTACCCATAACACTTCGGATTCTAACCTGAATATCTTCTTCGGGTGTTACATTAAAAGCAAAAGTTTCTACATTTCGGATACCCAGCTCAATATTTGCTTTTTCTAATGCTGCATAGGCGGATGTAAATGTTTTGTTAATTTCAGATTGAATTGCATCAGCCTTTTCGGTTAAGTCCATAATCTCGCGGATAAGAATGTTACGTTTCTTATCCATCAGCTCATATCCCTGCCGGGCAAGAGCCAGTGAACTTTTTGCAGCCATCAAATTACCCTTTGTAGGGACGGTGTTTAAGTTCATAATAAAACCTCTTTTTTATGCACGCTTATTTTTCTGCCAGCACATCATAATATTTTTCCAATATTTTGGTATCAATTCTGTCAAGTTCTTCTTTGGGCAGTATATGGAGTAATTTCCAACCAAGATTCAATGTCTCAATGATATTTCTATTTGTTCCAAGCCCCTGCCCGATAAATTCAGCTTCAAAAGCCTTACCGAATTCTATATATTTCTTATCTGTCGGCGACAATTCATCTTCACCGATAACCGATGCTAACGCTCTGGCGTCTCCAACTTTTGCATAGGCAGAAAAGAGCTGGTTAGCAATATCCTGATGATCGTCTCTTGTAAAGCCTTCTCCAATACCGTCCTTCATCAGACGGGAAAGAGAAGGGAGAACATTAATTGGAGGATAAATTCCCTGTCCGTGAAGCGAACGGTCAAGAGTAATCTGTCCTTCGGTAATGTATCCGGTCAGGTCAGGAATTGGATGAGTAATATCATCATTTGGCATTGTAAGAATTGGAATCTGCGTTACAGAGCCCTTTGCACCCTTTATAATTCCTGCACGTTCGTATATTGTAGCAAGTTCGCTGTACAGATAACCCGGATAACCCTTTCGGGAAGGGATTTCACCTTTAGAAGAGGAAACCTCACGCATTGCCTCGGCATAAGTGGTCATATCTGTAAGAATAACCAGAATATGCATATCCTTTTCATAAGCCAGATATTCTGCAACAGTTAAGGCAACTTTTGGAGTAATCAGACGTTCTACAACAGGGTCATTTGCCATATTTAAGAACATTACCGTATGCTCCAATGCGCCGGATTCTTCAAAAGACTTTTTAAAAAAGTCAGCAACGTCATTTTTTACACCCATAGCGGCAAAAACAATGGCAAAATTTTCATCATTGTCGTCTCCTAAAGAAGACTGATTAACCAACTGGGCAGCCAACTGGTCATGCGGAAGACCGTTTCCGGAAAAAATCGGAAGTTTCTGCCCGCGAATCAGTGTGGTAAGACCGTCAATAGCGGAAATACCGGTTCGGATATAATTACGGGGATATTCCCGGCTAACCGGATTTAAAGGCATACCGTTGACATCTCTTTTTTCCCCTTTTACCGGAGCAAGACCGTCTATAGGTTTTCCGATACCATTAAAGGTTCTGCCCAAAATGTCGGGAGATAGAGCCACTTCCATCGGGTGTCCGGTTAATTTTGTATGTGTATTTTCCAGAGACATGCCCTCGGAACCTTCAAAAACCTGTATAATGGCTTTGTCCTCATATATTTCAATAATACGTCCAAGGCGTTTTTCTTCTCCGTCATTTATTTTAAATTGGACAATTTCATCAAAAGCCGCATCTTTTACGCCTTCAAGGGCAACCAAGGGTCCATTTATTTCACTTAATCCTAAATATTCAATAGCCATGTTGGTAATACCTCCTTATGCGTTTTCAGACATAATCTGTCCATAGAAATCATCAATAGCAACTTTATAGTCATCAAACATGGAAAGTTTATTGTTTGGAACATCGTACTTTATGGAAATAACTTTCTCGAAAATATTATTTTCTTTCAGTAAAGACATTGGGAGTCCCATGGCAATAAGTTTTGATGCCTTTTCATATAAATAGAGAATTGTTTTCATCATTAATAACTGTTTCTTTAATGGAACACAGGTATCCTGATCGTGAAATGCATTTTGCTGTAAAAAACCAAGACGGATAACTCTTGCAATTTCAAGAGTTAATTTCTGGTCATCCGGTAAAACATCACTTCCGATTAATTTTACAATTTCCATCAACGAACTTTCCTGATTTAATAATGATAAAATCTGGGTCCGGCATGATATAAAGTCGGGACCAACATTTGTGTTATACCAGTCGGTAAGTTCATCAACATATTCGCTGTAGCTTGTAAGCCAGTGAATGGCAGGAAAATGTCTGGCATAAGCCAGAGATTTATCCAGTCCCCAGAAGCAACGGACAAAACGTTTGGTATTCTGCGTGACCGGTTCGGAAAAGTCACCACCCTGTGGAGACACAGCTCCGATAATAGAAATAGAACCTTCTGTACCATTGAGGTTTTCCATGTAGCCTGCCCTTTCATAGAAAGCGGAAAGTCGGCTGGCAAGATATGCCGGAAAACCTTCCTCTGCAGGCATTTCTTCCAGACGTCCCGACAATTCACGAAGAGCCTCTGCCCATCTGGACGTGGAATCAGCCATAATAGCGACATGATAGCCCATGTCTCTATAATATTCTGCAAGGGTGATACCTGTATAGATGGATGCCTCACGGGCTGCCACAGGCATGTTACTTGTATTTGCAATCAGTGTGGTTCTATCCATCAGTGGATTTCCGGACTTTGGATCGACAAGCTCGGAAAATTCTTCAAGCACCTGCGTCATCTCGTTTCCACGTTCCCCACAACCGATATATATAATAATGTCTGCATCTGCCCATTTTGCAATCTGGTGCTGGTTCATGGTTTTTCCTGTGCCGAAACCGCCGGGAATGGCAGCAGTACCACCCTTTGCCAATGGAAAAAGGGTATCCATGATTCTTTGCCCTGTGACAAGCGGCTGCGTAGTTCCATATCTGGAATTCACCGGTCTTGGTTCACGAATTGGCCATTTTTGTGTTAATGTCAGGTCTAAAGTAGAACCATCATCTTTTCTTATTGTAACAATGGTGTCATTTATCGTATATTCGCCATCTACAGCTACATCAATAACGGTTCCTTTTATGTAAGGAGGAACCATAGATTTGTGTACAATGGCACGGGTTTCCTGTGTTTCAGCAATAATAGTGCCGCCGGTTATATATTCACCCACATGAACCGTAATATGCACATTCCATTTTTTGTTAATATCAAGGGAATTTACATTAACGCCACGGGAAATAAAAGCGCCGGATTGTTTTTCAATTTCACTTAAAGGTCTTTCAATACCGTCAAAGATATTATTGATAATACCGGGAGCCAGAGTAACAAAAATAGCGCTGTCTGTACCATAAACCGTTTCTCCCGGTTTTAAACCACTGGTTTCTTCATAGACCTGAATTGTTGTCATATCTGAAGTCAGACCAATTACTTCACCTACTAATTTTTCGGAACTAACGTAGACCATTTCACCCATTTTAAAATCAGTTTTTCCCTTAATATAGATTACAGGGCCATTAATTCCATATATTTTTCCTGTCTTTTCCAATTAAATGCCTCCTACAATGTAATTGCAAAATTCTCCTGTTCCTCTACAAGGCGTGTCTTAAATGAATTATCAATTAAGATATTTCTTTCCGGAACAATAGTTCTTGTTCCTCCAAGGAAATCCTTGTCATATACCTGAATATCAACGTGAAAAGAATCCTTTAACTGATTCAATAAATGTGAATCAACGGAATCAATGTATACAGTAATATCTAAATCTCTATAATCATTTATCGTTTTAGAAATCTGCGCTTTTAAAAGTTCAATATATTCCGGTGTCTTGCGGTATTCAGCAATTTTTTTTCGAACATGTTCAAATATTTTTGAGCTGATTTCGGACTGCTTGTTTGTGAGCTGTTTTTTGATAAACATTTGAGATGAAGCCAGCTCCTTTTTAAAATTGGTTTTCACCTGATTCATTCTGGCGCGTTTTGAATCTTCGGACAACTGTTTAGCAGTCTCTTTATGAATTTCGAGTTCATCATCAAGAGATGCCTTGTAGCTGCTTAAGGATTCAATACTTTGATTATTTGCACTTTCCAAAGAAATACTGCGAAAGTGTTCCATTTTTTCTTCTATAGTCATTGCTTTAAGTCCTTTCTAAAGTTTAATTCCTATAGCCTCATTAATATAGTTTGTAATGAAGTTTTCCTGTCTGCCGGAACCATGTCGGTCAGGTATTTCAACCAGCAGGGGTTGTTTTCTGTTCAGTTTAATTTCATCAATTAATTCAGGAATTTCAATACTTAACTTCTCTGTAATCAGGAGAATGCCAAGATTCTGTTCTTCCAAAATTTTTTCTACCGCAGCTTTTGCTTCTTTTCTACCGTGGGCAATTTCACCTTCCACGCCGGCAAGACGCATTCCGGTAAGAGTATCAATATTGTCGCTAATTAAATACATTTTCATAACTGCCTCCTAACGGGACATTTTATTATGCAACGTGTGTAAGAATAAGGAATGCAACGATAAATCCCCAAAGAGCAATACCTTCTGCAAGAGCAACAAAGATAAGGGCTTTACCAAAAATACCGGAATCCTCACTTAATGCACCGAGGGCAGCGCTGGCTGAACTGGCAACAGCGTAACCACTGCCAATACAGGAAAGCCCGATAGCAAGACCGGCAGCAAGCAATCCTAAACCACTGGAAATTGTAGCGTCAGCTGCCACTGCAGCGTTTGCTGTATCTGTAAAAAGGAAAATAGTTCCAAAGAGAAATGTTCCAAAAAATGTAAGGCAGTTGGTTAAAACGGTTCTTTTAAAACGTCTCTTGCTCTGCTCACCAACAAAATAAATCATTAATGGAAGTATAATTGTAAGAACTAAAGCTACTAAAAATAAAACATTAATAAACATAATAAAATCCTCCTGATGTTTTCATAAAATTGTTTCATTATTATTTGTTTCTTTTTCTATATGGAACGAACTCCCGACCATTTCCTTCATAAAAACGACCGAAAATTTCGTAGTATTCCAAACGAAGAACCTGTATGCCAACGACCAGACCTTCCATTGCAAGAACGATAATATTTCCAATAAGAACTACGGCAATATTGGCATTTCCTCCATTCTCGGCGCCAGCCAGCGTCATGACAACCTGCATCATTGCGGCATGGCTGATGGCAAATACACCAATACGCAGAAAGGAGAGAGCATTTGACAAATAGGTAAGTAAGTAATCAAAAAGCTCAAAGAATGCCGTAGCAGCAAAGATTCCCGGAGAATCTTCTATTGGCTTTTTCTTTTTTATAATATTTTTTAATGGTTCCTCCAGGAATATTAATATTAATGGAATTACAAACATTATAACCAGTAAAAAAGTTCCCGGTAATGGATTACCTGTCATATAAAGAACGATAACCGCAATAATACTTGCATAAAATATAAATCCTGTAACTGCATTTGGTCCAAACAGAGCCTTTCCCAAGTCTTTTTGTTTGATGGCATTAACAATATTAAGAATCATTGTGCTTAATATGACAAATGCTCCAAAAAGAAAGGCTGCAACAAGGACAATATTAATATTTCCTAAAAATGGAAGCCTAATCATGGATTCTAAAGGATTAATTAAGGATTCAAATTCAAATCCAAAGAAACTTCCAAACAGAGCGCCAAAAATACAGGAAAAAACTCCTGCCGCACAGACAATGCCTGCCAAATCCATTTTCTTTACCTTATATAATATAGCGCCGCCAATGACTAAACATAGTCCCTGCCCTAAATCTCCAAACATAATACCAAAGATAAAGGCGTAGGTTATAGTCAAAAACAGTGTAGGGTCAAACTCATTATATGCCGGCAGTCCGTACATCTTAACAAACATTTCAAAAGGTTTGATTAACTTAAAATTCTTTAACTTGGTCGGCGGCGTTGTTTTATGGTCGTTTACATCATCACTGACAATACATACCACATTCACATCATTATCTGTTTCTTTGTAAAGCTTCTTTGCTTCCTTGGCAGTCATCCAGCCGCAAAGAACCTGAAAGGTCACACCGGAATCCCGGGTAACCGCAGCCAGCTTTCTTACATCAAAGTTTGCATATGCAGTTTCAATTCTTCGAATTGCCGAAAGCAGTTTTGGTTTATGGTCTTCTATGATTTTTTCAATTTCTAAATCTTTAGATGTGATTTCTTCATTTATCTCTGATATTTTTTGAGAAATATTCAGACATTCATCATTTGGAAAACCCTTATATTTGCGGGGAATGGATATTTCATCAAAGTGAATGTTCTTAAAATCTTTTTCAACATCCTCAAAATAATCTGTAGGTGCAAAAAATACGCCATAAACATATTCCGATTCGGAAAGAGTCGGTATAAAAATTGCATTAATATCAGGGTCTAAATAAGATTCAAATTTATCAAAACTTATCCGTGGTATTTTGCCAAACCTATATTTAAAAAACTCCATGTCATAAATTCTTTTAAGCGTATAATTTAATGACTTAAAAGGAGCCAATAACGCATAATCCGCATTTAATTTTTCAATTTTTTCTTTTAGTTCTGAAATTTCAGTTCGGACATCCAACAAATCAGAGTCGATTTTGTAAAGAAACTTTTCAGCTTCAGCAACATTTATTTCCTGAAGCTCAATTTTTTCCGGATTTTTTAAAAGCTGCATTAATTCATGACTTTTGTTCAGGGCAGCTTTAAAAGGATTCTCCTCTGTAAACGTTGTGAATTGTTCCGTAGAGCTAAGCTCTGTCAGGGCATTTTCTAAATGTATGTCATGCCTGCTCAAATAATTATTGACCAGATAATCAATCTGGGATTTGGGACCGGCGAGGGTGACAAAATTCATTTTCTCAATCATTATAAAACCCCCTTCTTTCTATTAATATAGTGTGAAATGGCATCGGGTTTATACCCATACCGGATACATTCCATAGCAGTTACGACTTTTGCCACCTCCAGATTCTTTAAATGCAGGTATGCATTAATACAAGCTAAAGAATAAGGGGACTCTTTAAAGTCCTTTGTATATATCTGATGAAGAATATCTCCAAATTGGGTTTCCATGTCGTCTACATTGTTAAAACCATAAACTTTACCATAATAACAGGAGTTAAGCATTCCAAAGAAAACATCATCATTTTCAGCCTCAACAAAAGTTTTTATGTCAGTGCGGTCTAAATTGTAATATACAGGAATGAGAAAGGAGTAAATCTGTGCATTCGAAACCGTATAGTAATGTTTCATTCTATATATCCAAAGGATATTCAGCAAATCAACTTGTGCTCCAAAAATATTTGTAAAATATTTTTGTTCGCTCCGAGGGACAAAAGTGTTTCTATGATTCCATATATAATTAAAAAAGAATAAATCTAAAGTCATCTCATAGTCAAAAAGATTTGGATCTTCCAGTTCTGAAACTTTTTTAACAGGTTTTTCATAAACAGAACCGGAAAGATTTTCTAAAAAATCTTCCATACTATTAGAATTGATTAAGTTATCAATATTCAGTTTTGAGTGACGCTTAAAGTGTTTGTCTACTAATACAGGAATCGTCATGTTTCGGCTATCCATAATATTTCGCATACAGGCTTTTAGTGTGGCAATTTCATATTGCATAAAATAAAATTCTAAATATCGTTTCTGTGAATTGCCGGCAAAGTGATAAATTTTTGAAAAATCGTGGTAAGTAGAGAAAGTCATACGGCCTTCAACTTCCCCACGATGTGCCTGACTGGCATCCATATTTGCCAGAACTTCAGCATATGCAGGAAATGTCTGTAAATAACTGATTAAATCAGGCACAGAGGTAATGCCTGCGATTTCTTCATATTGGGCAGGAGAAATCAGCGTTTTTTTCATAGCTCTTATTTTTGTAGTCATACCACTGTAAGCGGTAAGCCGTCCATTTAACATTGATTACTCCTTTATTATCTTACTAAAAATTTCATTGACAAGGGAATCACCTTTTTCTTTATATAAAGAATCAAGTTTTGCAATGTCTTTTTCACAGGAAGACTTGCACTTGGCAATTTCCTCTTCATTTTCTTTTTTAAGAACCTGTTCATATTGGGCTATCTCTGCATCTACCTGTTTTTCCAATGTCAGCTCATAGTCCTGCTTCTGTTGATTAATATATTCAGCATATTTCTTCTTTTCATCTTGTGTTTTGCGCATAATTTTAGCAGATGCAGAATCGATTTCAGCAAGCTGGTCAATTATGCTATTAATATCCTGACTCATAGAAAGCCTCCTTGATGATAAAGATAAAAAGTCCCGGTATCTTACCGAGACATAAACCTGAGGTAAGAGTACAAACGCACCCTCCTTGGTACTTCTTATGTATTGTACTACTTTTTTCAAAAAATACAATAAAAAACTTGAAAAAGTTAATAGGAGAAACTAAAATCTGATAAGAGAAAATAATATTGTATGCAAAGCATAATAATACAGCCAAAGGAGAAAAAGCATGAGATTGAGAAACGTACCCGGTTCAAGAGAGGCGATTGCCGGCAGCCCATTGGCAATGAATGAACCTGAAAAATTTAAAGGCAGATGGAATGAGGTTTTTGGAAACAATAATCCTGTCAGAATAGAAATAGGAATGGGAAAGGGAAAATTCATTACAGAGCTGGCACAGCAAAATCCGGATATTAATTATGTAGGAATTGAAAAATATTCCAGTGTCTTGATTCGTGCAATAGAAAAGTGTGAAGAATTGGAAGTTCCAAACCTTAGATTTATCCGTATGGAAGCAGAATATATCTGTGATGTTTTTGAAAGAGGAGAGGTAGACAGGATATACCTTAATTTTTCAGACCCATGGCCCAAGGACAGACATGCGAAAAGGCGTCTGACCTCAAAGCAGTTTTTCGAAAGATATGATGTTATCCTGAAAAAAGAGGGAGTTGTGGAATTTAAGACGGATAATGATTTACTGTTTGAATTTTCATTAGAGCAGGTGCCGGAGGCGGGGTGGAAGATTGTCTCCCAGACTTGGGACTTACATCACGATGAAAAACTGGTTAAAGGAAACGTCATGACAGAATATGAAAGTAAATTTTCTGCAATGGGAAATCCGATTCACAAACTGATTGCAGAGAGATAAAGAATAAGAAAATCGGGTGTAAATCTGCTGTTTTTGCATGTTTACACCCGATTTTCTTATTTTTTTTGATTGCGAATTTTCTTTCGCTTTGTTTTTTTTACTTTCTCATTTTTCAAAATTGGCAAGTCAATATTCTTTTCATCAAGTCTTTTGTCAACGGCATCTTCCATCAGACCGGTAATTACCGCAACACATGGCACGCCCAGCAGCATGCCGACAACTCCTGCGAACCAGCCGCCAATAGTGATGGCAAAAATAATCCACAAAGGGCGAAGTCCTGTGGAATCACCAAGAATTTTTGGACCGATGACATTTCCGTCCAGCTGTTGTATTACAATAATCAGAATACCCAGAATAAAAGCACTCTGTAAAGAGTAGATACATAACAGAAATACGCTTGGTATACCACCAAGAAATGGTCCGAAATATGGAATCATATTTGTGATCCCGACAATAATGCTCACAAGCAGTGCGGACTCCGTAAAGCCTGTGAAACCAAAAAATCCAATAATCATCATGCAGACGAAACAAAGAATTCCAATGATAAGTGAATCAATCATTTTCCCATCGAAGAAATCACTGAAAATTCGAATAGAACGTTTTACAATGTTCCAGATTTTTTGTGCACGTTCCTGCTTAAAAAAAGCAAACACTACACGTTTGATGCCGCGCGCCTGCATCTTCTTATCTATAATAAGGTAACAGGATACGATAATCGCCACAATAAAATTGAATACAAATTTTAATACGGTGACACCTGTAGCGACAATGGTAGTTGTCAGGTTAGAAATGAGCCTGCTCAAGGTGCTTTGTAATGTAGAGTCTGTATTTGTTATAGTATCCTGAATATATTTAAAATTAATATCCGGATATTTCTTTGATAGATTGTTAATAAATTTCATCACGGAATTTGCCCATTCCGGGAGCTTATTTAGTAATTCTGTCAAACTATGAATAATTTCAGGAATAAGATAAATTAATCCGATAGTAATGGCACCGATTACCAAAACATATGAAAACAAAATTGCGAGCATTCTGTTTAAGGCGTCATTCTTAATATGAAGCCATTTTTTAAAAATAGTCTTGCGCATCCATGAAACCAGTGGATTAATTAAAAAGGCAATCAGGATTCCTATGAAAAAAGGTGACAATGTTGAGAGCAGATTGCCTAAAGTGGAAGAGGTGGATTCCCAAAGGAAAACTGCCCTGACAATAATAGAAATGATAAGGACAGTAACAATACAGTATATGCTGATAGTAAAATATTTGCTGTTACCCTGAAATTTATTTTGATTGTTGCTCATATAACGCTCCTATATAATTAAATCGTTCCTAATATAATAAGTATAAATATAAATACAAATAAGTACAAGGGGAAAAATAAAGAGAATCGTAAAGAGAATAACAGTAAATGCGAAAAAGGTGTCATTATTACAGAAATTCTATAGGATTTAAAAATGATGTTGGAAAGTTAAAATAAAATATCTTTTACCCATATGAAATGCATAAAAGAAGCAATGACTGATTGAAATTTATTTGGGCATAATAACTATTATTCGGAGAAATTTGTCGCGAAATTGGTCGCGGGTAGAGAAATAGGAAACAAAATGAAGGAAATGTAAAATATTGCTTGAAAAAGTAAAAAAACTGTTATATAATATCATTCGTTCACAGTTGGAACAATTCAATTGAAAAACAAGCGCCTCTAGCTCATTTGGTAGAGCACCTGACTCTTAATCTGTGGAGAAGAGCGAAAAAAAGATATATAAAGACAAAATAATCAGTGTTTCCAAGAAAATTGGAAACTATTTTTTTGCCTAAAAATCGGCATTTCCAATAGGTTGCTAATGCTTTTTTTGAAAAAGACAAGAAAAAACAAGGAAAATAAGTGTTGACGCAAAATTGGGCGCGAACTCGTCGCAAGGAAAATAAATAGTACATTTATTCACTTAATCTTTTAATCAAAGAAAGAGCGTTGGAGTCCTGCTATAAAGTAATTCCCCGACGCTTTTGGATTGTTTTGAAAATATATATTATAATTTTGATGGGTATAAGATGTAATAGAAAATACTTTGTAGCAATCAGTCATTATCTTCAGGTGGTATATATTCTATCAAATCAGTCAAATCACATTCTAATACATAACATAGACGCAAAAGAATATCTATATCTAGTCTCTGAATTTTATTATCACGATAATTCCTTAACTGTGTCCTTTGCATTTCAACACGAAAAGACAACTGGTTCATAGATATATCGCGTTCCTCTAAAATAGATTTAAGTTTGACTTTTATCTCACCGAGATTGCTGGAATTTTCGGGAAGTTGACGTAGTGGATTTTCTTTTCTCTTCATTCATTAAACCTCCATATGGTTATTATATTTTTTGTAATATATTATTGTAAGATTGGTTTTAATATGGTATATTTATACATGAGGTATATATATGCTCATGTATAAAATTTATTACATATATATGCAAAAGATTAAAAAAGGAGGAACAAACATGAAAAAGTGCCCAAAATGTGGTAAAGAAGTTAGTGACAACATTAACGTATGTACAGAATGCGGAACAAAAATATCAGAAAGTGAGGTAAAGGTTGAACCAAAGCAGGCAACATCAGCATATGGAATCTTAACTGGGATTCTTGCAGTAGCAGGAATATATTTAATTGCAAAAGTCTGGGCAATAGCAGGGGCGATTGTTTATTTTATAGGATTTGGACTTGCTTTATCAGAAGTGAAAAGAGATAACAATTTTGAGAATAAAAATTATTCTGAATTTTTTAAATCAAGTTTTAGCAAACAGAATATTTTAAAAAAGGGAATTCCTGCAATTGTAGTAGTTGTTATGCCTTTAGTAGTTGCGTTTGCAATTTATGGCTGGATAATATTGGATTCTGTAAGAACAGCAAATCATTTAACAAGTTTCTTCCAGTAGAAAGAGAGTTTAAATAATGGCTTTATTTGATAATGATAAATTAAATGGTATATTTGAAAAAGCAAAAGAAACAATTAAAGATACGTCGGATAAGACAAAAAAAGCATTTGCAGAGTCTTCCGAGCAAATGAAACAGCATAATCAGGAAAGCAAGAATTTGAAAGCACCTATAGAAGGAGCAATTATAAGATATGCTGTTACTTACAATGGCGGTTTGGCAAAATATCCAAAAAGTAAATCTGGAGAAATCGGATTAAATATTTTGGAAGATTGCTTTTATTTAAAACCCACAATGACAACAATTGAATGGTTTGAAGAAATGGCAATTCCATATAAAAAGATTAGGAAAGTGGAAATTGTTGAAAGAACTATAAGTAATACAGAATGGTTGTTAAGTTCTTCCCGTTCAGACATGAAGGCAATGGAGCAAAAAAACAATATAGAAATTTCATACCTTGACGGAGAGGATAAAAATCAGTTAATTCGGCTGGAAATGCTTACAGGTGTAAGTATTTATGGACAGGCTGGAAAATGTGTTGAGTTTATGGATATTCTCCGACAAAATGAAATTCCTGAAAAATTTATTAAAGAAAAGAGTAAGAGCAATGATGAAAACTCCCAAAATGATATTCTAACGCAACTCGAAAAGTTATCTGAACTAAAAGATAAGGGAATATTATCGGAAGAGGAATTTAATGCAAAAAAGGCGTCATTATTAGAGCAGATTTAATTTAATATTTATAAGCAGTAAGGCTAACGTTTATCCAGAACGTTAGCCTTATTTTATATGAAAAGGAAGTGGAAAATGAAAGAATATGTAATTGGAGTAATCATTGGTTTTGGAATAATCAATATTATTTATCTAAATGTAACATTATGGGAAAATTCAAGAAAGAAGGAAAGAAAGGATTAAGAAATGAAAAGTCTAAAAGAATTTATAAAAGAACTGGTTTGTATGATGTATGAAAAAACAAAAGGAGAGAATACCATAGTTTATTACAGCGGAATTACAGATGAGAATGGTCTCAATCCTCATGTAATTACGATAACCCGAAATCATATCGGTTGGGAAAAGAGTTTTAATGCAGAGAGTTTATATAAACACTACCAAATGGGAATGCAGACAGAGACAATGGTAAGCGTTTTACTGGACTTGCCTAAAATAAAGGATAGGAAAGACGAAGAAAAATTCATAGGATTTTTAAATAATGTTGAAAATTTCAATCAGATAAAAGACTGTATCATGGTAGAAATCATACCATTTGAGGTAAACAGGGAATACTTGAAAGACAAAATATATTTTCAATATTTGGATTTTGCAGTCTGCTTTTTTATAATCATTAGGACAAAAGAGGAATATTTCTTCACGTTATCACTATCAAAATATCTTTTATCTATATGGAAAGTATCAAAGCAGAAATTGAGAAATATTGCTGTTGAAAATATGGAAAAAAAGTTGCCTGTTGAGATTATGAGCATGGAGGAAGTAATAAGAACATTCAGCAAAAACGCAGGGGAAAGTAATCCGATTAAAAATATAAGGTTATCTGATGAGTCACAAAATGCGTATGTAATGACAAACAGCAGAAGAATTTTTGGAGCAACAGCAATTTTGTATCATAGAGTGTTAAAAGACTTTGCTTATAAACAGAAAGTAGAGGAAGTTTATGTACTGCCCTCTTCAGTTCATGAGGTTATCTTATTTCCAATACATGAAAAAACAAAGATAAGTAAAAACGTACTTAATTGTATGCTTAATGTGGTCAATGAAACCTTTTCAGATAAATCTGAAATTTTAAGCGACCATATATACATATATAAAAGAGATGAGGACATTATGGAGAGTGTTTATTAAAAATGGTAATAATACAGTTTAATTGATATTAGGAGGGATCTGTATGTCAGATAAGAAAGTAAAATTGATAATGTCAGGAATTACGGTTGCTGTAACCGTATTAAAAATTGTGGTACAGCATAGAAATCAGATTATGAGAGAAGGTGGAAAAGTCTTTGAAAAAAGTTATAGGCACTGAAAAAGCATTGGAAAAGTGGTTTAAACAACTTCAAGGGCAGATGGCAGGACACCCCCTCTTGGAGTTTGTGCAAACACGTTTGAGAGCCGATATACGTGTTTTTGATGACTGCTATGGAGAAAATAGAAATTTAGAGACAGAACTTGGCGGTTATATGGTAATCCTGTATGGAAGTTCAAAAGAGATAAAAACTGAATATAAAGAAATTTTAAAATATCATAATCTTAAGGAACAGGACTATGAATATATGGACAATCAAAGGCTGAATGATTTTCTAACGGTATCCATTCGGCTTTTTTTATGTTCCTCTGATTATGCAGTAGAAATTGTAATTATTAAAGAAGATGGAGGAAATCAGAATGAATGATATTGTAAAACAGACATATCTGTTAGAAAAGACTGGGGTATTTAATGAGGAGCAGAGCAGGAGATATGAGTTAAGTTTAGTTTACAAGGGAATTAAGGAAAAGAGGGCGATGATAATAGGAATAAATCCTGCGTCAGATAATGTTCAGATTTTTGATACCACAACCAATTATTTATTAAATAACTTAGGTACAATGGGATATTCAGAGATTGTAGTTTGGAATCTCTTTTCAGAAATCTGTGATAAGTTAAGACCGAGCGAGCAGGAAGAAGATGAGTATAATTTTGAACACTTGCAGAAACTTTTGGAAACAGAATTTGACGCTATTATTATTGGATATGGCAGTACCTTTTTAGGAAATAAAAAGGTGGAATCAGCAAAAGAAAGATTACACGATATGTTGAAACCTTTTAAAGATAAAGTTTTTGAGATTACAGATAATGTTGGGGTGTATTCTAACCTAAAGACTATCCATCCGTTATTTGCAGGGCAACGGTTTAGTGGGAAGTGGATACTAAAGAAATATGAGTTTCCAAAGAAAAAGACAGCGAAAAAATAATAATTTGGGGCACAAGCATTTTGTCTTGTGCCCCAATATACTAATTTTTTTTGAAGAAAATAGAAATTAACTTTTTAAAGGTATCTTTGGAATCAGTGATTTCATCAGATATTAACTTGGTAACAGCTTTTCTTTGCTGCTTAGATATTTGATAAATTCCTTTTAAAGATAAAGATAAAAAGGAATCTTCTTTAAAAAAGGATAAAAAAAAAGACATATCTGCTGTGGAGCAGATTGTCTTTTTATATTTTATTGGCAAATCACTTTTTAAAAGATTGTTAATTATAAGAGTATAATGCTGTTCAAACGTTATCTCGGTTGGCATGGAATTGCAATATGTATTTTCTAAATAAATTCCAATTAAATAAAACATTAGTAAATCAAGTTGATGTTTATCCGGATTGGATAAATCAAAATGGTATTTCACATATTCCAAAAGAGCCTTTCTCGTTCGACTTTGCCATATATGAAGTGTTTTGTAATTGTTGTAAAGGTCTGAATTTTCTTTTTTGATACTTTTACAACAGCAATCATTGTCATAGCCTAAGATATTGATAATTTTCTGTAACATAAAAAAACCTCCTTACATTTTTTGGTTTTTGAAAAAACCTATATAATAATTTGTTCTTTATTAAATTTGATTTTAAAGTTTTGAAATTTGTAGATATGAAAATAAGTGACAGGACACTAAACTATAATCAAATTTAAAGAAAGAAGGTGTCAAAATGAAAGAGTTTTTAAAAGGTTATGTATTCCTGATAGCAGAGGAAACATCAAAAGAAAAACAAAAAAAGGGAAAAGGAATAATAACTATTGTTAATGCAGAACGAAAAAATAATGGTAACAGGATAACATTTTCTAAAGAACTTCAAAGGGACTTAAAGTTGAGTGACGAGGTTCAGATTGCAATAGCAGAAGATGGCTCAAGCCTGATGATTGGTGTCATGCTTGATGAGGAACAGAAAACCTACAAATTGAGAAGATTGAAGAAAGGTAATTCTAATAGCAGACTAGTTTTATATAACAAAAAAGTTGTTGAAGAAATTACTAAAAAAATGAATTTACAATTTGAAAATAAGGTTTCCATTACCTTTTACGGTATTGAATACATTGAAACAGAAAAAGGTTTAATTGCCAGAGTTTGGGAGGATGGTGAAAGAGATGTATAAGACAGAAGTGACGAATCTTTTAAAATTAGATAAAAAGAGTATTCCATACGAATATCCGAACTGTGTAATCAAGGACGGAAAGTACGGAGAATACAAAGAAGCGAAAGTTGTAGATGGAGCAAATAATGTGATAGGAAAAAGGAAAGCATTCATTCCTCTTGGTGGAGCAGTCTATGTAAAAGAGAAGATTATAGACATAGATACTTTAGAAGTGACACTGAAACTATATTTTACTACTGGTGAAAGTGAAAAAAATATAGTGTATTTTCCAAGAGCGGATTTAATAGACGGGAAAATACTTGCATTGGCGACATATGGGGTTCAGGTAACAAAACAGAGTTCACAGGTTTTGATTAAGTGTTTAATGAATCAGGAAACCATTGCTACTCAAAAATATACATACAAGAAGTTGGGGTTTGGAACTTATAAGGATAAGAAAATATTCAAAGGAAGTAAAGCCTTAGGTATGAATGCAGAGTATACGGGGGAACTACGAATTTCCCCAAAAGGCTCATATAAAAAGTATATCAAAATGATTAAAGAAGAGGTAGTAGGTCAGACTCCTTTAGAGTTTATATTGGCAGTATCAATATCAGGAATATTAGTTGATTTCTTAAAAGATAAAATGAGTCTTGAGAATATTGTGGTTCATTTGGTAGGACAAAGTTCTACGGGGAAAACTACCAGTGCATTGCTTGCAGTTGCCAGTGGGTCTGTACCAGACTTCATGGGAGATAATTTTGTTTTCTCTTTTCAAGATACACAAAATTCTCTGATGAAAACGATACCTAATAGTTATTGTACATTGATTGATGAAGGCTCTCTGATAGGCAGAAAGGATATGACGCAGGTAATGTATAGTTTAAGTAGTGGAGTTGAAAAAAGGAGATTGACAAAAAATCTTAATATTCAGGAAGCATCAAGATTTAGAACAGCCTTGATTTTAACTTCTGAAAAATCAATATTAGGTCAGTGTAATGAAAATAGTGGTTTGCTTGTTCGAAACATAGAGATTGATAATGTTGTGTATACAAAAAGTGCTGAATCAGCAGACAGAATTAAAAACACAATTAGAAATAACTGTGGTTTTGTAGTTCCAAAGGTAGCAGAATGGTTGCTTGATAAAGGAGAGGATAAAATCGTACAAAATGTTATAAAAGAGACCAATGATTTAATTCAACGAGCCAAAGATAATGGAGAGTATAATAATCTGACAGAGAGGTCGGCGAAACAGTCAGCCTTAATTCTTGTTGCTGTGGATATTCTCGAAGAAGTTTTAGGTTTAAGTTTCAACAAGTCAGAAGTCATAGAGTTTATGCATGAGCATTCACTTGTAAAAGATAATGAGATTGTTTCTATTGGAAAGCGTGCAATGGACTTCTTATTGCAGGAAATTACAAAAGACTACACACAATTTTTGAGAGAAGAAAATGATTTGGAGGTTAAGGATTGTAAGGGGAGACTAAAAAAGGTGCAGGCTAAACTTTTGAAAACAGGTGAAATATCGAAATTACAATTACTTATTACACGAGAAGAGTTTGTGAGGATAATGCAGAAAGGGCATTTTTTAGAGGAAAAAATAATTTTAAAGGAATGGAAGGAATTAGGGTATCTTCAATCGCAAAAGGATAGATATATTAGTGATGTATCTATCCAGAAGGATATTATTTCCAAAGGATATGTTATTAATCTGCCAACAAGAGAAAAATCAATGTAAAGAAGATTTAAGTTGTTTGGATAGGGAAGAAATCATTGATTTTGAAGATAAAGAGTAAAAAAGAAGGTGATAATATGAAAAGAAGTCAAGGAACGATTAGTGGAAGTGTAAGACCCAGACCGAATAAGGATAGCGTAAGATATTATGAAGTTATTCTTGAGTTAGGAAAGGACGAATATGGACGCAGAAAAAGGGCATATTTCAAATGTGATACAACAGATAGAGTGGAGGCGGAAAATATGCTTACAATGAAGAAAGCGGAGTATTTAAACGGTGAACTGATAGAAAAGTCAAATGATACGGTTGCGGATTTTTTGAAAGAATATATGGAAGATTATGTAAAAATTCAGAACAGTCCTGCTACTGTAAGAGATTATCAGGAAGTCATTGATAAGTATTTGAAACCGACTTTTGGAAAGATAAGGTTGCAAGAACTTACAAGGCAAAAAATACAGCAGGTCTATAATCATTGGAGAGAAAAATCTCCTCTTAGCGATAATCCTTTAAGGACGACAACAATACATCATATCAATAGAGTATTTAAGGCAAGTTTAAATATTGCTGTTGAGTTGGATTATATTAAAACAAATCCTGCACAGAAAGTTAAAATAGGAAAGGACGAGGTATCGCAACATGTAGATGTTTATACAAATGAAGAAATCGAAAAGTTGCAAAAAGCAGTAAAAGGAACAGATATGGAACTGCCAGTTGCCCTGCTATTTGACTGTATATTGCGAAGAGGGGAACTGTTAGGACTCAGGTATTCGGATATAGACTTTGACAGAAACACAGTTACCATACAGTACGCTTGGGTTGAAAGTAGTAGTGATGATAAGCCAGTTTTAAAGGACTGTAAAACGGAATGTTCACACAGAACAATGGTAGTCAGTGACTATACAATGCAACTGTTGAAAAAACAGAGACTAAAATATATGGAGAACCGCATAAGGTATGGTTCAAGTTTCTGTAACAGCAACAGAGTAATCTGTAAAGAAAATGGTGAGCCATATTTGCCGAAAAGTTTTACTCATAAGTGGATAAATACTTTAAAGAAATATGGTCTGCGTCATATTAAACTTCATGGAATACGCCATAGTGCAATCTCATTTCTTCTTGCCGAAGGAGTGCCGTTACATATTGTACAGCAGAGAGCAGGACATAAAGACCCTAAAATAACACTGGGTGTATATTCACATGTTGCCAGAGACCGCCAGACGGTTGCGGCAAAGACTTTTGAAGATAAACTTTTTGTCAATATAAATCATTAAGATTTTCAGTCAGAAGTCTTACCAAATGATTAACGAAAAGCCCTTTGATTACATAAAAATGTAGAGACAATCCCGTATTTCCCGCGAATCCCGTTTTTTAACAAACATTTTGAATATGAAATATTCATAAATTGTTTGTGGAAAGAGCGGGAAATACGGGATTGGCGAGGGGAAGCCGAGCCAATCAAAAAAAAGATAGTGTTTAAATTAAATTTATAAGAGAATAATAACTATTATATGGAGCGATTCGTCGCGAAATTGGTCGCGAGTAGAGAAATAGGAAACAAAATGAAGGAATTGTAAAATATTGCTTGAAAAAGTAAAAAAACTGTTATATAATAGCATTCGTTCACAGTTGGAACAATTCAATTGAAAAACAAGCGCCTCTAGCTCATTTGGTAGAGCACCTGACTCTTAATCAGGGTGTGCAGGGTTCGAGCCCCTGGAGGCGCATGCGGGTACCGTTTCGGACATTAAATTGCCTGGGGTGGTACTTTTCTTTTGCAATGAAAAGGATATGAAGGAAAACGAGAATTTCGAGGAGAGCTTGCTCGCCAGAGAAAGTCTCGTTTTTCCTTTATATACGGCGAATGCCGTGAAGTGAGAAGTAGTGCCGTAGGCACGAATTCGAACTTGTCCTTTTCATGCAAAAGCATGGTAGCGTACTTTTTTAGATTAAAATAAATCAATTTTAAAAACTGTTCACATATTGTTTATATCTAATCTTGCCCACAAATTTGCCCACAAATCTGTGGGCAAGCCCTTTATCTATGCTTTATTCAGGGTGATTTAATTTTTTAAATTTCTTATTATCCCACTCCATGAATCGCATTTTCAAAAATTCCCACAGCCCGTTTTCTTGTCTGTCTTGTCACATGAGAATAAGTATTCAGCGTAATCTTAATATCGGAATGTCCTAATAACTCTTGCACATCCTTTACATTTGCTCCTGCTGCTACCAACGTAGTCGCATAAGTATGTCTCAAACAATGGAAATGAAAATGGCTGATATCCGGAAAATTTTTCTGAACTACCTTATTACACCATTTCAGTGTCTGTGTTGTCAGCAGTTCCCCATCGGGTTTCTGACAAACAAAGGATAATGGAATGACTGGCTCATTGTGATTCATTGACGAAATCGGTTTTCCATGACAGAACCGGGATGTATTTTCAATGACACTCTCGTCATAATCCGTAAATATCTGACAATGTTGTTTTCCGTTAGTTTCAATCATCTGGCAATAATGCTTCTGATAAAGATTGCCGTAGGTTTCCCGCGCTTCTAGCATTTCATTCTTTGCTTTCTGAAGAATCCTATACAGTGAATCTCCGAAATCAATTACACGAGATTTCCCGTTCTTCGGCGTTTTCAACTCCCAGCATTTTGTGTTGGAATCATAGTACATGGAACGCTTTACATAGATGCATTGGTTTTCAAAATCTACATCATCCCAAGTCAGGCCACAAACTTCCCCGGCTCTCATTCCGGTATGATAGGAAATCTGTACCGGCAACGCCAAAGAATAAGACGTTTCATCATTTGTCAGGAAATCGATAATCCGTTCATACTCGTTATTGGTAATGGTAGGAGCCTTCACTTTCTGTTCATCACCAAAGAGTGTTGCTTTCTTTTCCTTCTTACGGCGTTTCACATACTGCATCAGATTTTCTCTCAAGAACTTCTTTGGAAACACAGCATACTTAAACATTCCATTTAAAACATAGAATTGCTTTCGCATGGAGCTGGGAGAGTAGGCATGTTTCAATTGCTTTCCGTTTTCGTCATACTCGCCAAAGTATTTTTCATCAACATAGGCTTGCAACTGTTCACAAGTCACATCACGAAGTTTTGTATTTCCAAGAGAGTGATTTGCGATGTGCTTCATTACGTTTAAGTGATTGTATTGACTGTTGGTTGTCAGGGGAGCAGTTTCAATCTCTGCCTGATACCACATCTGTGCCAATTCATTCACAGTAATAGAGCCCGGATCGTAAATACATTGTTCTTTATTGTAATCGTCAATCGCCTGCTTTAAAAGTCTATTGGTTTCGGATTTGCTTTCCGAACCACGAAACTCTTTCATAATCCACTTTCCATTGTCATCTTTGATACGGAAACGGTAATACCAGACATTTCCTCGTTTTCGGACACTTCCGTTTTGAATAAAATTGTTGTCGTTCATATTGACTCCTTTCCAAGTAGAAAACCGGTCAGAGTCTAGATATTGTACTTGCGTGTAGGTATATCAAAACTTCGGTCGGTTAAGTACTCTAGTATTTAATTTTCAAGGTACAATTGTTGCCAAGATTTCATATCTCTAATGATTTCTTTATACCGAGTCGGAATGCTCATCTAAAAGATTCTGTATTCTGGTAACTGCAACATCCGGATTCTTTGAATACATTCTAATGATGTCGCCCATCTCATTCAAAGTGTTGATGGTGTGGGTAACTTCTCTTAAGAAAAGTATCTCGTTGAATTCATCTGCTGATTCAAAGCCTGCGGTTTTGGCAAGGTTATCGTTGCCATTGTTACCGGAGTATTTCTCACAGGCCGTTTTAAATGAATCATTGAATGCTGCATACTCGCGAAGCATCAATAGAAGTAAGGCTTTGGAAAAATCTGATTCCCTTTCTTTCATATCAAGAGGAAAAATGGTTAGAATGTCCGACATGGCATCCCGGATTTGTAATTCTCTCTTATCCGTAATGTCTGTTTCGTAATCATCCGTTTCACCCTTTAGCCATTCCACAGAAACATGAAGTGCTTCGGCGAGACCTTCCAGAATCAGTTTCTTGGAATTGTCAATTGTGCCTGCTTCATATCGTTGTATCGTAGACTTGTTTACATCCATCTTTTCAGCGATATACTGCTGACCGAGATTTAATTCCAATCTTCTTTGTTTGATTCTGCTTCCAATGAGTTTGCGTAATTCTTTATCTTTCATTTTCAGCAACCTCCTTTTCGGTATGAACATACTATAACACAGACAAAGCATTATTGCAATATGCAATTTTATAAAAAGAAACAGGAGTGCAAAATGCTTGACAAGATTTCATAAAGTGTTATAATAAACACTCAATCGAGTTGCGTATTGCAACGGAAAGAAGGTGAGGTTTATGAAAAAAGATAAAATTGCCTTTACGATTGAGGAGGCATCTGAATACACAGGAATCGGAAGAAACACTATAAGAAATCTGGTGGAGTGGAAAAAACTCCCGGTACTGAAAGTAGGAAGAAAAGTACTTGTCAAAACAGATATTCTGGAAACATTCATGACCATGAATGAAGGGAGAAATCTACGAGACAGGGCTGATGTAAAGGCAGTTACAAGAAACACAAAAATATAAAAGGGCAGTCCGGAAACTACCCTTTCAAGGATATCAGACCGAAGTCATGATATACCTACACGCAACTAAATTATATCATGTTTCCGGTTTGGTTATCAACAAAAATTTGCTATAACGGTTTTCAAAATGAGCATTAGCAAACGCATGAATATTGATAATAAAAGAAGGAGATGATGAGAATGACAAGAAGGACATCAGCAGAAATTCAGATTGACATTGACCGTCTGAAAAACCTAAAAAAGGAAGTTGTTGCAAAAGAAAAAGCACAGGCACGAAAGGAAAGAACAAGAAGGCTGATTCAGCGAGGGGCAATACTGGAACAGTATTTGGTGGAACCGGAAAATTTAACAAATGAGGAAGTTTCAGAAATCGTAAAGTATGCGTTTAATACACCATATGTCAGAGAATATATGAAGGAAATCAGGTAAGACATACAGGGATTGCAAAGTCCCGGAGGGTACCAAGGGCGCACTTATATACCACAAGCAGGTTGTGGTATCTCCCGACACAGGTGTCGGACGCGCGCTCTCCGAGGGCTCCTGCGGAGGGCGGTAACACGGTCAGCTCTATATTCCATACAGGCAGACCGTGTTACTGTTTCTCCCATCAACAAAAACACAAAGGAAAAGGAGGGAGAAACAGATGGCGATTTTCCATTTATCCGTGAAGATGATTTCAAGAGGAAAAGGAAAATCTGCCGTTGCAGCCGCTGCATACAGAAGTGCTGAGAAAATCACCAATGAATATGACGGCATTATCCATGATTACACAAGAAAGCGTGGCGTGGTAATGACATCCATCTTATTGCCGGACAATGCACCAATAGAGTTTTATAACCGCTCCAAGTTGTGGAATGCAGTAGAGAAGATAGAAAAAGCAAAGAATGCACAACTTGCAAGAGAAGTGGAGGTTTCCATTCCAAAGGAATTGAATTTTGCAGAAGGCTATCATCTGGTAGCCGAGTTTTGTCAGAAGAATTTTGTAGAAAAGGGAATGATAGCAGATATCTGTTTTCATGATAAAGGTGACGGAAATCCCCATGCACATATCATGTTGACGGTAAGACCGTTTAACAAAGATGGAAGCTGGGGAAGCAAGCAGAAAAAAGAATACATTCTTGATGAGAATGGAGAAAAAATCTATGACCAAAAGAAACGCCAGTACAAATGTAAATCCGTTTCCACAACAGACTGGAATGACAGGAACAATGTCGAAAAGTGGAGAAAGAGTTGGGCGGAATTATGTAACAAATATCTTCAACAAGCTGGACGAAATGAACGAGTTGACCATCGCTCTTATGAAAGACAGGGACTTGAGATTTTACCGACAAAGCATTTAGGAACTGCGGCGTCCCAGATGGAGAAGAAGAACATCAAAACAGAGAGGGGAGAAATCAACCGACATATCAGAATCGTTAATAAGATGCTCCGTTTCTATAATGAGGAGATTACAAAACTTAAACAAGAAGCAAAACAATTGGCACAAAGTGTAAAGGATAAAGTCATTGGAATTGCAAAAAATCTGGAAAATTTGCGAAAAAGTTTTCTATGCACAGTATATGCAGAAAAGAATAATGACAGAGAAATCAAGAAATTCCGAAAACTTGTTCCAAGGAACATGAATGTTATCAAAAAAGCATATGACCTAATTAGAAAAAGAAATCGTCTGAATGAAGAAAAGCGTTCCTATGAAATGGTTGTTCATTCCAGAAAGCAAAAGAAAAAACAAAGGGAACAGGCTGTGGAAGCATTAAAGGAAATCCAGATGGAACTTTATCAGATAGACAGACAGTTAAGAGATTTGCCACAGTTTTATAAAATATATTCCATGTATGAAATGGAAGAATGTATCGAGAGTGAAGAAAGGTATAAGGATACCATTTCAAGACTGGAAGAAATGAAAGAGAAAATTGAGATGAACAGAGATTGGGCAAATCTTGAATACTATCTTGTAAAGACTAAGGTTGAGCCGGAGGACGAAAAGGAAGTTGCAGAAGAACGAACCAAAATCAGATCGAAGATGGAGCAACAGGCAAAAGAGGAACTGGCAGATGCGTATGGCAGGGAGTTTGATGA
Organism: uncultured Lachnospiraceae bacterium; assembly: GCA_947625755.1. Taxonomy (GTDB): domain Bacteria; phylum Bacillota; class Clostridia; order Lachnospirales; family Lachnospiraceae; genus Eubacterium_G. Next base: position 17,902 of record CANQPJ010000009.1, on the reverse strand, counting down.
GTTTCTGTTTGAGGATGCTGTGGAAGAAACAGATGAGTTACTGGAAGGAAAAGTGGCTGCAAGGGCAGAGGAAATAGAGGTTGATAAGGATTTAGATGAAATAAGAAGGTAGTAGAATGAGGTTTCATTACCTTCTTTGTTGTGGTACAATACTATTGGCAAAAAATTACAGCATAAGGGGGAATATAATGATAATAAACATTGCGGTGTGTGATGATGAAAAGGATTCTTTAGAAAATATTCAAAAAGAATTATTTCAATTAGCAAATACTTTAAATATTACGATAGAAACATACCTGTATACGGATGGAAATAAGGTTGTGAATTTGATTTACAATAATAAAGAGGACTTCGATATTTTATTTTTAGATATAGATATGCCGAATATTTCAGGACTTGAGGTTGCTAAAAAACTTCGAGAGAAAGGATCTGATATCATTCTTATTTTCATTTCTGCACATGAACAATATGTCTTTGAGTCAATTGAATACAGTCCATTTAGATATATCAGAAAAAATAAAATTTCTGAAGAATTGCCATTGGCGATGAAAGCTGCATTTACAAGATTAGAAAATGAGAAAGATAGAAATATAATTATAAAGACAGATGATGGCGAGGTAAGACTGTATCATTCAGAAATAATGTATTATGAAATAGAGGACAGAAGATTAAATATTCATTTATCGGATGGAACAAATTTGTTGACATGGAAAACCATAAAGGAATTACTAAAAGAAATGAATGATGAAAAATTTATAAAGCTACATAGTGGATGTGTAGTTAATGTTAAGTACATAAGTGAGTTTTCAAGTTATGATGTGACTTTGGACAATGGGGAAAGATTAATTGTGAGTAGAAGAAGAATAAAAGATGTTAAAGAAGAATTATTAAAATATTGGAGAGGAAAAATGTAGAGATGGAGATGGTTTTTTGGGGAGTGGAGTATGCGGCCAGTTTTTTGGAAGTGGTCATATGCTTTTATTTTTGTGGAAGTTTTATAAGTGAAAACTCTGTTGAAGAAAAACGTACACAGGTAATGGTCGTTTCTATTTTAAGTGCATTTATTTTGATAGGGTTGAACAGTATAAACATGTTTTCTCATATTTCATCCTTACTTTTTTTAGTAATATGTACACTTTTTTTGTGGTTGATATACAAAAAAGTTGTACTGTCTTCTGTATTAATACTTATATATGCAGTACTTTTATCGGCAATCGATTTTTTTACGGCATATTTAATGACATTTTTATTACATACAAAAATGGACTATTTATTGAATGAGCATAGTCCGAAAAGAGTTATATGTATTTTTTTCAGTAAAACTCTTTTAGTGATGTTAATATTGATCATAAGCAAAATATATAAGAAAAGAAAATCAATATCATTAAAATATGTAATAGTACTATGTCTTAGTTCATTATTTTTATTGTTGTCAAATTTTGTGACGATAGGAAGCATAGGTACTGATAGTGAAGTATTTTCGATGATTTTTTTTGTAATATCAATAGGTATTCAAATTCTGTTATTTTATTTTGTTATGAATATGCAGGATTATTATGAGCAGCAACAAACAGTAACACTAATCGAAATAAAAAATGACATGCTGCAAAAATCTCTGGACGATACAGAACGAGCATTTGATTTGTGGAGACAGAGCGTTCACGATTATAAAAATAATATTATTTCGTTAACCCAATTAGCGGAAGATGGGAATATTGAGGAAATAAAAAAATACCTGAAAAAAGAAAATGCATTGATTGATACAAAGATGTTTTATATCAAAACGGGAAATGACATGGTAGATGCTATGATAAATACAAAGCAAAAGATTGCCGAACAAAAGGGAATTATATTTGTGGTTAATGCTGCTATTCCAAGGAAATGTAGGGTTAATGCGATCGATTTAGCCAATATTTTGGGAAATTTAATTGACAATGCCATAGAGGCTTGCGAAAGAGAAGATAATACATATATAGATATTAACATAAAACAGAATAATAAGTTTTTAATGATTGTTATTAAGAACAGCTTTAGAGGAATTTTAATGGAACATATGGAAACAACCAAAGACAATAAAATGTTTCATGGAATTGGTCTAAAGAGTGTGAAAAATATAGTAAAAAAATATGGAGGAGAAATATCATTTGATAGTGAGGAAAATGAGTTTTGTGTTTCAATTTTGTTAATAAATGAATAAATAGAAAAAAATAGGAAATGTTGAAATAAAAAGTCGGTTTACACACCGACTTTTTTAATGTAAGTAACCAAATACGCAAAAAAAATAACCAGTTATACAAGAAATCCCTAAATAGAGGATTTTTTTGATAATCTTAAAATAAGATACAAAATGGTCGAGAATTGATGCAAATAACTTAAGAGCAAAATCAAAAAAGAAAGGAGGTTATTACAATATGATGAAGCGAAAGAAAAGTTTTATAGGGAAGGCAATAAGAGTAGTTGCAGAAGCATCAGGCGAAACATCTTCATGGTTTGCATTTTATGAGCCAAAATTACCAGAGAAAATTGTAAAGAAAGATAAAATTAAAAAGAAAAGCGTAGGTTAGATATGTTTAAATACATAGCGGAAAATTTAGTGTTTTTATTAATAAAACATAAAAGATTAGATATAGCAAATAGGGAAATATATAATTATGGACTTGAAGCTATTTTATTGAACGGATTATTGTTAATTTGCTTTTTGATAATGAGTATATGGTTTGATATGGTATTTCATTTTATAGGATTTTTAATTTTCTTTTTGCCATTAAGAATGTTTGCTGGAGGATATCATTCAAAACGAAGTGAAACTTGTTTTATGCTGTCAAATGCAATGTATTTATTTTCGTTAGGCATCGTTAAAAAATATTTAGGATTGCATAATAATATAAATATTATAATAGTAACGTTTATTGCATTAATTATTATGTACATATGGTCTCCTGTGAAAAATCAAAATAGACCATTGGCTGATTATCAATATAAAAGAAATAAAAAAATAACAATTGTAATTATTGTAATTGATTTTGTTCTTTTATTAGTATTATTAAAGCTTAATTTAAATATAGCATCAAGCGCGACCGTTTTTGTCTTATTAAATTGCAGTAGTTTTCTTCTAGGCATATTAAGTAATGTGTTTTATAAGATAACAAACAATTAATAAGGTGAAAGTTTATTGATTGAGTTGATTGTACCAGAATGGAGGATATTAAATGAAAAATAAAAAACGGATTTTTATGAAGAGAGTAATTAGTTTATTGTTAACAATCACAATGTTGAGTGGAGTTATTGGAATAGGTAACTTTACTATAAATGCAAAAAATAATGGAAAAATCAAAGATTATATCATTGTTGCAAAAAATGGCAAAGCATATAATAGAGCAATGAAGGCTATTGATGAAAAATCAATAGACAAGGAAGAAAATTTGTGTAACAATAACATAATAGTGGCGAAACTTTCAGAACAAGAAGCACAAGAACTGAATGAGGATAGCAACATCATAATTGAAGAAAATTTGGTATTGGAAGCTAGTATAGTAAAACCAGGTAGTAAATCTAAAAAGGAACTATATAAACGATTAAAAAAAGAACAGAAGAAAACAAAAGAAAAAAGAGAAGCAGAGTGGAATTTACAAGCAATAAATGTAGACGAAGTAGATAAAAAGGCAAAGACGAAGGATAAAGTCAAAGTAGCAGTTCTGGATTCAGGTGTTGACTTTATATCTGGTATTAACCTAGCAAAAAGCGTTAATTTTGTTGAAACAGAAGATTGGGTTGCTACATACTATCAAGATCTTACAGGTCATGGTACAAATATTGCCAGTGTGATAGCAGGAACGGAGGATAATGTTGTTCAAGGCGTCAATCCGAATGTGGAACTATATTCCGTAAAAGTATTAGATAAAAACAATCAAGCGCCAATTAGTAGAATTGTTGAAGGTCTTTATTGGTGTATTGAAAATGATATTAATATAATCAATATGAGTTTTGGTACTGCAGCATATTCGAAAACATTAGAAAAGGCTATAGAGGATGCATATAAAGCAAATATTTTAATGGTGGCAGCTGCAGGAAACCATGATAGCGATGTAGAATATCCGGCTGCGTTTGAAGAAGTAATGGCAGTTGCGGCAACAAATACGGAATCAGAAATAAGTGATTTTAGCAATACCGGTGAAGAACTGGATGTAGCTGCACCCGGAGAAAAGGTAAAAGTTTTAGGATTCTTTGGAATGAATGGCGTAACACACGGGACCAGTATTGCTGTACCACAAGTAGTTGGCGTTGCATCGTTATTATGGGAACAAGATTTATCAAAATCGAATGAATTTATTAGACAATTAATTAATTATAGTTCAAAAAATATTGAAAATACAAATGATTGCGGACTTTTAGATGCAGGATATGCATCAGACATATATGAAGAATTTGAAAAGAACTTTTTAGAAACAGATTTTGAGATAAAAGAATTTATACCTGATAATAATGAAGCAGTTGGAACATTTAAAGAAGTTGAGGATGATTTGTCTTATGTAGAAGGAAGATGGCTGAAAGCTGGACATCAAAGCCTTGTAGCATCTGGTGCAAAGAAAAATGGTGTTACAAATACAACAGAATTGGCTGTCCTTAAAGCAGGAGCAGTTTATCCAGACAGTACTGAATCAGAAATGAATGGTCTTGAAGATAATGCTGAGTATCACGGTGGGTATATGGATATTGGTGGTAATGATACAAATTATATAGCATGCTATGAATTTGTGACAAGGATTGCCTTAAATAAAGGAAAAGCTTCAACAATAAATAGAAGCACCATCAAGGGACTTGGACAAGCTAGTTATGAATGGATTAAATGGGATTTTGAAGGTGAAGGAGCCGGAGCAGTCACATGGAAAAAAATTTTTTCGGATTTGAATGTTTCAAATACAGATAAAAACAAGAAATATTTTACATGGGGAATAGCGCTTCATATATTAGGAGATACATTTGCACATAAAACATATAGAAAATCAGATAAAAAACTCATAGTACATGCAAAAAATTATAATAACCCAGATACACAAATTTCTGGAGCTGATGATCAAACCGTGGTTAAAGGACGATGGGTAGTTGCGGAGGCTGCAATAGATTATAGTATAGATTGCTTAGTGTCAAATAATTATGGTGATTGTGCTGAGATAATAAATGCATTAGAAAAGCAAACTTATACGAGCAACAGCCAGTTATTTTTGAAAAAACGCTTATCCAGATATGTTCAGGGTAATGGTGGAACTGTAACATCATACGTAGCAAATGCAAATATTGATTAATATTATTGCTTTTATTTAATAAATATAGATGAGAAACTATAACTTTTTAAATTAATTGAATATTCCGGATAGTTTTCCATCAGCAGTTCAGTGATTTGGAAATCACTTTATAAATGTATATTTATATATGCCAAATTATATTCTATGGGAATCTTTCTAAATATTGTTGTGCACCGCTGATACGGCAAGGTGTTGACAAAGATTCCCATAGAAATAAAGGTAATCTTCGAGTACTGGAACTCTGCTGTCCATATTTTTGGAATTGTGATTTCAGAGTGTAAGAATGTTCATAATGAAATATAGGAAATAAAAATATATACAATTACGTATAATTAATGTAAGAAAAAATATGAGGAGAAGGATATGGTTATGAGAAAACGGTATAAAACAAAATTATTTAAAATTATAGGTATGGTTGCATTGTCATTCGTATTAGTGGTAATGGGATTATTTCCAACAAAAATGGTTAGCGCTAAGGTTATAGGTAACGATAAGACGGGAATACCTGATAAAAATTTATATCAGGCAATCTTGTTTGAACTTGGTAAAAAGAGTGACCAAAAGATTACGGAAGATGATTTGGAAGAAGTATATTCCATAGGGGGTTATTTTATAGAAAAAAACAGAAATAAAAAAGTTAAAAATTTGAAAGGTCTTGAAAAATTTAAAAATTTATATCGTTTAGAAATTCCTATAAAGGGCTCAACAAGTTTAAAGGGAATTGATAAGATACCAAATTTAGAAAAATTAGCAATTAAAAACGCCAAGTTAAAAAATTTTAATGAATTGATAAAACTGCATAAACTGACACAATTGACGATGAGCAATATGACAGTGAAGGATTGGTCTGGCATAAGGAAATTAACGGAGTTAACGAGTCTTGAAATAGACAAGTGTAATTTAAAAAACTTTAAACAGATAAGTAGACTTACAAATCTTGAGTATTTAACTATAAAGAATACGAAGTTAAAAAATCTGAAAGGCATTGGAAATTTGACAAAATTAACAGGATTATATGTTCCTAATAATTGTTTATCATCTGTATCAGGATTAGAAAAACTGAAACAGTTGTGGGACTTTGATGCATCTTATAATAAATTAACGAAGATTCCCTCTTTAAAGAAACTTAAAAAGTTAGTTTTAGAACATACATCTTTTTCGGGGAATAAAATAAGCGAGAAAGAATTCAAAAAGAAATTGCCTTCTAAAGTTTCAAACAGGTGGATAAATTATCAGGTATTTCAGCAGAATACAAAAAAGAAGTTAAAAGTAAATCATGTGGAGAATATAAATGGTAATACGAAAAAAATTACCGGAGTTACAGAAAAGCAAATTAAAAACGTAGTATTAATGACAGATGAAGGAGAGAAAATTAAAACAGTTAAGTCAAATAAAAAAGGTAAGTTTAGTTTTAAGGAACTTGATTTAAGCACATATGAAGGAAAGAAACTTAAAATAGTAATCCTAAGAGTATTTTATGATCCAGTTAAAGATGAGAGCGGATTTGACACATTAAAAACAGTAAAATTTAAAGTGCAAAACAAGTGAATGATAAAAGTACATTTTTTTGACAGGGTAGAAAATTTGAAGTAAATGTTTTTATAAACATAATTAAATAAATTTACTGAATAATATGAATCCAATAAATAAAAGGAATCTATTGTTTAATAATAAATGGGCATCGGTAAGGACGCCCATTTATTACTAATTAAACACATTCATTGCTTCAACATATCCTTGTAACCCATCCGGCTGCAAAGCAAAATGAATATAATTAAATGGTTCTTCCTGTGCCAATCGATGAAGATAAGCAATATCCAGAGGATCTTCAAGATAAACTTTGCTATTTATCAGGGTACAATTAAACACGATTTTTAAATTTTTTCCGGAATAAGCTTCGATAGAATCCGTCACCGGATTATAAAATGCAAAATAAATATCATTCATAATAGTAAGTCCTTTCATTAAATTGTTAAAAATCAATATAGTTATAGTAATTACATTAGAGATATAAAGTCATGTTAACAAGGTTAAAAAATTATTGTAAATAAACTCAACAACCGAATTTCTATAAACTAACTTTCGTACAACATAGGCTCCAACAACAAAAATCTTGCCCACAGCCCGTTTTCTTGTCTGTCTTGTCACATGAGAATAAGTATTCAGTGTAATCTTAATATCGGAATGTCCTAATAACTCTTGCACATCCTTTACATTTGCTCCTGCTGCTACCAACGTAGTCGCATAAGTATGTCTCAAACAATGGAAATGAAAATGGCTGATATCCGGAAAATTTTTCTGAACTACCTTATTACACCATTTCAGTGTCTGTGTTGTCAGCAGTTCCCCATCGGGTTTCTGACAAACAAAGGATAATGGAATGACTGGCTCATTGTGATTCATTGACGAAATCGGTTTTCCATGACAGAACCGGGATGTATTTTCAATGACACTCTCGTCATAATCCGTAAATATCTGACAATGTTGTTTTCCGTTAGTTTCAATCATCTGGCAATAATGCTTCTGATAAAGATTGCCGTAGGTTTCCCGCGCTTCTAGCATTTCATTCTTTGCTTTCTGAAGAATCCTATACAGTGAATCTCCGAAATCAATTACACGAGATTTCCCGTTCTTCGGCGTTTTCAACTCCCAGCATTTTGTGTTGGAATCATAGTACATGGAACGCTTTACATAGATGCATTGGTTTTCAAAATCTACATCATCCCAAGTCAGGCCACAAACTTCCCCGGCTCTCATTCCGGTATGATAGGAAATCTGTACCGGCAACGCCAAAGAATAAGACGTTTCATCATTTGTCAGGAAATCGATAATCCGTTCATACTCGTTATTGGTAATGGTAGGAGCCTTCACTTTCTGTTCATCACCAAAGAGTGTTGCTTTCTTTTCCTTCTTACGGCGTTTCACATACTGCATCAGATTTTCTCTCAAGAACTTCTTTGGAAACACAGCATACTTAAACATTCCATTTAAAACATAGAATTGCTTTCGCATGGAGCTGGGAGAGTAGGCATGTTGTTGTTCAGCATATTAAATGATGCTTCATTCTTCAGATTAAATAATACAGTCTTTGCCGGCTTATAAGAAAGCCATTCACATTGTTTTATACTGATTATGCGGATTAAAAAATTCCTCACCCAAATAAAGTGAGTGAGGAAAATGTATTATCCGAGTTCGCTGTCATTGACAGCCTGCATAACGATATCAGCTGTGATGATGTCAGCCCTATGGCTGTCACCAATGAGCATGGCTGCGTTACAGAACTTATTGATCAGTCTCGGAGTACCGTCGGCAGCATTGAGGACAGCCTCTATTGCAGCGTCCTCAAAGACAGTCTGGTTACAGCCTGCCCCTTTGAGTTTCTCGCGGATGTAGCATTGTCCTTCCTCCTTACTGAGTCCCTCAAGATTGTAGTTCATAACGATACGCTGTCTTAGTGGTTCATGGATTCCAAGTCGGAGAGTGGAATTGAGTTTTGGAAGACCGGCAAGGAGTATTGCCGCCCGGTCTCTGGAATCCATTTCAAAGTTAAAGAGAATCTTAAGGTCGTTCAGTATGGCATTGTTGATGTAGTTTGCTTCATCAATGATGATGACCGGGGTCTTTCTCTTTTCCACGGCAAGACGTGTGATTTCTTCCTGTATGATGCGGAAGTTATCCGGTTTTTTGAAGGCAGGTTCCGCCCCAAGTTCACGGACAAGATTCCGATAGAAATCATTCGGTGTCAGTGTGGACAGTGATGAGTAAATAACCTTATAAAGTGACGGATTAAGGGATAATGCCCAGTTTCTGATGGTGGTAGTCTTGCCTCTTCCGGGACTGCCTGTAATCAGACCAAAGCCTTTGGTCTTTGCAAGGTAGTCAAGCCTGAACAGGGTTTCCCTGTATTCGGAGGTATCCACCAGGATTTCTTTGGAATTCTTTAGAAATGGATTGAATTCCAGACCATATCGTGTGTAGTAGTCCATTATTCTTCACCTCTGCATAAATGTATTTTTTCACGCTTGATAAAAGCGTTTTCGGTTTTGTTCAGAAGTCTGATGGGAGTAAGCGTTCCGTCAGCTTCAACGATATAGATATCTTCAAGATCCGGAGAATACCGGAGTTTTACTCTCCGCTTTGCAAAGCGGCAGTCAACTTCGTATTCGATCTGATTAATGACGATGACGCTGTCAGCAGACACACGGCGTTCTATTTCAAGCAGGAAGCTTTTTTCAATCTCTTCATCAGAAAGCCTGCGGATACGGTTTGGTTCAGAAAAGAACCGTTCCTGTGGGGACTTTCCCTTTAGTGAAGAATGAACGGTCTGATTGTACTTCTGTACATAGGCAAGAAGATTACCGCGGAGCTCATCCAGAGAATGAAAATCCCTGATGTCGAGGGATGACATCCACTGATTCTTCATGGTACGGAACCAGCGTTCAATCTTTGCCTTCTGGGTCGGAGTATAAGGCTGGTCATAATGAAGTACGGAACCAATACGGGCTGCGAGAAGTTCCATCTGCTTGTTTTTATAGGAACTTCCATTATCAAAGTTGAACAACTGTGGTCTGCCGTATTTTGCGACAGCAGATTTTATGACAGACATGAGATTGACAAAGTTGTCATTGAAAAAGACGTCAATGCCGACGATGAATCTGCTGGCGTCATCAATGAGGGCGATGATATATACCTTGTGCTTCTTACCATCAGGAGTCTTAAGATAAGGTCCGACACTGGAGTCACCACACCATACTTCATTGATATGAGGGCGTTCATAACGCCGCATGTCAGGATTGGCAGTGGTTTTCATCCGGGTGGCAATGAGATTGATATATCTGTTCACCGTGGATTCAGATACTTCACCATTCCGGATGCTTCCATTATCCTGAAGCTGCCGGTAGATGGCAGCGGCAGACATGCGTGGATAATTCGACCTCAGATATTTAATCTGTTCCTGAAGTTCATCATCAAGTTTACGGGGCTTTCCGAGATCAGCCCTGCCGGTAGGGAGGAGAGCGTCAAAGCCTTCCTCCAGATAGCTGCGGTACCATTTTTCAATTGTACCGGGAGCATAGTGTTTTACAGTGCCGTCGGGATGTGTAACACCCTTAACGGAAGCATCACGAAAAAAGGCAGAGAGAGATTCATAGTCATCTTTAAGCCCGGAGATGAGTGGAGCAATCGCAGAGTAACGCATAAGGGCGACTGCCTGTTTCTTTTGTTGATCCATAAGCGGAACCTCCTTTGTTTTTTCTTAAGTATAGGAGGATATGCGAAGGGTGTCGTGTAAGGTTATGTGGTATTGATAAAAAGAATATTTGGAGTACGTTTAATCTGCATAAACTGGCACGAAAAGAACTGAAAGCAGGAGGTTGTGAGTGAAGCAATGCCATCAAAACCAATGCGTTCAGAAAGCAGTTTCTGCTTCCAGTGCATTAAATATTGTCTGATGACATGGCGGCAGTTGCTTTCATCGATGGAGTTGTTGCGCTCCATGAGAAATTCCTGGGATGAAGAGTTCTCATAATTATTAATAATGGATACCTGCTCAGAAAGTGAAATCTGGGAATAAGGAACCATGGAAGATAAAAGAATGGCATGTGTATGCCCACAGCATTCACATTTCACACGACAGATCCGGAAAGGAAGTTTGCCGTCAGAAGTTTTTATGTAGCGACGGTAGTAACCATGAACAGACAGACAACCGGAGTGTCCACAGGGGCATGTAAGCCGGTGAAACTGAAGATTTGTTATAAGATTATTGTAAAAAGTTGGTGTTAAAGGATTGTTTTCATCCACAAATAAGGTTATCATAGTCTTGCGATACATAGGTTTACCTATGTTGAGTTTATGAGGCAGGAAACCGAACTGTGGTAGGGGCTGGGTTCCTGCTTCTATTATTTATAGTAACGTGGATATAATAACAAAAGGTACAGGATAAAACAATCTGACGGATAATACATCAGAATATTTTACGTTGTACCTTCTTTTTATTTGACTGAAGATGGGGGAGCAGAAGCGTAGAAAGTTACGATTTACAAGATGTAATATCAGGACTTGAAAAGATGACAGATAAGATTGAAACGAATAAGGCTATAGCATATCTGGGATATGATATTGCAAAGGATAAGGTTGAGCCGGAGGATGCAGAAAAAGTTTCAGAAGAACGAGTCAAAATCAGACCGGAATTAGAGCAACAGGCAAAAGAGGAATTGAAAGATATGTATGGCAGAGAGTTTGATGGTTATTTGTTTAATGGGGCTGTGGAAGAAACGAATGAATTGCTGGGAGGTAAAATGGCTGCAAGGGCAGAGAAAGAAGAAATTGATAAAGATATAATGAAATTATCAAACGTTTATGTAAAATAAACCAACGTTGGTGTAAAAACTATTTACAGAAAAAATAAAAAAGGTATTCTATCACTTGTCTGGACAATACAAAAGTATATACGGAAAGGATTTACCTTTGATTGGAAGATGGTATAAGTGGTTTTTTAGTTGGTTTTAAACAAACAGGAGTTAACCCACAATTTCCCAGATTGTAAAAATATGTTATAATTAAACATATTTTACAATTTGGGAGGAATAATGAGTATATTTTGTAATGTTATTGCTAATATTTTACATATTGTAGGGATATTATTGATATGTAGAAGTTATTTGCAGTTAAAGCCAAAAACTAAAGATAAATATAGAGATATAAAAATATTGATAATATCTATAGTTGCCTCACTAATTATTAATGTGATAGAAAACCAAACAATTGCATTAATAATTTATTTGTTATGTATTGAAATAATTTTGCAAATATGTTACATTGAAGATTCTAGAAAAATTATTATATGTTCAGTATGGGTATCAATTATTGTAGAAATAATTGATATGATATCAATGTCAATAGTGAATATGGTATGTATAATTGTGGATTATTATAGTAGTTTAATAGAGAATATTTTAGTAGCGGTATTATCATTAGGATTTATTGGCATTGTTAGCATAATTTTAAGAAAAATAACAGATAGAGGCATAAGAAACATTGAGGTAAAGTATCTGGTTATTTTTACATTGAACTTATTTGCAGATTTTTTGATATTGGCATTGATGACCCATGTTACTCTAGAAGAAATGGTGTATCAAAATAAAATTGCATATATTATTATATACATATCAGTAACCTTGGGGTTATTTGTACAGATGGCATCTGTAATATTATTATTGGTTTCAAGAAATATGCATAGAGAAAAAGAATTAATTATCAAGCAATATTTAGAGAAACAGGTAAATTATTATGAATATCTCAAAGAGAGAGAAAAAGAAACAAAAAAATTTAGGCATGATATAAGAGGGCATCTTTATTTTTTGAACAAATTAAAGAAAGAAGGAAAAAATCAAGAGTTTGAAGAGTACTTCCAAGACATTATTGGAAAAGTGGATGATTTGGAAAACAGTATTAATGTAGGAAATGATATCGTTAATGCTGTGTTAATTAAATCATGTGCAGAAGCAAAAAGTAAAAAGATAAAACTAGATATAAGTGGTCATTTTCCATCTCAATGTAATATTAGTGCTTACAATCTATGTACAATATTTTTTAATTTGCTGAATAATGCGATAGAAGCGGCAGACAAAACAGATAAAAAATATATATGGATAGTATGTCAATATACGGAGAAAGTAATAATCATAGAGATTGGTAATTATTATTGTGACAGTAATAAATTGGATAAGAATAAATTACAGACAACAAAGAATGAAAAAGAGTATCATGGTTGGGGTATGAAAAATGTTGAGGACAGTGTTGCGGACTGTAAAGGCTTGATGGATATAGAAATCAAGGATGATAAATTTATTGTTTCTGTTACATTAAAAAATGAAAAAGAGGATATAGCAAAATGAAAATAGCAATCGTTGATGATGAAGCAAAATGGAGAAAACTGGTATTAGATGTTGTGAAAGGTTATACGGAGGAAGCAGATAAAATAGATATTTTTGAATCAGGCGTAGAATTTATCAAAAAAAACAGAGAATATAATGTGGTATTAATGGATGTTGATATGCCAGAAATGGATGGTTTTGAAACCATAATAAATTATAAAACAGAATATTCAGAAAGTATTATTATAATTTTGACGACACATTTGGATTGTGCAAGAAAAGGATATCTAGTGGATGCATTCCGGTATGTGGATAAAATAAGAATGCAAGAGGAATTAAAAGAAGCATTTGAAAAGGTAAGACAAATTAATCGAAAAAATAGGTTGTCATTAACAGGAACAAATGGAAACGATACAAAAAACATCTTAGTTAAGGATATTCTATATATAGAAACTAATAAGAGGGGATCTATTATAAACACAATAGATAGATGTTATGAATGTAATGAGAAAATCAATGAATTGGAAATGAAACTGGAAGAGTATGGTTTTTTTAAGTGTCATAAATCTTTTCTAATTAATTTAAATGCTGTCGAACATTTAGACAAAGAATTTGTGTACTTTTCGGGAGATAAAAAAGCATATATTAGTGTTAGAAAATATACAGAAACGAAAAAGAGATATATTTCTGCGAACAAAAAGTTTGCATCTATGTAAAACGACGTTCATGTCGTTTTTTTCAACGTTTGTGAGAAATCTATTGAATAAAATAATAATAGAGTATATAATCAGCAAAGTTTCAAAGCTTTGAAAAAATACAAAACAGAGGAGGACAATTATATTAGAACTGAAAAACGGATTAAGATAATAATAGTATTGTTATTAATATTTTTTTTAGGGACGATACTTTGTATTAAATTTAGTAAAAAAGAAAATAGTAGTAATTTTAAAGCGATTGAAGAAGAAACTTTTATTCAAGAGAATGATGCAGATTATTTAGTAAGAATTTCCCAAAAAGAAATTTATGATTTTCAAACTGACAAAAAAGATGCATGGATATATATAGGAAGACCTTCTTGTCAAGATTGTCAGGATTATTATCCACAATTATTAGAAAAATTAAAAGATAATAATTTGAAAATACATTATTTTAATACTGAATGTAAAGCTAGTGAAAAAAGTAATATGAAAAAATTTATGGAGGAAATAGGAATAACAGAGATACCATCAATTATTCATATAAAAAATGGAAAAATCACTACTGTTTATAATTGTCTTGTTAAAGATGATTTGGAAAAATTAGGTAAAGATTTATTTCGAAATTAGTTAAGGAGGATATTATGAAGAGATTTACTAAGAAAATTATTTCAATGGTTTGTGCATTAGCAGTGTTTACATGTGATTGCAGTATTGCTAATGCAAATGAAGTTTCAAGAGGATTAGAAGACAATGCACAGTCAATAATTGATGTTACAGGTACAGAAGACACAAATCTGGATTATAATAGTAATTCAAAATATGCAGTAATAGCTGATGGCAATGAGGCTCTTGTAAAAATTCCTGAAAGTTCAAATGATGAGATTATTATTGATGATGGTTTAGGAAATACGACAGGAATGCAATTACCAGAGGAAGTGGAAAATAGTGAAGCATATGTTTCGGATTCAGGTATTGTAATGTATCAAAATTCAGACGAAAATATTACTATTGGAGTTCAAAGTTTACAAGAATCAAATGATTCTATTAACTTTGAAGGTTATAGAACAACCATCGTTATTGATGATGCTAATGCGCAGAAAGATTACTCTTTTGAGTATAATCTTGATGAAGGTTGCAAATTAGTTTCGGCAGCTGAATATTTAGGTGATGAATATGATACTGGTGAAGTATATTTAGTAGATAATACGAATCAAATTATATCTATAATAGATGCACCTTGGGCAAAAGATGCAAATGGTAATGAGTTAAATACTTATTATGTAATAGAGGGAAACAAAATTATTCAACATATTGATTTTGATGAAAATACGGCTTTTCCTGTTGTTGCGGATCCGTCATTTTGGCAAGTTACAAAATGTGCAGGAACAATTATATGGGTTATCGGAACTACTATTTTTACAGCGGCTAAAATAGTTAAAATAAAGAAAGCAATTAAGGCAGCCGGAGGGGTTAGAAAGGCAGCTAAAGGAATTATTGCAGCGATAAAAGCTAGCAAAAAATTAGGTGGCAAATGGTGGACAAAAATTAAATGGTCAGACTTTGGATCGGGATTAGCAGGATTAGGTGCAGATTTAATAGGTATTTCAGATATAAGGAGTAATTGTTCATTTTAATGGGAAATAGAAGTTTATTAATTGCACTTGTCATTGGTTTTGGTTGTCTTTGGCTTGAACAGGTGACACGTGCAAAAAAAGAAAGTTTAGATAAATTTGTAGTTTTGGGATTATCTATGTCAATTATAGGAATTGTAATAGTACTAATTTCGTCATTTTTTGTATAGAAAATCCGATAATTAAAGTAGAGAGTGCAAAAGATGTTTTTTTGTAACAGAATCTTTTGTTATTAGCCAGCATTTTAGTGTGCTGGCTTTTATATTGAGTCAATTTCAAAAATCAACATAGTTAATAATAATTTCATTAGAGATACAAATCATAGTAACAAGGTTAAAAATTTATTGTAAATAAACGCAATAACCGAATTTCTATACATACTAATATTCGTACAACATAGGCTCCAACAACAAAAATCTTGCCCACAAAATTTTCTGCTTTTTAAAAAATATTATATTTTGTTACTAAATTTCTTTAACAGGTTATAACACCTGAAATGCCTATAAATAAAGGAATTGCGATATATGATATAACAATATTTGACTTCAAATAAAATCTTATAAAATCTATCAGGTCACACAGGGTGTGCAGGGTTCGAGCCCCTGGAGGCGCACGCGGGTACCGTTTCGGACATTAAATTGCCTGGGGTGGTACTTTTCTTTTGTGCGTAAGCAATGAGTCACGTAAAATGGAAAGACACATTCGGTGTGGGAATGTTTGCATTCACGACACCGGATGTGTCTTTTCTTTTTATGCGGCGAATGCCGCATCAGCGAGAAAACCAAAGGTTTTCGAGCTGTACGTGACTCATTGAAGTAAATCATTTAACGCAAATGCCGTGAAGAGAGATGTAGCAAAGGGAACAGGCTAAGGAATAATTAAAGGAAATCCAAATGGAACTTTATCACATAAACCGACAGTTAAGGGATTTACCACAGCTTTATAAAATGTATTTCATGTACGAAATGGAAGAATGTATCGAGAATGAAGAACGGTATGGGGAGATTATTTCAAGATTGGAAAAGATGGCAGACAAGATTGAAGCAGATAAAGATATCTCATATCTGGAATACGATATTGCAAAGAATAAGGTTGAGCCGGAGGAAGAAAAGGAAGTTTTAGAAGAAAGGTTAAAGATAAGATCGGAAATGGAGCAACAGGCAAAAGCGGAACTGGCAGATGCGTATGGCGGGGAGTTTGTTGAGTTTCTGTTTAAGGATGCTGTGGAAGAAACAGATGAGTTACTGGAAGGAAGAGTGGCTGCAAGGGCAGAGGAAATAGAGTTTGATAGCAATATAGATAAAAGAAGAAGGTAATGGCACAGTTCAGAGATTGTGTCTAATTACCTTTTTTGCTGTTAAGTTATATATGATGCAAGGGTTGTTGGAATGACATAAAAAATAGTTTAAGATTAATGATAAGCATTTCGTTTGTTGTTGAAATATGATAAACTGATAAAAGATAACTTGTACGGAATTTTATAGAATTGCATAGCAGGATAGTTATGGATTAAGAGGTTGATCCGTATTGGAAGGAACATATATAGCAATGTCCTGTATTTGACAATTCAGAATACGGCATAAATCATTAATTGTCTTCATAGAAATATCCTGATTGTGTTTTAACCTATGAAGGGTACTATGTGACAAATGATATTTGTTGGTTAATGTGTACCAATTTTCAGTTGATTTTTCTAATGTTTCCCAGAATGGAGAATAATCAATCATTTTGTGCCCTCCCATGTTTATAGGATTAGCATATAATAACTTCTGATACTTGAATATCTTCGGAAAAAACGAATATAATTAATGAAAGAAATTTATATCTAAAGAAGAGGTACCTATGAAATTAAAGAAAATTATATCAACGGTTCTTATAATTGTGCTATTTTGTGGAGAGATGTCGCAAGTACAAAACGTTAATGCAGAGGAAAATGCTGATAAAACGATAAAAAGTGTTTCATTAGTTATGTGGAACAGTGCGGCAATCACAGAAACAGGTGATTTATATTGCTGGGGAAATGCACCAGTCGGGAATGGAACGATAACAGACCAGTCTACACCGGTAAAAGTATTGGGCAACGTGAAAAGTGTTTCATTAGGTGCTGGACATAGTGCGGCAATCACAGAAACAGGTGATTTATATTGCTGGGGAATTAATGATGGCGGAGAAGTCGGGAATGGAACGACAACAAACCAGACTGCACCGGTAAAAGTATTGGGCAATGTGAAAAATGTTACATTGGGGTATGATCACAGTGCGGCAATTACAGAAACAGGCGATTTATATTGTTGGGGATTTAATGAGTATGGACAAGTTGGGAATGGAACGACAACAAACCAGACTGCACCGGTAAAAGTATTGGGCAATGTGAAAAATGTTACATTGGGGTATGA
>CANQPJ010000008.1 GCA_947625755.1 uncultured Lachnospiraceae bacterium | reverse complement strand
GGGCTTAACCAGAAGGGTAAGGAAGCGGATGGAAAGAATTTCAGTATGTAGTTTTGAATGTACAATGCATTCATATTGGCCCGGTGGCTCAGCTGGTTAGAGCGCCGCCCTGTCACGGCGGAGGTCGTGGGTTCGAACCCCATCCGGGTCGTTTTATTAGTATATTTTATGATGAGGAGGTCGAAAGCAAAAAGGCTTTCTCAACCTCTTTTATTTTTCGTATATAACGATTGGATTTTGGGATCTTAGCTCAGCTGGGAGAGCATCTGCCTTACAAGCAGGGGGTCACAGGTTCGAGCCCTGTAGGTCCCACTCGTACATTAAAATGTACAGTGATAAAAGAAATGTGCCGATGTGGCTCAATTGGCAGAGCAGCTGATTTGTAATCAGCAGGTTAACGGTTCGAGTCCGTTCATCGGCTTATGATGGCAAAAGAAAGCACTATCATTCAAGTTTGATTTGATTATATTATATATTTTAATCACTTTCTTAGCTATTATGGGCAGATTCCCGAGTGGCCAAAGGGGACAGACTGTAAATCTGCTGGCACCGCCTTCGAAGGTTCGAATCCTTCTCTGCCCAGTATCTTTTTAGAATATTATTTTAAAAAGAAAATATAATTAAATAACAGCGCGGGGTGGAGCAGTCTGGAAGCTCGCCGGGCTCATAACCCGGAGGTCATAGGTTCAAATCCTATTCCCGCAATTCAATGCCCAGTTAGCTCAGTTGGTAGAGCAGAGGACTGAAAATCCTCGTGTCTCTGGTTCGATTCCGGAACTGGGCATTTGTTTTAGCATAAAGCTATGCAAAAAGGAAAGAGACAGTCAGTAGAAAGGTACTTGTATATTTCTATTGACTGTTTTTTTGCTACAAGTCGTATAGCAGGTATAAGTGAAATGAATGAGGGAAGATGTGTGTTTGAGAAAATATCGTAATCATGCTTTTTTTATGCTATAATTTACTCTATGAGTGAAAAGGGTTTATATGAGAAATTAATGGAATATAAAGAAAACGGAAAATATCCATTTCATATGCCGGGGCATAAAAGGAATGAAAGGTTGTTTGCACAGAGCAAAAGTTTGATAAATGGAATTGATCCTTATGAGATTGATATTACAGAAATAAAAGATTTTGACAATCTTCATCACCCGGAGGGAATTATTAAAAAATCCATGGACAATGCGGCTAAATTTTTCGGAACAGATAAAACGTGGTTTTTGGTAAATGGAAGTTCCTGCGGATTACTGTCAGCAATTCATGCAGTAACAGATATTGGTGACAGTATTATAATAGGAAGGAACTGTCATAAAGCAATATATAATGCAATAGAGAGCAGAAATTTAAAGACCCATTATATTTATCCGCAAATTATAAAAAAATATGGAATATACGGTGGCTATAAGCCGGAAGATGTAGGGAAACTGTTAGAGCAGGCAGCGAAGCAGGGAGAAAAAATTAAAGCTGTAGTTATTAGCAGTCCTACTTATGAAGGGATTGTTTCTGATATAAAAAGCATTGCAGAAATTGTGCATCATTATGGCAGTGTGTTGATTGTTGATGAGGCGCATGGGGCGCATTTTGGAATTCATGAAAATTTACCACAACCTGCATATAAATTAGGAGCAGATATTGTGATTGAAAGCGCGCATAAGACTTTACCGGCGATGACACAGACAGCATTTTTACATTTGTGTGAAAAGAGAATTGAGGCAGATAAAATACAGGATGCTCTTTCCATATATCAGTCCAGCAGTCCTTCCTATGTGCTGATGGCAAGTCTTGATAAATGTATCAGAGAGCTTCAGGCAAATGGTAAAGAAAAAACAGAGCAATTATTAATGACAATAGAAAAATTTCATACAGAGACAGATAAACTGGAGAATATTATAGTTCCGGGTAAAGAATTGATAGGAGAAAATGGGGTTTTTGATTTTGACAGTTCTAAACTGATTATTTATTCCAATGTAAATTTGCTGAATGGAAAAAATTTAGAAGATATTCTTAGGGATAAATATAATTTTGAAATTGAGATGGCTTCAGCAAAGTATGTATTGGCAATGACTACAATGTGCGATGACATGGAGCAGATATTAATGTTAGCAAGGGCATTGAAAGAAATTGATAAAGATACCAGTGAAAATATTCATTTATACAATTTAGAAAATAACATTTTAGAGCAGGATAGAAATAAAACAACGAAAGTGGAAGATACAGAGGAAAGCGGGCAGAAGAAAACCAAGATACAAAATTCCGAAGGTGTGCAAAGTGGATTTACAACAATGTCTATTTATGAAGCAGGAATAAGTGATGCAGAAGAAATTATGCTCAAATATGCAAAGGGAAGGATTTCCGCACAATATATATATATTTATCCACCGGAAATTCCTTTAATTGTACCGGGGGAGATAATTTCTGAAAAAGTGATAGAAGAACTTGTGGATAGTAAGAAAATGGGGCTGAATGTAAAGGGGATAGAACGGGAAAAGATAAAAGTCCTGTGCTGACTTGTCTAATTAATGAAGACAGAAGAATGGAGAGAAATATGTCAAAGATATTTTTTGTATTAGGAAAAAGCTGCAGTGGAAAGGACACGATTTTTCAATTTTTAAAAGAAAACAGGGAATTAAATCTGAAAACGGTTGTTGGATATACCACCAGACCTATGCGGCAAGGGGAGACAGAAGGGGTGGAGTATCATTTTGTCTCCAAAGAGAGATTACAGGAAATGAAAGATATGTCGAAAGTTATCGAGTGCAGGGACTACAATACAGTTCATGGAATATGGAGTTATTTTACGGCAGATGACGGACAGATTGACTTGGGAAAAGGAGATTATTTGTATATCGGAACCTTGGAGTCTTACAATGATATGGTAAAATATTATGGAAGAGATTTTGTGGTTCCGCTATATATTGAAGTGGAAAACGGTGAGAGGCTCGAAAGGGCGGTAAGGCGTGAAAGAAAACAGGAGCAGCCCAAATACGCTGAACTTTGCAGACGTTTTCTGGCAGATGAAGAAGATTTTAAGGAAGAGAATCTGAAAAATGCCGGAATAGTCAGAAGATATATAAATGATAATATTGATTGCTGCATTGAAGAAATTGTGAGAACAATTAAGGAATATAAAGATTAATCCAAAAAATTAGAGATGGAAAAATCTGTATTGACAAATATGGAAAAAGTTTATGTAGAGCAGATTGTGGAAACAATGGATGAAATATGATATTATTAAGAATGATAAAGTTTTATGCATATCTTTCTTTGCAGACTTTATTGTTAAGAGACTTTAATTTATTTGTATGTGGGAAATTTGGAAGGTCAATATGGAGTCAGCAAGAGTTTTGGGTCAAAATCATATAGTAAAGCATTTTGAAAATGCAATCAAAATGAAAAAAATTTCCCATGCCTATATTATTAATGGGGAAGAAGGCACAGGAAAGATACGGCTGGCAGAAGAATTTGCCAAAGCGTTGCAGTGTGTGGACAATAATCCGGAATTTTATGCTGATAATAATATGCAGTTTGATTTTGGTGTAGAGGATACGGAGAAAACAGTAACCGGCAGAGCCTGTGGAAGGTGTAAATCCTGTAAACAGGCAGATTCAAAAAATCAGCCGGATATTAAATATGTAACTTATAAAAAATCAGGTATCGGTGTTGATGAAATCAGAGAGCAGATAAATGATGATATTGACATAAAGCCATATAGCAGCCGTTATAAAATATATATCATAGCAGACAGTGAAAAGATGACGGTGCAGGCACAGAACGCACTTTTAAAAACAATAGAGGAGCCGCCGGAATATGCGATTATTATTTTATTGACGACCAATGCCGATATGTTTCTCCCTACGATATTATCCAGATGTGTGCTCTTAAACATCAGACCGGTTAAGGAAGAGACGATAAAGAATCAGTTGATGTCGGAGTATGGAGTGAATCCTTATGAAGCAAATGTTGCAGCAGTTTTTAGTGGAGGAAATCCGGGAAAAGCGATTAAACTGGCGACTTCAGAGGATTTTAAAGAATTAAAGCAGCATGTAACAGGTATGTTGATGTCTTTGGAGAGAGGTGGAATGGACAATGTCACCACGAATATAGCAGAGGCAGGTTCTTTTAAAAAGCAGATTGACGAATATTTCAGCCTTATGCGCATTTGGTTTCGGGATGTATTGGTATATAAGGCAACAGGAAATATTGACAGTCTGATATTTCAGGATGAATATAAATTCATACAGGAAATGTCGGGTAAGATAAATTTTTTTGATTTGAATAGTATTTTAAAAGCGATAGATTATGCAGAAAGCAGGATAAAATCAAATGTTAATTTTGATGTGACGATGGAAGTTTTGTTTTTGGCGATAAAAGAAAGGATAAAGAAATGATAAAAGTAATAGGTGTTAGATTCAGACAGGCGGGAAAGATATATAATTTTGATCCTGCAGGGCTGGATATAAAATTAGGAGACCATGTGATTGTTGAAACTGCAAGAGGGGTGGAGTACGGATCTGTGGTAGAAGATGTCAAAGAAGTCCGCGAAGAAGATGTTGTTATGCCATTAAAGGCTGTTATGAGAATAGCAACACCGGAAGATGATAAAAAGGCACAGAAAAAGAAGGATGAAGAAAAAAAGGCATTTAAGATTTGTAAAGAAAAAATAGAAAAACATGGTCTGGAAATGAAGCTGATTGATGCAGAGTATACCTTTGATAATAATAAAGTTCTTTTTTATTTTACGGCAGACGGCAGAATTGACTTTAGAGAATTGGTTAAGGACTTGGCTGCTGTATTTAAGACAAGAATTGAATTAAGGCAGGTAGGGGTACGAGATGAGACAAAAATGCTCGGAGGAATAGGAATCTGTGGAAGACCGCTTTGTTGTAACACATATTTATCAGAATTTATTCCGGTGTCCATAAAAATGGCAAAGGAGCAGAATCTGTCGTTAAACCCAACAAAAATTTCAGGAATTTGCGGAAGGCTGATGTGCTGTCTAAAGAATGAACAGGAAGCATATGAGTATCTGAATTCTAATCTTCCGGATATAGGAGAAGTCGTGAAAACTTTTGACGGACTGCAGGGCGAAGTGGTCAGTGTTAATGTTCTCCGACAGAAGGTCAAGATTGTTATCGAACAGGATGACGAGAGAGAAGTGAAGGAATATGCCATTAAAGAATTAAAGTTTAAGCCAAAGAAAAAGAAATTTGATTTGGCGGCGGATGAGATTAAGGAATTAAAAAGTCTGGAAGATGTTGAAGAGTCAAAACTTGACTAATAAACTGTAGGCGGCGTGTGAAAAATGTAAACTATTACAGAAAAGTGATAAAGGGTAAATGGCGGTGAAAGTAGAGTTAAAAGAGGGCGAGCATATCGATGAGCTGGAGCGGAAGAACTACAAGATTATTCAGGATAAAAGCAGATTTTGTTTTGGTATGGATGCGGTTCTTTTGTCCGGGTTTGCAGAGGTAAAGGAAGGAGAAAAAGTACTTGATTTGGGAACAGGTACGGGCGTGATTCCTTTACTTTTAGAAGCCAAAACAAAGGGCAGGCATTTTACCGGACTTGAGATTCAAGAGAAAAGCGTCGGAATGGCACAGAGAAGTGTTCTTTTAAATAATTTAGAAAATAAAATAGACATTGTAAACGGTGACATTAAAAAGGCTTCGGATATTTTTGGCGGAGCCGCTTTTGATGTTGTAACATGTAATCCGCCTTATATGACAGAGCATCATGGACTGACCAATTTGGACGAGCCAAAGGCAATTGCCAGACATGAAATCAAATGTACACTTGAGGATGTTATAAGGGAGACGGCAGCCCTGCTGAAACCCGGAGGCAGATTTTACATGATTCACAGACCGAGAAGGCTGGTAGAAATTATCAGATTGATGAACGCATATAAAATTGAGCCTAAAAGGCTTCGCATGGTGCATCCTTTTGTAAATAAAAATGCTAATATGATGTTAGTGGAAGGACATCGGGGCGGAGGGGCAATGATGAAAGTGGAACCTCCATTGATTGTGTACAAATCCCAAGGGGTATATACAGAAGAAGTATTAAAAATTTATGGAAAAATATAAAAAAGGTCTTAAAGGCAAAGGGTTTTGTTAGAATAAAAATTAAGGTAGATGAAAATGGCAGGAAAATTATACTTATGCGCGACTCCTATAGGCAATTTGGAAGATATTACTTATAGAGTGGTAAGAACGTTAAAAGAAGCAGATTTAATCGGCGCAGAAGATAC
The DNA here is from genome assembly GCA_947625755.1 of uncultured Lachnospiraceae bacterium. GTDB lineage: Bacteria > Bacillota > Clostridia > Lachnospirales > Lachnospiraceae > Eubacterium_G. Next base: position 112,692 of record CANQPJ010000008.1, on the reverse strand, counting down.
GAGAAACAGTATCAAGTTATTAAATCATTTTGACATAAAAACGCCAATGACCAGTTATCATGAATTTAATAAATATGATAAGGCAAAATTTCTTGTGGAAGAAATGTTAAAGGGAAAAAATGTTGCATTGATAACAGATGCGGGAACACCCGGAATTTCAGATCCGGGGGAAGAACTGGTAAGACAGTGTTTTGAAGCGGGAATCAAAGTGACCTCTCTGCCCGGCGCAGCAGCATGTATTACAGCGCTCACGATGTCGGGACAGAAGACCGGAAGATTTGTGTTTGAAGCGTTTCTGCCAAGAGAAAAAAAAGAAAAAGCAAAAATACTCGAAACGCTGGAAAAAGAGACAAGAACTATAGTAATTTATGAGGCGCCTCACCGCCTGACCAGAACGTTAAAAGAGCTGGAAGGGGTATTGGGAGACAGAGCGCTGACAATATGCAGGGAATTAACAAAAAAATATGAGGAAGCCTTCCAGACCACGATAGGCGGCGCCATAGAGTATTATAGCGATAAAGAGCCAAAAGGCGAGTATGTATTGGTGATTGCCGGAAAACAGGAGGAGGAAATAGAACAGGAAAAAAGACAGCAGTGGGAAAGTATGACGGTGCAGGAGCATGTCAATTACTATATTCGTCAGGGAAAAGAGAAAAAAGAGGCGATGAAGCTGACAGCGAAAGACAGAGGAGTGCCTAAAAGAGAAATTTATAATCAGTTAATTGCGAAAGATAAATAAAGAGGGAAGTATATGGCAACAATGGTTGAAATATACTTCCCTCTTTAGCGGGGTGCGCGACCTGGTGCCGCTCTATAAATTTAATAAATCATTTGTAATTGTCAGCAGATATAATTGCGAAGCGACTCGGCAATCATATCGCCATGATGCCTTGAGTGAATATTAAGCTGTAAAGGTTTTGATAAATCTAAGGCAAAAATCGCCATGATTGATTTTGCATCAATTGAATTATGACCTGATACCAAGTCAAAGTCGTTTTCATACTGACTAATGTCCTTTACGAAGGACTTTACTTTTTCAATTGAATTCAAGTTTACTGTAACTGTTTTCATTTTAAATACCTCCTTAATTTGAAAAATGTTACTACTTGAATGGGATATGCATCATCCTTCATTCGCGTTCATATTAAATCGAATAGAAAATTAAGTCAAGCAAACAGACGGGTAAAAAAGTACCAAAGTTTTTTGAAAGAAAACAGGAAATATAGGCAAAATTACGTATATTTCACAAAAGTAGTTTTTGTATTATGCACAATTAAATTTATCATTAAATATAAATAAATATTTCCGGCAAAGTGTACAAGATTTTATGTTATTTCATTAAAAAAATTAAGAATAGGACAAAGCACACGGCAATATGATGTAATGAATAAAAAATAAGGGGCAGGTATGCTGAATTATATTTGGGCGTTTATGATTGTTATAGGGGTAATATACGGAGTAGCGACCGGAACCATAGAGCAGGTAGGAAATGGTGCGATAGAATCGGCGGAAGAAGCGGTGAAACTATGTGTAACAATGCTTGGAATCATGAGTATGTGGATGGGATTTATGGAAGTTGCAGAAAAAAGCGGTCTTGTAGCAAAAGCTGAAAAATTATTGGAACCCGTTATTTGCTGGCTGTTTCCGGAAATTCCAAAAGATCATAAAGCAAGACCTCATATTATTACCAATATTATCGCCAATATTTTGGGACTGGGTTGGGCGGCAACCCCCGCAGGGCTTAAAGCAATGGAGGAACTGGCAAAGGAGCCGATACCGCAAAAAGGAAAATTTCTGCCAAGTCATATCGCTACCAATGAGATGTGTACCTTTTTAGTTATTAATATCTCATCACTGCAGTTGATTCCGGTCAACATGATAGCATATCGAAGTCAGTACGGTTCGCAGAATCCGGCTTCTATCGTAGCACCGGCAATACTTGCCACCGCTATCAGTACAATAACCGGAGTGGTATTTTGTAAAATTATGTGCAAAAGAAAAAATATTAAAGTTTAAATATGTAAATAAGTATGGAATTCGTTTGCGATTGCAGCAAAGTAAATATTAAACTCTTGACAAAAAAAGCAAGTATGATAAGGTAAAAACGGTTTTAGACAAATACTTGCTTTTTTATTGTAATCAAACATGGTTATAGAAAGGGCGTATCCGCTAAAAGAATACATATTGGAGGATAAAAATGGAGAAAGTTAGGAATAAATTAATTGCTGCTGCATGTTTTTTGGTTGTTTGTTTTATCATTGGAAATGCAGTAACTTACGTAGTTTCGCAAAAAACAATTTGGGATGTATTTTTTGAGAAAAACAATAACACCGCAGCAAAAAGAGCACAAGCTGAAAAATTAATGGATTATAATGGACAAACATATGAAATTGACGACTATACAATTAAACTTGAGCAGACTTTGTTTGATGCAAAAACGGATATTGGATATTGTATATTTTCAGTGAAAAAGAAGAACGGAGAACCGGAGGCAGAAATTGACAAGTGGGGAAATACGCCGACAGACAGTTTCGGAAACAGATTTCAATTTGATATTTTTGAAACGGGAACCAGAACATATCAATTTGAAAGGCAAAAGGATATATTGTATGTGTATGTTACTTTTGCATTGGACATGGGATATGATGGAACAATAGATTTAATTGACTATCAGCAAAAGGATTCTAAAACAATAGATGGGTATAGAAGGTATGTATATCATTTGAAAGAAACAAGTACTTACAAGGAATATAAGATTGATGATGCAAGGAAATTAACGGTGTCGCCAATCGGATTGACACTTGATGGTACGAAAATGGAAAGTGTCAATTTGAAATTTTATTATAAGGATGGCAGTGTTCGAACTATAATCGATTCAAAAAAGGATATTGAGCCGGGCAGTCCTCATGAATGCAGTGTGAATGGACGGGTAAGAAGGCAGTATACATTTAAGGAGCTTATAGATATTGATGCGATAGATTACGTTTTATTGAATAATAGAAAATTGTCTTTACAGTAGCAGCTGAATTGACATAAATTTTAACATAGGATAAAATAATTGTATGTCGACACAGCGAACCGGAATTCGCAAGAAAGGCGAGAAGGAGGAGAAAAATGAACAAAATTGCCAACCGGATATTGTCATTTGTAGTAGTGTTGGCGATGATTTTGTCAACCATAACCGTAACTTTTGCCGATAGGGCAAAAACAATCAAAGTGACAATGCCCATTGAAAGATTTACAATCGGTCAGGGCTTTTTGGTAGAGCCGGTCACGGTGGAAGTCAAAGAAAGAGCCTCCGTAAAGGATGTATTGGAGAAGGTGGCACAAGAAAAAGGTGTGGTATTAAATACACCTGCAGGTGCAGCGGGAGGATATTATTTAGATAGTATCAGTTACGCAGACACAGGAGTGTTAAATATACCGGAAATTATTTTGAACATGCCGGATATTGAGGATAATATCGCCGGTTATGTTTATCATTATGATGCTCCATCTAATACCAGTACAAATGCATTGTTTGAAGACGAGCAGAAATTGGGGACAGGCTCTTACAATGAGATGGCGGGCTGGATGTATACACTCAATAACAAGTCTTCTGATACCGGAATGGATGCACAGCCGGTTAATGATGGTGATGTAGTGAGAGTACAGTTTAGTCTATATGGATTTGGCGTAGATATAGGCTATGAAAGCTACTATGATAATATTCAAACCCCTCAATTAGCAAACAAAGACAAGCTGATAAAGCAGGTGGCAGGTGTTGATGCAAAAGGTGAATATAAAGATGCCAGAGCAGCGGCAATTCATGTTTTGGAAAAGTATGATGCGACACAGAGCGAAGTAGATGAAGCATTATTTAATTTAGGGTATGTAGAAGAAACAACAACGAAAAAAACAGAACCTACAACTGCCGCGCCTACAACGCCAAAGGAGACAACCGGCGTAAAGCTGCCACGGGTAACGATTAAAAAGCTGACAAATATTAGAAAATACAAAGTTAAAATAAAAATTAATAAGATAAAAAAGGCAAAAGGTTATCAGTACAGGTATGCCAAAAATAGAAAGTTTAAAAACAGCAGAGTGAAGAACACGTCAAAAACAATTTTTACAACAAAGAGACTGCAAAAGAAAGTCAGATGCTATGTAAAAGTCAGAGCCTATGTGAAGGTGAATGGCAGGAAGGCATTTGGCAGGTGGAGCAAAGTTAAATCAATTAAAGTTAAGAAATAAATTGTGTAGGCAGGGGATAAAGCCCTTGCCTATTCTTTCATATTATAGTGACAGGAGATAAGAGATGAAACAAAACAGGCAGACAATCATGAAGGCAATAACATTTACCGGCATTTTTTTGGTGTGCCTTGTTGTATCTATTGTACCGACGTTTGGGAAGACCATTTTAACGAAAAAACAGACAGCGGATTATCTTGATAAAATATCAGAATATGAAGTACATAAAATAGAAAATCCTACTTACGGAAGCGCGGGTGGAGAATGGCTGATTATGGGACTTGCAAGATATGGGTCTCTTACGGAAAACTATAAGAATATCTATCTGGCGAACTTAAAGTCAGAGCTAAAACAATGTAATGGTGTTTTATCAGAAAAAAAATATACAGAATATGCCCGTGTAGTACTGGCGCTTTCGTCCATCAATGTAAATCCTGCCGATTTTTCGGGATATAATTTAATCCGTCCTTTGGCAGAATTAGATAATGTAACCAAGTCGGGCTTAAATGGTGTTGCTTTTTCACTCCTCGCATTGGATTGTAGAAATTACAGCATACCGGATACCGAAGAAGGATATTTGGGGAAAAAGACGAGCAGACAGGAACTAATATCGATTCTGCTCAACGCACAACTGGCGGATGGCGGATGGCCTTATTTGGGAAATAAGTCAGATGTCGATATGACCGCCATGGTGCTGCAGGCATTAGGAAAATATTATCATCAGGATAAAGTAAAAAAAGCGGTGGATAAAGCAATTAAATTGTTGTCATCCATACAAAACAGCAGCGGAGCTTTTTCCGTCAGGGGAAGTGAAAACTGTGAAAGCACAGCACAGGTACTGACGGCAATGGTCGGATTGGGAATAAAGGTCTCTGACAACCGGTTTATAAAAAATGACCACACCATACTCGACGGATTATTGAAATATTATCAGGATGGCGGATTTAAACATACAGAGAACAGTTTTGTAAACCAGATGTCCACAGAGCAGGCAATGTATGCATTGACGGCATATTATAGAAGTCTGGCAGAAGAAAAAAGTTTATATGACATGGGTGATAATACAAAATATAAAAAAAATATAAAGAATAATTCGAAAACAGGGAAGAAAAACAACAAAAAACAAAGCGCAAAACATAAGGTTGAAAAAAACAAAGCGCAAAATGAGACAGAAGAAAATAGCAAAGGGGAAAATAACGATAAAACAACGTCTGGTGATAGCAAAAATGATAAAAAGAAGAGTTTGAAAAAGAAAGAAAAGAAGCAGCAGAGAACAGAGTTGAAAGAAGAACAAAATCAGGCGCCGGAAAAAGAGGAAACTACAAGCGGCAGGGGAAATATAAAGGAAAAGAAAAAAGACAGAAGCTATTGGGGGATAGCGCTGCTGTTTATTGTAATATTTTTTGCAGGAGCAGGGGTATTTTTGAAGAAAAAGAACAAACTGTTTTTGTTTCTGATTGCGATGTGTCTTACATTAAGCGGATGCAAAAATACCGGCAGCGAACGTGCAGGAACATGTACATTGCTGGTAGAGTGTTCTGCAATTTATGATAATTTGGAAGATTTGGATAAGGGTTTAAAAGGTCATATTCCAAAAGATGGGATTATAATCAGGGAGCAGGAGGTTCCTTTTGAAAAAGGCGACAGTGTATATGATGTTCTCTCAAAGACACTCAAAGAGAATAACATACCATTGGAGGTGTCATTTACGGCAAACAGCTCATATGTGGAAGGAATAGATAATATCTATGAATTTTCCTGCGGTGAGTTATCCGGATGGAAGTATAGCGTAAATGATGAATTTCCCCAGGTAAGCTGCAGTGAGTATCACGTAAAAGAGGGAGATAAAATCCAATGGCGGTATACATGTGATTTAGGCGAGGATATTAAAGGTGAAAGATGAGTTTACAAGGCTTCATCCATTGGTGAATCTGATATTTTATATTGTAGTTTTAGGAATTACCATGTTCCAGATGCAGATTGGACTGACGCTCATTTCTGTATTTTCGGCACTGGTTTATTTCTTTTATCTGAAAAAAAGCAGCGGGATAAGAAATCTGTTGGCTGTTATCGTTATTTTTCTTATTTCGTCGCTGATAAATCCGATGTTTTCTCATAGAGGAAGCACAGTATTGTTTTATTTGTTTACGGGAAATGCTGTCACATTGGAATCTGTCATTTATGGAATGGCGGCTTCTGCTGTTATTTGTGCAATGCTTATATGGTTTTTTATTTTTTATCAGGTTATGACAATGGATAGAGTGCTGGGAGTGATTGGAAAAGTTATGCCGCATATCGCACTTTTAATTACAATGATTTTAAGATTTATTCCTAAATATGCAAGACACCAAAAAGAAGTTTCCCGCATGAACGCAAAAAGAGCGGGAAAATCACTCAAAGAGAAAATAAAAAATGGAAGTAAAATATTTTCTATCACGACAACGTGGGCGCTGGAAAATTCAATATATACAGCTGATTCCATGAAAGCCAGAGGTTTTGGGGTAAAAAAGAGAACCAGCTACAGCAATTACAGAATCGATGGACAGGATATTGGTATTCTTGTGTGGATAATATTCCTGACAGGATGTGTAATCTGCATGCTTTATAGGGAAACATTATATACATATTATTATCCCTATGTGGTAAATAAAAATAATATTCCGGCGTATATTTTATACGCACTGTTATGTTTTACACCGGTTTTATTTAACATAAGGGAGGGAATCAGATGGCACAGATTGAAATCAAAGATTTAAGTTTCAAATATAAAATGGCTGGTGAAAACAGCCTGAATCAAATCTCTCTAAACATTGAAAAAGGGCAATTTGTCGTGGTTTGTGGAAAATCGGGATGCGGGAAAACAACACTATTAAGATGCCTCAAGCCCCATATCAGACCGGCTGGGAGTATTCGTGGAATAATCCGCTATTATGGCAGGGAGATAGAAACGTTAACGGATGAACAGCAGGCAGAAAAAATAGGATTTGTTATGCAGAATCCGGAACATCAGATTGTGACGGATAAAGTCTGGCATGAACTGGCTTTTGGATTAGAAAACTTTGGTAAGAACAGTAAAAACATTCGCGCAAGAGTGGCGGAGATTGCAGAATATTTTGACATTACTGCGTGGTATCATGAGGATACGGATTGTCTGTCAGGGGGACAGAAGCAATTATTAAATCTGGCAGCAGTCATGGTAATGAATCCGGAGATTTTAATTTTAGATGAGCCTACAGCGCAGTTGGACCCGATTGCAGCAGAGCGTTTTATAGATATTTTAAAAAAGATTAATGAAGATTTTGGAATTACGGTCATTATATCGGAACACCGGTTAAATTATATTTTGCAAAAAGCAGATAAAGTTCTGGTTTTGGAAAAAGGTCAGGTGGAAATATTTCAAACAGCAGAGGAAGCTGTAAAACAGGCATTGGTAATGGATATTGAGCCCTTAATGCCTGTGCCGAGTCGTCTTTTTTATAAAAATAAGGGAGAAGGGCAGATTCCAATATCCGTATCTGATGGAAGAAAATGGCTGACAGCGCAGAAAGTAAAGAAGCTGCCGGCAAACAATTATGAAAAAAGCCGGTCAGAAACAGGAATAAAAGAGCGTAAGTTAAAGCAAGATGCATACAGCGTTGTTTGTAAAAATGTCTGGTTTCGGTATGAAAAAAATGGACAAGATATTGTAAAAGGGCTGGATTTGAAAGTAAAAAAAGGAGAGATTTTTGCAATTTTTGGTGGTAATGGAACCGGAAAAACAACTACGGTTTTATTATTGGCAAAAATGCTTAAAGCATATCGTGGAAAGATAAATACAGAGGGAGAGGCGGCAGTGCTGCCCCAGAATCTGCAGACTTTGTTTGAACGGGAGACGGTATCGGAGGAACTAAAGGATGTATCTCAAAATATTATAGAGCAGATGGATTTGAAAAAATTATTGAATATGCATCCATATGATTTAAGTGGCGGGGAGCAGCAGAAAGTTGCTCTGGCAAAAATATTGGCAGGAAATCCTGATATATTGTTATTGGACGAGCCTACGAAAGGGATTGACAATATATTCAAAGAAGAATTGGGGGCTTTGCTGCAGACTCTGGCGAATCAGGGGAAGACCATTATTATTGTCAGCCATGATTTAGATTTTTGTGGAGAGTATGCGGACCGCTGCGGACTTTTTGCAGATGGAATGCTTATATCGGTAAATGGTGTCAAAGAGTTTTTTATCAATAATAATTTTTATACTACAACCGTGGCAAAAATGACTAAGGGAATAATAGAGGATGCATATAAAATGGAGGATGTACGATGTTAAGGCAATACAATATTATTTCCATCATAATTATTCTTGTAGCAACAGCATTATTTATCTGGTCTTTCGAAAAAAGAAAACCCCGGACACGGGAAATTGTTATGCTGGCGGTTCTGACCGGAATGGCAGTTGTTGGAAGAATTATCTTTTTTATGATGCCACAGTTTAAGCCATGTGCAGCAGTTATTATCATTGCAGCAGTTATGCTGGGAAAGGAATCGGGATTTTTATGCGGATGTCTTACCGGATTTATTTCTGATTTCTTTTTTGGGCTGGGACCATGGACGCCATGGCAGATGATTGCTTTCGGATTGATTGGTTTTGTTTCGGCAGTGGTTTTTTGTGGAACAAGAAAACAGTTGATATATCATCGGCTTTTCATCAGTGTTTATGGATTCTTCATTACTTTTTTTCTCTATGGAATCATTATGGATACCGCAACGGTAGTGATGTACACAGAAAGACCGACCCTGTCAGCTTTTCTTATTACATATACCGGCGGAATGGTGTTTAATTTGATTCATGGACTTTCAACGTTTGTGTTTTTGTTTGTTCTTTCCGGGGAAATGTTTCAAAAAATTAACAGAATAAAGTTAAAGTTTAATATGTTTAATGAAAAAGAGTAGAAAGCAAAAAAAAATTAATTGAATTTGTCAAAAGATGGTGCTATTATGTATCGGGTTGTGGAAAACAGCAGTGGATATGCATAAAATAATGCATATGGATACATAAAAAGAAGGACAGAAGGATTATGGAAGAATATGGATATTTGTGGCAGCTGGCATTGATTTTAGCCAGCACAAAACTTTTTGGGCTGGTGACAAAGAGATTTAAGATGCCACAGGTAGTTGGTGCACTTTTAGCAGGGCTTCTTTTAGGTCCGGCAGTTTTAGGGAATCTGTTATCCGGAGTGAGTGTCGGTGGTTTCCCTTTGGTGAATCTGACGCTGTATCAGACATCATTTATAAATCATATGGCAGAGATTGGTGTCATTGTATTGATGTTTTGTGCAGGATTGCAGACAGATATTAATGAGTTGAAAAAATGCGGATTGGCTTCCTTTATTATAGCAACATCCGGTGTTATTGTACCATTAATCGGCGGAGCTGCCTTTACTTACTGGTTTTTACAGGCGGGTTGGATTCAGCCGGCAGATACAGCTTCGGTATTTATGCAGGCAGTGTTTGTAGGTATTATTCTTACGGCAACATCTGTCAGTATTACTGTTGAGACATTGCAGGAGATGGGAAAATTAAAGACTGCGTCCGGCAATGCGATTTTGGGAGCGGCAATTATTGATGATATTCTTGGGATTGTAGCGCTTACAGTTGTTATCAGTCTGGGAGGACAGCCGGGAAAAGGCGCAGAGACATCTTCACTTGGAATCGTCTTATTAAAGATTGTGTTGTTCTTTGTTTTTGTGGGAGTTTTTGGATTTATTATATATAAACTTTACAAAAAATGGTGTGAGCATGATGGAAAAGGAAAGCACAGACATGCCATTATAGCATTTGTCATCTGTCTGATTATGGCATTTTCAGCAGAGTGCTTTTTTGGAGTAGCAGATATTACGGGCGCATTTTTTGCCGGCGTCATTATCTCGATGACACAGAAAGACCAGTTTATTGCTTCCAAATTTGATGTTATTGCATATATGCTTTTAAGTCCAGTATTTTTTGCAAGCATTGGACTGAAGGTGGATGGTGAAGCGGTAATCCACATGGGGCTTTTTGTGGCGATTTATGCAGTGGCGTTGACAATTATTGCAATTATAACAAAGATTATAGGATGCGGACTTGGAGCAAAGATATGCGGATATAAGAATTATCAATGTCTGCGGATTGGTGTTGGAATGATTTCCAGAGGAGAGGTTGCTCTGATTGTGGCAAATAAGGGAATTGAGGCAGGACTCATGAGCCCGGAAATTGTAGCTCCTGTAATTATCGTGGTAATTGTGACAACAATTATAACGCCGATTATATTGAAACCGGTATTTATGCGTAAAGGCATATATGGAGTGGACGTTCCAAAGGAAAGCAGGCTGGTAGATAATTATGAAGAGAGAGTAGAGTTAAACCAATATAAACCAAAAAATAACAGATAAAATTATTATTGTAATAACAACCGTTCGGCAGCAGAAGGCATCTGCATCCGGACGGTTGTTTTGTCATAGGTTCTTTTGATTTGCCATATATTTGTAATAGCGATAGTAAAAGGAAGTATTAAATGTCAATTTTTGTTACAATGTCTTCTTTTATTATACCGGCAATTATGATGTTTATTGTAATATATGGCATGATAAAAAAGAGAAATGTTTATGATGATTTTGTTAATGGAGCAACAGGAGGGTTAAAAACAGTTATTAAAGTTATGCCGACATTAATAGGTTTAATGGTTGCCGTAGGTGTTTTAAGGGAATCCGGATTTATGGATTTTCTGGGAGAATTGGCAGGAAAAGTTACAGACCGACTTGGGTTTCCGGGAGAACTTATGCCAGTAACTATTGTAAAAATTTTTTCGTCTTCTGCGGCAACAGGCATGGTACTGGATATTTTTAAGACTTATGGACCGGATTCTTATTTAGGAAAAATAACATCATTAATGATGAGTTGTACGGAAACAGTTTTTTATACAATGTCTGTGTATTACTTAACAGCAAAGGTTACCAAAAGCAGATGGACGCTGCCCGGTGCAATGCTGGCAACTGCTGCAGGAACAATCGCCAGTGTTTTACTTGCAAATTTAATTTAAATACTATATATTTTGAGTAAAGATCTATGCTTGAAGTAAAATAATATAAAATATAGATTAGGGAATTAGGAGGCAAAGCAGGATATATACAGTTACGTTTCATCCATCTATTGATTATATTGTTACCGTGGAAGATTTTAAATTAGGTTTGGTCAACAGGACGTCGGAAGAACTTCTTTTTCCGGATTGAAATAATTAAAAAACTGAAACATTTTTTAAAAAATAATGCACAAATCAAACAGGGAGATATAATAAAAATATCGGAAGCGGCTGGACAGCCGACAGATGATATATTAATACCTTAATACTAGAAAGAGACTGTAAAAAGTCTCTGGTTAGCAGAACCTGCATCCGCTAATGCGGATGTAGGTTCTGTTTGTTTTGTTCCTGCGATATTTATAATTTACATATATTAATATTTTATAATTTTATATACATATGTAATATATTTTCACTTGTCATGAATTTTTAAGAATTTTACATATGTATTTAGCTGGGTTTGCAAAAATATATGTAATTTATTCTTATCCGTCATGGATTTTCAAAAATTTTACATATATATTTGACAGTTATGATAAAAGAATATATGTAATTCATTCTCTCTATCATAATTAACACATATGCTTGGTGGCTTTTCTCTTTTCTATTGTAGAAATCCCGCCGATTTGTCAAGCAAACTATTTGTTCCGGTCATAAAAATAACAAATCCATTTTTTGGCAACATCAAAGGAAGTAGGACCTAGAGATAAAAATGCTTTATGAAAAGTTTTTAAATTAAATTCCGTGCCATATTTTTTTAGGAGTTCATTTTTTAGCTCAACAATTTCCAGATAGCCGACATAATACTGCAGGTAATTTGCAGGTTCTTCTACCACAGCTTCATAAATGGAATCACATACTTTTTTATCATCAATGCTGTAGTTAGACAAAAATTTGGCAGTTTTCTTTCTGTTCCAGCCTTCATAGTTTACGCCAATATCACATAGAGAGTACAAGGCTAAAGAGTAGGAGGCGTTGCAGGCTAAAGATTTTGCTAACTGTTCATCATCATATTCATAGTTATAAGATAAAAGTTCGGTATATGTTGCCCAGCCTTCTGAATATCCGCCAAAATTCATCAAATGTCTTATTGGCAGAGGATTGGTATCAGAAAAATAATTTTCCTGAAACATATGTCCGGGAATGCCTTCATGCGCCAAAGTCGTAAACAGATTCTGACTGGTATTGGGAGAGGCGGCGTTAATATAAATTGTGTTTTGACTGCTGCTGTCTATTGGGGGAGCCATGTAAAATGCCGGGCTTAAATGGTTTTCAAGACTCTTATCGACATATTTAATATCAAAGGAATAGTTATTTTCAATAGGAAAATCTTTTGCAGCTTTTTTGCTCAACTGTTTTAGAATTTCTTCCGGTTTTTGAGTGTTTTCTTTTATGGAAGAAAATTTTTCTTCCAGTTCCGGGGAGACATTTAGCAATGAATACATAGTACGGACGTCTTTGGCAAGCTGCGTCTGAATCATTGCCTTTTGTTCCAACACATTTTTGGAACTGCCGGTGTAAGACTGCGCCAGATATTCATAGTAGGATTTTCCATTTTTTAATTTGCAAAGACCTTCTTCATTTTTGCAATATCCTTTTTGCTTTAAATCTGATAATGTGGAAATAATCAGCTGATATGCAGGAATAACGCTGTTTTGCAGCATATCTTTATTTTTGCTGATATATTCGGCTTTTTCTTTATCATTTAAAAAGTCCACAGCAGAGATACGATTAGAAAAGGAAGTATACAGTAAGTTATCCTGTAGATTATCAGTGGTTATAAAATCTTTGCATTGGCTTACAATTTTATCCAGACAAAAGGTACTGATAAAACTGTTTTCTTTCGCTTTTGTCACCTGAAACTGACAGATTTTTTTAAAATAATCTTTCACCTGCGATAGAAGAACTAAATAATTATCAATATCATTTTGATTGTTAAATGCGTATTCAGACAATAATACAGGAAATTGCGCCTGCAATCCGGTTGTAGGACTTAAAATTTCTGAACACAGGCAGAGATCGCCAAAATCCAGTTGAGATGTCAGGGAACTCATAAGAGTGTCATAAGTTAACTGCTGGTTGGGATATAGTTCATTATAATGAATGGATTTCAAATAATTAATTTGATTTATGTAATAATTTTGGCTTTCTTTCATAGACTTATAGCTATAGTCTCCAAGCGTTGGTTTTGATGTGTCAATATTCCAGTCTTCAGGAGATTCCAAATAAAAATGAAGACTTAACCAGTCGGACGAGAGCTCGCTGGCAAATAATTCATTGGTATATTGGTCAAAATTATATTGTGTGTTGTTTTCGTAGGTTTTTGTTGTAGATAATTTTGAGGATGACAAAAAAACCAAAGGAATAGAAACAACAGCAGCCAACAATATACAGACAATAAGCAGTATTTTTTTATTGACTTTTGAAAGAAAAGAAGGATGTTTCATTGAAAACTCCAAATGTTTATTAATATAAAATATAATAAAAATGCGGAATGTATGATATTTTATTAAAATATGTTACAATATTTAAAATATAAATTCGTAAAAAAGCGGAGGAAAAAGGTTATCGCAGAGAGGGTTTTTGTACATAAAAAATATTTTACCGGCAGATAGAATAAAATTACACAAAGCTGATAACCTTAAAAGAAGGAGGACATAAAAATGGTAAGTAGAACTTTAACAGTAAACAATCCGGAAGGATTACACATGAGACCGGCAGGGGTTGTAGCAAAAGAAATGGGAAAATTCTCATGTGATGTTTCCATTGTTTTTGAGAATAAGAAAATCAATGCAAAAAGTCTGATTAATATTATCTCGGCATGTATTAAAAAAGGTGCAGAGATTACTTTTGAATGTAATGGCGATGATGAAGAAGAAGCAATGGCAAAGATTGTGGAACTTGAAAGCCAGAATTTCGGAGAATAAGGGGTAAGGCTTATGTACAAGGGAATAGCAGGCTCCGAGGGTATCGGAATCGGAAATGTTGTTGTAATTGAAGAACATGAAATTAATATTAAGAGGGAAACGGTTGATGAGCCGGATGCAGAGATTGCAAGGCTGCAATCTGCAATCGAAAAATTTGTTACATTAACCAATGAAATGGCAGATAAAATGGATGTGACGGTAGGAAAAAAAGATGCCGATATTTTAAGAGGTCATATTCAGATGCTTCAGGACCCTATGATTGAGGAACAGATTTCATCTCTGATTGTTGCAGAAAAGATTACAGCAGAAATGGCAGTGGAGCAGGTATTGGAGCAAACAGCAGAAATGTTTTCCCAGATACCGGATGAATTATTACAGCAAAGAGCGACGGACTTTAGAGATATTAAAACCAGAATGATAAAACTGTTACTGGGAATTGAAGATGTTGATATTTCCCAAGTGCCGGCAGGCACGGTCTTGGCAGCGAGAGATTTAACTCCATCTATGACCGCAGGAATCAATCCTGACAATATTGCGGGTATTCTCACAGAAGTAGGCGGCAGAACATCGCACTCGGCAATCCTTGCAAGAGCCATGGAAATTCCGGCAGTATTAAGCATTGATGGAATTTGCAGTATTGTAAAAAATGGCGACAAGGTCGTTTTGGATGGAAGCAGTGGCGAGGTAATTGTAAATCCGGATGATACAACAATAAAAGCGTTTGAACAAAAGTTAGATGCATTTCAAAAAGAAAAAGCATTGCTTGCAAAGTATGCAGGAAAGCCATCTGCAACAAAGGATGGAACCAAGGTAGAATTAGTATGCAATATAGGAAAACCCGAAGATGCACAAAAAGCAGTGGAGTGTGATGGAGAGGGCATTGGACTGTTCCGGACAGAGTTTTTGTTTATGGACAGAGACAGTATTCCTACGGAGGAAGAACAGTTTGAAGCATATAAGACTGTGGCGGAAACCATGAAAGGCAAGCCCGTGATTATCAGAACTCTTGATATTGGAGGGGATAAGGCGATTCCCTATCTTGGATTGGAAAAAGAGGAGAATCCGTTTCTTGGATTCAGGGCAGTCCGGTTTTGTCTGCAGAGAAAAGACATTTATGAAACACAGTTGAGAGCGTTGATTCGGGCAAGTGCGTTTGGAAAAATTAAAATTATGGTACCGCTGGTAACCTGTGTCGATGAACTGCGCCGAGTAAAAGCAATGGCAGCTGATATAATGAAAAAATTAGATGCAGAAGGTGTCTGCTATAACAAAAATATCGAGATTGGTGTTATGATGGAAACATCTGCAGCATGTATGATAGCAGATATTTTAGCAAAGGAAGCAGCCTTCTTTAGCATCGGAACAAATGACCTGACAGGTTATACCATGGCAGTAGACAGAGGAAATGCCAAGGTGGCATATCTTTATTCCACATATCAGCCGGCAGTTCTCAGGGCAATCAAAAGAATTATTGAATGTGGGAAAAAAGAAGGAATTATGGTAGGAATGTGCGGTGAAGCTGCTGCCGATTCAAAATTAATACCACTATTGCTGGCATTTGGTCTGGATGAATTTAGTGTAAGCGCAGCAAGCGTACTAAAGACCAGAAAGACAATTTCTGATTGTGATATGGAAGAGTGCAGGGCATTGGCTGAAAAGGTAATGCAGTGCGCAACAGAAGAGGAAGTTTTAGAAATCTTGAAATAGAGATTATACCAAAGTATCGGAGGAGAACATGAATATTAAACTTATAGCGACGGATGTGGATGGAACCTTGGTGCGGGATGATCATTTGACAATACCAAAGGACAATGTTCAGGCATTTGAACTGGCAAAGAGGAAGGGAATCATTACAGTTATAAGTACAGGCAGGCCATATTCTCTGGCACGAAGAGAGAGCGATACGTTAAAGGGTGTGGACTATATGATTGTTTCCAATGGAGCGGCTATAGTTGATATGAAATCTAATCAGGTCATCTATAGCTGTTATCTTCCCTTAAAGTCATTGGAAAAGATTGTAGCAATATTTGAGAAATATCCACTTGTTTATGAGATGTATGCTGATTGCAGGGGATTTATTACACAGTATACATATGACCATTATTTTGACAGTTCTCTTCCCGATGAATTTATGAGCGAATATAGAAAACGGATGGTGCTATGTGACAGTCCGTGGGATGTTATCCGAAACAGAAATGTAGAAAAAATGAACATAGATTACATGCCAAAGGAGTGTATTGCGCCCTTGAAAGAGGAGTTGAGTCATATTCCTGATTTGGTTTACTCGGCGGGTTTTGAAGGAAATCTGGAAATTACGGCAAAGGGAGCAGATAAGGGGAGAGCATTAAAATGGCTGTGTGAAAAACTTAATATTGATTTAGAGAATGTAATGGCTTTTGGTGATTCGGGAAATGATGCAACAATGTTAAAGGAAGCAGGATGTTCCTTTGCCTTATCATCAGGACATGATTTGGCAAAAGCGGCAGCAAAGTTTGTGACAAAAAGCGGAAACAATGATGGAGGCGTAGGCAAAACCATCAAAGAGTATCTGACAAAATAAGGGGATTTAAAAAATAAAATTAGTTAAGATAATTTGGGGTACAATGGCAGATTGCCAGAAGCCATTCAAAGATATTATTTTATAATAAAGAATCTGATAGATTTAAAATAATGGGTTATCAGGTTCTTTTTTGTTGTAAAAAAGAGAAAAAAGTAATACAATATTTTTTAGTATTCGCAGAAAGGAAAAAGTCAACGATATGAATAAAAAAGGCATAAAAATAGCGCAAATAGTTACTTTATTTATTATTTTGATGTTATTCCCCGGCTGTGGCAACAAAAAGACGGATAATCATGTGCAGAAGACGGAGACAGCACAAAATGTAACTGTCAGTGAGACGACGACAAAAGAGGTTGCGCAGGAATATCGAATGTATACAGCCGACACAGTAAATGTAAGAAAACAGGCTACGACGGATTCCGGAATATTGAATACTTTGGACAAATGGATTCAGGTAAAATGTTTGGAAAAACATGGTCAGTGGACAAAGGTACGGTTAGGAAATAAAACGGGTTATATAAGAAACGATTTACTCATAAGTAAAAAGAAATATAAAAAGCTGAAACGACAGGAAAAGTTAAGGAAAGCCAAACAGAAAGCCCAGACAGCCAATCAAAGCTATCATGGAGCGGGGAAAGTCATCTGTATTGATCCGGGACATCAGGCAAAGCAGAATTTACAACAGGAACCGGTAGGACCGGGAGCCCATGAAATGAAAGCAAAAGTTTCATCTGGGACAGCAGGAAAGACCAGTGGATTGAGTGAATATGAATTAAATTTAAGAGTGTCTTTGAAATTAAAACACAGTCTTGAAAAAAACGGTTATAAAGTTATTATGACAAGAACCACCAATAATGTTGATATAAGTAATGCAGAGAGAGCAGAAATGGCAAATCAGGCAAAAGTCGATGCATTTATCAGGATACATGCGAATGGTTCAGAAAACACAAGCACGCAGGGAATGATGACAATATGTCCTACGGCGAATAATCCATATTGCAGCAGTATTTATTCGGAAAGTTTAAAATTATCAACGTGTCTGCTGGATGGGATGGTGGAGAAAACAGGTGCTGTCCGGGAAAAAGTGTGGGAGACGGATACCATGAGCGGAATTAACTGGTGTCAGGTACCGGTGTCAATCGTGGAAATGGGATATATGTCCAATCCGGCGGAAGATGCAAAGATGGCAACAGATGAATATCAAGATAAAATTGTAGCAGGAATTTTAGAAGGATTAGCGAGATACTTTAGATAATAGTAGGAGGGAAAAAGATGTTTTGTCCAGAATGTGGAAAGGAAATACCGGACACAGCAATGTTTTGCGGAGAGTGCGGGGCACCGGTCAGAGAAGGTGCAAACGAAACTGAAAAGGAAACAGTCATGCAGAAAAGAAATCATCATCATGGCAAGGCGCCAATAATTATAGCGATTGTAGTTATTGCTCTTATAGTGGCAGCCGGTGCAGTATATGTGGGGATGACTTTATTGAAACAAAATAACGTTGAAAATAAGTACAACCTAATAAACAGCAAAATAGAAAGTGGAGAGGTCGTGTTGTCGGAGGCATCCAGAAGCAGGCTGGAAGAAGCAAATAAGAATATTGCTTCATGGAATCTTGTCACATTAAACAGTACGGAAAGACAATTAGATAATATGACAGATATGGTGGATAAGCTGGCGACTGCCACGGAAGCGCTGGAAGATTTGAAAGAAAAGTATAATGAACAGAAAAACAATGCAAATCAGAAAGAAGTTATTTGTGACACCGAAAAAAAAGATTGCGAGGAAGCACTGGAAGCATTAGAAGAGGAGATTGATAATAATCAGGTGTCCTCGTTAGAGAGAAAGAAAAAGGACGTGGAAAGGGCATTAGATACTTATGAAAAAGCAGTGGCAGATGCTTATGAAGAAGCGAAAGATAATGTAAATCAGAATAATATTTATAGTCCGTATTATTATGAAGAGCCGACCAAGGTACTTGACTATGTAATGAATGATTCGGACAGTTATCAGTATACGGAAAATGAGCTGTATGATTATTTTGACAATTTAGCTCTCACAGATTTACAAAAATATGCGCTCTCTATTATCGCAGTGAATGAAATTTATGCAAGACATGGCATGACTTTTGAGAGACCATCCATACAGGGATATTTTAGTAGTACAAAGTGGTACGAAAATAAAAACATACCACAGGAAAAAATTAACAGTCATTTGAATAATGTGGAACTGAAAAATATAGATAAATTGGTAAAAGTCAGAAAATACTATTGGGAATTGTGCAGAGATTACAGTCAGGTGAATAATGAGAAACCAAAAGCAGATGATTTTGCCACATATGAATATCAGGATGCTATGGAAGCATATACATATGATGTAAATTAAAAACAGAAATAAAAGATGCGTTGTATTATGGCGGTTTTGCAATAATACAACGCATTTTAATTTATATCTGAAAATTAATTAAATAAATTCGAGCTGTTTTCAAGGTTATTTTTAAAATTATTAGATATAGAAGTAGCTATCATGGAACCCATAATTTTTGAAGCAAGAAATACAGCCAGCATAACACCAATAAGAGAAATCAGTAATGCATAAGCCTTTTTGTCAGAACTAATATCAGCCATTTCGATGTAGCTGACATATTCCATCAATGTGGAATAGAGCAAACCAACATAGAGAACGATAAGTCCCAGTGTTGGGCTGACAAACATTAATATAACTGCAACAATAATAATTACTGCATTAATAAATGCATTAACGCCAACAATGGAAACAGCCTGACTGAACTTCATACTTCCTTTAAACATTGCTGTTGTTGTCAGGACAAGCATTCCAGCCATTGCAAAATAGTATGCTGCAAAGATAACAGTAAACATCAGCGCAATAGAAAAAGATGAATCGCCGAGAAGCATGCGGAACCTGCCACCTAAAGTGCTGTCAAGAGCATCGGACACTTTATTAATCAGCAGTAATAACAGTAAAAATAAAACAATAAGGTTGGTGCAGATCATAAGGATTCCGTATGTACTATCATTTTTTGCTGCAAATTCTTTTGCAGTGCCTGTAGGGGATTTAAAATAATCTGCAAATTTTGTAAAAACTAATTTTAATTTTTCTACAAACGCATTGGAACCGGCATTATTTGAAGCAGTACCGGTTGTGTTATTTGATGTCCCTTCTGTGCCTGCTGCCTGAGTTGTCGAATTTTCAGAAGCTGACTCTGCTGCGGTGTCTTTCGCAGCTGCCTGCTGACATGAGCAGACTTCGCCTTCTTCTAATGGTTTTCCACAATAAATACAAAATTTTGCCATTTAAGAGCCTCCTTAATTATTAATATATATTTTTATAATAATAAAACTAGTATAAATAAATATTACAATAGTCCTGTTTATTTTACAAAAATTGGGAAAAGGTGTCAAATATTGTCCGGTTTTGTTTCTCAAAATCGTTTTATATATTATGAGAAATAAATAATTTGACAAAAAGAATATAAAATAATAGAATAAGTGACATATAAGAATAAACGCAACGAAGGGAAAAGTAAGCCGGAACGAAGCTTAACAGAGAGCCTGATAAGGTGAAAGCAGGCAGTGGAGTGATAGTTGAAGATGGTCCCGGAGCGGCGAGGGTGAGTAAAAATTATTTTTTATTAGCTTTCGACGGACACATCCGTTATTGTGTTAATGAGGTTCGGACTTATCCGGATAAAGTAAAGTGGTACCACGAAGTTTATGCTCTCGTCTTTGCAAAAGACGGGAGTTTTTACGTGTTGGCAATGAGTCATGCCCGCGACGAAATAGACCGAAGGTCTATGAGCAGGGCTGACGAATATTTGATAGGAAAAAAATAAAAGGAGAGCAGCAATGAGCAAAACATATTATTTAACCACAGCGATAGCATATACGTCAGGGAAACCGCATATTGGGAATACGTATGAGATAATTCTGGCAGATAGTATTGTACGATTTAAAAGACAGCAGGGGTATGATGTAAGATTCCAGACAGGAACAGACGAGCATGGACAGAAAATTGAATTAAAAGCAGCGGAGGCTGGAATTACACCGAAGGAATATGTTGATAATGTAGCAGGAGTTATTAAGGAAATCTGGGATGCGATGAACACATCTTATGACAGGTTTATTCGAACAACAGATAAAGACCATGAAGTACAGGTTCAGAAAATTTTCAAAAAATTATATGAACAGGGAGATATTTACAAGGGGTATTATGAAGGAATGTACTGTACACCTTGTGAATCATTCTTTACGGAATCACAGCTGGTAGATGGGAAATGTCCGGATTGTGGAAGAGAGTGCACACCGGCGAAGGAAGAAGCCTATTTCTTTAGAATGAGTAAATATGCGGACCGTCTTATTGAACATATTCATACGCATCCGGAATTTATTCAGCCGGAATCCAGAAAAAATGAAATGATGAATAACTTTCTTCTTCCGGGATTACAGGATTTGTGTGTTTCCAGAACCTCATTTAAATGGGGGATTCCGGTAGATTTTGATCCGGATCATGTAGTTTATGTATGGATTGATGCCCTTTCAAACTATATTACGGGACTTGGATATGATGTAGATGGAAACAGTGACTCTATGTATGAAAAATACTGGCCGGCAGATCTTCATCTGATTGGAAAAGATATTTTAAGATTCCATACCATTTACTGGCCGATTATGCTGATGGCACTTGATATTCCGCTTCCAAAACAGATATTTGGACATCCATGGTTATTACAGGGAGACGGCAAAATGAGCAAGTCCAAGGGAAACGTAATTTATGCGGATGATTTGGCAGACCTGTTTGGGGTGGATGCAGTGAGGTATTTTGTTCTCCATGAGATGCCATTTGAAAATGACGGAACGATTACATGGGAATTAATGGTTGAAAGAATGAATTCAGACCTTGCAAATACTCTTGGCAATCTTGTAAACAGAACAATCTCCATGTCAAATAAATATTTTGGCGGTGTTGTTACCGACAAAGGCATCACAGATGATGTTGATGAAGATTTTAAGAAAACAATTCTTGAAGTACCGGTGAAAGTGGCAGAAAAAATGGATAAACTGCGTGTGGCAGATGCAATCACAGAAATATTTACATTATTTAAAAGATGTAATAAATATATTGACGAGACAATGCCATGGGCATTGGCAAAGGAAGAAGAAAAGCGCGACAGACTGGCTACCGTTCTCTATAATTTAATTGAGGGAATTAATATCGGTGCAAGCCTTCTTGAACCGTTTATGCCGGATACTTCTAAAAATATTTTAAATCAAATTAACGGTAAGGCGAGAGCTTTTGATGATATGACGGAGTTTGGAAAATATTCGTCAGGAAATAAAGTAATAGAAAAGCCGGAAATTCTCTTTGCAAGAATGGATGTAAATGAAGTGATGAAAAAGGTAGATGAAATTAAGGCCGCGCAAAAAGCCGAAGCTGTTGAGGAACAATATCCGGAAATAGAAAAGAAACCGGAAATTACTATTGATGAATTTGACAAAGTTCAGATTCAGGTGGGAGAGGTCATTCAATGCGAGCCGGTTCCGAAGGCAAAGAAACTATTGGTTTCCCAAATCAAAATCGGAAATGAGACAAGACAGATTGTGTCCGGTATTGCAAAATATTATAAGCCGGAAGAAATGGTAGGAAAGAAGGTTGCAGTGATTACCAACTTAAAACCATGTAAACTTTGTGGAGTAGAATCACAGGGAATGATTCTTGCGGCAGGAGACGATCAGGGAAATCTATCCATTATAACAGTGGATAAAGATATTGTGCCGGGAAGTGAAATCTGTTGACGGATGAAAGGTTTTTAACTGCATCAGATTAGCAGAAAGAAAGGAAAAACGATATGATTTTTGATACACATGCTCATTATGATGATGAGGCGTTTGATGATGATAGAGAACAGATTTTGGAAAGAATGCGTAATAGAGGGGTGGAATATATTGTCAATGTAGCAGCCTCCATAGCATCCTGTAAAAGCACAATCGGTTTAACCCGCAGATTTCCATATGTATATGGGGCTTTGGGTGTGCATCCGGATGACATTAGTGAGCTGACCGGGGAGGATTACAAGTGGCTGGAAAAAAATGTTTATAAACCTAAAATTGTAGCTGTGGGAGAAATAGGACTGGACTATCATTGGAATGATAATAAAGAGCAACAAATTCAGGCGTTTGAAAGACAGATGGACATTGCAAGAGAGGCAGGACTTCCTATTATTATTCATAGCAGGGATGCGGCACAGGACACATACGAGGTGATGAAGGCAGCTAAAGCGGATGAAATTGGCGGAGTGGTTCATTGCTTCTCGTACACAAAGGAAATGGCACAGAAGTTTATGGACATGGGTTTTTATCTTGGTATTGGCGGTGTGATTACCTTCAGTAATGCGAGAAAATTACGCGAAGTTGTGGAATATATGCCAATGGATTATATGGTAATTGAGACCGATTGTCCATATCTGGCACCGGTGCCAAACAGAGGAAAGAGAAATGATTCATTTAATCTTCCTTATGTAGTCAGTAAAATTGCAGAAATTAAAGGAATCAGTTCTGATGAAGTGATTGATATTACAAGCGAAAATGCAAAGAAACTGTATGGTATCGTGCAGAACCGGATATAGCAGAAGAGGATAAATGCAGAATTCGACAGTAAAAATAATGAGGTAATGGAATGGCATATTTGGGTTCGCCCAGTGCGACAAAAGAAGTTATAAATAAATATCGTTTTGCATTTCAAAAAAAATATGGACAGAATTTTTTAATTGATTCAAATGTTCTGAAAAGTATCGTAGATGCAGCAGAGATAACAAAAGATGATTTTGTTTTGGAGATTGGACCGGGAATCGGAACCATGACACAGTATTTATGCGAGGCGGCAGGGCAGGTTGTGGCAGTTGAAATTGACAGGATGCTCATTCCCATTTTACAGGATACATTGTCGGAATATGATAATGTAGAGATTATGAATCAGGATGTGTTAAAAGTTGACATAAAGTCGCTGGCGCAGCAGAAAAATGGAGGCAAACCTATAAAAGTGGTGGCAAATCTTCCATATTATATTACAACGCCGATTATCATGTCATTATTTGAAAGCGAAGTGCCGATTGAGAGTATTACAATTATGGTGCAAAAAGAGGTCGCCGACAGAATGCAGACCGGTCCGGGTTCAAAGGATTATGGCGCCTTATCTCTGGCGGTACAGTATTATGCCGAGGTCAAAGTTATGTTTCATGTATCTGCCTCGTGTTTTATGCCAAAGCCAAATGTTGATTCAGCAGTTATCAAACTGACCCGACACACAAGACCACCGGTGGAAGTGCAGAATGAGAAGCTGATGTTTCAGATTATTCGGGCAAGTTTTAACCAGAGAAGAAAGACGTTGGTAAATGGATTAAAAAACTCCATGGAACTGAACTTCTCAAAAGATGAAATAGTGGAAGCGGTTCACGGAATTGGGAAAGCAGAAACGATAAGGGGAGAAGCATTGACGCTCGAAGAGTTTGCAGAACTCAGCAATCAATTCATGAAGTATCAGAATCAGATATCGTAAGGATAAAGATTTGGAAGTTTCTAGTGATAGGAGCTTCCTTTTTTTCATATATTGTAGAAAAAGCCAGGATAATTGTGTTGAAATCTCTGTGTGAAATTTTAAAGAATAATAGAAAAATAGAGCTGTTTATGTCGATTGTCTTGTTGGTGTCAGTAACCACGATAGCATGTAATATGGAAAAAGTAATTGAGCATAAGGACAGCGAAAATGTTACGGTGAAAGCAAAAAATGGAAAAATAGTAGTCATTGACCCAGGGCACGGAGGCGCAGATCCGGGCAAAGTAGGGACAAATGGTGCAAAAGAAAAAGATGTTAATCTGTCGATTGGAAAATCATTAAAGGAGGTGTTAGAAGATAAAGGCTTCGAGGTGGTAATGACCAGAACAGAAGATGTGGTGCTGGGCAGCAGCAGTAAGTTTTCCAAAATAGGGGACTTAAATAAGAGATGTGAAATCGTAAATTCAGCATATGAAAAAAACAATAATTGCATTATGATAAGTCTGCACCAAAACAGTTTTGTTCAGGAATCGGTTCATGGAGCCCAAACTTTTTACTTTCAAAGATCGGAAAAGAGTAAGGTTTTAGGTGAGAGCGTTCAGGAGGAGTTAAACAAATCAATCAATACGGAAAAGGAAAAAAAAGCGAAGCCAAACGACAGCTATTACATATTGATAAATTCCCAATGTCCGGGAATTATTGTAGAATGTGGGTTTTTGAGCAATTATGAAGAAGCCGGTAAACTAATAGATAAAAAATATCAGAAGGAACTGGCGGAAATACTGTGTAAAGGAATTTCCAATTATTTTGACAAAGAGTGACAAAAACAGATGAAAGACTACAAAGCCGCAAATCAGATAAGTTGTATTTTAAAAACACATATGATAGAATAAGACAGATGCGATTTAGGTGGAGCGGAAAATGAACACGAAGATTGTAACAATAGACACGGATAACATAGATGAAGCTGCCATAGAAGAGGCAGGAAGCATTATTAGAAGGGGAGGTTTGGTTGCTTTTCCTACAGAGACAGTCTATGGGCTGGGAGCAAATGCATTGGATAAGGAGGCTGCCGGCAAGGTCTATGCAGCCAAAGGCCGTCCATCGGATAATCCACTTATTGTCCATATTAGTGATAGGAAGATGATAAGACCGCTGGTAAAAAACATACCGGAAGCTGCGGAGAAATTAATGGATGCTTTTTGGCCGGGACCTTTGACATTGATATTTGAAAAGAGCGATAGTGTACCAAAAGAGACAACGGGTGGATTGGATACAGTTGCAATCAGATTTCCGAATCATCCTATTGCTAACCGTCTGATTGATGCAGCGGGGGTTTGTATTGCAGCTCCCAGCGCAAATGTATCAGGGAAACCAAGTCCTACACTTGGAGAGCATGTAGTTGATGATATGAATGGTCGGATTGATATGATTATAGATGGCGGAATGGTTGGAATGGGACTAGAGTCCACAATTATTGACGTAACCGTAGAGCCTCCTATGATTCTCCGACCGGGCTTTATTACATATGAAATGGCGTCAGATGTAGTCGGGCAGGTAAACATTGACCGGACGATTTTAAAAAAACCGGACGGAGAGTTCAAACCGAAAGCCCCGGGCATGAAATACAGACATTACGCACCAACAGCAGATTACAGCATATATAAGGGGGAAGCAGACAAAGTAGCCGATAAAATTGCTTTTCTGGCAAATGAAAAATCAAATGCGGGAATGAAAGTTGGCATTATCACAGCAGACCAGCATTTAAAACTGTACGAAGGTAAACTAAATGAAGATATTAAACTAGTATCTCTGGGGGATCTGGACAAACCTGAAACCATTGCCAATAAACTGTTTATGGCATTAAGAAACTTTGATAAGATAAACACACAATTTATTTTTGGGGAAGCATTCTCCGAAGATAACGTTGGGCGGGCGATTATGAACAGGCTTACGAAAGCAGCAGGTTATAACATTGTGGATGTATAACAGTTCGGAGGAAAGATGTTAGATTATTCAAAAATATTATTTATTACAGACACGGATACGTCGCTGGGACCATTGGCTGCGGCGTTGTTAAAGCATTATATGCCATTGGAGAGGGCAGAAATTACCTCTAAAGGATTAGTAGTCCTTTTTCCTGAACCGATGAATCCCAAAGTCGTTGCTATTGCGGCCTCAAAAGGCATAGATATTAATAGAACTTCCGTGCAGCTAGAGGGAAGTGACTTTGGACAGGACGTTCTGGCATTAGTGTTAGACGAGACGAAAAAACAGGGGATTTATGATGACTATGCGGAGGCAGTAAATGTATATACGCTTAAAGAGTATATTAATGAGCAGGGAAGTATTTCTAATCCGGATGGAGGAGAATTAGCAGACTACGCAAAGCTGTATGATACGTTAGATGAAGTCATTATCAAACTGGCGGACAAGCTGAAATAAATGTGCCAAGAGGAGAAGTTATGAGTAATAAAAGGCAGGATTACATTTCATGGGATGAATATTTTATGGGAGTAGCGTCACTTTCTGCATTGCGCTCAAAAGACCCTAACACACAGGTTGGAGCATGTATTGTCAGCCCGGATAACAAAATTTTATCAATGGGTTATAACGGATTTCCAATAGGATGCAGTGATGATGAATTTCCGTGGAACAGAGAAAGTGAAGACCCATATGACAACAAATATTTCTATAGCACGCACAGCGAATTAAATGCAATCCTAAATTACCGGGGAGGAAGTTTAGAGGGAGCTAAAATATATGTAACACTGTTTCCATGTAATGAATGTGCAAAGGCAATTATTCAATGTGGAATAAAAACAGTGATATATGGAGACGACAAATATGGAGATACATCGGCAGTAAGGGCTTCAAAACGAATGCTGAAGGCAGCAGGAGTGCAGTATATGCAATATTGCAAATCAGATAAAGAAATTAAAATTAAATTATAGCGGGATATAAAACGCAGAAAGCTAACAAATATTTATCAATTTTTTGATTCATAAGAACGAATATCAGGTGTTCTGAATAATATAAAATGATAAACTATTAGGATGGCTTATGGATTACAGATATGTACCGTTTTACGTTCAGGGGAATGCGATTACAGGTATTTACTATGGACAATGGGGAATGTCTGAAGATAGGGATATAGATTATGTCAAAGAGATGTACCCTATGACATTTTCAAAAATACAAGAAGTAGTAGAGCATGAATGCGACAGACAGGACTTTGCCGGAAGCATGATGTTCGATGAGTATCCGGACAAATTAGGCGTTTCGCAAATCGTAAATAGAATATTTGGTAAAGTCAAAGAAGACGAAAAGGAATGTAAAGAAGGAGATAAGTGTACAAAATATCCGGATGACCAATGGCTTAAAGATATTATTATGGTACTTTTGTTAAATGAAATGTATCGTAGACGAAGAAGAAAAAGATATTATTAAAATAAAATACAATAAAAAAGTGTTATATTCAACAACATTGTAAAGTTGCCGAATGTAACACTTTTTTCTTTTTATAAAGCATAAAGAATAATTGCAAAGAAATGAAGAACACTTCCGGCAATAATAAAAAGATGAAAAACAGAGTGCATCCATTTTCTTTTTTTGCCCAGTCCATACAAGATAGAACCAATCGTATATGCCACGCCTCCGGACACAAGAAAAATAATTCCACCGAGAGTCATCACATCATAGGTCTGTTTAATAAAGAATATAATTACCCATCCCATTGCAAGATAGCAAATCATGGAAAATATGCTGTATTTTTTCAAATCAATTGCTGTCAAAGTACATGCCAGAACAGCACAGCCCCAGACAATAGCAAACAGTGTCCACGAAAGGACAGGGTATTTCGGGCGCATGGCAACTAAAAGGACAGGAGTATAACTTCCGGCAATCAGAAAATAAATCGTGCAGTGGTCTAAAACCTGCATAACTTTTTTTCCCGTACCGGGACGCAGACCGTGATAAACACTGGACATTGTGTATAAAAGGATAAGGGTTATACCATAAATACAGCTGGATACAACGCCGATAGCACTGCCGGCTTTGGCAGCAGTAATAATACAGAGAATCAATGCTGCAATGCCTAATGCACCCCCGACAATGTGCGAAACCATATTAAAGATTTCTTCTCCTTTTGAATAATCCGGTAACTGCCTATCAGATAATTTTGTTCTTTTACTCATAAAAAACCTCCAGAATAATCTACACAAATCGACCAAAACCACATGACATAGTTTTAATTACCATGTATAAGTATACCATGATATTATTATGTGTCAAGTTCACAATATACAAACATTTTTTAAAATATAAATAAAGTCACTAAAAGAGTATAGACAAAACAAAAAAGATTGTATATAATGTGAGCACAAAGAAAAAGAAAGGATGCATGGAGGATGAATACAGGGACATTGGCAATCTATGATTTGGAATGTGGTTATGCAGACGGTTTAATGCAATATATTAATCAAAAACAAAGTATGCCTTTTAAGACGCTAGCGTTTACCAATAAAGATGCATTGTATGCGTATTTAAAAAATCATCATATTGATATATTGCTTATTGCAGCAATGGAAATGGAAACGGACTTAAAAGATAAAAATATTGAAAAAATTATTTTATTGTCTGATGGGAAAATGTTATCAGAATATACGGAGTATGCATCTATATATAAATACCAATCTTCAGAAAAGATAATAAAAGAGCTTTTAGATTATTTTGTGGAGGTAAACAATTATGAGACGGCAATACCCGATATGGCAAGAGATGTGGAGCTGATAGCAGTGTATTCGCCGGTAGGGCGTACCGGACAGACGATATTTGCCTTGACACTGGGACAAATTCTCGCTAATGATTTTGAAACTTTATATATTAATTTGGAGGAATTTTCTGCCTTTAATAAAATTTTTCATCAAAACTATGACGGAGATTTATCTGACTTAATGTATTTTTACAAGCAGAATCCTGATACACTGCCGATTAAACTAAAAGCGATTGTAAATACAATGCATCAGATGGATTATATTCCACCGTTAATATATTCCAAGGACTTGAGAAATATTGATACAGAAAAATGGGTGCAGATGATTTTGGCAATC
Organism: uncultured Lachnospiraceae bacterium; assembly: GCA_947625755.1. Classification (GTDB taxonomy): domain Bacteria; phylum Bacillota; class Clostridia; order Lachnospirales; family Lachnospiraceae; genus Eubacterium_G. Next base: position 83,196 of record CANQPJ010000008.1, on the reverse strand, counting down.
GCGGCAACCGGAATGTATGAAAAAATAATTATTGATACCAGTCATGTGGTAGCCGATGCTTTTTCTCTATTAGAGATTTGTAACAAAATTTTTATGCCGATTGTGGAAAACCCCGTGTCTCTTATGAAGGTATCTGCTTTTGAGGAATATGTATTAAAGAGCGAAAACAATAAAATTCTTGATATATGTACAAAGATAAAGGTTCCTCCTGTATCTATAGATGTAGAGGATGAGAGTTTTCTGGAAAAACAATTATGGAGTGAGCTGGGAGATTATGTCAGAGGCATGTTAAAGGAGGAAGAATAATGACTGCTGATAAAGAAAAAATCAGGGAAAAAGTCATTCAGACAATAGATATGACAAAAGAACCGGACGAGGGAGAACTCCATGAAATTATAGACAGGGTAATACAGCAGGAAATTGATTATAAATATATTACGATTGAGCAGAGATTCAGGCTGCATAAAGAAGTCTTTCACTCTATTCGAGGATTGGGGCTGATAGAGGATTTGTTGGAAAAAGATAGTATTACAGAAATAATGATTAATGGAAAAGATAAAATTTTTGTTGAAAAAGAAGGAAGGATAGAACCTTATCATGACAGTATTAATTCGGAAAGCAGATTACATGATATTATTCAGCAGATTGTAGGAAAAACCAACAGAAGAGTTAATGAGTCAAATCCCATTGTAGATACGCGTCTGGCAGATGGATCCCGTGTAAATGTTGTTCTGCCTCCCGTAGCGCTGGACGGGGCGGTTATTACAATTAGAAAGTTTGGTAAAAAACAGATTACGATAGAGGAATTAATCGACCGGAAGTCCATAACAAAGGAAGCCGCTGTGTTTTTAAAAAAACTGGTAATGGCAGGTTACAATATTTTTGTCAGTGGTGGAACCGGTTCAGGAAAGACAACATTTTTAAATGTATTATCCAATTTTATACCTGAAGATGAGAGAGTTATAACCATAGAGGATTCGGCAGAGTTACAGTTAATCAATGTAAAAAATATTGTCAGACTGGAGGCAAGGCAGGCAAACAGTCAGGGCGAAAATGAAATAAGCATAAGGGATTTGATTAAGACATCTCTGCGAATGCGTCCGGATAGAATCATTGTGGGAGAGGTAAGAGGTGGGGAAACTTTGGATATGTTACAGGCAATGAATACCGGGCATGACGGGTCTATGAGTACCGGACATGCCAATTCGCCTAAAGATATGATTACCAGACTGGAAACTATGGTGCTTATGGGAATGGAGATTCCTTTAAACGCAGTGCGGGCGCAGATTGCAGCAGGAATTGATATTATGGTGCATTTGGCGAGAATGCCCGACAAGACACGGAAGGTATTGGAAATAAATGAAGTAACAGGGATTGCTGATAATGAGATACAAATTAAAAAAATATATCATTATGAAAACAATCAATTAAGAAAAATAGGAACATTAGAGAATACAGCCAAGCTGAAAAATTATGGGATAGAAACAGGTAAGATGCTGTGAGAATAACAAATAAGGAAAAAATTATAAACATATTGATAATAGAACTTGTAATTATTATTTTAGGAAAACTGTTTTATGGAGATTTTATCAGTGGAATAATTTTAACTCCTCTTTCAATTTTTATATATCGAAAAAGAAAAATTCAGATTATAGGAAGAAAGAGAATGAATCTGGAAAAGCAGTTTAAGGATATGCTGGTTTCTGTTTCCGATGGATTAAAAACCGGATATTCCGTGGAAAACGCAATAAAAGAAAGTTATAAAGATATGTGTTCCATGTATGGAAAAGAAAGTGAAATATGTCAGGAAATAAAAATTATGATTTCTAAAATGAAACTGAATACCGGTACAGAAAAAATAGTTTGGGAGTTTGCTGAAAGAGTGCAGTTAAAAAATGCACGATTGTTTGCCCGGATGTTCCAAGTGGCAAAAAAGACAGGTGGAAACATGCCGGAGATTATAAAAAGCGTAACAGATGATATTGTACTAAAGGAAGAAACAAAGGAAGAAATCAACACATCTATTACGGAAAAGAAAATGGAACAAAAAGTAATGAGTGTGATTCCTATGTTTATTATTCTTTATATTACTGTATCGGCGCCGGGGTTTTTAAATATTATGTATGAGAGCATATTAGGGAAAATTATTATGACAGGGTGCATTATTGCATATGTAGCAGCTTATATATGGGGCGAGAAAATAATACAAATAATAACGGAAGAATAAGGAGAAGCATTTGATAACTGTAACATTTACCGGCAGTGCAGCACTTGGTATTTTAATTCTATTATCTCTATTTTACAAAAGAAAAGAGAGAGTGTTAATAGACAAAGGAAAGCATAAACTTTGGTTTATTTATGGACTGGCAATGTTCATAGCGGACAGGATTCCTGCAAAAAATATAAACCATAATCATAAAGTAAATGAAATTATAAAAGAACTGGCGGTCAAAGAAAATATTGAAAAAGAAAGATATATGTATTTTGTAAAAAAGACCGCCATGTGTATTTTTGCAGTATGGATAACGTTTTTAATCACATTGGCAATTTCCATTTCTGAAAAAAATGACGATCGTGTAATTTCTACTATTACCAGGAGTGTAAAAACGGACGTAGAACATAGTCTGAAAATTAAGACCGAAAGCGGGAAAACAGAACAGGTAACTGTAAATGTCGCGAGAAAAGAATACACAAAAGAGCAGATAGAAAAAATATTTAATCAGAGAAAAGAGGAATTAATTAAAAAAGTTTTAGGAGAAAATAAAAGTCCGGAAAAGGTCAATAAAGATTTAAATCTGGTAACGGAGGTTGGAGAGGAAAAAATTTTAGTCGCATGGAATATAAGTGATAGCAGCAAAATCGGTTACGATGGAGTGCTGTCGGAAAAAATAGATAAAAAAGGAGAAGTAGTAATACTGACTGCTACAATGACATTAAAAAAAGTGAGCTGCGACTATAAATTTGCAGTTAATGTTTTTCCGCCTGCTCAAAAGAACGGTGTAAAAGAAAAATTGCAGGAGTACATCAATGAAAATGATAAGTATGCAGAGCAGGTAAGGCTGCCGGCAAAGATAAACGGAGAAAGTGTTCGTTATGAAACGATTACATCGGACATGAGTGGTTATGTTTTATTAATCGGTATTGCGATTGCTGTATTATTGTTTTTTTTACAGAATAATGATTTAAAAAAACAAGTAGAAAAACGAAATCAGCAGTTACAAAATGACTATCCCGAAATTGTCAGTGAAATACTTTTATATTATGATGCAGGTTTATCCATTCGGCGTGTAATTGAGAGAATTGTAAAAGGATATGAAGAAGAAAAAAGGCAAAATAAAAAATTGTACAGATATGCATATGAAGAATTAAATATGTGTTTTGTAAAAATAAAGAGTGGAGTGTCAGAAATAGAGGCAATCAAGCAGTATGGTAATCGATGCAGATTGCACTGTTATATCAAACTGGCAGGATTAATTGAGCAAAATATCCGAAGGGGAACAAAGGAACTTTCCCTTGTTCTGAAAAGTGAATTAAAAGAAGCGATGAATGAAAAGAAAAATAACATGTTAAAACAAGGTGGACAAATATCGACAAAGTTATTAGGACCAATGGTCATTATGCTGATGATTGCGATTGTAATAATTATGGTACCCGCGTTTATGTCCATGAGTTTTTAAGAAAGGAAAGGCTATGAAAAAAAGATTAAAAGAGTTCTTGCAGGATGAAAGTGGAATGGGAGTAATTGAAGTGGTATTAATTATACTTGTTTTAGTGGGATTGGCGTTAGTGTTTAAAAACCAAATCAGCTCGGTGGCAAACAGTGTATATCAGTCCATTCGGGATCAGGTTAATACATTTTAAATATGAAAAAAGGAAGTATAACAATTTTTTTGAGTCTGGTGCTGGTCAGCGTATTATTACTTGTCAGCATTATAACAGAAGCAGCACGAATGAATGTAGTACAGACAGAGTGTAAAGGTTTTACTTATCTGGCATCAGATTCAGTATTGGCAGGATATGCCAGACAGATTTATACAGATTATGGAGTATTACTTGTATGGGAAGATAAGACAATTAAAGAGCAACTTATGAAGTACCTGCAAGCTAATATAAATTTGGCGGATTTGAATCCAAGTGGAACAAATATTATGGCTACCCGTTTAAAAGATATTAATATTGAAAAAACAAATTATGTAGTCCGTAATGGAGGAGAAGACTTTATTAAGCAGGTTCTATCCTATATGAAATATGCCGTTGCCACAGAAGCAGTAAGCAAGTTAATTAATTTATATTCAAATAATAGTAATCAGAAAAAAAGCGATACATCCGGGTATATGGTTAATGTAGAGGAAAAAGATAGTTCGGAAATTCGTGAAATTGTTGATGAAATTAATAATCGAATAAAAAATTTACAGGGAAGAAATATAAAAAAAGAACTTAAAACTGAAAAGAAAAGAACCGGATTTCTAAAATATATAAACAAAATAATAGAAAAAATAAAAATTTATAAGGAAGAGAAAAAAGAATTCCTAAAGGAAAATCGGGGGAAAAGTGGTAATGATTATATGGATTCAAACTTTAAGATTCTGGAACAAATAAAGAACACAATGGAGAGGGAAGAGCTTATTGAGTCTGGAAATCTTAAAGAGAAATGGAAACGTATAGGAGAAGAAATCAGCACACAAGTAAAAAGTCTGACTGTAAAGACCTCAACAGAAGAAGACCAAAAAAATATGGGCATTTATGAAAATGCAAAAAAATTATTGGAGAAGGGTATTTTATCTCTTGTAATAGATGATGTGTCAAATATTTCTTCTGCTTCCATTTCGGATTCAAATCTGCCATCAAAAAAAGATTATAATAAAACAACTTCATTCAATAACATAACAGACAAGGCAAAAATGGTAATGTACGCCGGCATGAAGTTTGGCAATTACCGTAATGTAAAAAAGAAAAGCAGTTTAAGTTATGAATTGGAATATATGATTGCCGGAAAAGATAATGACAGAAGTAATCTGACGGCAACTGTGGAACAAATGGTAAGCATAAGAAATATGACAGCTCTTGCATATTTACTGACAGATCAGAAAAAAATGGCGGAGTTATCTTCTATTGCATCTTCCGCCTCAACTGCTGTCGGAGTGCCCTTTTTGGAGCCTATTATAAAAGCTGTTCTAACGGAAGCGTGGGCTTTGGCAGAAGCTATAAATGATGTGAAAATTATGATGTTGGGGAAAAAGATTCATTTTATAAAAAACAGCGGTAACTGGAAAACAGGTTTAAGAAGTATGCTTGCAGTACAAAACAATGCTTCTGATAAAAAGGGAGATATAAATTATCAGCAGTTTTGCTATTTGTTATTAATGAAAAAAAGCATTCAAACAATTACTGTGAGAATGCTGGATATGATTCAGATGAATGTAAAGAAAAACTATAATCATTTATTTGATATTAATCAGTGTTTTACCGGTTTTTGCCTGAAAGCAGTATATGAATCGGAACCGTTATTTGTGTCAATGCCATGGGTTATTCATAATTTAGGACAAAAAATAGGAACTTACAGCTTTGCTGTTAAGTGCAAAGCAGATTTCAAAAGCGGAGGTAAATAAATATGCCCTTTTTCCAACCTGTTGTACATAATGAAATTATTTTAGGATGTGTTTCTCTCCGAGTACAAGGGCCAAAAACGAAAAAGAAAGAGAAAATAAAAACCAAAAAATCCATAGGAAAAAGGGCGTATTTATTTACCTCGAAAGGAAGCATAACAGTTGAAGCATCGATTGCGATTACTGTGTTTGCACTTATGATGCTTTCCATCATTGGATATTTGACTATGATGAATGAACAGCTGGCACATCAGGTAAAAATTAATAACATTGCTGTTGCAATGTCAAAGATAAAATTTTATAAGCAGATAATGACAAAAATCCATGGGGATAATACGCAGGGGAAAATTGTGGAAGAACAGGAAAAACAACTAAACCGGGAAATAAATACATCGGGAGAACAGGTAAAAGAAAATGATATGGGAGAGTTGGACATTGTATATCGTTTCTTTTATAACGTTCCATGGATAAACAAAAAAGTTCAAATAACACAAAGATGTCTGATAAAGGACTGGACAGGAAGAGATATACAAAAACAACAGGAATTTGTTTATATAACTAAAAATGGAAAAGTATATCACTTGTCAAAAGAATGCAGTCACTTATCGATACATATAAGAAAAGTTACATATTCACAACTGCCTGTAGAAAAAAATTGCTATGGGTACAAGTACAGAAAATGTGCCATATGTGTAAGCGGAAAACTCTCTGATAAATCCACTATATTTGTGACGGAAGATGGAACGAAATACCATAACAGTCTAATGTGCAGCGGGCTTATAAGAAATATTATCACAGTAGAAAAAAGCGAGGTAAAAAATATGCCGCCTTGCAGCAGATGTGCAGGAGAATAATATGTTTTTAAAAATATGGAGTTGTTTGTTTTTATTTATATGCGGCGTCATTGATTTAAAAACAAGAAGAGTATACCCAGGGATATGTGCAGTAAACTATGGAATGGCAATTATAATAAAACTACTGCTAAAGGATATAGATTTCAGTTCTCTTGTGGCAGGGATAGTGTTGTGTGGTATTTTACTGATGATTTCTCTGGTTACAAAAGAGGCAATCGGACAAGGCGACATTCTGATTTTGCTGACATTAACAGGAATACTAAGCATAAAAAATATGCTGGAAATATTGTTTATGGCATTGGTTTTGTGTTCTCTATTTTCTATGGCAATGCTTATATTCAAAAAAATGAAATTAAAAAATGCCATACCTTTTGTTCCCTTTTTATTTGTTGGAAATATTTTTTGGATTGTATTAGGAGAATTATATGTATAAAAAAATTAACACGGCACAGTCAGGGCAAATATCGGTTGAGGCATCTATTATTGTATCTGTCATAATGATTGTGACAGCATCTTTTATCTATATGGCATTTTATGCACATGATATTATTTCTATAAGAAGCGGTGCGTATGGAATGGCAGTTGAATATGACAATAGTAATGCTTTGATGCCGGCATTATTTGTCATAAACCCTAAAATAACAAAAACAGAAAATAGTAACCGGAATATAATTAATATTGCCATGGACAGTGATGGAAATACAAATTTTATAAACAATATTATCCATAGGAAAGCGGACGAGACATTAACTGTGCAAAAAACAATGAATTGCGAAACTTTATATGCCATTAGAGCATTGCTGGACACAAAAAAAGAAGGAGAAAATTAGTGGATATAATATATAAAAAAGACGGAAACAGAAATACAATGACGATACAGAACCTTGATATTGACGAAAATAATTATAAGTTACAAATGGTTATAAACAATCGTATCGATGGGATTATGCCAATGAAAATAGAGCATATAAATAATAACATTATTATAAATTATAATATCTCGTCAAAGACAAGGCTGCCGGATTTGTATGCAAGAAAACAAATGTCAGGGAAAGAGTTATACAGTTTTATAAAAGATATAAGTGTGCTTGTAGAAAAAATGAGCGAATATCTGTTAGATATAAACAGCATCGTTTTTGATATAGAAATGATATATTTTAACAGGCAGACGGGAAAATATGAGTTTTGCTATGTTCCAAGCAGACAGGAAGACTTTCAAGTAAGAATCAGAGATTTGTTTGATAAACTGCTGGAATATATTAACCATGATGATAAAGAGGCAGTAATGATAGCGTATGGAATACAACAGATTACAATAGGGGCAGACTTTACCTTGCAGGATATATTAAAATGTGCTTACAGGAATATGCGGGAATTTCAGCAGGAACAACAGGAGAAGGAAATTAAGAAGCAGAACAGGCAGAATGAATGGCAGATTAATAAAGAGCAAACAGATGCAGACAGAGGGGATAGAGAGGTAGAAAAGAAAAAAGGAATTTTAGGAACCATACAAAAGTTATTTCGAAAAAAAGATAAATATAAGACTGCCAGTGAAATGGAATGGGATGATTATATTGGAACAGAGGAACCATCGGTTGTTGCGGAAGATACAGAATTGTACAATCAAAGAGAAGAACGGACAATGCTTTTAACAAACCGGACAATGGTCAAACCCATTGTGTTGACGGCTGTAGGAACAGAAAATCCAATTAATATAAAACCTTTTGATTTTCCATATATTATTGGAAAAAGTCATAGCAGTTGTGATTTTTGTATCGACAGTGCGGTGGTCAGCAGAGTGCATTTACGCATACTGGAAGAATTAGATGATTTCATGGTGGAGGATTTAAACTCTACCAATGGAACATTTCTTAATGGAGAAAAGCTAAAACCCCACAAGCCGCAGCTTATCAGCATAGGAGACAAGCTGACCATAGCCAATATAGATTTTTTGGTGGAGTAAAAATAATAAAGATGATACAATAAATATATGGTCAGGGAGGTGTAATATGGAGGAAAAAATCAAAGCATTAAAAAAGATGATTGATGGGAGTGATAATATTGTATTTTTTGGCGGCGCAGGGGTGTCCACAGAGAGCGGCGTCCCGGATTTCAGAAGCGTAGACGGACTTTACAATCAGGAATACGACTACCCGCCGGAGACGATATTAAGCCATACTTTTTATAGGAAAAACACCGAAGAATTTTATAGATTCTACAGAAACAAGATGCTGTTTCCGGATGTAAAACCCAATGCGGCACACAAGGCGTTGGCAAAGCTGGAAAAGATGGGAAAGCTGAAATGCGTGATTACACAAAATATAGACGGTTTACATCAGGCAGCCGGAAGTCAAACAGTCTACGAATTACATGGCTCTGTGCATAGAAATCATTGTCAGGCATGTGGAAAATTTTATGGTTTTGATGAAGTATACCGAATGAAAGGAGTTCCAAAGTGTGAGTGCGGAGGAGTTATCAAACCTGATGTTGTTCTATATGAAGAAGGTCTGGATCAAAGGACAATACAGCTTTCTGTTCAGGCAATTGCAGGCGCTGACATGCTTATTATCGGAGGAACCTCTTTAGCTGTATATCCGGCAGCAGGGCTGGTGGATTATTACAGAGGCAACAAACTTGTTTTAATAAATAAAAGTAAAACGCAAAAAGACCAGAGAGCAGATTTGGTTATTAATGAACCGATAGGAGAAGTTTTTCGTCAGGTTGTGGAAATATAAAATGTTTATTGTACTAAAAAGAGCACTGTTGTATAAGCAGTGCTTTTTTTGTCGCAAAGTTTTGGAAATCAATACATGGTTTTGACAAATTAAAACATGTATATTGTGCTATTATTGGGGCGTATCTTAGAAAAAGGAGGGAATCCATGATAGAGATGGTATATAGCAGTAAAGAGTCAAGAGAGCAGGATAACGTAATAATTCCAAAAAACATACGTCAGATAGGGGAAAATGATTCAAATCAAAAAATTTATATCGAAGACAATGTAATGACGCTTCTTAAAAAAAAGCCAAAAAACGAAGAACATATAAAATATGGCGTTCTGATGGGGGACATAAAAAGAAAAAAGAATAATACATATGTGTTTGTAAAGGCAATGGTAGAAGTGAGGGACGTTATTGAAAACAGCTTAATATTTAATGATGATATATGGTCGGGGATATATAACGATATTAAAAAATATTTTGGCAAAATGAATATTGTGGGCTGGTTTGTATCTGTTCCTTATCGTGTACGGGATGATTTAAAAGGAATCAGAAAACTGCATATGGACAATTTTGCTGGTAATGACAAGATTTGTTTTTTAAGTGACAGGACAGAAAACGAAGATAGTTTTTATATGTGCAGGCGGGGGAAACTTGAAAAACAGGCAGGATACTATATCTATTATGAAAAAAATGAAAGGATGAAAAAATATATGAAGAGTATGAATGAAGAACCAAGAGAAGAAAAACCACGAGAAAATAATAAAGTTGAGATAAAAGAAAAGATGACAAACGAGCCGCGAAGTTTTCGGGAAGTATTAAAAGAAAGCGGACAGCCGGCAAAGCAGGGACGTGTAGCCTATGGCATCAGCGGGTTGTTGATTGTAGCATTGCTGTTATCTACAATAGTGATGCTGAACAATTATGGTGAACTGAAAAACATTAAGCAGACACTGGCGGGATATAACATGGATGAGGAAGCGAAAGCGGTCAATGAAATGCTGAACGGAAATAATAGTGAAACCCGGATTTTATCTACAGAAGAAACAACAACATTAGAAGAGACAGAGACAATAGCAGAGGAGACAGAAACAATAGGGCGAGAAACAATACCTGCAGAGAGCAAAACAAAGAATAAAAACAGTAAAGCGGCAAACAATCAGGCGAGCGGAACAACTTATGTCGTGAAAAAAGGACAGACTTTGTATGATATTAGCATGAAAGTGTATGGGACAAGTGAAATGGTGGAAGAAATCAGAAAATACAATGACATTGATGAAGATTACACAATCATTGAAGGGCAAAAAATAAAACTTCCGTAAAAAAATAGTGCCATAATCGTAAACTTATTGTATAATCTTTATAGACTAAAGAATAGGAAGTGGGATTGTGGCACAAATCAAATCAAACAAAATTAGAAAAATAAATAAATCATTTACAAGCTCACGGATTATCGATTTTGTAAGAGAACATACAAACAGAGTAACGATTCGCATCAGTATTATTATTTTGGCTGTTGTAATTATTATTGCCGGATTCCTGCTATATAATCGTTACAACAGCTATGATGATTATAAAGTGCTGAATTCTATCAAGGTGGACAGCAGCTCCGGAAGCCAATATCTTTCCTATCAGGATTTTGTTATCAAATATAGTGGAGACGGCATATCGTATATAGACAGCGATGGAACTGTCTGGGATGAGTCTTATCAGATGAAAACGCCTATTGTGGATATATGTGATAAATATATTGCTGTGGCGGACAAGAACAGCAATAACATTTTCATTTATGATGATGAGGGAAAGCAGGGAAAGATAACTACCAGTTTTCCAATTATTAAAGTTGAGGTTGCCAGCCAGGGAGTGGTTGCAGCATTACTGGAAGATCAGAGCGCCAATTACATTGAGGTCTTTGACAAAGAGGGAAATAAATTAATCTCCCACAAAACCTTGTTGGACGAAAACGGGTATCCGTTGGATTTTTCGATTTCAGATGATGGAGAAAAAATGGCGGTATCTTATATAACAGTCAATAACGGAAGCATGAGCAACAGAATTGTTTTTTATAATTTTTCCAATACCGGGAAAAGTTCTGAAAACAAGATAGCCGGAGAACATAATCAGTACAAAGAGGCGCTCGTTCCAATGGTGAAATTTTTGTCTAATAGTGATGTCGTTGCTGTAGGAGAAAATGTTCTATCTATATATAAGGTAAAAGACGAGTCAAAGCTAAAAGAAGAAGTAAAGATAAATGATGAAATACAGAAAGTTTTTTATAATGAAGAATATGTAGGTTTTATTTTAGAGAATCATAACAGCAGGTATCCGTATCGTATCGAAGTATATGATTTGGATGGAAACCGGAAAATGAAAACAGAAATAAAGATGGACTATGATTGTGTAAGTTTTTCCGGAAATAATATACTGATGTATGATGATATGAATTGCCGGATTATCTCATTTGACGGAGTAGAAAAGTTTAAGACCACATTCAGGGGCGAGATGAATGGAATTGTGCCGGTTGACGGTTCGCGGACATTTTTATTTATGACCCGTTCAAAAATTCAAAAAGTAAAATTAAAGTAACAGAGTACAAATGAAACCTGTTTACACAGGTGTGGAGGAAAGATGGGAGATATAATATTAATCAGTATAGGATTATTTATGATAGCCATGATTATTATCGGGCTGAAACGGGGAATGCTGAAGATGGTATTTTCTCTGGTTTCTGTGATTGTGGTGCTTCTATTGGTAAATCTGCTGACTCCCCCGGTTAAGCAGTTATTAAAAATGACACCCGTTTATACCGGAGTACAATCCAGTATTGAAAAATACATAGAAAATAATGTGGAAACTGCTACGGAAAATGTAACACAGACAGGCGTAAGCGCACAAAAGAAAATCATTGACAATCTGCCGCTTCCACTGGAAGTCCGGAATTCATTAAAAAAGAATAACACAGAGGAAAGTTATGAGATATTAAAAGTAGACTCTTTTGCCGGGTATATTGCAGAAGCATTGGCAGACATGATTCTTGGCGCAATTACCTTTATATTACTGTTTGTAGTATTGACAATATTGGTAAAGATTTTAGTTCATATTTTAGATATTGCAGCAAAGTTACCTGTGATTAAGACATTTAATTCTATTGGTGGAGCCATTCTTGGATTTTTTGAATCAATTATCATCATATGGATTTTATGTATCGTAGTTACGGCATTCAGTTCCACAGACTGGGGGCAGACGATATGTAAAGCCATTGCCGATAATGGACTGTTAAGTCTGATATATGATAATAATATGATTCAACAGTTTATAACAGGAAATTTTAATATATAAATGTGTTGACAAAATAAAGTTCATCTGATACACTACTAAAGCTGTTAATCAGTGGATAAATCAGCACAATGGCTCCTTGGTCAAGCGGTTAAGACATCGCCCTTTCACGGCGGTAACACGGGTTCGATTCCCGTAGGAGTCATTACCGTTAAAGATGTACGCATCCTTGACGATAACCGGAACCCCTGCTATAATAAAGAGGTTCAAAATATATGGCGACATAGCCAAGTGGTAAGGCATCGGTCTGCAACACCGCTATCACCAGTTCAAATCTGGTTGTCGCCTCTCAAAAAGCCGTTCGCAAAAGCGAGCGGCTTTTTTCCGGTATAGATTTTATATTTACAATATGTTATGCTATTGATGAAGATATAAGCAGGGTAAGTTGAAAGGAAAATCGGAAGATAAAATGAAAATAAAGCAACAACAGAGGAATATAAAAAATTTTTTAGCCCGTGTGTTAGTCTTGCTGTTAGTGGCAGCGATATGTATACAGCCTGACATTACACCGGCAAAAATAACATATAGAATTTCACAGGAAAGCCTCGTGTTAAATAAAGGCGGCAAACGCAAACTGACCATTGTCAATGCACCGGCTAATGCAAAAATTAAATGGAGCACATCAAACAAATACGCTGTATCTGTGAAAAAGGGAGTTGTCAGAGGACTAAAATATGGGACAGCAACCATTACAGCCAAGTATAAAAAGAAATATTATTCCTGCAGGGTGACAGTGCCGGATGCATCAAAAAAAATAACGCCAAATATATATTATGTAGATATTTTAGAAGGCGCAACGTATCAGTTGACTGTCCAATCACAAAAAAAGGTTTATTACCATTCCCAAAACCAACACATTGCGACTGTCAATTCCCATGGGTTGATTCAGGGAGTGAATCCCGGAACGACTGCGGTTATCATGAGAAGCAGTAAAGGCTGGGCAAAGTGCTCCGTAACAGTTCGGGCAAACCAGACCAATATGATACCGATTGATAATAGCGTAAGTAAAAAAGTGACAGCAATCAGACGCCTGACAAAGAACAATAATATTCGAAATGAACGTATTAATTGGGCAAAAAACAAAACAATCCGGTTTAAGATAGCCAATCTGGATGAAAGCAACATAAAAAAATGCGTCTGGTCTTCCTCGAATACAAAAATATTGACGAAGCCAACAAAGTCTGATGACAGTAAAATTGTTGCGGAAGCAAAAACAGTCAATACCGGAAATGCAAACGTGGTTGCAACGGTAACGGATAAGAAAGGTGCTGTTACAACATACAGTAATACCGTATATGTTTCCGACCCTGTGATTAATACAAAAAATATCATTCTTCTCGGAAGCAATGCAGGACCGGACAGACTGCAGTATATATCTTTTTCCGGATTGTCCCCGTATAGCGAAATTACATGGACACTGCCGGATACATCAAGGCTGAAAACTACTGTATATCGCAATAAAATAGCTTTATTGGGAGATACCCCGGAAAGCGGAACCATTGAGGCGACAGTAGATGGAAAGACATATAAGGTAACATACACAGTATATAATCCTGTATTTAATCAATTACCTGCATATATTATAAAAGGAAAAAAGACAAAAATAAATATTACTAATATAGGTACATTGCGGCCTGCTTATACAAACAGAATGAAATCCATTGCAACAGTGGCAGCAGATGGCACGATTACAGGGATAAAGTCCGGAGTTGCCTATGTCGATGCAAAAATTGGAAATTATTCTTTTGACTACAGGGTAGAAGTAGGCGCTAAAGGAATGAAAACCATTATTAAGAGAGCAACTTACATTGTCAACAAATGGAAGTACAGCCAAAGCAAACGGATGAAGAAAAAGTATTATGATTGTTCCTCTTTGGTATGGAAAGGATACAAAGCATATAAACATTACCAGAAAAAACTGGGGAGCAGTAAATGGGCATTGTCTGCCGGCGCACTATTTGATTATTTAAACCAAAAGAAAAAAATCGTATATTATGGCTATTTGGATTATGATTATTTAAAACCCGGAGATTTGATTTTCTATGGAGATTATAATAGTGCGGTGATGTACAGCACTCCGGGAAGAACCCTGAATATTTATCATGTTTCAATGTATGCAGGAAACGGAAGCGTTGTAGAAAAAGGCGGACAACCGATTACATATAATAATCAGAATCATATCGTAGGAATAGGAAGGGTTGTAAACTGATGACATATCATATCGGAAGTATTGTAACTTTAAAAAAAGGGCATCCTTGTGGAACCAACCAATGGGAAATTATTCGGGTTGGAGCAGATTTCAAATTAAAATGTACAGGGTGCGGCAGGATAGTGATGCTGCCAAGAAAAAATTTTGAAAAAAGTGTAAAAAAAATATTAGAAGAATAAGTTTTAAATTGTTTTTACTGATTCAAATAAAATGCTTGACAAATATCCCTCCTGACTGTATTATTGTATTAAGCACTTAATACAATAATACAGTCAGGAGGGATATAATGTCGTGGAGCTTAAAAAATGATAGACCAATCTATACGCAGTTATTAGAACAGATTGAACAGAAAATTATATCCGGTGAGTACGGGAAGGGGAGTAAACTGCCATCGGTGCGGGAGTTGGCTTCTGAAGCGGCAGTGAATCCTAACACAATGCAGAGAGCCATGGCAGAGTTAGAGAACCGTGGACTTATTATAACCAATCGTACTGCGGGAAGAGTAGTAACGGAAGATGACAGTATTTTGACTCAGATTAGAGAAAAACGTGCAGAAGGTTTTACAAGAGAATATGTAAAAAAAATGTCCGAGTTAAATTACACAAAAGATGAAATTATTCATTTTATCCGGAAAGAAGAATAAGATTCTATTCTTTACCTCCCCTTTAGATTTTGGGGACTATCTTATTAGGAGGCAAATCATGAGCGTTTTATTTGAATGTAAAGATTTAAAGAAAAAATATGGAAAAAAAGAAGCATTAAAGGGAATTACCTTGCAGATAGAAAGCGGACAGATTGTAGGGCTGCTCGGACCAAACGGAAGTGGAAAGACTACGCTGATTAAATTGGCAAATGGGCTTTTGACTCCGACAGGCGGCAAAATTTCTATTAATGGAAACAAAATTGGGATAGAGACAAAGAAAAGAGTCTCTTATCTGCCGGAAAAAACATATCTGAACAACTGGATGAAAGTAAAGCAGATAATTGACTATTTTTCAGACTTCTATGAGGATTTTGATAGTGAGAGAGCATACGATATGCTCAACAAATTAAATATTAATCCGAACGATAAACTTAAAACAATGTCAAAGGGTACCAAGGAAAAAGTACAGCTTATATTAGTTATGAGCCGCAGGGCAGACATTTATTTTCTGGATGAGCCTATCGGGGGTGTAGATCCGGCGGCAAGAGATTATATTCTGAACACAATTATCACAAATTACAGTCCGGATTCTACAGTTATTATATCCACGCATCTCATCTCCGATATTGAGAAAGTTTTGGATGATGTTGTGATGATTAAAGATGGGGAACTGATTATGCACAAGAGTGTAGATGACATTCGGGAAGAGTATGGCAAGTCGGTAGATGAAGTGTTTCGGGAGGTATTCAAATGTTAGGAAAGTTAATTAAGAATGAGTTTAAAGCTACAGCAAGAACATTCGGAGTGATGTATTTGATTGTATTTATCATAACCGTTGTATTAAAGATTTTTGTTGAAATTGAGAATGCCTTCCATATAGATAATGTGGTGGTTAATATTCTGGTAGGAGTTACAAATACTGTCTTTATCTTTGGGATTATTGGGGTTGTTATTGGAACTGTAATTCTTATCTTAAAAAGATTTTATGACAGTATGTTAAAAAGAGAAGGATACCTGTCTTTTACATTACCTGTAAGTGTAGGACAGCATATTGCAAGTAAATCGATTGTAAGCTATGTATGGATTATCGCATCATTTGTATTTATTATTGCGATTGTAGCGACACTGTTTATAGGAAATCTTGCTGCTTTTGTGGGAATGAGAAATGAATTGATATATCTTATCAAAGAAATCAGCAGACAGAATCTGTGGAAGTATATTATTATGATTGCGGTATTAATGATGCTGGCAATATATACTTATATAGCAATGGGGTATGCTTGTTTCAGTGTAGGTCAGGCGTGGACTGGCAACAGAATTGCAGGTGCAATCGCAACCTATATTGTCTTTAAAATTATCATAGAGATTGTTTCTGCTATCGGCGTGTATCTGTTGTTTAATAATAACATGAATGCCACATTGGAAAATGTGGGAATTGGGGATGCGATATTCCAGCCGATACTGATATTTGCCATTGTGCAGCAGGTGGTTATAGCTATCCTGTCTACCATTGCTACATACTATGCATTAAGCAGAAAATTAAACCTTGAGTAAACTGGAGATAAATACTGACCTGACTGTAGATAAATATGAATAAATTGGAAAGAAAGCCCTTGCAAAGAGGGCTTTCTTGTGTTAGTATAATATCTCGTGATATACAAAATAATCCTTGCTTTTCCCATGAAGGGAAAGGCCAGAGACCAAAAGGAGGTAAAAGCATGAACAAATATGAGATAACAGTTGTTGTTAGTGCAAAGATTGAAGAAGAAGGAAGAACTGCAGAACTTGATAAGGTAAAAGCTCTTATCGAAAAGTTTGGCGGTACCATCACTAACGTTGATGATGCTGGAAAGAAAAAATTCGCTTATGAAATCCAGAAGATGTCAGAAGGCTACTACTACTTCATTACTTTTGATACTGACAATGTAAACGCTCCAAGCGGAATAGAAAGCCAGCTTCGTATTATGGAAAATATCATCAGATTTATGTGCGTTTCAGTAGAAGCATAGTTTGAGACAAGAGAGGAAAGAATATGAACAAGGTTATTTTAATGGGTCGTTTAACCCGGGATCCTGAAGTGAGATATTCCACATCAGGAGACAGTCAGCTGGCTATTGCCAGATATACATTAGCAGTTGACAGAAGATTTAAGAGAGATGGAGATCAGACAGCAGATTTTATTCGATGCGTAGCATTTGGCAGAAGCGGTGAGTTTGCTGAAAAATACTTTCATCAGGGAACAAAAATTGTAGCAGAAGGTCGTATTCAGACAGGAAGCTATCAGGACAAAGATGGTAAGACGGTTTATACAACAGAGGTAGTGGTGGAAAATCAGGAGTTTGCAGAGAGCAAAGCAGCATCTGATAATAATGCGGGATTTGCTCCGACACCGGAAGCGTCAGCACCAACAGCCCCGGCAGGAGATGGATTTATGAACATTCCTGATAATGTAGATGATTCAGGATTACCATTTAACTTTTAATTAATTTAGGAGGTCAAGTTATGCCATATAATAAGAGTGAAAGACCGGATTCTCCAATGAGAAGAAGAGGCGGTCGCAGAAGAAAAAAAGTTTGTGCATTTTGTGCAAGTGAAAATAAGGCAATCGATTATAAAGATGTAGCAACATTAAAGAGATATGTATCAGAAAGAGGTAAAATTCTTCCTAGAAGAATGACAGGTACATGCGCAAGACATCAGAGAGCTCTTACAACAGCAATTAAAAGAGCACGTAATATCGCTTTAATGCCTTACACAGTTGAATAAGATATTGATTATTAAAGGCTTTCCCACATTTGGGAAAGCCTTTTTTTCATGCTGCTGCAACAATTTTACACCAAATAGAAAAGAATTTATTCATGGTATTTGTCCAAAGAAATTTTTACAGCCTTAATAATATCGGTAATGATATAAGTCTCCTGTGTGGAACACGCATCAAGAATCTCTGTAAGTTCCTGCTTTATATGCGTTTTATTTGTTTGTGGAATATCATGGAGTAGTTCATCCGTTTGAACGGATAAAGCGTCTGCGATATCCACAAACACCGGAAGACTCAATTTTGTATTACCGGTTTCGATATGGCTCATGTGGGTTGTGGATATACCCACTTTTTCTGCTAATTCTTCTTGAGATAGATTATATGCTTTTCTGAATTTTCGAATACGTTGTCCTATTTCATAATAATTCATATACTACACCTGCCTATATAATTAAATTCAACTTGAATTGTATAGGTAAAAATGGTAAGATTAAATAAACTATGTAGGCTATATTATGCCTATTAAGTTCAAAAAAGGTAAAGGAGTATAAGTTGATGAGACAAACGAAGAAAATTTTAGCAGTTGTTTTGGCATTAGTATTATCATTATCGCTACTGCCGGCAACCGGTGTCAGTGCGGCATCAAAGAAAGTGAAACTGAATAAGACGAAAGCAACGATTTATGTCGGAAAGACCGTGAAATTAAAAGTAAAAAACACAAAGAAGAAAGTAAAATGGAGTACTTCTAATAAGAAAGTTGCAACCGTTACGAAAAAGGGAAAAGTAAAAGGCAAAAAAGCAGGTAAGGCTACAATTACCGCAAAAGTTGGAAAGAAAAAATATAAGTGTAAGATTAAGGTAAAAGCAAAGAAAAAGCCACAGATTACCAAAAAAACAACACAAAAGAAACCGCCAACAGATGACAGTGCCAATTGGGAATTTCGGGAAAATGAAACCGGTATAACTATTACAGGATATAAGGGTACTGATACAGATGTTGTGATACCAAGTAAAATACAAGGAAAGAGTGTAACAAGCATAGGGGAGGATGCATTTAATGGATGTAGTAGTTTAAGAAGTATAACAATTCCAAACAGTGTCACAAGCATATGGGGCTGGGCATTTTTTGGATGCAGTAGTTTAACAAGTATAACAATTCCGGATAGCGTTACAAGCATAGACAGGTATGCGTTTTATGGTTGTTGTTATATCTTAAAAGAAAATTTTGTAAATAATAGCGCACTGGATGCGGAAGAAAATAATTATTGGGGAGCAGCGGTATATGATGAAATAATCAATGGATTGTATATTAGATATGATCGTAATTTTGGAAAGGTAGTTGTTGGAATGGTTGACAAAGAAGCAACAGAAGCAGTTATTCCTGAAGGTATAACACGCATTCAGTCTAATGCATTATTTTATGACTATCATAATTTAGTAAGTATTACAATTCCAGAGAGTGTGACAGGTTTTATATTTAACTTGCTGCCGCGTCCTATGCCAGAACGAGTATTAACGATTAAAGGAAAAGCGGGTTCATATGCAGAAAAGTTGGCACAAGAATACGGTTTTAATTTTATAGCAGAATAGACAAATTATAACTGAATAGTTTATTTTAAGGAAAGAGCAGTGGTCGTTATGGCTACTGCTTTTATTCGTGTAAAATAAAATGACTTTCACTGTTCAAATATTGAGCAGGTGAAAGCCTTTTTTATTTAAAAGATCTGGTATTCAATAAAAATTGCAAGTAAAAAATTGAAAATTCAGTTAAAAATTGTTATGATAAAATACCTTTACAAAATATCTAAAAAAAGATATTATGTAAACATACTTTGATAAATAGAGGAGGAAAGAGATTATGAAAAATTTTTTCACCAGATTTTTGACAATATTATTAATCAGTATTATGACATTTACATTTGCCCAGCCGAATCGTATGGTTTCTGCGGCATCCGGGCAGAAAACGAAAAGTGTAACAGTAAATAAAAAAATTACAGTTAAGACATCCAAAAAAATAAAAAAAATTAAAATGTCAAAGAAAGGAATTGTAAAAGTAACTTTTCAAAAGAAAGCAAAAAAATTTAAAGTAAAAGGAATTAAAAAAGGTAAAGTTACCCTGACAGTTACCTATACGAATAAGAAAAAAACAAAATATTATATTAAGGTAAAAGCCGCAAAAAAATCAACATCCGCAAACCAGAAGGATAAGACAACATCTATAAATCGGGAAGAAGAGGTAGTAAGACTGGTAAATAAAGAAAGAACTAAGGCAGGGTTAAAAGCGCTAACAACAGATGCCACACTTCAAAAGGCGGCAGCAAAGCGGGCGCAGGAACTGACAAGTTTATTTTCACATTCAAGACCTGATGGAACCAGATGCTTTACAGTGTTAGACCAATATCATATCAGTTATATGGCAGCAGGGGAAAATATTGCAATGGGACAAACGACACCACAGGAAGTAATGAATGGGTGGATGAACAGTGAAGGTCACAGAGCAAATATTTTATCCGGTAATTTTACAAAAATAGGAGTAGGCGTATATAAATATAACGGAAGGTTACATTGGGTACAATTATTTATTGGAGATTAAACAGGAGTCAACCTATAAAGTAATATAAAAATGTCATTATAATAAAAGTAGAGCTGCCGGAATTGTCCGACAGCTCTACTTTGATTTGTTTCTATTAACTTCTCATCGCGCCATCTACGGATAATATCTCTCCGGTAACATAGCTTGCCATATCGCTTGCCAGAAATAAAAATGCATTGGCAACGTCTTCAGGCTCACCTACTCTTCTCAAAGGAATTGAATTGATAAGGGGTTGTATCATTTGTTCTGGAAGTGCGGCTACCATGTCTGTTCTTGTAATACCCGGCGCAACTGCATTAACACGAATATTGTTTGGACCAAGCTCTCTTGCTAAAGACCATGTAAGACCGTTTACTGCTGATTTGCTGGCAGGATATGCTACACCTCCGGGCTGTCCGCTAATGCTCACCATAGAGCTTGTGTTAATAATACATCCGTCTCCCTGTTCTTTCATAATCTTTACCGTTGGCATAATTGTATTAAAAATTGCGTTTACATTTAACTGCATTACTTTTGAAAACTGTTCAGCAGTATAATCATCAATGCCGGTACTGTCAGATATTCCGGCATTATTAACAAGAATATCAATTTTCCCGTATTTTTCTTTTATTTTTTCTATAGTGTCTGCCACAGCGTCTGCATCCATCAGATTAGGATAATATCCGGAAACTTCCCAGTTGGCGTTTTCTTCTTTTAATGATGCAAGCGCTTTATCTACGGTTTCTTTTTTTGAACCAAATAAAACAACTTTCGCACCATTCTCTAAATATTTTTTAACAATAGCATAGCCGATTCCTCTTGTACCGCCGGTTACTACTGCAATTTTTTCTTTTAACATTGTAAATACCTCCTAGTTTAAAAATCGTAGATTTTATTATACACTAAACGGGAAGTGATTTCCAGACATAAATAAATGCGTATAATTTTTCAAAAAAAATCGACCAAATTGGTATCTGCGTTATCTAATAAGTGTAAGACTTGGAAACCTCGAGGGAAACAGAAAGGAAAATTACAATGGACCAGGAAATAATATATAAGGCAAAAAAACATGATAAAGAAGCATTTGCAGAGTTAATGCGTCAGCATAAAATGAGTATGTACAAGGTGGCAAAGGCAATTCTTGGAAATGAAGAGGATATTGCTGATGCCATGCAGGATACAATACTTGATTGCTGGGAGAAAATTCATACACTGCGAAAACCGGAGTATTTTAAGACATGGATGACACGTATATTAATCAATAATTGTAAGGCGATTTACAATGAAAATGCAAAATGGGTGCTAAATGATGAAATACCGGAAAGCGGTACGGAAGATACGGAATACGCTAATATTGAATGGTTGGATATGATGAACTGTCTCAATGAAAAACAGCGGATTGTGGTAGAACTTTATTATGTTGA
Source organism: uncultured Lachnospiraceae bacterium (assembly GCA_947625755.1). Taxonomy (GTDB): domain Bacteria; phylum Bacillota; class Clostridia; order Lachnospirales; family Lachnospiraceae; genus Eubacterium_G. The sequence goes on along the minus strand of CANQPJ010000008.1, from coordinate 61,074 downwards.
GCGATTTAAAGTTCGAGAGATTGCAGAGATACTCCATATTGGTCAAAGCGCAGTAAAAGGAAGACTGCAGGCAGCCAGAAAGAACTTGGAAACCTATTATGGAGTAGGTACATACGAACGCAAAATCATATGCTCAAAAGAAAGGAAAGAAATATTATGAAGAAATTTGAAGAATTTGTAGATGGATTAAATGATGATATGATTATTCCAGACAGCGTTGATAAAAGATTTGAGGACACATTAAATATGGTAGGAGTAAGCAGAAGACATCACAGCAATATGTGGCTGAAAGTCGCATCGGTTGCTTTGGCAGTAGTTGTAGCAGGCAGTGTATTCTGTGTATCAAATCCTACATTGGCAGCAAAGCTTCCTGTGATTGGAAACATATTCAGACTGGTTGAGAAAAATGTATCTTACTCGGGAAATTACAGTAATAAACATACATTAGTAGCTGACGGGAAGAAAGATGAAAAACTGACAGCAGAGGATCAGGGTGTGAAACTGACAGCGTCAGAGGTCTATAGTGATGGGCTTTCAGTATTTGTTACAATCAAAATGGATTCTCAAAAATACGATTTTAGTAAATTACTGAAATATGTAGCGACAGGCGGACAAAGCGTAACAATGATGACATCCTATGGAAATAACACAGAGAGCACGAAAGGGGACTATGATATTCCATTAGAAGGCAAAAGTGAAGGCAAAAGCAGCTTCATAGGAATGATGAAGTTTGAAAAAGGGGAGTATTCTGTAAAAGATGGTTATCTTAACGTAAAGGTCAATGAAATCTTTATTGAAGGTCAGGGTAAATTAGGGAATGAAGATGGACTTGTCAAAGTGAAGGGTAAGTGGAACCTAAAGATACCATATACAGTAGATACCAATAAGAGTAAAGAGATTGTTGTAAACAAAACAGCTCCAAAAGGAACGCAAATCAAAAAAATATTTGTTTCCCCATATCAGGCAGCAGTGTTTACAAAGCCAGCATCCAGAAAGCCATACGCAAATGTATCAAAAGATGATTTCGAAAAGAATTATAAAAAGAACTATGTAAAAAAAGATACAGGTGAATGCAAAATCACATATGACGAATTTATTAATCTGGAAGACAAAAATTATTTTGAATATGGTGTATTTGATCAGGATGGAAACAAATTGCAATTTCAGGAAGTTGGGGACAGAGTAATTGAAAATCTGGATACGGATATGTTTAGCGTTAATGGAAAAAAGGTTACGAAGCTGCATATCTTTATTACAGAAAAAGAGGAGAACATGTTTAGTTTAATTAAAGCAAAAACAGAGAAAAAAGCAAAAGAAGTTTCAGAATTTGATTTTGTGGTAGATTTAAAATAAAAACAGGCTTGCTATAAAGTGATATAATTTTCTAAAACCAGAAAGATAACGAAAGGACACCGGAGTGCATCAGGCAACCCCCGGTGTTCTTTTGTATATATTGACTATATTAGAAAATGATTTTTGGTAAGACTTTACTGTTTACTTTCTCGTATAAACAGGGTTATAATATTTTCTTGAGGTGAGTAAATGAAGAAGAAAATATTATGTGTTGCAGCATCTCTGATTATGATGGTGTCAGTGGTGGTGCCGGGACAGGAAAAAATTATCGTACCAAATACTGCGATAAAGACAAATGCTACGAATAATAAGGTATTGAAAAGTAGTACATTTACAATAGATAAAGCAGCTGTAAAAAAAATTACAAAATTTCATAAAGAAAATACAAAGCTGACAAAAGTTGAAAAATATAAGAAAAAGATATTTAACTTGGGAGTTGTATTTTCTAATAGTGATGAAGAATTCGTAAGGATTAAAAAAGACCCCAAGAAAAATAGCAAGGTTGTGGGCTACATACCTGATGAAAAACCTATAACAGTTGTGGAACAGGTAAAAACGTGGTACAAGGTGACATCCGGAAAGATTACAGGCTACGTAAAGCAAAATAATATTATTGTGGATGACGTGGAAGATTTACTGCTGGATAATCAGGATATGGAGGCAGTGATTACCAAATCGAATCTGAAGATAAGAGGCAGCGCAAAAGACAATGGTGGTGCAGTGGGCATGGCTTACAAGGACAGCAGTTATCCTATCATTGGATTTTCCAATAACTATAAAAAAGTAAGAATACAGAGGACAGAAACCATTGCCGGATGGATTCCCACAAAAGATGTAGATATTAAGATTTTATCTAACAACGCCATGACAAAGGCTGAATATGAGGCATATCAGGAGGAGCAGGAACGCATACGTCAGGCAGAACTGCAAAGGATTTTAAACGCAGGAATCAGTAAGACCGGAAATGAATTATTTGATACAATTTCCGCATTGATTGCCCATAATGAGTCCGGTAATTATCTGGCAGCAAGAAATGGGCTTCCACAGTTCAAAGGCGAAAAAACGATTACTGTCGGTGCATGGCAGTGGTATGGGGAAAGAGCGCACAATCTGTTAAGACGTATTTATAATAGTGATACCAAAAAATCAAAAAAGCTGATAGAGGAATCCTTATCAGGCAGTAAAAAGAAAAAAAGAGAAAAGGTAGAACAGTTATGTAAAGAGATTACGCAGAATTCCAGCTGGGAAAACAGAAAAAGAAGTTTCAGCAAGGAAGAACTGGTGGCAGTTAAAGCACTTTTGGGAAGTGACTATGGAATGGCAGTACAAAACCTTCAGGCACAGGAAGATATTTCAGCCAGAATAAACGTTGCAAAATCGACATACAAACTTACAAATCCCCAGCTGATTGCCTACTTCTGTGATATGTTTTGGCAGAATCCGGATAATGCAAGAGCTATTACAAAGGCAGCCATAGATTATTTTAAGAGTGCAAAGAAGTTGAATAAAGAGAAAGATGGATTGAAAGTAATTCATGAGATTGCAATGAAAAATTCTGTACTCGGAAAATTTTCCGGCAGACGGAATTACACATATTCCATATGTAAAAAGATGAGCAAATAATAAATGTAAATAGGGGCTGTAAAAAAGTCCCCAGTTAGAAGAACCTGCATCCGCTAATGCGGATGCAGGTTCTGTCTTTTTACATATAGACTTGGCTAGTTTTGCAAGCAATATATGTAATTGATTCTCGCCCACCATAGATTTTCCGAGAATTTACATATATATTTAGCTTGTTTTATAAGCAATATATGTAATCGATTCACACCCACCATGGATTTTCCGAGAATTTACATATATATTTAGCTTGTTTTGTAAGCAATATATGTAATCGATTCACACCCACTATGGATTTGTCGAGAATTTACATATATTTTTGACTTGTTTTGCAAAGAATATATGTAATTGGTTCCACACCCATCATGGATTTTCCGAAAATTTACATATATATCTGGCAGCTTGCCAAGACCCCTATTACATTTTTACTAAATCATCTTGTGAAATCATAGTGATATGATTCTTTTTGAGAATAGCAGCAACCTTATCATTATCCTGTACCCTGAAAATCATCAGGGCGTCGTCTGTACCCCGGGCAAGGAAAGTGTAAACATATTCTACGCTCACATCAGCTTCTGCAAGGATGTTCATTGCGGCTGCCATTGAACCTGGTTTATCAGGAATTTTTACACCGATTACCTGTGTCAGGTTGCATACCCAGTCATTATCTTTCAGTAAAGTCAAAGTATCAAGAGGCTTGTCAACAATAATTCTAATAATACCGAAGTCAGTAGAATCAGCAATTTCAAAGGCTCTCATATCAATCCGGTTTTCTGCAAGGAAATTTGTAAACTTTGCGAGATTGCCGGGCTTGTTTTCAATAAAAACAGATATTTGGTTAATATACATATTGTTCCCTCCTATATTAAATTTTACGTTTATCAATCACACGTACAGCTTTTCCTTCGGAACGGGTAATTGATTTTGGTTCTACTAATTTTACTTTAGCATAGATACCCAGCATACTCTTAAGAGCTGCAACGATTTCTTTTTCTTTTCTCTCTATGGCGCTGACTGTATCAGAGAACATATCCGGAGTCATTTCTACAAGGACATCCATTGTATCGCTGTTGTTTACACGGTCAACTATGAGCTGATAGTTAGCAGGCATTCCCTGCTTAATCAGAACTTCTTCCACTTGAGAAGGATAAACATTGACGCCCTTAATAATCAGCATGTCATCAGATCTGCCCATCAGTCTGTGAATACGTGCATGGGTACGTCCACATTTACATTTTTCTCTTGTTATGTAAGTAATATCTTTTGTACGGTATCTGATTAAAGGAAACGCTTCCTTTGCAAAACTTGTAAATACAAGCTCTCCAATTTGTCCGTCAGGAACAGGCTCCAATGTATCCGGGTCTACGATTTCCGGAATAAAATAATCTTCGCATATGTGCATTCCATTCTGTTCCTCGCATTCAAAAGATACACCGGGACCCTCAATCTCTGTTAATCCATAAATATCGTAGGCTTTAATTCCCAGTTTTTCTTCAATATCATGTCTCATTTCTTCAGACCATGCCTCTGCCCCAAAGATACCTGCTTTTAACTTAATCTGATCCCGCAAACCGCGTTCGTGAATAGATTCTGCAAGATAAGAAGCATAACTTGGCGTACAGCAAAGAATGGTAGAGCCCAAATCCGTCATAAATTGTAATTGTCTGTCAGTGTTGCCGGATGACATCGGAAGAGTCAGGCAGCCTACCTTATGTGAGCCGTCGTTAAGTCCCGGTCCGCCTGTAAACAAACCGTATCCGTAGCATACATGACATACATCATCTGCAGTACCACCCGCAGCCACAATCGCACGGGCACATCCGTTAGCCCATTTATCAAGGTCAGCGTGTGTGTAAAAATCTACAACCCTCTTTCCGGTAGTGCCGGATGTAGATTGAATACGGACACAGTCTTTTAGTGGAATGGCTAACAGACCATATGGATATGCATCCCTCAAATCGTCTTTTGTTAAAAATGGAAGTTTTGGTAAATCTGCTGTTGATTTAATATCATCAGGAGTGACACCCGCTTCTTCCATTTTCTTTCTGTAGAAAGGTACATTTTCGTACACTCTCTTTACAACGTCTAAAAGACCTTCATTCTGCCACTGCTCAATCGTTTCACGAGAGGCAGTTTCGATTTCTTCTTGAAAATACTTTCCCATTGTTTCAATTCCTTTCTTCGTACATTTTTAAGTAATATAATTTTACAATATACAGGACTTTAAAGCAATAAAGAAAATGAAATAGAAGAAGGAAGAGTCATTAAAGTGCAAAAAAAATATATCAAAAAAGACAAATAAAAATATTACAATCTGTCTTCGGGAAGTCAGAGCATGTTTATTATAAAGGAATAAATTTTACAAAACAGGTTTTATTCCGCATGAAAACCCCGGGCGAATAAAAACGTTTTTCTGCCCATAAAATGTTGCGTTTGAAGAAAATATAAGATATAGTGTGTTTATATGGAAAAGACGGAGTTTACGTCATAACAGAGAGAAAAGAGATATAAAAATCAAAACTGATAAAAAGCTTTGGAGGATGGAGTAATGAGCAAAAATTTGAGGGGAGTTCCTGTAGAAGGATTTGCAGAAAAGAGTCGTGAGGCAGCAGTAGAGGGCATTGTACTATTAAAAAACGAGAACAATGTACTTCCCTTTACAAAAAAAGATAAAATTTCAGTATTTGGAAGACCACAGTTGGAATATTACCGGAGTGGTACAGGGTCCGGAGGAGCCGTACAGGTACAGTATGCCACGAACATTATTGAGGGCTTTAAGAATAGCGAATTACAGATTAATGAGCAGCTGGCAGATGACTATGTTGAGTGGCTCAAGGATAATCCATTTGATAATGGCGGCGGCGGATGGGCTGCTGAACCATGGTTTCAAAAAGATATGGATATTAGTGTAGAATATGCAAAAAAACAGGCGGCAGTTTCTAACAAGGCTGTTTATATTATCGGACGTACTGCAGGAGAGGATAAGGATAATTATAACGGTGCGGGCAGTTATCTTCTGACAGAGCAGGAGCTGGCAAACATTCAAAGCATTACGGATGCATTTGAAGATGTTGTAGTTATCCTGAATGTATCAAATATTATTGATATGAAATGGATGGAGCTTCCACAGTATAATGGAAAAATAAAGGCTGTAGCGTATGTGTGGTCCGGCGGAATGGAAGGCGGAAATGCAGTAGTTGACGTGCTTTCCGGAAAAGAAACTCCAAGCGGAAAACTTCCGGATACCATTGCTGAAAATTTAGAAGATTATCCATCAGCAGATAATTTCGGAGACCCTTTGACCAATCTGTATCAGGAAGATATTTATGTCGGGTACAGATATTTTGAAACTTTTGCTCCGGATAGGGTAATGTTTGAATTTGGATATGGTATTTCATATACTACATTTGATATTCAGACTTTGTCTGTCAAGGAAGAAGATGGTCAGATGAAGCTGCAGGTAAAGGTGAGCAACACCGGAGACCAGTATGCCGGAAAGGAAGTTGTGCAGGTATACTATAGCGCACCGCAGGGTAAACTTGGAAAGCCGGTAAAGGAACTTTGTGCATATGCAAAGACGGAAAAACTGGCACCGAAAGAAAGTCAGATTATCAACATTGCCTTCAAAATTAGTGATATGGCTTCTTATGATGACAGCAATGCCACAGGGCATAAGTCATGTTATGTATTAGAAGCCGGAGATTATGTTATCTATGTTGGAAACAGCGTGAGAAATTTGGACAATGTATATACATACAGACTGGATAAATTAAAAGTAGTAGAACAGTTGTCAGAAGTCTGCTGTCCGGATGATGACAATCTTACAATTTTAAGACCGGGTAATAAAAAGGCTGATGGCACATTTGAAAAAGTATATGTACCGTCCGGCAAACCTACCGTAGATATGGCAAAAAGAGTGGAAAATAATCTTCCAAAATCAATGGAAATTACAGGAGACCGGGGAATCACTCTGCAAGATGTCCATGCAGGAAAATATAGTTTAGAAGAGTTTGTCGCCCAGCTTTCAATAGAAGAAATGGCACAGATTGTAAGAGGCGAGGGCATGAGTAATCCTAGAGTAACACAAGGCACTGCTTCAGCTTTTGGTGGAATTTCCGATGCATTGTTTAATTATGGTATTCCGGCAGCCTGCTGCGCAGATGGACCAAGTGGACTCCGTTACGAGGGAAAGGCAGTTCAGCTTCCGATTGGTACAGCTCTTTCATCATCATGGAATGACAAGCTGGTCAGAGAGCTTTATACAATGGAAGGGGAAGAGTTAAGAAGAAATCAGGTAGATACGTTGTTAGGACCGGGTGTCAATATTCACAGACATCCACTCAATGGACGTAACTTTGAATATTATTCCGAGGACCCATATCTGTCAGGAACGATGGCAGTGGCTGCAACCGGAGGCATTAAAGATGGAGGCGCATGGGGCACCATCAAGCACTTTGCATTAAATGGACAGGAAGCACATAGATTTAAAATCAACGCGGTTTGTTCTGAACGTGCCATCAGAGAGATTTACTTAAAATCATTTGAAATGGCAGTCAAAGAGAAAACAGTTATGACTCTGATGACCAGTTACAATCCAATTAACGGACATTGGGCAGCATCCAATTATGATCTTTGTACAACGGTACTTCGCGGCGAGTGGGGGTATGAAGGTATCGTTATGACAGACTGGTGGGCAAAAATGAATGATGTCGTAGAAGGCGGAGAGGAATCCAATCAGGATACCCGTGATATGGTGCGCTCACAAAATGATGTCTACATGGTTGTAAACAATAATGGTGCAGAAGTAAACTCCAATGCAGATAATACAGAAAGCTCTGTGGCAGAAGGAAGCCTTACCGTAGGGGAGCTTCAAAGAGCCGCTATGAACATCTGCAATTTTATTCTTCACGCGCCTGTCATTGAGAGAGAGTTAGTCGATACCGATGTGGCAAAATATTATCCATCTGTCCCTGTGGAGGAAGCAAAATACGAACAGTTTAATTTAGCTGAAGACAATAAGGTAATATTTGACTGCGGGAAAGAAGCTACCATGATTGTGGAGGAAGATGCAGAGTATACCATTATTGTAAATATCTCATTTGCCAAATCCAATCTGGCTCAGTCTACGGTCAATGTAAATGCCAATGGAGAAACCATGGTGGTTATCCAGACCAACGGAACAGACGGAAACTGGATTACACAGAAACTTTGTAAGGTAAAACTGGATAAAGGCGCTTACAATCTGAAACTGGAAGATGTTCTTGCGGGGATTGAAGTGAAGTATATGCAGTTTAAGAAGTTAAAGAAAAAATAAAATAGAATGATGGAAGTTATTAGAAAATCAAAGAGTTATGGAATATTATTAATAGTATTGCTTATTGTATTATACGGAAAAAGTGTAAATGTTTCTGCTAATGCAATAGACATTCAGGCTCCACAAAGCCTTAAAGCAGTTAAATCTTCTAAAACATCAATTCGGTTGACGTGGAAAGGAAATGGGGAAGTCGATCAATATCAGATTTTTAGATATAACAAAAAAAGTAGAAAATATAAAAAAATTTATTCTTTAAAGAATAAGAAGAAAGCGGCAAAAATAACTTGGGTAAATAAAAAATTAAAACCAAACAAGACTTATAAATATAGGGTAGCTGCGTGTAAAACTGTAGAAAATAAAATATATACGAGTGACTTTTCATACTGGGTCAGCGCTAGGACTTATAAAAAGAATGCAAGGAAGGTAAATTCAGGGATTCCTAGAATAAGCAAAAAAGTTGTGTATTTAAATCAATGCTCTGCAAAGAAAGTAAAATGTATCATAAAAGCTTCAAAGTATGGAACGAATAAAAAGAAAAAAGCGTTTTCCAAGAAGGTACGATGGTATAGCAGTAATATTTCTATCGCAAAAGTAGATGGTACAGGAAAAATTACAGCAGGGAAAAATACGGGAAAGTGTTATATATATGCAAAGGCACATAATGGTGTAACATCAAAAGTTAAAGTAAACGTAAAAAACTATGCCAGACCAACGGAATATTATAACATTCCAGAAGAAAGTGATATTTTGATTTTATTGACAGATTATAAAAGGGAAATTCAAAAAATTGCAGAATATTGTCAGCAGAACCGGATAACGGGGAATAAATTAGTGACAATTTCTTTGGAGAAAGATTTAAGTATTGCTATAAAGGGTGGAAATTTTGATATAGCTCCAATAAAAAAAGAAGTAGAAAATCTGTTAATTCATTTTCCTTATTACATAAACATAGAAATAGGACCAGGCAGTGTAAGATTTATTACAACAAAAAGTCAAGATGACGAAGCATTGCCGGGAATAGTACATTATTCATTTGATAATACTTGGAATGAACTATATGATACTCAAATTGCATCACATTGGATAGCCTATAGATTTAGACCAATTTAGAGCGTGATACAATGACTGGCAAAAGGTCATTTATTTTTTCTTTTCATAGTGCCAATATTCATATGTACTGTATTTTTCAGCAGTTTCTTTCATCCAATGATACACTCTGTCACGCAACTCTTCTTTTGCGGCTTTTTTGCTTAAAGACGGATTAGCGTACATCGGATTGCTGCAATATACCGTAATGGCAGGACGTTTAAAAAGACATCGAAAAGGCCAGCGGCGTTTTCGATAGGTGACAACGGAAGCCACCACAGGAGTTTTCAATGCAACCGGATAGGCAAAGCTGGCGCTTTTAAAAGGGCGGATTCCTATATAGTAGGGCCAGATATGTGCTTCGGGATAAATCGTAATGCAGGCATTTTCCTGTATTCTTTTTGTCACAGTATGAATCATCTTTTTCATGCTGTCCATGTCATAGCCAATCGGCATCGCTCCAAGCATCGCTACCAGATGTTTCAGTCCGGTAATAGAGAAGGTGTCATTGCCTGCCATAAAATAAGTCCGGTGTCCCCAGCCGGATACGTCAGCCGAAATGAATGGGTCAATATGCTGTGTATGGTTGCTGTAGAGAAAACAACCGGTTTTTAATTTTTTGATTACCCTTCGGTTTTTAATGCGAAGTCCCAAAATAAAGGTGTTAAATATTTTTACCACGGGATAAATAATCAGGAAATATAAAATATCTGCAAAAAAATTCCACAATCTGCTGGTGTGAATCCATTTATAATCTTCCGGTAAAGGTTGTGTATGAATTCCCTGTGTTGATGCAAAATCATCATTTAATTCGTCTTCGTAATAAATTGTTTTCATATCAATCACCTTTCTTCTTACAGATAGAGAGAATCATTTCTTCCATTTGATCCATACATTTATCAAATTCCCATTGTGTGGCAAAATCTGCATATTCAAGACTGCGCTGTTCTTTTTCTTCCGGATGCTCCAGCCAGTAATCAATTTTTGCCGCAAAATCTTTGGGGTTATTGTGCTTAAATAAGTTCTTGTTATCCAGTGCAAAATATTTTGTTGCAGAACGTGGAGAATTATTAATCACCGGAACCAGTCCACAGGAAATGGCTTCCAGACAGGAAATAGCCTCTAATTCAATTTCTGCAGCGTGTACATATAAATCTGCAGAACCAATTACTTTCAACAAATCTTCCCGTGAATAAAAATTCATAATTGGCTGTATCGGCAGATGCTTTAATGCATACATTTGGATTTTTTTCTTTTGAGGACCGTCGCCGGCAAAAATTAATTGTATGCGGTTTCTATATTTGCTTTTATTCACTGCTTTCAGCAGAAGAATATGACTTTTTTCCTTACTGTATCGTCCGGTGTACAATATCCGAAACAGACCGTCATTTTTTTTATATTTTGGAATTCCTCTGTTAAACTGGTGGCTGACGCCATTAGAAATTACATGATGCGGCGTTACTCCCACAACATTTTCAAACGTATTGCAGATAAATTGTGTAGGATAATGTATTGCGTCACAATACCTGTAAACATGTTTATAAAAAAATTTGTAGACTCCGTTGTTAAACCGCTGGGCGTTCATTAAAAAGACGTGGTTAGAAAAATTTTCTGCCTGACAGTGAAATCCTGCGGACAGAGGGATTCCATGTTTGTTACAATATTTTGCGACATAGCATCCCATAAGAAATGGAATCATAATATGCACGACATCTATACCACGCAGTGCCTCACGGATTATTTTTTTTGTGGGACGGGCAATGCAGACTCCGTTCTTTTCCACATAGCCATTGAGAGGTCCTACATTTAATGTTTTAACAATGTAATAGCCGAATTCACCGTCTTTTTCCTTGTCCGGGCAGATGATACGAACCTCATGTCCTTTTGCCCGGAGGGAACGTATTAAATTCATGGCAGCTATCGTTGTGCCATTGTTTTCCTCTCCAAGTACATCACTAACTACCGCAATTTTCATAAATATCTCCATCCTGTTGTTGTTTCTGATAACATAAACATCAATGAAAGTATCTTTAGATAATCTTTATTCATCTTTTGTTAATGTATGCTAACAGTATAACAGATTAGTAAACTGAAATCAAAATTAGACAAAAACAGAGTTTTGTATAATATGTAAATCTATGCTTTACTTGAAAAGAACCCTCAAATTTTATATAATAAAATGGATTGAGTAGTTAGTAAAATACAGGAGGGAAAAATGATTAAATTATCAGAGACCGGAGCCTATCTGGTTCATGGGACAGAGGTTATTGAAGAGGGTAATGAAGAATTATTAAAGAGCAGATTAGGAGATAAGTATCTGTCAAAGGAGCAGGCTGAAAAAAATACAATCGCCTATGGAATTTTGAAAGAGCATAATACATCAGGCAGTATGGACAAACTTCAGATTAAGTTTGACAAACTTATTTCTCATGATATTACTTTTGTAGGTATAATACAGACAGCGAGGGCATCAGGTCTTGAAAAGTTCCCGATTCCATATGTATTGACAAACTGCCACAACAGTTTATGCGCGGTAGGTGGAACAATTAATGAAGATGACCATATGTTTGGACTTACATGCGCTAAAAAATACGGAGGCGTCTATGTACCGCCACATCAGGCAGTGATTCATCAGTTTGCAAGAGAGATGCTGTCCGGCGGCGGAAAGATGATTTTAGGAAGTGATTCACATACACGTTATGGCGCGCTTGGAACCATGGCTATGGGCGAGGGCGGACCGGAGCTTGTAAAACAGCTTCTTTCGCAGACATATGACATTAACAGACCGGAGGTTATCGGTATTTATATGACCGGCGAACCGGCAAAAGGCGTGGGACCACAGGATGTAGCGCTTGCTATTATTGGTGAAGTATTTGATAAAGGTTATGTTAAAAATAAAGTTATGGAATTCATAGGACCGGGTGTTTCCAGTCTCAGTCCGGATTTCAGAATCGGTATTGATGTAATGACTACGGAGACTACTTGTCTGTCATCTATTTGGAGAACAGATGAGCAGATTAAAGAGTTTTATGAGATTCATGGCAGAGCAGAGGAATATAAAGAATTGAATCCCGGTGATGTTACATACTATGATGGAATGGTTTATGTGGATTTATCAAAGATTAAACCAATGATTGCGATGCCTTTCCATCCTAGTAACACTTATACGATTGATGAAGTGAATGCAAATCTGGAAGATATTTTAAGAGATGTGGAAAAGAAAGCATTGGTTTCATTAGATGGGCAGGTGGACTTTAAACTTACAAACAAAATCAAAAACGGAAAACTGTATGTAGACCAGGGTATTATAGCAGGTTGTGCAGGCGGCGGATTTGAAAATATCTGTGCTGCAGCAGATATTTTAGAAGGAAAGAGTATCGGTTCAGATGAGTTTACATTGAGTGTATATCCAGCTTCTATGCCGGTATATATGGAACTGATTAAAAACGGCGCAGCAGCTTCCATTATGGGGGCAGGTGGTGTTATGAAGACAGCATTCTGCGGACCATGTTTCGGGGCAGGTGATACACCTTCTAACAATGCATTCAGTATCAGACATTCTACAAGAAACTTCCCGAACAGAGAGGGAAGCAAACTGCAGAATGGACAGATTTCGTCGGTTGCTCTTATGGATGCAAGGTCCATTGCGGCTACAGCAGCCAATAAGGGTTATTTGACATCTGCGATGGATTTAGATACGGAGTATAAGGAAAGAAAATATCATTTTGACAGCAGTATTTATGCCAACAGAGTCTTTGATTCAAAGGGCGTTGCCAATCCGGATACAGAGATTCAGTTTGGTCCGAATATTAAGGACTGGCCTGAAATGGTGGCATTGACAGACCATTTGTTACTGAAAGTAGTATCAGAAATTCATGATCCGGTAACTACAACGGATGAGCTGATACCATCCGGAGAGACATCTTCTTACCGCTCCAATCCTCTGGGACTTGCGGAATTTGCCCTGTCAAGAAAAGATCCGGAATATGTTGGAAAGGCAAAGGATATACAGAGGGCAGAAAAGATTCGTGAAGAAGGAAGATGCCCGAGGGAACATTCAGAATCATTCGAGAAGGTCTGGGTATCAGTGAAAAAAGCATTCCCGGATATGGATTTAAATAGAAATACAATCGGTATCGGAAGTACAATCTACGCTGTCAAACCTGGTGATGGTTCGGCAAGAGAGCAGGCTGCATCCTGCCAGAAGGTGCTTGGCGGCTGGGCAAATATTGCACAGGAATATGCAACAAAAAGATACCGTTCCAATCTGATTAACTGGGGTATGCTTCCGTTTATTTATGAGGAGGAGACCTTACCATTTAAGAAAGATGATTATTTGTTTATTCCAAATATTGCGGAAGCGGTAAAAAATAAGGCAACAGAGATTCCTGTATATGTTGTTGCAGAAGAGATGAAACCGTTTACATTAAAACTTGGAGAAATGACAGATGACGAAAGGGACATCATATTAAAGGGATGCCTGATTAATTATAATAGAGTGTAAAAGACGAAAACTATAAAACAGCGTAATGGTACGCAGGAAGGAAAACCATATGGGAAACAATAGAGCTATAACAAAAGATGACTGTTATCTGTTTGGACAGGGAACGCATTACGAAATTTATGAGAAACTGGGCGCGCATGTAACAGAAGTAGATGGAGTAAAAGGAACTTATTTTGCGGTGTGGGCGCCAAATGCTGTGAATGTGACGGTCATTGGTGATTTTAATGATTGGCTGGGATTTGACCACAATATGAAAATGGAGAATGATTCAGGAATTTGGGAATTGTTTATTCCGGAGGTGACAGAAGGCGCCTGTTATAAATATGTAATTTCCACCCGGACCGGAGATACACTGTATAAATCCGATCCGTATGGATACTGGGCGGAGGTTCGACCGGATAATGCTTCCCGTGTAGCAGACATTGACTCATATAAATGGAATGATTCGAAATGGATTCATCAGAAGGCGTCGGAGAATCATTATGAACAGCCTATGTCCATTTATGAGGTTCATCCCGGTTCATGGAAAAAGGAGTTTAAAGGACCGGATGATGAAGATGGATTTTATGATTACAGGCGGTTGGCAGATGAATTAGTAAAATATGTAGTGGATATGGGATATACTCATGTAGAATTGATGGGAATTCTGGAACATCCTTTTGACGGTTCGTGGGGGTATCAGGTTGTAGGATATTATGCGCCGACCTCCAGATATGGAGAACCAAAAGATTTTATGTATCTTGTAGATTCTTTCCACAGGGCAGGTATTGGTGTCATACTTGACTGGGTTCCGGCTCATTTTCCACGGGATGCGCACGGACTTGCATTTTTTGATGGAACACCGCTTTATGAATATGCCGATACAAGGATAGGAGAACATCCTGACTGGGGTACAAAAGTATTTGATTACTCAAAGACAGAAGTCAGCAATTTCCTCATTGCCAATGCACTTTTCTGGGTAGAAAAATATCATGTAGACGGGCTTAGGGTAGATGCTGTAGCATCAATGCTCTATCGTGATTATGGCAGAAATGACGGGCAGTGGGTACCAAATATTCATGGTGGTAATGAAAATCTGGAAGCGATGGAATTCTTTAAACATTTAAGCAGTATTATGCGGTATAGAAATCCGAGAGCATACGTGATTGCGGAGGAGTCTACTGCATGGCCTAAAGTGACAATGTCTCCGGAGGAAGGCGGACTGGGATTTTCATATAAATGGAATATGGGCTGGATGCATGATTTCTTAGAGTATACAAAGCTTGACCCATATTTTAAGAAAAATAATCACAATAAAATGACTTTTGGCATGACATATGCATTTAGTGAGAATTTTATTTTAGTGTTATCCCATGATGAAGTTGTACATTTGAAATGTTCTATGTTAAACAAGATGCCGGGCTTTCCATCAGATAAGTTTAAAAATCTAAAAACAGCGTATACTTTTATGATAGGACATCCCGGACGAAAACTGTTATTTATGGGACAGGAGTTCGCACAGCTTCAGGAATGGTCAGAAAAGAGAAGTCTGGACTGGTATCTTCTGGATGAACCGGAGCATAAGGATATGCAGGAGTATGTGAAACGTTTACTCCATATATACAAAAAATATCCTGCATTATATACAGAAACAAAAGGATATGGAGCCTTTGAATGGATTAATGCTGATGATGCAGACAGAAGTATTTTCAGTTTCATAAGAAAGACGACAGAACCGGATTATAAAAATTCTATTGGTTTTGTATGCAGTTTTACTCCGGTAGAGCGTGGAGATTATTGTGTCGGAGTTCCAAAACCCGGAACATATAAGAGATTAATCACTACAGAGACAGGAGATACAGAGGTTGTAAAATACAGGGCAATTAAAAAGGAATGTGACGGTATGCCATACAGATTGGAAATGCCATTGAGACCATTTGAATCGGTAATATTTGAATTTCCAAGAACAGTAAAAAGAAAGACAACCGTATCAAAAGGTTCCAAGACAGCAAAGCAGTCAAAAAGTAAAGCAGCAAAGCCGAAAACAGGGAAAGAGAAGACAGGAAAAGGGAAAACATCAAAAAAGAAATAAATCACTAAAGGGCAGTTTATAAACTGCCCTTTCAGTACTTCATACGATAGTATTTTCCATATGGTAGTTTACGATGAAAAACAGGAGAGTTATATGAAAAAAAAGGTGATAGCAGTTGTTTCGATTTTATTGATTTTAATTGCAGCAATTACCATGGCTGTAGTTTTTCAAATGAAACAGACAGATAATAACGAAAAAAAGGAAAAGGCAAAAGAGAGCAGCATTGCAGTGCCTTTGATTCAGGTCTTCTATGGCAAAGAAGTTGTAGGAAAAATTGAGGGATATACAATGGATATGAAAGAAAATCATATGCGTGATGTTATCATTCCGATTGCTGCCGATCATAGTGTTCCTTTAAAGATTGCAGTCAATGACAATGAGATTAAATCCATATCTTATGAATTAAAAGATTTGGAAGAAGATAAATTAATTGACAATGGTGAAATAAAAAAGTGGAAGCGTGATAATGACCAGATTCTTGTTTCCTACAAAGCAAGTGGAATTATGGAAGAAGGAAAAGAATATTTTTTGAAATTTGAGATTGTCACGGATAAGCATAAAAAAGTTAATTACTATACAAGAGCGATGGTGATTGGTGAGGATTTTGTTCCAAAACAAATCGCATTTGCAAAGAAGTTTAGTGATGATACGTTCAGTGAGGAAACAGGCATGAAACTTTCGGCATATCTGGAACCGAATTCCCAATATGCCAGTGACAGCCTTGGACAGGTTACAATCAGATCCAATATCGGTATGTTAATATGGAAGACGTTAAGACCTGAAAAAACGGTCAAGACGGAAGTCTCCATGAAAGATATTTGTGTGAAGGATAACGGGCAGGCAGGAACATATACACTGACGTATGAAATTAAAGCGACAAACGCGCAAAAGAAAGAAGAAAAATACAATGTTTCGGAGACCATTACCGTATGGAGTTACCAGGGGAAAAACTATGTGCTGTCATACAACCGCGAAGTAAACCAGCAGTGGGACTGTAATGAGAATAATGTAGGGAATGCTTTTATTGATTTGGGAATACAAAAACAAAGTGAAACAGAGCATGTAGAAAGCGATAACGGTCAGTTTATAGCTTACGAAATAAATGGTGATGTTTATGCAATGGACATATTAAGAAAAAAAATATATCCGGTATATCAACTCAATGCAATTGATGTGGAAGCTCTTTATAAAACAAAAACAAAAGTATTAAAAGTAAGCAATCAGGGAGATGTGGAATATCTGATATATGGTTATAGTCCCAGCGATACGCATGTAGGTAAGAATGGCATTTCCGTTATGAACTATAGTATAAAAAATAATTCTGCAAAAGAGTCTGCTTTTATTCCATGTGATGAACCGACACAGATATTGCAGAATGAAATGAATGAACTGTGCTATGAAGGTGACGGAACAGTGTATATTATGCTGTCCAATACAATTTATTTTGCAAATCTTAAGACCAAGGAATGGGGAACCATGGTTGAAAATATTGAGGAAGGAAGCTGTGTAGTAAGCAGCGCCGGAAATGTCATAGCATACAACAGCGATGGCAGTTTATATGGCAGTGACACCATAACCATTGTAAATCTGTCTAACGGAAAGAAGCAGGAAATCAAAGAAAGCGGAAAAAAAGTTACGGTATGCGGATATACAGGAGACAATCTGGTATACGGGGTGGCTGATGTAAAACCGACAAGGAAATATCGTAGATTTCCGATGAATACGTTAAAAATTGTCGACAAAGACCTGAAGGAAATAAAAACTTATAAAAAACCGGGCGTGATACTGTCTGATGTAGAGGTAACGGAGACGGTCATTAGTTTTCAGCGGTGGAAAAAAGATAAAAAACTGGAAGACGAACAGTTATTAGATAATCTGGAAGAAAAACAGGCAGTTGCGAAATCAAGCTATTATATGGATGAGATAAAAATGAAAGAGCTTGCGTTAGCGTTTATAAATAATCTGGATGCCAACATAGATTTGCAAATCAACCGCTTGGGAGAGACATATTTTGACAGCAGTACAGAGCTGGAAGCTGAATTTGTCCGTGAGAAAGGAAAGAAGTTTTATGTTTATGCTTATGGTAAACTTCAGGGAATTTATGACAGCCGGGAGAAAGCAGAGCGCGCCGCAAAAGAGACGTTTGGTTTGGTAGTAAATGATAAAGGGGCAAAAATCTGGACCTTTGAAGAAAACTACAATGAAGAATAAAGAAAAAATAAGCAATGCACAGCAAGATTTTTTTATTGTGCATTGCTTATTAGATGTCGTATGTTATTTTAGATTTTCCGGATTTAAGCATTCCAGTTGTGGAATGACAAATCTTCCATCTTTTCTGATAAGAACATCATCAAAATAAATTTCACCGCCGCCATATTCCGGTGTTTGAATCCATACTAAATCCCAATGGATAGCTGATTTGTTGCCGTTTGGCGCCTCGTCATAGCAGTTTCCGGGGGTAAAGTGAATGGAGCCCATAATTTTTTCATCAAACAAAATATCTTTCATTGGTTTTGTCACGTAAGGATTGATGCCAATGGCAAACTCACCTACATATCTGGCGCCTTCATCTGTATCAAAAATTTTGTTGATGCGTTCTGTATCGTTTGCGACAGCGTCTATAATCTTACCGTCTTTAAAAGTAAGTTTAATATTTTCAAATGTAAAGCCTTGAAGAACACTTGGTGTGTTATAGCTGATAGTTCCGTTAATGGAATCCCGTACAGGAGCGGTGTAAACTTCTCCGTCAGGGATATTCATGTTTCCTGCACAAGGAATTGCAGGAATGTCTTTAATGGAGAAATGAATATCTGTTCCCGGTCCTGTCATGTGAACTTTGTCGGTTTTATTCATTAGCTCTACAAGAGCTTCCATTGCTTTTCCCATTTTGTTGTAGTCCATAGTGCAGACATCAAAATAAAAATCTTCAAATGCCTCCAGAGACATATTGGATAACTGTGCCATAGAGTAGTTTGGATAACGAAGAACCACCCATTTTGTTTTTGGAACGCGAATGTTATGATGAACCTTTGTCTGATAAATTGTTTCATAGAAGTTCATCTGCTCTTCCGGAACATCTGATAATTCTGCAATATTATCTGTTCCCCTGACTGCAATGTAGCAATCCATTTCAGACATCTCTTTGGCATCAATTTCTGCCATAAGCTCCATTTGCTCTTTGGTGCAGTTAAGCAAAACTTCCCTTTGAAGAGTTGTGTCGGTGTAATGCACAAAAGGCACACCACCTGCAGCATAAGTTTCCTTCACCAAAGCACGCGCCAAATCTTTTGTAGCGCTTCCGATATAATGAATATAAACCTTTTCATCCGGTTGAACCTTGACGGAATAATTTACTAAATTGTATGCTAATTTTTTTATTCTCTCGTCCATAAATACCTCCTTATAATATAATATTAAATTGTCCTGACAGAACTAATTTTATTCCTGTAAAGAGGTTTTGTAAAGAGATGTAGTTATTTGACCGTACATTCTATTAATGCTATACTAATAATCGGATTAAAATAGAAAAGATGAGTTATAAATTTAGGAGGAACTATGCGTTTCATACATACAGGAGACATTCATTTGGGAGCCCAGCCTGAAAGTAAGAGAGAGTGGGCTGCCGGCAGAGGCGATGAATTATGGGGAACATTTGAACGATTAGTTAAAAAAATTAAGATGGACCCTGTAGATTTATTAATTATTGCAGGAGATTTGTTTCACAGACAGCCATTGCTTAGGGAAATCAAAGAGGTTGATTATTTATTATCTACCATTCCGGACACAAAGGTGGTTATATGTGCAGGAAATCACGACGCCATAAAAAAAGGCTCATTTTATGAGGGCTTTGAGTGGAGTGAAAATGTCATTTTTATAGAAGATAAAAATATTACAAAGATTGATATTGAGGAACTGAATACCTGTATCTATGGGTTGAGCTATCATGAGACGGAAATACAGGAAAATCTTTACGATCATATTATTGTAGATGATATAAATAAGATTAATATTCTGGTTGCCCATGGTGGTGATGAAAAGCATATTCCGATAAACAGGAAAAAGCTGGCAATGTCGGGGTTTGACTATGTTGCCATGGGACATATCCACAAGCCGGATATAGATGAGAAAAGCCGAATGGCATATTGCGGTTCTCTGGAGCCTATTGACATGAATGATATTGGCGAGAGGGGTTACATATATGGGGAACTAAACAAATATAAATTAGAACTGGAATTTGTTCCTTTTGCAAAACGTATCTATAAAGAAATAGACTTTACAGTGACTCCTACCGTGACAAATATGGAGATTCGACACAGACTGCTTGAGCTTATGCAGGAAAATGGCGAAGAAAATATGTTTAAGATTACGCTTGACGGGTATAGAGACCCGGATTTTGAGATTCATGTTTTGGACATCAGTGGGATAGGTAACATTGTATCAATCGATGACAAAACAGTTCCTGATTTTGATTTTGAAGAATTATATCAGGACAATCACGATAATATTCTCGGAATGTTTATCGGAAAATATTTAAACAAAGGTTATTTAAATGATTTGGACAAAAAAACATTGTATTATGGCACAAAGGCATTAATAGATGCAATGGAGGACTAATATATGATTATTAAAGATATACAGATAACGAATTTTGGTAAATTCAATCATAAATCATTGCCATTAGAGCCGGGATTAAATATTATATACGGAGAAAATGAAGCCGGTAAGACAACCCTTCACACGTTTATCCGGGGAATGCTTTTCGGAATAGAAAAGCAAAGGGGCAAGGCAAGCGGAAAAGATTTATACAGTAAATATGAGCCTTGGGATAATCCGTCTAATTATCAGGGCATGATGCGTATTGAAAATGACGGTGTTACATATAGAATAGAGAGAAATTTCAGCAGGCAGTATAAATCCTTTAAAGTTATTAATGAGGATATGGGAGTGGAACTTTCTCCGGAAGAAATTGATGATTTGTTTATGGGGCTTGATGAAAGCTGTTACTATAATACAATCAGTATCAGTCAGCTGGGAAGCGCCACGGATAAAGAACTTGAGGTGATATTAAAAAATTATGCTGCAAATCTTGGCTCGACAAAGTCCATGGAAATAAACATCAAAGAAGCTTTTGCCGATTTGGACGCCCAGAAAAAGAAAATAATGCAGGACAACAAGATAGGTCAGGAGGAAATAATACAAAAATCTTTGAATAATGCAAAGGAACAGCTGGAATTATCAGAAAGGGAACAGCAGACTATTATTGCATCTGTCGAACAGAAAAAAGAAACGGCAGCAAGATTTTCAGAAAGAAAAAAAGAACTCTCTACGCTTGATAAAAAACGTCTGGAAGAGTTGGAAAAACATAATAGCCGGAAGGATAAACTATATCAGGATGTTATGAGCTATACTTCGGATGTGGAAAAAAATACGGCGACATTAGACAAAATAAAAGAGCATAAAGCAGAGCTTGAAAGGCAAATGCTGGAAAAAGGTATTGATAACAGCGAGACGATGGAAAATCTTTATGACAAGGTGATTAACCGCAGCAACATGCCGGTTGCATTTATTATTATGGCATTAGCTTTCATTGGCGCTGCCATAGGTTTTGCGATGGGAAGTATTCAGTTTCTGGCATTTAGGGAATACTGGATAAAACCGGCAGTATGCCTGTGTGGTGCGATTGTGTGTCTGTTACTTGCAGTTATCAGATATTACATGAATAAGAAGCGGAAAAAGAAGAAACTGGAAGCATTAAAAGAGTTAAGGCTGGTATTAGACAGGCTGGAGGCAGCCAAACATGAGGAATTGTATACAAAGCGTCAGCTCGATAGTAAGAGAGAGGCTTTAAATAATACGCAGGAACAGATTCTTAAAGAAGAAGAATGGGAGACAGACGCAGAAGATTATAGTGAGGACATCAAAGAGATTGAAGAAAAAGAAAGAGAAATAAATGATGTGATTTCAAAGGCAAGATGGGCTTTGGAGCAGAAAAAGGAAAATGACATCCAGACCGAAAAACGCATCGAGGAATTGGAGGAAAGACTTAAGAATATTCAAAATGCCAAAATGGAGATTGAAGCCATTGAAGAAGCAAAAAGAAGCATTGAAGATATTGCCGGTGAAATCCGCAACAGCTTTGGTAAAAAATTAAATGAGAGAGCTTCATATTACATGAGTAAAATTACAAATGGCAAGTATAACAGACTGACGATTGATGAAAAGCTAAATATTACGATTAATAGTAAAAAAGCTCTTATATCGGCATTAAAGCTCAGCAAGGGAACAATAGAGCAGGTATATATGGCTCTTCGCCTTGCAGCAGCAGATATTATCTTTGACAAAGATAAAAAACCGATTTTATTGGATGATGCTTTTGTCATGTATGACAATAAGCGTATGGGAAACACATTGAAATTTATGGCTGAAAATATGGAGCAGGTAATTTTATTCTCCTGCCATACAAGGGAAAAAGTAATGGCAGACAAACTGGAACTGCAACACAATTTTATTAAATTATAAAATAAGTGCTATTGATTTTGAGTATCAGATATTATCTCTATATCAATAGCACTTTTTATATTTATCTGTTTTTATATGCTTCCACACGTTTCTGAATCTTTTCATATGGATCCAGCAGGTCGCTGATAGAAGAATCATGATTTAACCGGTCAATAAATAATGCGGTATATTTTGCAACATCAACATTGATATACCATTCTCTTGAAAGAAGTTCCGGAGTCTGGTAAATACAGTTGGTAGTCATAACACGGTAGATGAGCCCTTCTTCATAGGCAGCATCAAATTTTTCTAAACCATTGGTGAACAGTCCGAAGGTTGAAGCGACAAATACTCTGTTGGCTTTTCGTTTTTTCAGCTGTCTTGCAACATCTAACATACTATCGCCGGAAGAAATCATATCATCTATTATTAATACATCTTTGCCCTCTACAGATTCTCCCAGATACTCATGTGCCACAATCGGGTTTCTTCCATTTACAACCTGTGTATAATCACGGCGTTTATAGAACATACCCATATTAATTCCAAGCACATTGGCAAAATATACAACCCTGCCCATAGCGCCCTCATCCGGGCTGATAACCATAAGATGGTCATCATCTATTACAAGGTCATCTACATTTTTCAGCAGATTTTTAATATATTGGTATGTGGGCATAATCGACTCAAAACCGCTGATAGGGATTGCATTGTTTACCCGGGGATCATGTGCGTCAAATGTAAGAATGTTGTCTACGCCCATGTTCACTAATTCCTGAAGCATAACCGCGCAGTCCATGGACTCTCTCGATGCACGTCTGTGCTGTCTGCTCTCATACAAAAAAGGCATAATTACCGTAATTTTTCTGGCTTTGCCGGCAGCTGCGGCAATTACTCTTTTAATATCGGCATAATGGTCGTCAGGAGACATATGATTTTTGTGACCGCAGACAGTGTATTCGATACTGTAATTGGTTATATCATCAATGATGTAAAGATCGGTTCCCCGGACCGTGTCTTTTAAAGAACATTTTGCTTCGCCGGTACCAAAACGTGGCGTGCATACATTCAGTAAGTAGGAATCTTTTACATATCCCTTAAAAGTAATCGGTGATTCCTTTGCCTCAATCCGTTCGCTTCTCCAGTCAGAGATATACGCATCCACGGTTTCACCTAACGCTTTGCTTCCGGGCAGCGCCACGATAGCAAGAGGTCCTACAGGAATTGATTCAATGAATTTTTTGATAGCCATTCGATTTTCCTCCATGTGTAAAAAGTGTTAATTAGAAGTCTGTTTTTTTATTCTTATATCATCACCAAAAATCTTAAACGTCATGTACCCGCCAAGAACTCTGGAGTAAATTCTTTCAGAATAGGACTGTTTTAATTCCTCCAAAGATAAGTTGGTAGAAATAATGGTAGATTTTTGATGTATAAGCCGGTTGTTTAAACAATCAAACAATGCGGAATCCGTGAAAGAATTAGCCATTTCACTTCCCAAATCATCGATGATTAATAAATCGCACTGTAATAATTCGTGCATGGTAATCTGACCAAAAAAGGAAGAATTTTCTTTTTTAAAAGTCAGTCCTGACAGTAAATCAAAAAATTCTATGGCAGATAAGTATAGAACAGTATAAGACTGCTCGATTAGTTCTTTTGCAATACAGTTTATCAGAAAGGTTTTGCCCAGACCTGCTTTGCCGTAAAATAATATATTTCCATGTTTTTGTTCAAAGTGCTTTACATAATATTGGCAATAATCAACTACAGCTTCAATATTATCCAAAGCCGATGTTCCGGAAGCTTCGTCAATAAAACTGTCAGAATAATAATCAAAGTTAAATGTATCAAAATTTTCCCGTTGTAATATATCTTCTAATTCCGGAGAAGTGTATAGAGAACGGGTGATTTCTTTTTGAAGACATTCGCAGGGTTTGCCATCGATAAATCCGGTATCCTGACAAAAACCACAGTCATAGACAGGGTCAAGATAATCGCTGCTGTATCCGTTGGAAAGCAGAAGCGCTTTCTTTTTTTCAGTTATCTGGGCAATGTCATCTTTTAATCCGGCTTTTAACGAAGTATCTCCATTCAAAGCGGCTCTGGCAGCAGTGATGCTCAAAGAACTGATTTCTAAATCACATTCTTTAATTTCAGGAATTTTTTCATAAATATCCTGAAGCCGGTTGTTCTGCCTAATGGTGTTGTTTAGGCGTTTGTCATTATATTTGTTGTAAATAATATCAAATTGTTCTCTGGTTAATCCCATGTGAATCTCCAATAGGCGAAATATTCGCACATTCATTTTTTAATTGCGGTCAATATAACCGGTTATGTTCTGGTATTTTTATTCATCTTCAGACATCATTGCACGGATTTTTTTATCGCGGCTGATTCGAAGCTGTTCTTCCAGTGCGGCATGGTCGTATTCCCGCTCTTCAAATTTCTTTGCATTTTTGGGACGGGCGGCTGTTTTCCCATGCGGTTTAGCGTTATATTTTTTTTGATTATCCTCTGCATGAAGCTGGTCCAATTTGTTAATGTCATCCATGGAGGTCACTTTATTTTTTGACCAGTCAAGTAATATTTTGTCCGCGTATGGAAAGCTGGCGGTATGCGTATATTCCATTGTCCGCTCACATGCCTCTATAATAATATCATCAGAAAATCCAAAGTCATCTTTCCATTTTGTTATATAAGACATTTCTTTTTTTAAAGGATTTTTTGGAGCCAGTCCAAAGACTTTATAAATGCTCTGGCAAATATCCATATGTAATTTCGCATCTGCTTTTGCATCTTCTATATTGTTAATATTTCTTTTAAAATAATCCACTGCCTGTTTTTCTATGGAGGATAATGATTTTTTCCCCGAGGAAATACACGTTTCCATAATGTATTCGATAAAACCGGAATCCAGTTTTAAATCGTCCAGCATATAAAGAATGGAGTTAATATCAGAAGTATTTAATGTTTTTCCCAGATAGGTTTCTGCTAAAAAGGTCAGCTGTGAGAAATTTTCATTATCTGAAAATGAGGAAATATCTCTGGCAGAGTAACGTTTTTTAACAGGAACAATTACGCCTGATGTGGCTGGAACAGCAGCAGGAAGCACTTCGCCGGAAGCTGCCGCCAATGTTTCCGGTTTGCCGGAAAATTTTCTGACAATATACCGGTTGGAATTTAATGCTTCTAATTTTATGCCGCTGATATTACCATCCAAGTCTAAAGACAAGGATAACAGATGCTGTTTTGACCAGAATTTCAGTCCACGGACAACATCTGCCTCCAGCATATTAAACTTGTCCGCAATCATTGAAATGGACAAGTCGTCGCATCCTGTATTCACAAGGCGTAATAATAAAAGATATATTTTAATAAATTCACCGTTTGCTTTTGGCATATATTCATCTATAAAAATATTTGAGACCGAGGTGAAATCAGCAAAATTTCCTCTGTCAAAAATCAGCTTGCTCATAGTTAGTTATTCCTCTTCCTAAACGTGTCATTTTTGCAAAAAATCATTATGAAACTTGCATGGAAAAGTATAACATAAAACATCAAAAATGCAACGTCACAAATTGGGTGAAATGCCCATTTTTAAAGGGAATCAGGCAATGTTAATGATGTTAATAATGTTAATATGGCAAAATCATATTGTGTCAGAAAATGTCGAATCGCCCATTCTGTAAACCAATGGGATAGTTTCCCAAAAATGAAAAAATGTTAACAAAAATCCCACAAAATTTTATTGAAAGTTATCAACAAAATTTTGTGGGATGTTAATAAGTTAATTTCCAAGAAGATGTTCACCTATTTTAACAACATCTCCAGCCCCCATTGTTATTAACAAATCTCCGGGAGAACAATTTTCTAATAAAAAATTTTCTATTTCATTAAAACTTGGAAAATAAAATGCGTTTCCTCCCAGCTTTTGAATTTCTTTTAATAAATCTTTGGAGGTAATTCCGATGGTATTTTTCTCTCTGGCGGCATAAATATCTGCTAATACTACAGTGTCAGCAGCTTTCAGTGCCCGGGCAAACTCCGGAAGCAGTGCATGCGTTCTCGTATATGTATGCGGCTGAAATACTACCCATATTTTCTTGTGTGGATAGTGCTGCGCAGTCCTGATTGTGGCTGTAATCTCATCAGGATGATGCGCATAATCATCAATAACCGTAATATCTCCCAGTTTTCCTTTATATTGAAAACGCCGGTCCGTTCCCCCATAAGCAGTCAGTCCGGTTATAATATCCTTATCGCTGATGCCCATAAATCTGGCGGCGGCAATGGATGCTAAAGAATTATAAATATTGTGCTCGCCGCTGACGTTTAGTTGAACATGAAACGCCTCTTCATTATGAATGAGTAAATCATAAGAGCCTCTGGCAAATTCATCATATTGAATATTTTTTGGACTGTACATGCTTTTTTCAGGGTCAGAACCAACAGTGATAACATGGCACTTTAATCCGTTTGTGAAATATTCCAACTCTTCAATGTCGCTGTTTATAATGAGACAGCCTTCCGGGGGTACCAGCTCGGCAAACCTTCTGAAACTGTGCCGAATATCATCCAAATCTTTAAAAAAATCCAAGTGGTCCGCAGCTACGTTCAGGATAATAGCCAAGTTAGGCTTGAATGACAAAAAACTATTAGTATATTCACAGGCTTCTGTAATTAACTTGTCAGAATGTCCCACTCTTGTGTTTCCTTTGATTGCCGGCATAATACCTCCCACTAATATGGTAGGGTCCGTGTCGGCTTCCAGCATAATCTGGGATAACATGGAAGTAGTGGTGGTTTTACCGTGAGTTCCGGAAACAGCGATTGCCATAGAATAGTTCAGCATAATCTGACCTAAAAATTCTGCTCTTGTAAGAAGCGGAATACCCAATTCTTTTGCTTTTATTAATTCCGGGTTATCCTGTTTGACAGCTGCAGTATAAATAAGAACATCAATATCTGCTGAAATATTGTCGGCAGTCTGGCTGTAAAATATTTCTGCCCCCAGAGATTCCAGATGCTCTGTAATTGCAGATTCTTTTCTATCCGAACCTGTAACCGTAAAACCTCTCGAAAGCATAATCTCTGCAAGTGCACTCATACTGATGCCGCCAATTCCTGTAAAATGTAATTTGGCAGGAACATCAAAATCTAAATTGTACATAATTAATCTCCTATTAAAAAAACTGTAATTATTATACACTTCTTTCATAATTTTTTAAAGATGGAAAAGAATAAAAGATATAGAGCAAATTGTGTTAAAAAAATCACAAAATTAAAAAGTGACAAATTTTGACAAAATTGTTGTGCATTTTTAACAAACAATGGGAAAAATTAATAAAAAAAAGAGAAAAAATAAATAAAAAAAACGTTTTAAAACCCATAAAAACCCTTTTATTAAGGCGGGTTTAATGATATAATTTTATTACTATATAAAAGCAGCGAGGTGAAGGACATGATTAAAAAAGAGATGATAGCTATGTTGCTGGCGGGAGGACAGGGAAGTCGTCTTGGCGTGCTGACAGCAAAAGTAGCTAAACCTGCGGTTGCATTTGGAGGAAAATATAAAATTATTGATTTTCCATTGAGCAACTGTATCAATTCGGGAATTGATACTGTTGGAGTTCTGACACAGTATCAGCCTTTAAGATTAAATGCCCACATAGGAATCGGAATTCCTTGGGATTTGGACCGCAACATCGGAGGCGTTACGGTTCTTCCACCATATGAGAAAAGTAAGAATACGGAATGGTACACAGGAACGGCAAATGCCATCTACCAAAATTTAGATTATATGGAATCTTACAATCCGGATTATGTTTTGATATTATCCGGGGACCATATATATAAGATGGATTATGAAATTATGCTGGAGTATCACAAGGCTAATAATGCGGACGTAACGATAGCAGCTATGCCGGTACCGATGGAGGAAGCCAGCAGATTTGGTGTTGTAGTGGCAGATGAAAATCACAAGATTTCAGAATTTCAGGAAAAACCGGAACATCCAAAGAGCAATCTGGCATCAATGGGGATATACATTTTTAGCTGGCCGGTGTTGAGGGATGCATTGATTAAGCTGAAGGATCAGCCAAAATGTGACTTTGGTATGCATGTCATTCCATATATCCATGAGCAGGGAAAACCAATTTATGCCTATGAGTACACAGGATACTGGAAGGATGTTGGAACGCTGAAATCCTACTGGGAAGCAAATATGGAATTGATAGATATTGTTCCGGAATTTAATTTATATGAAGAGTTCTGGAGAATATATACAAAGAACGATGCACTCCCACCACAATATGTTTCTGAACGGGCAACAGTGGAGAGAAGTATTGTCGGTGAGGGCTGTGATGTATATGGCTGTGTATATAATTCCGTAATCAGTCCAAATGTGGAAATTCAGGAGAACGTAGAAATACATGATTCCATTATTATGCAGGGCTGTAAAATAAAAGCCGGAACAAAAATATATAATACAATTATAGCTGAAAATGTTGAAGTTGGAGAAAACTGTACAATTGGGGTTGGAGAGTACGCAGACAGCCAGTTGAGTCAGAAAGTATATAATTGTGAGTTGACAGTTATAGGTGAAGGGTCCGTAGTTCCGGACGGTGTTACCATAGGAAGAAATGTGGCAATCTCCGGAGTGACAGAACCATCGGATTATCCTGACGGAAGTCTCCCATCAGGTGGCTATATAGTTAAGGCAGGTGAGATGTAATGAGAGCAGTTGGAATAATTTTAGCAGGTGGCAACAATAGAAAAATGAAAGACCTTTCAAAGAAAAGGGCTGTAGGGGCAATGCCAATGGCAGGCAGCTATAGAGCGATTGATTTTGCACTCAGCAACATGACCAATTCGCATATACAGAAAGTAGCTGTGCTGACGCAGTACAACGCATGGTCTTTAAATGAGCATTTGAGTTCCTCAAAATGGTGGGATTTTGGTAGAAAACAAGGCGGTTTATATGTTTTCACACCTTCCATTACTTCAGATAATGGATTCTGGTATCGCGGAACAGCAGATGCAATGGCTCAAAATATTGCGTTTCTGAAAAAAAGCCATGAACCATATGTTATCATTGCATCGGCAGATGCAGTTTACAAAATGGACTTTAACAAGGTTTTAGAAAAGCATGTTGAGACAGGGGCAGACCTCACCATTGTTTGTAAGAATCTCGGAGAAGGAGCAGATGTTTCATCTTACGGGGTGGTTACGGCAGATAGCAATGGAAGAGTGATGGACTTTGTTGAAAAACCGGTGGACAGCGATAATACGCTGGTGTCAACAGGTATTTATGTTATTAGAAGAAGATTGCTTATTCAATTACTTGAGCAGTGCATCACAGAGGAAAAATACGATTTCGTAAATGACATTATTGTGAGAAATAAAACATCAAAGAAGATTTGTGTTTATGAAATGGAGACATATTGGAGTAATATTGCAAGCGTTGAAGGATACTTCAAAACCAATATGGACTTTTTAAAACAGGAAGTCAGAGAATTTTTCTTCAAACAATATCCGGACGTGTATTCAAAGGTGGAAGACCTTCCGCCGGCAAAATATAACCCGGGCTCGAATGTAAGCAACAGTTTGGTGTCCAGCGGTTGTATTATAAATGGAGTAGTTGAAAATTCCGTAGTTTTTAAACAGGCTTATATTGGAAATAATTGTGTGATAAAAAATGCAATTATATTAAATGATGTTTACATCGGAGACAACGCAGTCGTGGAGAATTGTATTGTTGAGAGTCATAGTACAATTAATCCGGGTGATCATGTTGGAGATGAAAATGAAGTAAAAATCATAAATCAACGAAATTTCAGATACAGTTTATAAAGAAAGGAAGAGGCATATGAATATAACAGACGTAAGGGTTAGAAAGATGACAAAGGAAGGCAAGATGAAAGCCGTAGTATCTATTACCATTGATGATGAATTTGTGGTACATGATATTAAAGTAGTAGAAGGAGAGAAAGGCTTATTTATCGCAATGCCTTCAAGAAAAGCAGCAGATGGAGAGTATAGGGATATTGCTCATCCAATTAATTCAGGTACCCGTAGTTCTATTCAAAATATTGTGTTGGAGGCCTATGAGAAGGCGTTATTAGAACCGGAAGAGACGACTATAGCTGAATAAGGACAAAACATAATATAGAAATGAACAGACTGACCGGGGTATATATTCCGGTCAGTTTGTTTTTTTGTAAATAATGGCAAAAAATGTTTTTTTCAAAAAATCCCGCAATTTAAAAAACCGGGGAAAAATATACATATTATTCACAATGAAAAGGCGGATACAGCAATAAAAAAAGATATATTTTGGTGAATGTGCTCAAAAACGTTTTCATAATTGAATTGCATGGGTTCATAATGTTAATATATTTTATATTAGTGGTTATCACGAAAATAGGAGGAGTAAAAAATGAAAAAATGTTACAGGAAAATTCTTTCATTGACGCTGGCGCTGGCATTGGCAGTTACCGGTATAACTGTGTTTTCCCAGCCGACTACTGTCATGGCACTGGAATCAGCATCAATGACAACAGAAAACATTGATGATCCGGTGGAAGCAACGGTCAATGCTGAAGTTTATTTTGTCCACAGGGCGACGGGAAAAATTATTACGTTAAACGGAACAAAAGATGCCCCGATTGATTGTACCGCCACATTAAAAGGCGATACGGTTCCGGCAAATGGACTTTTTACCATATACTATGGTCAATACAGCGATTCGGACGATAGAAAGGTTGTAAACTTTACAAATAAGCAGACAAATACCAGCTGGAAAGCAGATGAAGATAACGTTTATCAGATGGAAAAAAGGACAAATCCAAGCGGCTGGGAATCTGTACAGATGGAACCACAGGGAGACGGAACCATTTGCTTTAAGAGTAGCGCCAATAACAAGTATTTTACAGTAGTGGACGGAAAACTGGCGCTAACGAATATCAATGATGGAGATCAGCCTTCAGCCAATGAGAAATTCACATTGTATACCACAGCTACGCCAAAGACTGCAAAATGTGTAACCCTCTCTGATATATCGGGCGATTGTGTAACGGTTTCATGGAAAGAGGTTACAGAGACTCTGTTTAGCGGATATGAAGTTTTGTATTCTACCAGTGAAAAAGGAAATTTTAAATCCGCAGGAAAAACCGGAAAGAATACATTTACTGTAACAAATTTAAACCTGAATACAAAATACTTCTTCAAGGTGCGTACATTTACAAATAACAGTCAGAACACAGATAAGAGAAAATATGCGGACAGTAAAATGGCATATACAGTAACCTTATCAGAGCGGAAACCTTCCAAACCATCAAATGTGGCAGTGGAAGAAAAAAACGGTAAACTGACAGTATCATGGAATAAAGCAAACAACGCTTCCGGTTATAATCTTTATCGTGCGGACAGTCGTTTTGCTGAATATAAATTAATAGAAAAAGGATTGACAAATACTACATATGTTGATGAACATTCCAATACGAAATCAAAATTTAACAACTACTATAAAGTACAGGCTGTCAATTCCGAAACAGAAAGTGAAATGTCAGAGATTGCTTCGCTTGAGATAACAATGTTTGGACAAAACACTTACGTTTTTAATGAGACGGATGACCCGCAGAAGATTCAGGAAGCAACACAGCATATTTTTGTAGGGCAGAGATATAATCAGTTTGGTGAAAACAGATATGCGCTGGCATATAAACCCGGCAATTATGATGAGGCGGGAATGGTAAATGTGGGATATTACACAACCATTCACGGACTGGGAAAAACGCCTACGGAAACACAGCTTTACAATGTAAATACACCTGCAGCATTGTCCGGAAACAACGCTACATGTAATTTCTGGGTAGGAATTGAGAATGTTCAGATTGATGATATTGAAAATAACAATAGCTCCGTGGAGGCATGGTTCCAGTGGGGCGTTTCACAGGCGGCTCCTGCCAGAAGATTAAATGTATTAAGAAAATCACATTTTCAGTGGATGTGGGATGGCTGGTGCAGTGGCGGATATATAGCCGACTGTAAGTTTGCAAAACAGGCAGGCTCATATTCACAGCAGCAGTATTATTACAGAAATGATGAGTTTGATGAGACAATTATTGAAAACGGAGGAAAAGAAGGCGCAGTTTATGGTGTTAACTGGAATCAGGTAATTCAGGGATGCAGTGGAATAAACAAAGATGTATGTACAGACAACAGTACAAAAAAATTCAGCGCAGGTACATCCCTGATTCAAGATAACGGATACACAAACTGGACACAGCGGGGCTGTACAACAGTTATAAATGAAACAGATAAAATCAGAGAAAAACCATTCCTGTACTTTGACTCCGCATCAGACAGATACAAAGTATTTGTACCGGCATTGAGAGAGAATGCTACAGGCACCAGCTGGAGTGAGCATAATATGGGAGAAGGAACCACCATTGATGTGGAAAAGAACTTCTATATTGCAAAACCGGGCGATTCGGCAGCAAAAATTAACAGGGAAATATACCATAAAGGCATGAATGTTATATTTACACCGGGAGTATATCACGTAGAAGAGCCGATTAAAGTCACAGATCCTAATACAGTG
This sequence comes from uncultured Lachnospiraceae bacterium, assembly GCA_947625755.1. GTDB lineage: Bacteria > Bacillota > Clostridia > Lachnospirales > Lachnospiraceae > Eubacterium_G. Next base: position 28,025 of record CANQPJ010000008.1, on the reverse strand, counting down.
CTGTTAGGTCTTGGCATGGCAACGATTATTCCGGATAACGGCAAAGCTGCAATAGAGACAGCAGATGTCGGAGGACTTGCGATTTGCGGATTAATTCTTGATGCAGGAAACCAGTCGGATACGCTTCTCACAGTAGGAGAAGAGGGCTGCAATAAAGACCATAAAGATAATCCGTCTGTGATTCAGGATGTCTTCTACAGAGTGGGAGGAACAGGTGAACTTGGCAGATGTATCAGCTGCGAGGTTATTAATAGTAATGATGTAATTATTGACCATACATGGATTTGGAGAGCAGACCATGGAGACAATACCGGATGGTTTGAAAACACATCCAAAAACGGGCTGATAGTCAATGGCGACAACGTTATATGTTATGGATTGTTTGTGGAGCATTTTCAGGAGTATGATGTATTGTGGCGTGGTGAAAACGGTAAAACGTATTTCCTGCAAAATGAAAAATGCTACGATCCACAGAGCCAGGAAGGCTGGATGTCACATAATGGAACCAAGAAGGGGTATGCGGCATATAAAGTTACAAATAATGTAAAAAGTCATTATGCGGTAGGTCTTGGTGTTTATGACGTATTTATTTACACGAATGACGCCAGCATTTATCTGGACAACGCAGTGGAAGTGCCGGACACACCGAATGTGCTTGTTGAAAATGCATGTCTTTCAGAAATTGCTTCCGGTGACGGTCCACAGGTTGGTATCAATCATATTGTCAATGGAACAACATCAGGCATAAGAACAGGTGAAGGTCAGGGAAGCGCAGAAGTAAAAGGCGGTTATGCAATTCAGAGACTGTTAAGTTACAGCAATAAGAGTTCCCGTTCGCTGCCAAATTATTATGATGTCCAAAACCAGCCGGGCGGATTTGAGAGTGAAATATTCTCAGAAGATAGGATTGTCAAAGAAGTGGGAACTACACCGACAAATGATGCCGATGCGGAAAAAAATATTACCAAGGCTCCTTTGACACCGGATACAGCTTATCCGTCAAAACAACTCTGGAATATGACAGATGAAGATTATGAGGCAAAAAGAGAGTATTGTGAGGCAAGACCGGATCCGTCAGAGGATGACAAAAAACCGGATGATAATCAGGAACCGCCACAGGGAGACAGTGACAAGGATTATATATATAATACATATGGTGTGAGAGTAGGCGGTATATACACCATTGGTAAATATATATACAAAGTGACCAGCGTCACAAAAACATCCGGAAAAGCAACAGTGACAGGCGTTGCACCAAAATATAAAGCAGGTCTTAAAACGGCGGTGATTTCGGCTTCCGTAAAATATAACGGATATACATTGATACCGACAGCTGTGGCTGCAAAGGCAATGAAAAATCTGAAAAAGCTTACGAAAGTAACTTTTGGAAAAAATATCAAGAAGATAGGTACAAGCGCATTTGCCGGATGCAGAAAGTTAAAAACAATCAGGTTTAAGAATGTAACAAGTATAGGAAAGAAAGCATTCTATAATTGCAGGGCAATGAAAAAAATCACCATTGGAAGCAAAGTAAAGACCATTGGAAAGAGTGCGTTTGCAAAATGCAAAAAGCTTATAAAAGTAACTTTTGGAAAGAAAGTTAAAACAATCAAGTCAAAAGCATTTGCATATGATACAAAACTGAAAAAGATTATCTTTAAAGGCAAAAAATTAAAGAAGATTGCTAAAAATACATTTGCAAAGCAAGTCAGAAAAAAAGTTAAAATAACTGCCCGGAATAAAAAGGTAAGAAAAAAAGTTTTAAAATCTCTTAATAGAAAGAAATAAAACACAGCATAAAAGCACAGTCGAAAATGTTCGACTGTGCTTTTTAATTGTCAAAATAAAAATTTGATTATCCCGGTATAAAATGGTACAATTCTATCTATACGTGAAAAGGAATAAAAAAGAAAATGTATGCAATTATCGGGCTGGGAAATCCAGACAAAAAATATGAGAAAACAAGACATAATATTGGATTTGACGTAATAGATGAACTGGCAGGACAGATGAGCATTGATGTAAAAACCAAGAGGCATAGAGCTTTGTGTGGTATTGGGCAGATTGGCTCGGAAAAGGTTATATTGGTAAAACCACAGACTTATATGAATCTTAGCGGTGAGGCTGTAAGAGCAGTGGTCGATTTTTATAAATTAGATGCCACATCAGATATTATTGTTATTTCAGATGATATTAGCCTTCCCACCGGGAAGATTCGTATCCGGACCAAAGGAAGTGCCGGCGGACATAATGGTTTAAAGAGCATCATCAGTCATGCCGGAACGGATGGATTTACCCGCATAAAAGTGGGTGTGGGAGCGAATGAAGGAGATTTGGTGAAACATGTTCTTGGTAAGTTTTCCAAAGCTGAAAGACAGAAGGTGGACGATGCCATAAGAAATGCGGCGTCAGCAGCAGAAGTGATTATTATGTATGGCGCACAGACAGCCATGAATAAGTTCAATTAATTTTACATGGACGTAAAAGCACTGTGGGCGGGTATGATGAAAGATAGTGGAGGGATTAATGAATTTTTTTGATTATCCACTTTTACAATTAAATGAATATGAACAGGTTCGGGACTGCTTGTCCAAAGGAATATCCTGTCAGGTAACAGGATGCGCGGACTCCCAGCTGGCTCATTTTATTTATGGATTAAGCAATGGCTGTAAGCAGAAAGTCATTGTTACTTTTAGTGCGGTAAAAGCAAAAGAGCTGTACGAAGACCTGAAAGGATTTACCGATGACGTGGTAATGTATCCTGCAAAAGATGCGATTTTCTTTAGTGCAGATGTACATGGCAGTTATATCTTAAAGCAGAGATTAGAGTTTATACAAAAGATAGTAGAAGATAAACCTTTTACAGTGATTGTCACAGCAGATGCCTTTTTAGATAAGATACAGCCATTGGATTATGTCAGGGATAGTTTTATTGAAATTACAAAGGGCAGTATTGTGGAATTAGACGCCTTAAAAATAAAGCTGACAAAGATGGGATATGAATTTGTACCGCAGATTGACAGCCCGGGACAATTTGCTGTTCGGGGAAGTATATTGGATATTTATACCTTGACGGATGATGTGCCATACAGAATAGATTTTTGGGATAATGAGATTGATATTATAAAAAGTTTTGATATGGAAAGCCAGCGTTCCATTGAAAATATAGAGAGTATCAAAATCTATCCTGCCAGTGAGTATTTTTTAGACAAAAAGTCAATTATAAAAGGAACAGACAAAATAAAGAGTGAGCTTGGACAGGCTGTAAAAAAATTCAGAAATGAGTTTCACACAAAAGAGGCGGACAATTTAAAAAATACAGTAGGTGAATTTCTGACCAATATTGAAATTAATCCTTACAGTGTGTCGGTTGATAGTTATGTAAACTATTTCTGCGCGCATCTGGTGAGTCTGCTGGATTATTTAGAAGATGCGGTATTCTTTATCGACGAGCCGGCCAGGGTGGAAGAGCAAATGAATGCTGTAGAGATTGAATTTCAGGAGAGTATGTCCCACCGTCTGGAAAAAGGATATGTTCTGGCAGGACAGACAGATATATTATGGCAGAAAAATGAGATTATCGAAAAGATTAATGCAAAAAAGAAAATTTTATTTACAACGATTGCGCAGAAGATGAAAACTTTTGATGCAGAGGAATTTGTGGAAGTTGACGCCAGAAATATCAGCCCATATAACAGCAAGTTTGAAATGCTGGTAGAAGATTTAAAAAGGTACAAAAATCAGGAGTATGCAGTTCTTCTTATGACATCTTCAGCTACGAGAGGGCGGAGACTGGCAGTGGATTTGCGTGATTTTGGTATTCATGCATTTTATGAGGAAGACAGAAAACGGCAGGTTCAAAAAGGTGAAGTTATGATTGTAAAAGGCAGTCTGAGAAAAGGTTTCACTTATCCGATGATAAAGTTTGTGGCAATCTCTGATACGGATATTTTTGGACAGCGTAAAAAGAAGATTAGAAAAAAACATAATTATAAGGGAACTGCCATATCCGGTTTTGCAGATTTAAATGTGGGGGATTATGTTGTACATGAGAACCATGGACTGGGAATATATAAGGGGATGGAAAAGGTTGAAGTAGACCATGTAGTAAAGGATTATATTAAAATTGAATACGCGGGCGGCAGCAGTCTTTTTATTCTGGCAACCCAGTTAGATATGATACAAAAATATGCTGACAGTGAAGCAAAACCGCCCAAACTTAACCGATTGGGCGGACAGGAATGGGCGAAAACCAAAGGGAAGGTCAAGAAGGCAGTTGCTGATATTGCAAGAGAGCTGGTAGAGCTTTATGCTGTGAGACAAACCGGAACAGGATATAAATTTTCGCCGGATACGGAATGGCAGAGAGAGTTTGAGGAAATGTTTCCTTTTGAGGAGACGGAGGATCAGTTAACTGCTATTCAGGAAGTAAAAAGGGATATGGAAAGCTCTAAAATTATGGACAGGCTTATCTGCGGCGATGTAGGGTTTGGAAAGACGGAAATTGCCATACGAGCCGCCTTTAAAGCGATTCAGGATAATAAACAGGTAGCCTATCTTGTTCCTACTACTGTTTTGGCACAACAGCATTACAAAACGTTCAAACAGCGGTTTAAAGATTTTCCCGTGCGGGTGGAATTACTTTCCAGATTCCGGAGTAAAAGTAATATTGAGCAAAATATCAAAGATTTGAAAAAGGGTTATGTCGATATTGTAATCGGCACCCACAGATTATTGTCCAAGGATGTAAAATTTAAGGATTTGGGCTTGCTGGTGATTGATGAAGAACAAAGATTCGGCGTAAAGCATAAGGAGCAGATTAAGGAATTAAAAAAGAACGTGGATGTTATTACCTTGACAGCGACGCCGATTCCAAGAACCCTCCACATGAGCCTGATAGGAATCAGGGATATGAGTGTGATGGAAGAACCTCCTCAAGACAGAATGCCTATTCAGACCTTTGTTATGGAGTACAATGAAGAGATTGCAAGAGATGCCATTAATCGGGAACTTGCGCGGGGCGGACAGGTATATTTTGTGCATAACCGGGTGCAGGATATTGGAGATGTGGCGGCTTCCGTGCAGAATCTGGTTCCGGAAGCAAATGTTGCTTTTGCCCATGGACAGATGGGTGAGAGACAGTTGGAAGAAATCATGTATGATTTTGTAAATGGAGATATTGATGTTCTGGTTTCTACTACAATTATAGAAACAGGATTGGACATACCGAATGCCAACACAATGATTATACACAATGCAGAGCGAATGGGACTGTCACAGCTCTATCAGTTGAGAGGACGTGTGGGAAGGTCTAATCGTATGGCATATGCCTTTTTGATGTATAGCAGAAATCAGATTTTAACTGAAGTAGCAGAGAAGAGGCTGGGAGCAATCAGAGATTTTACGGAACTGGGTTCCGGAGTGAAAATTGCCATGAGGGATCTGGAAATCAGAGGAACAGGAAATCTTTTGGGAGCAAGACAAAGTGGACATATGGAAGCTGTCGGATATGATTTGTACTGTAAAATGCTAAATCAGGCGATTGAAGCGTTGAAGGGAAAGACGATTAATGATGATTTTGAGACAAAAATAGATTTGGTGTGTGATGCATATGTACCGAAAACTTATATCAAAAACGAATCTCTGAAAATGGACATCTACAAACGTATTGCAGCCATTGAGAATTTGGAAGAATATGAAGATATGCAGGATGAATTGCTGGACCGGTTTGGAGATATTCCAAATCAGGTAGAAAATCTGTTACAGATAGTGTTATTAAAAGCGGCGGCGCATAAGGCATATGTTACGGAGCTGTCCGGAGATAAACAGCGGATAAAACTACTGATGTGGAATAAAGCCGATATAGATGTGAACCGTATTCCTATATTGATGCGGGAGTACAAGGGAAGATTGAAATTTATACAGGGAAAAACACCGGGTTTTGAATATTTTCCAAAACCGGGAAATCAGAGTGTGATTGAGCTGTCGGGACAACTGATAGAATCGTTGTCTACATTACGTTAGAAAACAAAAGTTAAATGAGGTATTTGTGGTGAAATCATTAAATTTACAGTTAAGAAAAAAAGAAAAAATGAAAAGCCGTATTCATGAGAAAACACGGAAATGTATTCTTGCAGGCTGTACGGTGCTGATTTTGTGCATGGGACTGACAGGCTGCGGTACGGATTCGGAAAAAGAGGAGACTACTACCGGCAGACCGGAAGATACGGTTGCAATACATGCCGGTGACAATGATGTTTTTTTGGACGAGGCAAAATATTATGCCTATGTTGCGCAGGGAACATACGAGATATATTATCTCACAAAGGGCAGGGAATTATCGTGGAGTAAGAAAACAAAAAAAGGGATAACAATGGAAGAATTGGTGAAAAGTACAGTGCTGGATGATATTTGCAGGCGGGAGTGCATGTACAGTTATCGTGATGCATATAATGTGAATTTAACAAAGAAGGAACAGGCAAAAATCCAAACAGAACTGGATAATTATTATAAAGAAACCGGCGATGCTTTGTTATCAAAAATAGGGATTCGCAAAGAAAGATTAAAAAAAGTTTTTGAAAAGAAGGAAATTGCAAAAAAAATCGAAAATGTTATGGCATTTTCTGATAAAAAACTTCCAGATGAAACGTATAAAAAATGGAAAGAAGAGAATACTGTTACAGCAGAAGGACAATGGGAAAGTATTACTTTTAATAAACCTATTTTTACAATGGAAGATTTGCATTCGCAGGTTCAATAGGAGGATATTCCATGAAAAGTAGAATTCGTCTTATATTCAGTGCAGTAATTGCAGCAGCACTAATAATCTGCACAGCCGATTTTGGAATGAATATAGGCAGTGAATCAAAGATAAAGAATGAAAATGTATGGGAAGTTGCACAGAGCCAGGTGGTGGTGCAGGATTTTATTCATGATAATTATGTAATCAGTGAAAAAAATCCATGGACGGATTATAGTCTGCATCCGGTCAATTATACGGAAAGAGCAGGCGGATTTGATAAAAATGTAAGCGCAAAGGCAGCAGTGCTGGTAGATTTAAAAACAAATAATATTTTGTTTGGAAAAAATATAAATGAAAAAAGAAGTCCTGCCAGTACCACAAAATTAATGACAGCATTGACGGTATTGCAGACCATGAATTTGAATGATGTTGTAGTGGTAGGAAATGAAGTTAATATGATTGCTGCAGATTCCAGTAAAGCAGGTTTTTCCAAGGGACAGATTGTCACAGTGGAAGAGCTGTTAAATGGAATGTTAATCTGTTCGGGAAATGATGCTGCATATATATTGGCAAAAGCTACAGGGAAAAAAATTTTTGACAACAATATAGCCAATGAGGGCAAGAAATTTACAGATGCCCAGTGTGTGGAAAGATTTATTCTGGAAATGAATAAAAATGTAAGAGACATGGAACTGGAAAATACACATTTCACATCTCCGGATGGCTATGATGACAATAATCAATATACGACAGCAAGTGATTTGTCAAAAATTGCAGTTCATGCCTATCATAACCGGACCATTGCAAAAATTTGTAAAAGGCAGAGTTATCAATCAGATACCTTGGGGAAAAAGTGGACAAGTACCAATGAGCTGTTGAGAAAAGACAGTGACTTTTACTATAAGTATTGCGTGGGAATGAAAACAGGCAGTACGGATGCAGCCGGAAAATGTCTTGTATCCGTAGGCAAAAAGGATGCAGAAGAATGTATCAGTGTGGTTCTGGGAGAGGATATGGATGAGCAGAGATGGAAAGATGCAAAAACATTGTTGGAATACGGTTTGAAATAGATTTATCCGGTCAATAGAAAACGCGATTGGAAGCGGACTTTAGCATGGGTGGCAGCAAAGATTAAGCAGACACAATGTCGTGCATGGGTCAGAACAGCAATAAATACCGCTTTCATCACCGCCAAAAGCAGAACGTTGGCTGGTATACCAGAAGCCACCGTTTTCGAGCGTCTGAACCAGACGTTGGTAAGTCAGATTGTCCGGTTCCATTCCGGCTGCCGTTCTGGCTAAATCGAGCGCAAGGATATTGTTTCCAACACCGTTATTAGCTACTGCACTTAAAAAATACCAGTACGCTGTCCGGTTTTCAATATTGTTTAAAACGTTAAGCGCTTCCTGATAATGACCGTTGTTGATATAATTAGACGCAGCGGTATAGAGAGAATCCCGGTTGTCGGAAGAGCCGGTGTATGTTCGGCTGTCGTAATTGCCAAATCCTCCGTATTTTCTTTCGTTCATTATCTGGTCATATGCCATTCCTACCAGTTTGAACATTTCTTCTGCCTTATCTCTGTTGGGATTGTTTACATTGGCATCAGGATGATATTTTCTGCTCATCTCTCTATATGCTTTTTTTACTTCTTCGTCAGTAGCATTTCTTGAAATGCCTAAAATCTTATATGGGTCACTCATAATATTTTGTCCAAACTCCTGCATATAATATATTTCTTAAAATGTTTGCATTGTCTATAATGGGAAGATATTCAAATTCTTTGGAACATTCTGCCATCATCATAGTCAGCATCTGCTCTATTCTATCATTGAAATCCGGTTGGTTACAAATATTTTTTAAAGGATTATAGCGGTTTTTTTTCAAATCTTTTTCAATATCTTTGTATGCGTCCAAAATGTAAATAAATTTTCCAAGAAAAAATCCTAAACGCTGTAAGGAAGGCACCCATGTATCATCATGGGGAGCAAAGATAATGCTCATTATTTTTCCAAAGGTGCCGGCAACGGCATCAATATCCTGACTGTCTGCTTTTTCGTATTCATGTAATTGCTTTAATAAATCTGAAATTGCCAGTGACTTTTCTTTGTATGATTTGCATTTATGTTTTAAAATCGAAGCAAAGGCTAATTGAATTATATTATGGTCATCTTCCCAATCGTCCAGAGACTTATAGTAGGCAAGGATGATATTCATGTCAGCAACATAATCTGTGTATTCACTATAGAGCATTCGATGTTTGGTGAGCGGATGAGAAATACACCGATGATGTTCTTCTTTGATGTCAGGCTCATACAAACCGGTAAGTAAAAGCGCTAAAAATGTCATGTCATATGTCAGGGTAATCTGTCCTGCAATGCCATGACGTTTCTTTAATGAGTGGCACAGACCACAATAGTATCCTTTATATACATCAAATTCTTTAAATTTTAATTCAGGTTTATTAACAACTATATAACCAAACATATCAACTTCTTCTAATAAATTTTGTGTTACACTTCGGACATCTTATTTCGATTTTTCCATGACCTTTTGGGATTCTTATTTTCTGTGAACATCCGGGACATTTGAAAAACCTGTAATATTTTCTCTGCGCCGCATCCTTTGCGTAACCACTTCTGCCGGAAGAGGTTTTGCCTTTTAAATTGTTTATAAAGCGCAGATACTTTTCATTTTCAGCAGCCCGTTTGTAAATTTTTTTGGAAAACATACGATAGTATATGATAATAATGAGCGCAAGAATTAAAATGCTTAGTATATGTGTCCGAATGAATATTGATAAAATGCAAAGTATGAATGTGACAATAAGCATAAATCTGGAAAGCTGGTCTATCCCATATCTTCCGTACATAAAGTTTGTAAATTTATCCCGCCAGTTCATATGAATAACTCCTAATTTAATAATATTACGGTATTAATAGTAGCTTCACAAGCGGATAAATGCAATAATCAGAAAACACATTTAACATTTCAGTTACAAAAGTTTACAAATAGGACAAAATTAAGGGAAAATGTACTGTAAAGTTAAATAATGGATGTATTACCAAAATAAAAAATATATTTTTTATTTACTTTTAATCAGTAATAGGATAAAATTGTTTCAGAATTCAATAATGGGGGCAGAGAAATAAAAGCGTGGGAGGAGTAATATGCATCTTAAGAAAAAAGGATGGCTCAAACATTGGGATTTTATTCTCGTTGATTTGTTATGCCTCAATTTTACATTTTTATTTTCTTACTGGATTCGATTAGGCGTTGGAAATATGTATGCGGTATCCGGGTATAGAATGCTGATTGTGTTGGTTATGATACTTCATTTCTGTATTATGTTTTTTACCAATTGTTATTCGGGCATTCTAAGACGTGGATATTTTGATGAATTTAAAGTTGTAGTATTATATAATACAGAGTTGATTGCGCTTCTGTTTGCGTACTTATTTGTTATGCAGATGGGAAGACATTATGCCAGAACTATATTGGTCGGATTTTACTTTTTAGATACTATAGTGATGTATTTGGCACATATCATTGTGAAAAAGGTATATCAGGCAAATGGAACAGAGAAGTCAAACAAGACAAAGCTTCTCGTATTGGTAGATGAAGAGGATGCAAAAAAAGCTATAGATAAAATAACAAACGGACCGGATAACAGCTATGATATTATAGGTATTTCGTTGAGAAAAAAATCCCAAACAAAGCAAATCATGGGAATATCTGTTGTTTGCAGCGGAAAGGAAGTTTACGAGTATATCTGCAGAAATGTTGTCGACAATGTATTAATATGTCTGAATGCAACAAAAACCAAAGACATAGAGCGGATTACAAATAACCTTCTGCAAATGGGTGTAACGGTTCAGGTCGGAGTAAATATGTTTGGTGATGGTCTTCCAAACGTTTATTTCGGACGGTTGAATAATCTCGCTATTATGACCGCAAGTATGAAAGTTATTACACCTGCGCAACAGTTGATGAAAAGATGTATTGATATATGTGGAGGAATTGTAGGTTGTCTGATTACGGCAGTTCTGTTTATTTTTGTTGCGCCTGCCATTAAGATTGCAGATCCAAAGGGACCAATCTTTTTTTGGCAGTATAGAGCAGGAAGAAACGGAAGGGTTTTTAAAATTTACAAGTTCCGCTCCATGTATACGGATGCAGAGGAACGCAAAAAGGAATACATGGAAAAAAATAAAATGGAAGGGCTGATGTTTAAATTAGATAATGATCCGAGAATTATCGGAAGTGGTCCTGACGGTACGAAAAAAGGACTGGGATTCTTTTTAAGAACTTTGTCCATTGATGAATTTCCAAATTTCTGGAGCGTTTTAAAAGGTGATATGAGTCTGGTAGGGACCAGACCGCCTACACTGGATGAATATGAAAAATATGAATTGCATCATAAGAGCAGACTGGCTATCAAACCGGGTCTGACAGGATTGTGGCAGGTAAGCGGTAGAAGTGACCTGACAAATTTTGAAGAGATTGTGAAATTGGACAATGAGTATATTTATAATTGGAGTGTGGGATTAGATCTCAAGATTATACTTAAAACAATTTTAGTGGTATTAAAGAGAAATGGTTCCCTGTAAATGGAAAGTGGAGTCATGCCTTCGAAACGGAGAGACGAATGAAAATTTTAAAAATGTGGTATCACTTTAAAGCAGTAATTAAGAAAATTTTGTATAAGATTGTTTTTGGAAATAAACTTAAAATCGGCGAAGGAACAACGTGGAGAGACGGGTTCCATATAGCGATAGAAAACGGCAGGATAGATATTGGAAAGAATTGTTTTTTCAATCATAATTGTTCTATTAATTCCCTGGAACACATTAGCATTGGTGACGGTACAATATTTGGAGAAAATTGTCATGTATATGACCATAACCACAGGTTTCGTTCAGAGGAAGATTCCATAAAGAACCAGGGGTACACTGTCTCTCGGACCAGCATAGGAAAACACTGCTGGCTTGGAAGCAATGTGGTCGTGCTTAAAGGTGTAAATATCGGGGATTATTGTGTGATTGGCGCAGGCTGCGTTGTGGAAGAGGATGTTCCAAAGGGCAGTGTTGTGACAAGAAAAGGCTGAGAAGGTAGAGACAATGAGTAAAAAGAAAAAAGTTCTACATATTGTTGAGGCAATGGGAGGCGGTGTATTTACATATATCGTGGAACTTGCCAATGGGATGTGCAGGGATTTTGATGTGACAATCGCGTTTGGTATCAGAAGCCAGACTCCGGAAAATTATGTCGAGTATTTTGACGAAAACGTGTCACTGATTCAGGTAAATAATTTTACAAGAGGCTTGAATCCGATTAAGGATTTAGGCTCTTATTTTGAGTTACGAAAAATTATAAAAAAAGTCAAACCGGACATTATACATATGCATTCATCCAAGGCAGGAGCTATCGGGCGAATGATGTTTAGTGGAAAGAAATATAAGATGTTCTATACTCCTCATGGATACAGTTTTCTCATGGGAGATGTGTCCGGACTCAAAAAGAAAATATTTAAGTATATAGAAAAAATCTGTGGAAACGGAAATTGTATTACGGTTGCCTGCGGAAAAAGTGAGTGGGAAAAAAGCAGAAAAGTTTCAAAAAAATCAACCTATATCAACAATGGAATTAATATAGAAAAAATACAAAAAATTATTGATGAGACGGCGGACAGCAAGGCGGATAATCCGGGGGAATTTACAGTGTATACGGTAGGAAGAATAGACTATCAGAAACACCCGGAATTATTCAATGAAATCGCAGAACAGCTGCCGGATATAAAATTTGTCTGGATTGGTGATGGGGCAATGCGGGATAAATTAACAAGCCCTAATATTACGATTACCGGATGGCTGGATAATAAACAGACGATTGCGTGCGCAAAAAAATATGACGTATTTGTACTCACATCCAGATATGAAGGACTGCCAATATCCCTGCTGGAGGCAATGTATATGAAAAAGGTATGCATTGTGAGCAATGTGGTAGGAAATCGTGACGTTATACAGAACAATGTTTCAGGGTATATCTGTGATGACAGGGATGGGTTTGTAAAAGTAATAGAAAGACTGGCAGCGGATGGTGTGGAAAAAGCGATGGTAAACCGGGCATATGATGCTATACTGCACCACTATAACAGTGGACGCTTGGTGGAAAAGTATGAGGAGCTGTATGGTGAAACCAATTAGAGAAAAAATATATGTTCTGGTGCTGATTACTGTTATGGACAGAGCAGGCGCCGAGACAATGATGATGAATTATCTTAGGAATATTGACAGGGAAAAAATCCAAATGGATTTTTTAATTAACCGGGACAAAGATGCAGACTATCAGGGAGAGATAGAAAATCTGGGAAGCAAAGTGTATCATATGTGCCCGATGTATCCCGGGAAGTTTCATCAGTATAAAAAAGAGTTTCGCGCATTTTTAAGAGAACATCCATGGTATACCATTATTCATTCGCATCTGGAGGAGAGAAGTTATTTTGCTTTAAAAATTGCAAAAGAAGAAGGAGTGCCGGTAAGAATTGCCCATGCACATTCTGTTCCCCAGGGAAAAAATCTGAAAATGATTATGCGGTTGTATTTTAGGAAAAGGCTGGCAAAGTATTATACGCATGCATTTGCATGTGGGGAGAAACCGGCAAAATGGCTTTTCGGAACTACAGAAGGAGTTATATTTATGAGAAATGCCATTGATGTGGAATCTTTTTATTATAATGAAGTCATTCGAAAAGAAATACGGAATTCTCTTAATATCAAACAAAACCAGTTAGTAATAGGACATATTGGAAGATTCATACCGGAAAAAAACCAGATTTTTTTGCTGGATATATTTGATGAAGTGAATAAACAGTGTCCAAACAGCAGACTATTATTAATAGGGGGAGGAAAACCCGAAGCTGAAATAAAATATAAAGAAAAAGTCAAAAAAAAGGTAAGAGAGATGGGACTTGAAAGTAAAGTCCGTTTCCTTGGCGTAAGAGATGATGTAGAAAAATTAATGCAGGGGATTGATATATTAGTTATGCCCTCATTGAGCGAAGGATTTCCGGTCACTCTCGTCGAGGCACAAAGCGCCGATATACCTTGTGTAGTTAGTGATGTCGTGTCTAATGAAGTGAATGTCAGTGGAAAGATACAATACAAATCTCTTATGGAGGACCCCATAGATTGGGCAAATAAAATATTGTCGTTTGCGCAGGCAAACACCGGTCGGGAAGACATGAGGAAAAGAATTATTCAAAGTGGATTGGATATTAAAGAAAATGCCGGATGGCTGGAAGAGTTTTATGAGAATGTAAGTTTTTAAATATATAATTATATTGGAGGTAAGAATATGAATATTATTGTAACAGGTGGAGCAGGATTTATAGGAAGCAACTTTGTCTATTATGAGCTGGAAAAGCATCCGGAAGACAGAATTATTTGTCTGGACAAGCTGACGTATGCCGGAAATCTTGCCACGCTGGAACAGGCAATGAAGAATCCACAGTTTCGGTTTGTAAAAGGTGATATTGCCGACAGGGAATGTGTGGAAAAGCTGTTTGAGGAGGAACATCCGGATATTATTGTAAATTTTGCAGCGGAGTCTCATGTTGACCGTTCCATAGAGGATCCGGGGATTTTCCTGAAAACGAATATTATTGGAACACAGGTCCTGATGGATGCCTGCAGAAAGTACGGAATAAAACGGTATCATCAGGTGTCTACGGATGAGGTTTACGGAGATTTGCCGTTAGACAGACCGGATTTATTTTTTACCGAGAATACGCCAATTCATACTTCATCACCATATTCATCTTCAAAGGCAGGGGCAGACCTTTTAGTTCTTGCGTATTACAGGACGTATGGATTACCTGTAACCATTACAAGGTGCAGTAATAACTACGGACCGTACCATTTTCCGGAAAAATTAATTCCGTTAATGATTGCAAGAGCTTTGGCAGATGAGAGCCTGCCAGTGTATGGAAAGGGAGAAAATGTCCGTGACTGGCTGTATGTAAAAGATCACTGTATTGCTATTGACATGGTAATGCGTAAGGGACATGTAGGTGAGGTTTATAACATTGGCGGACATAATGAAAAGAGTAACTTGGAAGTGGTAAAGACGATTCTGAAAGAACTGGATAAACCGGAAAGCCTGATTACTTATGTGACGGACAGACCGGGACACGATATGAGATATGCCATTGATCCGACAAAGATTCATGAGGAACTTGGCTGGCTTCCGGAGACAAAATTTGAAGACGGAATTAAGAAAACAATCCAGTGGTATTTGAACAACAAAGAATGGTGGGAGAATATCATTAGTGGAGAGTATCAGAACTATTTTGAGAAAATGTATGTAGAGAAAGACAGAGCATAGGAAAAATATGGAACCGATTTATGTTTTAGTGCTGGATACAGTAATGGACCGCGGTGGCGCGGAGACAATGATTATGAACTATATGAGAAATATAGACAGAGATGTAATCCGGTTTGATTTTCTGACAAACAGGGATTACAGAGCCGCGTATGAAGATGAAATAGAGAGCCTGGGCGGCAGGGTATATCATATGTGCCCGATGTATCCGGGAAAATTCAGACAATATAAGAGAGAAGTACGGGATTTTTTAAAGAAACATCCAAAGTATAAGATTATTCATTCCAATTTGGAGGAGAGAAGTTATTTTGCATTAAAAGAGGCAAAGAAATTAGGAGTACCGGTAAGAATTTCCCACTCTCATAACAGACCGCTGGGGATTAACCCAAAACTGATTGTCAGATATTATTTTAAATTCATGTTGAAATATTATAATACACATATGTTTGCCTGCGGTACGGAGGCAGGAGACTGGCTTTACGGTAAAAAGAATCGGGATAAAGTGATTATAATGAATAATGCAATTGATGCAAAAGCTTATGCATATAATATCACAAAATCTGCGGAAATGAAGAAGGCTCTGGGAGTAGAAAATAAAACGGTAATAGGTCATGTAGGGAGATTTTTTGAACAGAAGAATCATCCTTTTTTGATTGACATTTTTTATGAAATACATAAAAAGAATCCTGATACGGTACTTCTGCTGGTTGGGGGAGGAGAATTGGATGATTCGCTTAAAAACCGGATGAAACAGAAAGTCATAGATTTGGGATTAAGCGGCTGTGTGCAGTTTTTAGGTGTTCGGGAGGATGTAAATGAGGTCATGCAGGCATTTGATCTGTTTTTGCTTCCATCATTATTTGAGGGACTGCCGGTGACTATGATTGAGGCGCAGGCGAGTGGTCTACCATGTGTAATTTCTGATAAGGTGCCGGTACAGTGTGATATTACCGGAAATGTAAAGGTGATACCTCTTAACGAAAGCGCCGGGACATGGGCAGATAAGGTGCTGGAGTATGAGAGACAGTTTGAGAGAACAGACACAACAGATATGATTCAGAAAGCAGAGTTTGATATTCGGGAGAATGCAAAATGGCTGGAAGAATTTTATCTGAATGCATTAAAGGAGTAAAATGGAACAATTTCAATATGGGAAAAAGGAAGCTAATTTCATAAAAGGCATTGCAATCGTTATGATGTTTACGCATCATTTTTTTGGGTTTTTGCAGTGGATAAATGATGCAAACATGTATCACGGGATAACAATTAACGGAATTATAGTAGAGCAGGAAATTGCATTCATCTGTAAAATCTGTGTAGGATTATTTGCATTCACCAGTGGTTATGCCATGTTTGTAAACAAAAACCGATATGAAAAATGGAGCAGCTGTGCGCAGAAGGCTTTTAAATTTCTTGTGCAATATTGGGTTGTTGCGGCGGCATTTCTCGTAATTGGCATCCTTTTAAAGGAACCGCTTCCAACATTTAAAGTGTTTCTTCTGCAAAGTTTTGGGATTCATACAATGACAGGATTTGATTGGAGTTTTCTACTCATGAGGCAGTTTGATGCGTGGGGTGGGACAGACGATTTGTTGAAAATTGTATCCAGTTTTGCTACATGGGGCAACGTTGGAATTGTCGGATTTTTGTTTGCGAAGTATGATATGTTCGCAAAGATGGATAATGCTGTTAGAAAATATATTAAGCCAAGCCTGCTTGCCCTGCTGGATGTTATAATGATATTGGCAATTATGGCATTGAGGTATCAGACAGATACATATCTGACTGATACGAATACGATAACGCTCGATATGATATGGGCGCCGATACTTGTATATGCCTTTATAAATTTCATGAATTACATATGTGTGTATACACGTATGAATATGGGCAAAATAATAGAAAAAGGATTTGTTATATTGGGAAAATATAGTATGAACATGTGGTTTTTACATGGAATCTTTTTTACTCCAAAAAAGACATTGCAATGGATAGCTTATTTTCCCAAATATCCGATACTGATATTAATATGGACGTTGTTCCTTATGTTTTGGTGTTCTGTTTTGATTGCCCGATTGCAAAACTATATTTTGGGAAGACTGACAAGATAGTGGGGCGGATTTATGAAAGCGGAGGTTTTATTGCATATAATATGAGCACATAAACGAAAAAACACAGCATGTCTGTATTTACAGACGGCTTTTGTTTTGTTAAAATATATTTGTGGAAAAATGTCTATTGAGGAAAGGAGCGCGCGGATACAGAAGAATATCTGTGCAGATAATATATGAAATATATAAAGTATATAAAATATGCAGTTATTACAATATTTGTTATTTCCGTAATTGCGTATACCTGGAATTGGTATAGCAATAAGAAAAATGCAGATGACACTGTCCCGGTGTTTCAGATGGGAAAGGAGCAGATAGATGTCTCTGTCAGAAACAAAGAGGAAGATTTGCTCAAAGATGTAGTAGCAAGAGATAAAAAGGATGGAGATATTACGGATAAGATTGTTATAGAGTCTATATCAAAGTTTATTGATAAGGACAAGCATATTTGTAATGTGACTTATGCAGTGTGCAATTCGAATCATAAAGTGGCAAAAGCCACCAGAAGGGTACGCTTTACAGATTATAGAAAGCCACGCTTTGTTTTAAAGCAGGCGCTTTGCTTTCAGACCGGCTCCGATATGAATGTAAAAGATATTGTGGGTGCACAAGATGTTCTTGATGGTGATATTAGTGATAAAGTTAAAATACTGTCGAGACCGATTTCAACGAATGTTTCCGGAGACAATACTGTCACAGCGCAGGTAACCAACAGTATGGGAGACACGGTTACAATGAAAGCGGTTATCATTATTAAGCAGGATAATAATTTAAGCCCTACAATTACATTGTCAAAAAATATCGAGTATTTGAAAGTGGGAGATAAATTTGACCCGCATAAATACGTCAAATCAGTCAAAGACAATGAGAATAAAGGAATATCGACATCGAAAGTAGAAGTCAAAAGTTCATCAGTGAAAACAAACAAAGCAGGCTGTTATCTGGTAGAGTACAAAGTGACTGACAGTGATAATAACGAAGGTTTAGCCTACCTGACAGTGATGGTGGAGGAGTAAAGATGAATCGCAAGTTTGTAAATATAAGAAATATAGATTTATTGGGTATAGTGAGAAACTGGTTGAGAAACTGGTGGATTATATTAATTGTTGCAGGGATGGGCATTATGATCAGTCACGCTTACATCAGCAACTCCTATGTGCCGGAATATACCAGCTCTGGGATTTATGTTGTCACGCCAAAGCAGAGTACGGGTTATGTCTATACCAATAAAAAGTTTGCAGAGGGCGTTGTGACAGTACTTCAGAATCTGATGAATTCAGATATTATGAAAAATAAACTGAAAAAGGAACTGCACATATCAAATCTGGATGCAACAATGGACATCTCATTAATTGAAGAAACAAATCTGATGAAGGTATCTGTGACATCCAAAGACCCTGTTATATCATTTAAAGCTATTGGCGCAATTATGGAAAATTATGCAGACCTGTCAGAATACCTGACTTCCGATGCTGTGTTTGACGCTTTGGAGACACCGGTTGTGGCAACGCATGCGGATAATGTGCTTATGCCGAGAAATAAATCTCTGCTGATAGGATTTCTTTGTGGTCTGATGACAATGCTGGTGTTTGCGGCAATAAATATCATGCGCCGGACAATTAAAACAGAGGCGGCGGTAGAGGAACAGCTTAATACCACGCTGTTGGGAACAATTTATTATGAGCAGAAAAACAGAACCATGAAGTCAAAAATTGTCCAAAGTATTAAAGCGTTGCTTATTACCAGCCCGGTTATAACAACCAAGTTCATAGAGGCATTTAATAACATTAGAATTAAAATCGAATATGAACATGACAGAAGACCTGAGAAAAATACCATACTGGTATCCAGTGTGTGTGAAAATGAAGGAAAATCTACGGTGGCACTGAATATAGCCCTGTCATTGCAAAAAGAGGGAAAGAAAGTAATTGTTATAGATGCAGACATGAGAAATCCTGCCATGTATAAGATGTTAGATATTCCTCCAAAAAATATGGTAGATGTTACCAAACTTCTTCAGGGAAAATGTGGTTTGGATGAAGCAATATATCATGACAGAACGGGAATTAATCTGATTATGTCTTCCAAAGGTCATACCGGTACTTATGAATACATGAAATCCGGCGCCATGCAGGATTTAATTCATAAGTGCAGCCAGATGGCAGATTATGTGATTGTAGACACGCCTCCAATGTCTCTGGTGGCAGATGCCGAAGCAATTATTGATTTGGTAGATTTTTCGTTGCTGGTTGTCAGACAGGATGTTTCCCACATTAATGAAATAAGAAACTGTGTCAATCTTATGAACGATTCTAACAGTAACTTCCTAGGATGCGTATTAAATGCCTACAGAGTATTTAAGATAAATGATAGAAACAGCGTATATAATATACTTGAGGAAAGAGAGGTAGAGGTTTATGACGAGTAATTATAATACTTCCAATATACAGGAAAAAGAACCGGTCAGCCTTTCTCAGATTATATTTGGATTTTGGAAAGCTCTCAAGAAGTTATGGCCCATTATGGTTATTACCATGATTTTTATGGGAGTTGTAGGGTATCAGAGGTATAGCAGCAGTTATGTACCCCTTTATGAAACCCGGGCGACATTTTCAATTACGGCTCCACGGTATGACGGTATGGAAGACCGTTCATATACGGATAACAATGAATTGGCCTCTATTCTCAGCGTTAGTTTTGATTACCTGATTAACAATGAGGTTTTTTATGAAATTATAAAATCTGATTTAAAAATTGATACGATGCCCTGTACAATTACTATTTCAGCAGTACCGGATACAAATATTCTAAGTATTGTCACATCCGGTTCTGACAGGGAAATGAGCTATAAAGTGGTACAGTCTGTTTTGAAAAATTATGGAAGCGTGGCGGAATTTGTTATTGGCGATACCCAGTTAGATGTTTTGGAGGAGCCTATCCTGCCGAAGAGTCCGACCAATCCATATTCTCCTGCACAGCAGACGCTGTTGTTTGTATTGTTAGGAATTATTTTGGCGGCAATACCAATCGGATTGTACGGATATTTTGTAAAAAAAATAAAAAGCAAGGAAGATGTAGAAGAGCAGCTGAATGTGCCTTTCCTGGGTATGCTTCCAAATGTAACTTCTATTAAGGACAAAAAAATAGAGTATTGTTTTATTGAAAACCGGAATGTAGGTTTTCGGTATCTGGAGGCGATGCGTTCCATAACTTCACGGTGTCAAAAGGAGCTGGAAAAAAATAACTATAAAGTTATTTTGGTAACGAGTACATTAGAAGGTGAAGGAAAGAGTAGCGTAGCATTAAATCTGGCGTGTTCTCTGTCAAAAAGCCAAAAGAAGGTTATGCTGATTGACGGGGATTTAAGAAGACCGTCCCTTCATAAAATGGTAGGGCAGAAGGTTAATTCGTATAAAATGGAAGATTTTCTGCAGAGGAAGATTAAAAACAGTGAAGCGATTGTAAATCTGGATGGTACCAGAGTGCTGATGCTTGCGCCAAGTATACCTTCAAAAAATGCTGTAAGATGTCTGAATTCTGAACAGATGGAACAGTTTATTCGAAAAGGAAGAGATTTGGTTGACTACGTTATTATTGATGCGCCTTCCTGCAGCGAACTGTCAGATGCAGCCATTCTTGCAAAGTATAGTGACGGGGTGGTATATGTTGTTAAGGAAGATTTTGCAAAAGTAAACAAGATTATAGATACCCTTCAGGAGTTTTCTTACACGAGAACACCAATTATCGGATGTGTGTTAAACGGTACAGAAGGAAGACTGAATTTGTCTTATGGATATGGAAAATATTACGGTTACGGCGGTTATGGCGGTTATGGCAATGCATATGGTGATGCTTCTGCGATGGAATTTGATAACAAAGACCGTAAGGTTTCAAAGAAGATTGCATTGAAAACCACAGAAGAACAGAGAAGGGCATTGCAGCTTGAAAGGGAACGTCACCTGAAAGAGGAGACAGAAGAACAAAAAGAAGAAAGCAGTAGTCAGAACGATGGACAAAAAGATAAGTCAAAAGAAAAACAGAAGGAAAAACCAAAAGATAAACATTAGGACTATAATAGTTCTTCTCTTTATACTATATATGCTTTTATTATTTGCGGTTTTAGTATTGAAGTATCCTACAGGAATGCTGGAGGGAAGTTTTAAAAAAATTATTTCCGGGGAAAGTATTACAAGAATGGAGCCCAAGTGGATTCCATTTGAAACAATTACTGATTATGTAAGCAGAGCCCATGTGCTTCAGGACTGGTTCGTGAAAAATCTGGCATGTAATGTAATCATGTTTCTGCCCTTTGGATTTTTGCTTCCATGGTTTTCCAAGCTGAAAGGATGGAGATTAATATTATCGGGCTGCCTGCTTTCCGTGGCGATAGAAGTATTACAGTATGCGACTGCATTAGGGCAGATGGATGTCGATGATGTAATCCTTAATACGCTCGGAACAGCACTGGGATATGGCATCTATTTATTGATAGTGCATTATAAAAATAAATAAAAAAACCGTGTGGAATTTTCTTATTTGACAAAATTCCACAAGGTTTTTTTATTTCAATCCGCACAGCTTCATTATTTTTTCGGTTGTGGAGATTTCTGATTCCGTAATAGATGAAATATTTGTTAAGTTTTTTTTCGTATCTTTGTTATAGTGCAGTAATCGGGTGAGATTCAGTCTGAACCAATAATATGGAAGCAGACATTTGTGTTTATTTAAAAACTCCCCATAGTAATTTATCATGGTTGTCCTATCGGGAAAAATTTTCTTTCGCAGAGAAAGACTTTTATCTCCTCTTGAGACAATAGAATTAATTTCTTTTTGTTTAGTGGAACCAAAAGCGCCGCCTGTCAATATATAAAATGTAATTATTTCTATCTCTTTTTGAGAAAAATCTTTTGAATTGACTGCATCAAACCAGTATTCAACAAGCATTTTTATTGTATGATTGAATTGATATAAATCTAATTTGGAAAGCTCGGCATCCACATAATCCCAATCTATCCCGGTAAACTTTTGTATCATAACATATACGTCTGTGACATGCGTAAGACCGATACCGCCATTTATAAAATGTTTTGCCATGTGAATTATATGATAGATATAAAAATCTTCCAAGGTCATTTGATATTCGTTGCCTGAATGATTGCATTTGTTCCAGATATTTTCTAAATATTGATACCATTTCAGATAACCAATGTCAATTAAGTGGGGCTGCATTTCGATGATAACACGGTTTGCAGGATGAATGTACGCAGTGTCTTTTGCATCTTTGTGCAGTATATGATATTCAAACTCTTTAAATATGCGGTCTATTGTTTTAAAATCTGCGCCCCGGAATAAAATATCAATATCATTCATACGGCGTATAGAAGTATCCGGATAATAATGCTTGATAATACTTCCCTTTAATAACATATAGTCAATGTTATTATCAGAAAAAGCAGTTTTTAACCGCTCTAGTTCAAAGGAACGGTTGGCATCGGATACAAGGTTTTTCTGATAAGAAAAAATATAATCATTAATGTGTGGAATTGTTTTTTGCATGTCTTGCGGAAACTTGACCATTCCGAAATAAAGAGTGGAAACAATTTTGTGTTTTTTTGCCACATTAAAGATAAGCTCCCAATCCAAATCTTCTGGAGGAAACTGTGGGATTTCATCGGTGACAGCACATTTCAATAAATGCATGATATATTGTATTTCTTGTTGGTGACGCATATAAGCCTCCTGGGATTTTAATTGGAAAACGGAATGTAAACTAAATAATTTAGTATAACATTCCGTTATCGTTTGTTTTAGTCATCAGCCATAGGAATGCCCCTGTGCTCTACCGAAGTAGAGAAAACAATCTGGGTTTTTGTGCTGCCAAAGGTCTGAAGGTCTCCAATAAAGTGATCGAGTTCTTCAGTACTTTTAAACATCACCTCTATCAGCATTGCGTAATCACCGGTGACGCAATTACATTCCACAACATTGTTACATTCTTTTATGTAGGGATAAAAATCTTTTTTCTGGTCCGGATTAACCTCCAGATTGATAAAGGCTTTAATGTGGTAACCTAATTCGGCAGGATTAACCTTTGCGGTATACCCTGTAATAATGCCTGCCTGCTCGAGACGCTCAATACGGGCTGACACTGCAGGCGAAGATAAAAAAACCTGGTTCGCAATAGATTTTAAAGGGATGCGGGCATTGTCATGAAGCAATTTGATTATCTGCTCATCAATGTGATCAAGTTCATGTCTCATAATAGTACTCCTTTCTTATATTTTTCAGTCAAATTTAATTTTTTAAAGGAAAACCTTTAATAAATACCTATCTATTATAGCACACACTTAATAAAATATAAAATAAAAATGAATATATATGTTTAAAAACAAATATAGGCATATGAGCGCGGCTGTACATTTCATATAATATGTGTTGCAATATTTTAATTATGGTGGTAGAGTATTGAACAAATCATAAGAAGTTTGTTAGAAAAATAACAAACATATTTGATGCTATGGAGAAATATATAAAAAGTAAAAGGAGAGGATTATGCAGGATTTAATTTATTTAGCTCCGATTGCAGGAGTTATCGCAGTTATTTTTGCAATACTGAAAGCGGTAAAAATCAACAAAAGCGATGCAGGGAACGATAAGATGAAAGAAATCTCCAGTTATATTGCAGAGGGGGCAAAAGCCTTTTTGTTTGCTGAATACAGGATTCTGATTATATTTGTTGTAGTGCTTTTTGTAGTTTTGGGACTTGGCATTGACTGGATTACAGCAGTATGCTTTCTTGCAGGCGCTGTGCTGTCTACATTGGCAGGTTATGTAGGAATGAATGTTGCGACAAAAGCAAATGTGCGTACAGCCAATGCAGCCAAAGAAAAAGGAATAAACAAGGCGCTTTCGATTGCTTTTTCCGGCGGCGCTGTTATGGGGCTTTGTGTTGTAGGATTTGGTATTTTAGGCTTCAGCCTTATTCTTATTATTTTAATGAAGACCACAGGATTTACAGAGGAAGCTGTCAGCGTCCTTACAGGATTTAGTTTAGGCGCCTCCTCCATAGCGCTTTTTGCAAGAGTAGGCGGCGGTATTTATACAAAAGCTGCCGATGTCGGTGCAGACCTTGTAGGAAAGGTAGAAGCAGGTATTCCGGAAGATGACCCGCGCAATCCGGCTGTTATTGCAGATAACGTAGGAGATAATGTAGGAGATGTTGCCGGTATGGGCGCAGACCTATTTGAGAGTTATGTTGGCGCATTGGTGTCCGTGGTAACATTGGCAGTTGCTTCTTTGGCAGCAAATGAAGATGATTTTGGAATGGAACGGATTATATTTCCAATCATTATGGCAGCTATCGGTGTGTTAGCCTCTGTTTTGGCTACTTTTTTTGTGAGGGGCAAAAAAGGCTCCGATCCGCAGCGCGCCCTTAATATTGGAGAGTACACTGCAACAATGATTGAAATAATTGCTTCTGCATTTTTAAGCTATCAGCTATTTGGAAATTTTAAATTCTTTCTGGCTGTACTGTCAGGACTGATTGTTGGGACAGCCATAGGTAAGGCGACAGAGGTATATACATCCGAAAAATATAAGAGTGTAAAAGAGATTGCAGACAGTTCGCAGACAGGAGCCGCCACAAATATTATCAGCGGGCTTTCTGTTGGTATGAAATCTACTGCCATCCCGATTTTATTTATTGTAGCAGGTGTTCTTGTGTCATATGGATTTCTTGGAATGTATGGAATTGCACTTGCGGCAGTAGGCATGTTGTCAACAACCGGCATGACGATTGCAGTGGATGCTTATGGACCGATTGCAGACAATGCAGGTGGTATTGCAGAGATGTCGGGGCTGGATGAAAGTGTACGGAATATTACAGATAAACTTGATTCTGTGGGAAATACTACAGCAGCCATTGGCAAAGGGTTTGCCATTGGTTCAGCAGCACTTACCGCATTATCACTTTTTGTATCGTATGCACAGGTTGCCAACCTTCCAAATATTAATATTTTGCAGGCTACCGTTGTTGTGGGGCTTTTGATTGGAGGCATGCTTCCATTCATATTTACAGCTCTTACAATGAGTTCCGTTGGAAAGGCAGCAAACAGGATGATTGAGGAAGTTCGCCGGCAGTTTAGTGAAGACGAGGGAATTCTGGAAGGAGTTTCGAAACCTGATTATAAGTCATGCATTGGTATTTCAACCAAGGCAGCCCTGCATGAAATGATTGTACCGGGGGTTATGGCAGTGGTGGTGCCGCTTGTAGTAGGATATTTACTTGGTGCGTCAGCTCTTGGAGGAATGCTTTGCGGAGCCTTGATTTGTGGTGTAATGATGGCTGTTTTTATGGCAAATTCCGGCGGCGCATGGGATAACGCCAAGAAATATATTGAAAGCGGTTTTGCCGGAGGAAAAGGCAGCGAAGCACATAAGGCAGCTGTGGTAGGAGATACGGTAGGCGACCCGTTTAAAGATACGTCGGGACCGGCAATTAATATCTTAATTAAATTAATGACGGTTGTATCTCTTGTCTTTGCAACGACATTTCCAATACAGGGATATTTAACGCAGTTATACTATTACTTCTTTAAGTAGTTTTTCTAAAAAACATAATACCCGCATATATTTTTATAAATATGAGCGGGTGTTTTTTTATGCAGATTTATGTTGTACAAGAGGGAGATAATGTAGATAAAATATCAGAGCAGTTTGGAGTCAGTGTTGAGTCTGTCATTTATGATAATCAGCTGGTGTCTCCATATAGGCTTGCCATAGGGCAGGCATTGTTAATTGATAATGGAGGAGTCAGGGAAAATCGTAGAAATGCGTCTTTTCGAGGGTTTGCATATCCTTTTATCAGTTCTTATGTTTTGGAGCAGACATTGACTTCCTTATCGGAGTTGGCAGTTTTTTCCTATGGATTTACCAGAGAAGGCAATTTAATACCACCACTGCTAAATGATGATTTTATGATAGCAGCGGCATTGCGAAACAGAGCGGAACCAATATTGACGCTTACACCCTTTGATGCATCCGGAGTGTTTAGCAACGAATTGATTTCAGCCTTAATCAACAATCAGGAAGCTGTAAATACTTTAATTGCAGATTTGCTTGCGACCATACAGGCAAAAGGATTTTTGGGCGTAGATATTGATTTTGAATATATTAAGGCGCAGGATAGAGATACCTTTGTGGAGTTTGTAAGAAGCGTAACAGAGACAATGAATGCGAATGGATATTCCGTCTCTGTCGATTTGGCTCCAAAAACAAGCGCCGACCAGCCGGGGTTACTCTATGAAGGCAAAAATTATGGTGCATTGGGAGCGATTGCAAACAGTGTTCTGGTTATGACATATGAGTGGGGGTATACTTATGGACCTCCAATGGCTGTCGCTCCAATTAACAAAGTGCGTCAGGTTTTGGATTATGCTGTCACAGAAATTGAGTCAACGAAAATTAATATGGGTATTCCAAACTATGGATATGACTGGACCTTACCATATGAAAGAGGAGTGACAAAAGCAAGAACATTAGGAAATATAGAAGCAGTCCAGCTAGCTATTGAAAAGGGAGCGCAGATTCAGTTTGATGAGGTGGCAATGAGTCCATATTACCGTTATACAGACAATGGTGTCACACATGAAGTATGGTATGAAGATCCAAGAAGTATTAGCGCCAAACTGGAATTAATCTATGAGTATAATCTGCGAGGGGCGTCTTACTGGCAGATTATGCAGTTGTTCCGAAGTAATTGGCTGTTGGTGGATTATAATTTTATTGTGAATAAAATCGTTGTATAAGTGGTGAAGTCGAATCAAAAAGCTTCCTGTCAGGTCAGGCAGCGGACATAAAATGGAAGGAAAATGAACATAAGCTGTTATTTTGCATATTTTATAGTAATTTCAATCATATATTATCTGCTTGGGGGATGTAAAATCGTATGTGGAGTATTAATGTACACGCAGGACATAATCCTGATGGCAAAATCGGTTCCGGTTCATCAGGATTAATAAAAGAATCAACAGAGAACCGAAAAGTATTAAAACAGGTGAAAAAATATTTAAAACTGTTTGGGTTTAAAGTGTATGACTGTACCGTGGACAATGGGAAAAGTCAAAAAGATATATTGGACAAAATTGTAAAAAAATGTAATGCCCACAAAGTAAATCTGGATGTATCCATTCATTTTAACAGTGGCAGAAGTGATAAAACAGGAGATGGAGAGACAGGCGGTGTAGAAGTGCTGGTGTATGGTAAAGAACTGGGTCCAATGAAAGCGGCAAAAGATGTATGCACTTCCGTTTCGCGTTTGGGTTTTCGAAACAGAGGGGTAAAATACCGTCCGGAGTTAATGTTTTTAAATTCTACAAAAGCGCAGGCAATGTTAGTAGAATGTTGTTTTGTGGATGATGCTGATGACGTGAAGAAGTATAATTATAAAACAATGGGGCAGGCGATTGCAGAGGGAATCGCAAACAGTTATTGTCCATATCGCGTCGTCACTACAAAAAAAGGAGTAATTGAGAGAGACAGAGCATCTACAAAATATACAAAACGAGGTAAATTAAAAAAGAACACTACATGTATCATTGAAAAAGTAAGAATTGTAAATGGTATCCGTTATGGAAAACGAAAAAAGAAAAAAACATGGATACAGCTGAAAAATACAAAAGAAAAATAAAAATGGTTTGCAGAAAAATATTGTGCAATGCTGACTTGTAAAAGTAAATTCCGTGTGAAAGATTAAATTCCACTTACGTTAAAAAAACAGTTGAAATTTCTAA